>CAYYIL010000085.1:0-1527 GCA_964471975.1 uncultured Piscirickettsiaceae bacterium | reverse complement strand
CGGACGAGAAGGTGCCCATCAAGGCGATCCTGAAGGACATCCTCTACGCCTACAAGCTGGGCGTGAAGACGCTCTACTACCACAACACCCGCGACGGCGTCTCGGATGCGCAGGAAGACGACGGCTGCGCCGGCGGCGCGTGCAAGCTGTAAGGGCTTTGCCGCAGAGCAGCCAAGTGCACGAACCGCGCTTCGGCGCGGTTTTTTGTTCTCAAGTTGAAATAATGCAGGCCTCCTGCGCATGGCCGAACGGCCCGTACGCCAGCAATGGATGGTTTCAGGAAAGCACTGCCGCCAACCGGTGCCTGCAGAGGGGGTCCCCGAGTTTTTGCAAGTGGCGATTTTTCGCCCGTCGCTCAGGGCGCCAGGGGTGCGATACGCCGGCCCCAATGGCGCAATTCAGCCCGCCGCGTCTGATAATCGGGCAGCTGGGCCGCCACATGGGCCCAAAAGCGAGGTGAGTGGTTCATTTCGTGCAGATGGGCCAGCTCGTGCACGATCACATAGTCCACCAGGGATTGGGGCAGCTGCGCAAGATTGAGCGCAAAGGCCACACGCCCACGGCTGGAGCAGCTACCCCAGCGGCTTTTCATGTCGGAGAAGGCCAGCCGCCGCGGCCTGCACTGCATGCGCTCAGCCCATCTTGGCAGGCGCTCCTCCACGAATGGCTGCAGCGCCGCACGGGCGACTGCCTGAGTCAGGGGCTGAGGCGCCCCCCACAGAAAGGTCTGACGAGGGACCTGCTGGGCCACCGCCTGCGTTATCCAGTGCTGGTGCTGGCGCACAAACGCCTCGATCTCACGCCGGGATGCCTGCGGCGGCACGCGCACCTCCACACCGTCGGGTGTCAGCACCAGCGCCAAACGACGCCGCCGGGGATGAACACGCACAGGCAGTTGATGGGGTGGACAGTGGACGATCATGGCATGATTATAATGCGCCCATGACCTGTCTGACCCTTGCCGCACCCGCCGAGGCGGAAATCGAAATCAGGAAAAGCCGCTTCCGTGCGTTTGCCTTCCCGATCACCGGCCGTGAGCACGCCCTGCAAGAGGTAAATGCGCTCAAGGCCCGTTATCCCGATGCACGCCATCACTGCTGGGCCTATCTGCTCGGCAACCCGCAAGGGAGCGCTTCGGCCGGCATGGACGACGACGGTGAACCGGCCGGCACCGCCGGCCGCCCCATTCTGAACGTGCTGCAGCACAAGAACGTGGGCGATGCGCTCATTGTGGTGGTGCGCTGGTTCGGCGGCATCAAGCTCGGTGCAGGCGGACTGACGCGGGCCTATGGGCAGGCGGCCCAGGCTGTTCTCGAGAATGCAGAATTGATGGAACAGATGGCCATGCAGTCGGTATACATCACCCTGCCATTTGCAGACGAACACCAGCTACGACACCTTCTGGACCGGCATGACGGCACGCTGAACGCCCTCACCTACGACACTGCGGGGATTACCGCCGAGGTATCCCTGCCCGAATCCGCTTGTTTAGAGGTGGCGTGGCCGCATACATGGCGTGTGACGACT
>CAYYIL010000084.1:0-1658 GCA_964471975.1 uncultured Piscirickettsiaceae bacterium | reverse complement strand
AGCTTCGAGGAGCGCCTGCGCGAGCACAAGCGCCGCCTCAAGCAGAAAAAGAAGGAAAAGAAAAAAACCAAACCGGCTGCCAAGGCGAAAAAGCGCAAAATCCGCCACCGCGACCTGAAAAATAAAGGCAAACGCCGACCCAAACCCCCGCCCAACAGCTCCAAAAAGGCGCTTTCACGCTGAAAAAACGCTGAAAAACCGGCGAGAAAAAAGTTGGGACCCCCCCTTATGGATACCACGCAAAACAAGGCCTTCAGCGCATGGAGCGCAGCCCTGCTGGGCATCGGCGCCATGGTCGGCGCCGGGATTTTTATCGTCATCGGCCAGGCCGGTGCCATTGCCGGCAATCTGGTATGGATGAGCTTCGTGCTCGGCGGCCTCCTCTCTCTGCTGGCGGGTTATTCGCTGGCGAAACTGGCGCTGCGCTGGCCCAGCCGCGGCGGCCTGGTGGAGTATCTGGTGCAACTGTATGGCGTTGGGCCATTTTCCGGCGCCACCGGCGTGCTCTTCTATCTGGCGCAGGTGATCGGGATCGCTGCGGTGGCCAAGGGCTTTGGCAGCTATGGCAGCGAGCTGTTCGGCTGGGATCAGGACCCACTGACCATTAATGCGCTGGCCGTGGGCGTGGTGCTGGCCTTTACTCTCATTAATGCGCTGGGTGCCTACTGGGTTTCCAGATCGGAAAGCCTGATTGTCATGCTTAAACTGACCATTCTGATCGCCTTTACTGCGCTGGCGCTGGTGAATGTGGTCCCACAAAGACTGGCCCTTAGCGAGGCACAACCGCTGATGGGCATTTTTCTGGCCATCGGGCTGACCTTTTTTGCCTATCAGGGCTTCAGTCTCATCTGCAATACCGTCGAAGACATGCAGTCCCCCGAGCGCAATATGCTCAAGGCCATGTTTCTGGCCATCGGGCTGGTGATGGTGCTGTATGTTGCGGTCAGCATCGCCGTGCTCGGCAACCTGTCGCTGGATGAAGTGATTCGCGCACAGGATTATGCACTGGCGGAAGCCGCCAAGCCGTTTCTGGGTGAAACCGGCTTCAAGATCATGGCGGTGGCCGCGCTGATTTCCACCGCCTCGGCCATCAACGCCACCCTCTATGCCGCCACGGAAATCAACTACACCCTGATCAGGGAAGGTGCACTGCCGGACGTCTATCGCTTTCACCGCTTTGAGTCGCAGGAAGCCCTATGGGTCACCTTTGCGCTGAGCCTGCCGCTGATCCTGTTTTTCGATCTGTCCGGCATTACCCTGCTGGCGGCACTGAGCGTGCTGATCATTCAGGGCATCGTGCATCTGGGGCATGTGTTCCATACCGACCGCACCGGCGCCAGCCGCATTGTGGTGGGGCTGGCGGCGCTGGGCATGTTTGTGGTGGCGGCCCTGACTATCGACTATAGCCAGAAAGATCACCCGGCACTGGCCGGACAGATGCTCACGCTCATGGGCATTGCGCTGGCCGTGGAAATGGCGCTGTATCACCTGACCGGCCGCAGCGTCACCAAGCAGAGCGAATAAAATTCCTTACCGCCTTGCATAAGGCCTTGTTTCTGTGCATAATTCCTTTTTCCGTTTTTGGCGTGCCCGGATTGCCCCGTCTGTGCGGCGCGCGATGAGAAATTTTTAGAGGATTACGACCATGTCAAGAGTGT
>CAYYIL010000083.1:0-1697 GCA_964471975.1 uncultured Piscirickettsiaceae bacterium | reverse complement strand
AAGGGAAAATCCGGCCTCGGGGCCAGGTGGGGTGAAAAACAGGTTGTTCACGGACAACTTTTCCCGGCGGGTCTTGCGTTTTTTGAGGCTGTATTCGGCATCAATAAAGCTGATCTGGTTCATGTCGGTCTTCCTGTGCTGTAAGCTGATAATAGTGTAGCGCATTCGGGGTTGGTGGGGTTTTGCGGAGGTGCCTTAAATTCTAAAGAGAGAAAAAAGGATAAATGCTTGTGACGTTGCATAAAGGAGGGCTGTCCGCCCTTCGCGGACGCGCGCCGCCACAACAGGACGCCCAAGGCAAGGCAGGGGATTAACAGTCACCCGGTTGCCGATCATACCGAAAAGGCGTTGAAAACGCTGCGACCGTTGTGAAAATGGCAGCTAGCGCGTCTTTTGCAGGAGAGCGTGCCCCAGCTTCACAGGGGCCCAAAATGCCGTCCGCAAAAAGTCGGGGACCCCCTCTACAGATTCCACTTGATCTCTTTTACCTGCCCGCCGTGCAGATCCGCTTCGCTCTGCGGCACCACCGCTTCACGTTCACGGCTGGCCAGAATCGCCGCCGCCCCCACCTTGCGGGCCATGTCGCGGAACAGCTCGGCAATGCGGCTCTCCGGATCCGCCACCACGGTGGGGTTGCCGGCATCCGTCTCCGCCTGAATGCGCCGATCCAGCGGCAGCGAGCCGAGAAAATTCACCAGATACTGCAGCGACATCAGCTGCGCGCCATCGTGGCCGAAGATGTGCTCCTCGTGGCCGCACTTGGGGCAGATAAACATGTTCATGTTCTCGATCACGCCCAGCACGGGCACCCCCAGCTGCTTGAACATCTTCAGACCCTTCTTGGCATCCAGCAGGGCGATCTCCTGCGGTGTCGAAACAACCACCGCGCCCGCAATGGGGATCTGCTGTGTCAGCGTCAGATGTACATCGCCCGTCCTCGGCGGCGTATCGATAATCAGATAGTCCACATTGTCCCACTGCGTTTGCCGCAGCAGCGTCTGCAGCGCGCTGTGCAATTGCGCCCCGCGCCAGATAAGCAGCGCATCCTCGCGATTGAGGTGGTTGGCGATGCTGGCCACCTGCACGCCGTGGCCCATTACCGGCCTCATGTGCTCGCCGTTGACCTCGGGGCGCTGGTCCTCCACGCCAAACATCTTCGCCTGACTGGGGCCATACAGGTCGGCATCCAGCATGCCCACGCGTGCGCCCTCCGCCGCCAGCGCCAGCGCCAGATTGGCCGCCACCGTGGACTTGCCCACCCCGCCCTTGGCGGAGGTGACCAGAATAATGTTCTTCACCCCCTCAATGGGCGGCTTGGGGACCGCCGGCGGCACGGTGGCAATGTCCACATCCAGCACCAGCTGCGGTGCGTCACCGGGCCACGCCGCATCCATCGCTGCCTGAAGGTGTGAGGCCGCCCCCTTGCCGGCATAGGGCAGGCGCAAGCGCAGGGACTTGCCCTCGTCATCCAGCGTGGTACCTAGCTGGGCGAAACTGTCGCCCAGATAGGGATCGTGAAGCCTTGTCAACACATCATCCATGCGCTTTTCCTTTATCGCTCTACAGCACAGAAATGCCCTGCGCGCACTCAGAAATTAAAAACGCCCGGCAAGCCGGGCGTCACAGGATTGCTGTTGCGGCGGTTCAGACCTTGTCGCACTCGCCGGACCAGGCATTGCAGCTGATCTTGCCCTTCT
>CAYYIL010000082.1:0-1732 GCA_964471975.1 uncultured Piscirickettsiaceae bacterium | reverse complement strand
CCACAGAAAGGTACCCAGCCCAGCCAGCAGTGCCGCATTGAGGTAATGGGTATTGCCCAGCCAGACCACGGGGTGCGCATTGAGCACGAGATCCCGCAGGGTGCCGCCGCCTAACGCGGTAACAAAGGCGACAACGAGCACGCCAAACACATCGAACCGTTTCTGACCAGCCACGAGTGCGCCCGAGATGGCAAAGACCGTGAGCCCGAAAAAGTCCAGAAACGCAAACATGCCACCTCCCGCTACTTGAGCGGCGATTATAGCTTGGGGTAGGCTAGGGCGCGACACAACAAGAACCTGCCTGCATGAGTGAAAGCCGAAAGACCATCCTGATAGTGGATGACGATCAGGAAATCCGTGAGCTGTTGGGGGACTACCTCAGCCGCAACGGTTACGATGCGTTGCTGGCGGAGGACGGTGAGGCCATGCACGCGCTGCTGGCTGAATCGACGCCCGATCTGATCGTGCTGGACATCATGCTGCCCGGCCCGGACGGCTTTACCCTGTGCCAGCAGATTCGCCGCAGCTCCGAAATTCCGGTGTTGATGCTCACGGCCAATGCGGACGAAACGGACCGTATTGTCGGCCTGGAGCTGGGTGCAGATGACTACATGGCCAAGCCTTTCAACCCGCGCGAGCTGCTGGCCCGCATTCGGGCCATCTTGCGCCGGGCACCGGGTCACGAATCCGCGCCTGTCCTTTCGCCGGTGACGGCGTATCGCTTTGCCGGCTGGACGCTGGACATGACGCGGCGCACCCTGATCGCAGCCTCCGGTGAGGAGGAGACGCTGACCGGTGCCGATTTCCGGTTGCTGCACCTGCTGCTGGAGCGGGCGGGGGAGGAAGTCAGCCGGGATGATATTTCCATGCGCCTGAATGGGCGCCCGTGCCTGCCCATGGATCGCGCTATTGACGTGCACATGAGCCGACTGAGGTCGCGGCTCGGGGACGATGCCCGTTGTCCCACCATTATCAAGACCATTCGCGGCAAGGGGTACGTGATCGCTGTGCCGGTGCAGGCGGATCATGGCTGAGACGCGCTGGCCGCGAACCCTGCGGGCGCGGCTCATCCTCATGTTGTTGCTGACACTGGTGCTGGCGCAGGGGGTGACCACCTGGCTCTGGCAGCAGCAGACGCGCCAGTCCCAGGCGGAGAACGTCGTCAGTCTGGGGCGGCAACTCGCTTACAGCATAGCGTCTACGGTACGCTTTTTCGGCCAGCTGCCGCGCGATTACCGGCATATCGTCCTCGATCAGTTGCGGCGGATGGGCGGCTCTCGTTTTTTCGTCACCCTCAATAGCGAGCGCATCGAGGTGACCCCCATCCCCGACTCGGATATCAAGCGGCGGGTGGTCGATACGGTACAGGAAGTGCTGCGCGGCGAACTCGGACCGCGGCTGCGTTACGAAGTCGAGTTTGCGTATGCCGACCAGCTTCGCGTATTCAACAACGAAACCCGCTTGCTGGACTTGCCGCCTGGCTGGGGGCATCACAGCCTGCTTCTGCAGCCGCGCACATCACCCATCATGGTCGTCCAGATCGGCCTCGGAGACAACCAGTGGCTGTATCTGGCCAGTGTGCTGCCCACTCCGGACGGCGCGCTGGAGCCGGCGGCATTTGATCCCGCACAGCTCTGGCCCAGCGTGGTGGGCACAGTCGCTGTGCTATTGGTGGCCTTGCTCTGGGTGCGGGGTCTGACGCGCCCGCTCAAGCGGTTGGCGCAGGCAGCCG
>CAYYIL010000081.1:0-1744 GCA_964471975.1 uncultured Piscirickettsiaceae bacterium | reverse complement strand
AAGTGGGTATCGAAGCGGCATCAGCGAAGACAAGGCCCAGGTTATCCGATTTGCCGAGTCGGGAACAATAGATCCCAACTATCCAAAACGGGCCGTTTTCGGGCTGCCGCACAACTACTTTTTCAAGGATGAAGGCATCAAGGTTGATATCCAGGGATGGCTTCGCAAGGGCAGGCTTGGCAATAGCAAAGATGAACAACTTCGTCGTGCGTCCCCCTTATTCATTCATGCAGGACAGTTTGGAGATAAAGCGCATATCGTTTTGACCCTGCTTCCCGCCGCCTTTCTACCGAAAGGCGGGCAGCTTCAGCTTAAGGCGGGCCGGACAGTGGGCTACAACGACTTTGCGCCCGACTGGAATGTAATCAAGGCCTTTATGTACGACACCCTGGACACACGGAAGGTATGGCCCAAATGAGCACGCAACAGTTTCATTTCTTTATTGGTCCGGTACACGAATTTGTGGCCTCGGCACGGCGTACCCGCGACTTTCAGGCCGGTTCTGTCCTGCTTTCGTGGCTGACATCCGTTGCTGCCTATACCGCGCAGAAATGCGCCCCGCAGGCAAACGACCTTTTCCCTCCACTTGAAGCGGATCTGATCAAGGCGCTGGAGCAGGGACAAGCAGCACCGACTTCCATGCCGAACCGTTTCAGTATCAGCGTGGACGAAACATTCGACCCTCAGACGGTAGAGAAGGCCGTTCGCAATGCCTGGAGGGCGCTGGCAGCTGCCGTGTGGCGCAAGGATATCAAGCCCGTTCTGAGCGGGGAAGATCTGGAGCGGGCCAAAGCCGTATGGGACCGACAGGTGGACAGGTTCTGGGAAATTTACTGGATCGTGGCGCCCCAGGGTGCGCCGTTTGCCATGGACTGGCGCAAAAACTGGCGTACCCCCATGTTGTTTGAGGAGCCGGGGGCCAAGTGTTCGCAAATGGCTGGTCTTCAGGAGCTATCCGGCATCGAAGCCATGGACCGCAAGGCACAGAAGGCACGGCGTGCATTCTGGGGTGCACTGCGTGAAAGTCTCGGCAATGATCTGGCAGAGGATGAGCAGCTCAGTGCCATTGCCCTGATCAAGCGGCGCCTGTACAAGCATTTCGATCAAGTAGAGGTTCAGGTGACACCTGGGCACACCATCCGCGGCCTGTCCGTGAGTCGCCAGGTGCCTTCTGCTCCGTTGCTGGCTGCCACGCCGGCTCTGCTGGCGCTTGATGCGAACGATCCTGCCATTTCCACGCTGCTGGATGAAATCCGGGAAAAATGGAAAGAGCTGACCGGTGGCAGTGGAGAAGGCGAGCGTAATTGCTGGCATGAGGCACCGCCTCATCCTGCTTTGTATATCGACGGGCAGGCCTGGTTTGAAAAGACCTATGACAATCCCCAAGGGTACGGGATCAAGGCAAAACGTGCTGACCTCAACGAGATGCGACAGTTGGTCCAGAGCCTGTGGAGGAAGGCTGGCGTTCAGCCGCAGCCCTTCTATGCGCTGCTGAGCATGGACGGCGACAGTCTGGGCAAGCAGATGGGTGATCCGGCCAAGCGCCCATACATCAGCGAGGCACTGTCCGCTTTCACCCAGCCGGTTCCGGAGATCGTTGAAGCACATCATGGTCATCTGGTGTATGCCGGTGGAGATGACGTCATGGCCCTGCTCCCGCCGGACCGAGCACTCTCCTGTGCCGTGGCGCTCAGAAAAGCCTACATGGCAGCCTTTGAAGCCGTTAATGCAAGAGCTGGAGGAG
>CAYYIL010000080.1:0-1765 GCA_964471975.1 uncultured Piscirickettsiaceae bacterium | reverse complement strand
AAGTGGGTATCGAAGCGGCATCAGCGAAGACAAGGCCCAGGTTATCCGATTTGCCAAGTCGGGAACAATAGATCCCAACTATCCCAAGCGGGCCGTGTTCGGGCTGCCGCACAACTACTTTTTCATGAATGAAGGCAGGAAAGTTGACATCCAAGGATACCATCAGGATGAAGAGAAGCCACTTCGTCGTGCTTCGCCGCTGTTTATACATGCAGGCCAGTTTGAAGATGGAGCCGCTGTAATACTGACATTGTTGCCGGCAGATTTTCTTCCTGTAAATGCAAAGCTTCAATTAGAAGCAAAAGTTAAACACGGTAGAAATTGGAAACTGGAAAGACGAGGCTACAACGACTTTGCGCCCGACTGGAATGTAATCAAGGCCTTTTTGTACGACACCCTGGACACACAGAAGGTATGGCCCAAATGAGTACGCAACAGTTTCATTTCTTTATTGGCCCGGTGCACGAGTTCGTCGCCTCGGCACGGCGTACCCGCGACTTTAAGGCCGGTTCTGTCCTGCTTTCGTGGCTGACATCCGTTGCTGCCTATACCGCGCAGAAATGCGCCCCGCAGGCAAACGACCTTTTCCCTCCACTTGAAGCGGATCTGATCAAGGCGCTGGAGCAGGGACAAGCAGCACCGACTTCCATGCCGAACCGTTTCAGTATCAGCGTGGACGAAACATTCGACCCTCAGACGGTAGAGAAGGCCGTTCGCAATGCCTGGAGGGCGCTGGCAGCTGCCGTGTGGCGCAAGGATATCAAGCCCGTTCTGAGCGGGGAAGATCTGGAGCGGGCCAAAGCCGTATGGGACCGACAGGTGGACAGGTTCTGGGAAATTTACTGGATCGTGGCACCCCAGGGTGCGCCGTTTGCCATGGACTGGCGCAAAAACTGGCGTACCCCCATGCTGTTTGAGGAGCCGGGGGCCAAGTGCTCGCAAATGGCAGGCTTGCAGGAGCTGTCCGGTATCGAAGCCATGGACCGCAAGGCACAGAAGGCGCGACGCGCATTCTGGAATGCACTGCGTGAAAGGCTTGGCAATGACCTGGCAGAGGATGAACAGCTCAGCGCCATTGCACTGATCAAGCGGCGCCTCTACAAGCATTTCGATCAGGTAGAGGTTCAGGTAACACCTGGGCACACCCTCCGTGGTCTATCTCTCCGCCGCCAGGTGCCTTCTGCACCGTTGCTGGCGGCCACACCGGCTCTGCTGGCGCTTGATGCGAACGATCCTGCCATTTCCATGCTGCTGGATGAAATCCGGGAAAAATGGAAAGAGCTGACCGGTGGCAGTGGAGAAGGCGAGCGTAATTGCTGGCATGAGGCACCGCCTCATCCTGCTTTGTATATCGACGGGCAGGCCTGGTTTGAAAAGACCTATGACAATCCCCAAGGGTACGGGATCAAGGCAAAACGTGCTGACCTCAACGAGATGCGACAGTTGGTCCAGAGCCTGTGGAGGAAGGCTGGCGTTCAGCCGCAGCCCTTCTATGCGCTGCTGAGCATGGACGGCGACAGTCTGGGCAAGCAGATGGGTGATCCGGCCAAGCGCCCATACATCAGCGAGGCACTGTCCGCTTTCACTCAGCAGGTTCCGGAGATCGTTGAAGCGCATCATGGTCATCTGGTGTATGCCGGTGGAGATGACGTCATGGCCCTGCTTCCGCCGGACCGAGCGCTCTCCTGTGCCGTGGCGCTCAGAACAGCTTACATGGCAGCCTTTGAAGCCGTTAATGCAAGAGCTGGAGGAGAAGGGATCAGTA
>CAYYIL010000079.1:0-1867 GCA_964471975.1 uncultured Piscirickettsiaceae bacterium | reverse complement strand
AGCCCCGGCAGTCCCAGCAGCCACGCCAGCAGCGCAAACGACAGGCCCTGCAGCACCGCCACCCCCACCACCGACAGCGTCAGCACGGTGGAAAGCGAGGTAAAGCGATCGATCATCAGCCGGTCGAGGCTGTTTTCCAGCGGCGAGAGGATCATCATATGGCGGGCGATGGCCTGCCCATCCCGATAAAAGAAAAACAGCGCAAACATGGCCAGCGCAATAAAGGTGAGGAAGTGCGCCGTACTGCCCAGCAGCACCTTGATGGTGCCGACCACAGCCGTCTGCACCCATCCCAGCAGCATGCCCGCCTTATCACGCAGCTGCGCCAGCAGCATCTGCTGGGTTTCTTCATCCAGCGGCAGCCACTGCATCATCTGCGACAGCAGCGTGCCCGGCTCCTCCCCTGCCAGCCAGCTCTGCGCCTGCCCATAGAAGGAACCGGCCTGCACGCTCACTTTCACCAGCAGATATGCCAGCGGCAGCACCACCGCAAACAGCATCAGCAGCGTCATCACCAATGCAGCAGCATCCGCCCGCTGCAGCCGCGCGAGCAGTTGTTCATAGCCGCGGTAGGTGGCCGTGGCCAGAATGGCCGCCAGAAACAGTGCTTCCCAAAAGGGCGCAAACAGCCACACCAGCGCCAGCAGCGCCAATATAATGAGGCTCAGCAGAAACCCATCTTCATAAGGCCGTTGAGGACGCTCCGTACAACCCATGACCCACTCCATCGATAAACTGATCATTCGCCCCGAAGGCACCCTGCAGATTCTCTCCCTGCAGGAGGCCGAACAGCTCTCCACCACCAGCGATAATGGCCTGCACGAACTGGTACGTCAGTGCGCGCTGGCCGTGCTCTCCACCGGCGCTGAGACCGACGAAACCCTCGAGCTGCTTGACGCCCACAGGGATTTTGACATAGAAGTCACCGTCCGTGGTCGCGGCGTGCAGATCATCCTCACCAACCCGCCGCAGACAGCGCTGGTGGACGGCGAGCTGATGGCCGGCATCAAGCAGCATCTGTTCGCCGTGCTGCGCGATCTGGTCTATACCCGCAACGACATTCTGCTGAGCAAGCGCTTTGACCTCTCCAGCTCGGAGGGTATCACCAACGCCGTGTTCCACATTCTGCGCAACGCAAGAATGCTCATCCCCAACCGCCTCCCTAATATCACCGTCTGCTGGGGCGGGCACTCCGTCAGCCGCGAGGAATATGAATACAGCAAATACACCGGCTACGAACTGGGGCTGCGCGGGCTGGACGTGTGCACCGGCTGCGGCCCCGGTGTGATGAAGGGCCCCATGAAGGGCGCCGGCGTGGGCCACCACAAGCAGCGCATCAGCGACGGACGCTTCATCGGCCTCACCGAGCCGGGCATTATCGCCGCCGAGCCGCCCAATCCGGTGGTCACCGAGCTGTGCATCCTGCCTGACATTGAAAAGCGCCTGGAAGCCTTCCTGCGTCTGGGACACGGCATCATCATCTTTCCGGGCGGGGTGGGCACGCTGGAGGAAATCCTCTACCTCATTAGCATCCTGCAGCACCCGCAGAACCGCCATGTAGCCCTTCCGGTCATCCTTACCGGCCCGGCCAGCGCGGAAAGCTGGTTCGAAGAAGTGTTCCGCTTCCTCGACGCCACCCTCGGCCTGCACGGCCGCGCGCATCTCAACTACATCCCCGACAACCCCATCGAAGTGGCACGGGAAATGCGTCTGGCCATGGAAACGGTGCGGCAGGACCGGCGCAACAGCTCCGATGCCTACTATTTCAACTGGCGCCTGCATATCGAGCCGGAGCTGCAGCGCCCCTTCGAACCCACCCATGAAAATATGGCTGCCCTCAAGCTCAGCCGCGAACTGCCGACCCACC
>CAYYIL010000078.1:0-1867 GCA_964471975.1 uncultured Piscirickettsiaceae bacterium | reverse complement strand
AGCCCCGGCAGTCCCAGCAGCCACGCCAGCAGCGCAAACGACAGGCCCTGCAGCAGCGCCACGCCCACCACCGACAGCGTCAGCACGGTGGAGAGCGAGGTGAAACGGTCGATCATCAGCCGGTCGAGGCGGTTCTCCAGCGGCGAGAGGATCATCACATGGCGGGCAATGGCCCGCCCGTCCCGGTAGAAAAAAAACAGCGCAAACATGGCCAGAGCAATAAAGGTGAGAAAGTGCGCCGTGCTGCCCAGCAGCACCTTGATGGTGCCGACCACCGCGTGCTGCACCCAGCTCAACAGCATGCCCGCCTTGTCGCGCAACTGCTCCAGCAGCATCTGCTGGGTGGACGCCTCGAGGGGCAGCCACTGCATCACGCTGTTCAGCCACGCCCGTGGCGCACCGCCCGCCAGCCAGTGCTGCGCATGGCCGTAAAAGGCGCCCGCCTGCACGCTCACTTTCACCAGCAGATAGGCCAGCGGCAAGACCACCACAACCAGCACCAGCAGTGTCATCGCCAGTGCCGCGCTGTCGGCACGTCCCATGCGGCCACGCAGACGTTCATAGCCGCGATAGGTGGCCGTGGCCAAAATGGCCGCCAGAAAGAGCGCCTCCCAGAAGGGCGCAAACAGCCACACCAGCGCCAGCAGCGCCAATATAATGAGGCTCAGCAGAAACCCATCTTCATAAGGCCGTTGAGGACGCTCTGTAAAACCCATGACCCACTCCCCCAATAAACTGATTATCCGCCCCGAAGGCACCCTGCAGATCCTCTCCCTGCAGGAGGCCGAACAGCTCTCCACCACCAGCGACAACGGGCTGCACGAACTGGTACGCCAGTGCGCGCTGGCGGTGCTCTCCACCGGCGCCGAGACCGACGAAACCCTCGAGCTGCTCAACGCCCACAGGGATTTTGACATAGAAGTCACCGTGCGTGGCCGCGGCGTGCAGATCATCCTCACCAACCCGCCGGAAACCGCACTGGTGGATGGCGAGCTGATGACCGGCATCAAGCACCACCTGTTCGCCGTGCTGCGTGATCTGGTCTATACCCGCAACGACATTCTGCTGAGCAAGCGCTTTGACCTCTCCAGCTCGGAGGGTATCACCAACGCCGTGTTCCACATTCTGCGCAACGCAAGAATGCTCATCCCCAACCGCCTCCCTAATATCACCGTCTGCTGGGGCGGGCACTCCGTCAGCCGCGAGGAATATGAATACAGCAAATACACCGGCTACGAACTGGGGCTGCGCGGGCTGGACGTGTGCACCGGCTGCGGCCCCGGTGTGATGAAGGGCCCCATGAAGGGCGCCGGCGTCGGCCACCACAAGCAGCGCATCAGCGACGGGCGCTTTATCGGCCTGACCGAGCCGGGCATTATCGCCGCCGAGCCACCTAATCCCGTGGTCACCGAGCTGTGCATCCTGCCCGATATCGAAAAGCGTCTGGAGGCCTTCCTGCGTCTGGGCCACGGCATCATCATCTTTCCGGGTGGCGTGGGCACGCTGGAAGAGATCCTCTACCTCATCAGCATTCTGCAGCATCCGGACAACCGCCATATTGCCCTGCCGGTGATCCTCACCGGCCCGGCCAGCGCGGAAAAGTGGTTCGAAGAGGTATTTCATTTCCTCGACAGCACGCTGGGCCTGCACGGCCGTGCCCACCTCAACTACATCCCCGACAACCCCATCGAGGTGGCGCGGGAAATGCGCCTGGCCATGGAAACCGTGCGGCAGGACCGCCGCAACAGCTCCGATGCCTACTATTTCAACTGGCGCCTGCACATCGAGCCGGAGCTGCAGCGTCCCTTTGAGCCCACCCATGAAAATATGGCTGCCCTCAAGCTCAGCCGCGAACTGCCGACCCACC
>CAYYIL010000077.1:1113-1881 GCA_964471975.1 uncultured Piscirickettsiaceae bacterium | reverse complement strand
GCTGTCACAAATTAAGTTGGATCAAGAAATTCCCCGGGAACTCTATGAAGCGGTGGCGCAACTACTTGCTTTTGTCTATCGACTCAAGCAAGATACAGTGACCACCGAAGCGAGCGAATAAAATTTCTGAATGAAAAATGGTAACGAAACCAACGCCTTAAAAAACCAAGTGACCGAATCAATTTCCAAACCTGGCAAAGCCCAGCCTGCCCTGATCGGGCGGCAGCCCATCTACAATCGCAACGGGGAGGTTTATGCCTATGAATTCCTCTTCCGGGACCTGAATCTGAGCGTGCAGGATGTCAGCGCGGATCGAGCCACCGCGCAGGTACTGGACACCATCCTCATGGGCAATGGCATGCAGCAGCTGACCGGCGGCAAGAAAGCCTTTATCAACTTCCCCGCCTCCTTTTTTGTGGGACATTTCACGCCACCCGCCTTCGGCCCGCAGACCATCGTCATCGAAATCCTTGAAACCGTCCCCCCCTCGCAGGATGTCATCAATAGCATCAAGGAACTCAAGCGCATGGGCTATACCCTTGCGCTGGATGACTTCGTCCTCAACCGCCAACATATGCCGCTACTCAAGCTGGCGGATATCATCAAGGTGGAAATCCCCGAACTGACGCCAGAAAAAATTGGCCATGCGGCCAAGACGGTGCGCAAGTTTACCAAAGCGGCGCTGCTGGCCGAAAAGGTCGAAACGGAGGTCATTCATCAGACCTGCCTTGATGCTGGCGTCGACTACTTCCAGGGGTATTTCTACGC
>CAYYIL010000077.1:0-1103 GCA_964471975.1 uncultured Piscirickettsiaceae bacterium | reverse complement strand
CGAAGCCTCCAGACTGGTGCTGATCAAGCTGCTGAGTCGCATCAACAACCCTAATGTTCATTTGGACGATCTGGCCAAGCTGATCGGCGACGATCCAGGACTCTCCAGCCGTCTGCTGCTGCTGGCCAACCAGAAGAAGGGGCACCACCGCAGCGACATGACCTTCAATGCAATCTTTCAGGTGCTGCACTTCTTCGGTATCGATCGCATCAAGGCGTGGGTGAATATGATCAGCCTTGCGCAGTTTGAAGATCTGGATCCGGAGGTGCTCCGCCTGGCACTGATTCGCGCCCACTTCATGGCCAAAAATGCACAGACAGCCGGCGAGGACGAAGACAGCTACTATCTGGCAGGCCTGTTGTCCAAGCTGGACGTCATTACGCAGGTGGACATGGCCACGCTGCTGGGCCAGATGCCGCTGGACCTGAAACTGAAACACGCCCTGCTGGAAAAGGAAGGACCAATTGGCGAACTGTTGACGCAGGTGGAAAAAATGGAGCGCAACGAAGGCGACAGCCTGCCATCAACCCTGCAGCAACGCTATTTTGAAAGCGTGCTCTCCGCCAATGAGGAGTCCGTGAGCTGATGTCAGCCGCCGCTGCGGCTGAGTAGATGAAACAGCATGTAGCCGCCGTACATGCCCAGCATCAGCAACGCCAGGATGGTGATCGGCCTTAATCCGCCGGGCTGTTCAATCACGATACCTGCCCGCTCTAGCCGCCGCTGCTGAAGCTTACGGCGCACCATGTAATACAGAAACCCTGCGATCAACAGGGCACTAAGCAGTTTCATCCACACGGCAGCGCCTCGCCCGGCTGATGCTCCGCCAGCAATGCGTTTACACGTTCCAGATCCTGCGGCGTGTCCACCCCAACTCCTGCACTGCACAGTGCATCCAGCACCAGAATTCTTTCGCCGTGATAGAGCACGCGCAGCTGCTCCAGATTTTCCAACTGCTCCAGCACACACGCCGGCCAGCGCACATACTGGCGCACAAAGCCGGCACAATAGGCGTACAGGCCGATATGGCGCCGGAACGGCGTTAGATTCAGCGGTGCATTTTTTTCGGCCTGCAAAAACTCGGGGACCCCCCTCTCCAGCAG
>CAYYIL010000076.1:0-1898 GCA_964471975.1 uncultured Piscirickettsiaceae bacterium | reverse complement strand
CTGATCCTCTGCCCAGGCGTTCATCACAAAGGTGTCGTTGACGCTGATGCAGAGAATGTCGTCCACGCCGTGCTGCCTGAACACCGGCGCCAGCTCGTTATAGCGCGGCAGGTGAGAGGAAGAACAGGTGGGCGTAAACGCCCCGGGCAGCGCAAACGCCACCACCGTCTTGCCCTTGAACAGGTCGTCGGTGAACACATTTACCCACTCGTTGCCCTTGCGAACACGGAATACCACATTAGGAACACGCTGTCCTTCACGATTTTCCAAAGCCATTGTCAGCCTCCTTTTATCAGTAAACATTTGCGCTCTATTGATTGGAGTTAGCAATCAAGATGGATCAAATGATAGGTTCACCCATCTTGATTGTCAATAGCAATCCACAATCTTTTTTTTGATAGCTTTTATTCAGGTTGCAAATCCCCACGATTCTCGGGACAATCGCTCTAATGCGTTGATTCACAAAAAGGCAGGCCTGCGCATGCTTGTTTTTCAGGACATCTACACCCCAGACGCCAACCGACTGCTGCAGAAACATCAGCAACGTCTGCACGACGGTGCAGAACCGGCCGCCGTGGCCTTCTACGATCATCTGCTCAATCACCCGGCCGCCCGCAGCTTTCTCAGCGATGAAATTGTCCAGAGCCGTCTCAAGGGCTCTCAGGTCGCCTGGCTGCGTGATGTGCTCAGACCGCACGATAAAGAGGAAGAGGCATCGTTCAGAGAGAAGCAGATCCGCGTTGGCGAAGTCCATGCCCGCATCGACCTGCCCCTGCAACTGATGACCCTGGGCGTGCGCCTGCACAAGCAGAGCTTCTTCCAACTGCTTTTCGGCGACAGCCCTGCAGAAACGGTTTCCGGCGAAGACCTGCGGTTGTATCGGGTGATTACCGATATCCTCGATTATGCCGCCTACCTCATCAATGAAACCTACATGCGTGTGGAGCAGGAACTGGAAAGTGAAACCCAGCTGTTTACGGCTACCTACGCCTCATCGGATCTGGCGCTGGAAATTCTCAATGTCAGCGCCAGCCTGCAGAACTGGCTCATCGACATTCTTGCCAGCACCAACAACATGGCGGCCTGCCAGCAGCTGCACCACATCGAGGAGATGGACTTCTGGCTGTGGATCGAGCACCGCCTCGCCCAGCTGGACAGGAAGTTCCAGTCACTGCCGGCGGTGCTGCAGGCTCACGATGATCTCAAGGCCTTTATCCTGCAGTGCGGCAGCAAGATACAGCCCGACTGGCGGCAGCAGCTCAAGTCCGCTGTCAAGCGGCTCAGTAATGGACTGCAGATGCTCTCGGAAGAGATTTCCGGCGAAACCAACAACCGGGATCCACTCACCCAGCTGCTGAGCCGCCGCGTGTTGGATGGCATTCTCAAGCGCGAACACCACCAGGTGCGCACCCACAACGGCGATTATGCGCTGTTCATGATCGACGTGGACCATTTCAAGCAGATCAACGACACCTACGGGCATACGGTAGGGGACACCGTGCTCAAGGAGGTGGCGCACATTATCCAGCGCAACCTACGCGTGACGGATCTGGCCTTCCGCTACGGCGGCGAGGAAATGCTGGTGCTGGTGCCGCTTTCGCCGGGGGCCGACCCGCTGCCCATTGCCGAAAAGCTGCGCAAGGCGGTCGAAGCTGCCCGATACGATGGTCAGACGGGGCTCAAGGTCACCATTTCCATAGGCGTCAGCCAGTACAGCCGCTACCCCCACCCGGACTACATCCACCTGATTAAGGAGGCCGATGCCGCCCTGTATCGCGCCAAGAAAGCCGGACGCAATCGCGTAGTCTTGTACGATGGCGAACTGATCTAAAGCTCCCGGAGTCGGCGGATGCAGGCTCCCCCCGACCTCCGCCAGTTTGATGCCATGGGCAAACGTG
>CAYYIL010000075.1:0-1917 GCA_964471975.1 uncultured Piscirickettsiaceae bacterium | reverse complement strand
ATGCTGAATCCATTTTCACTGCGTTCGATGGTAAAGCGTGGCTGACTTTTCATTTGGTAATTCCCGTTAAACTCGGACTAAAATTTCCCTGATTTCCTCTGCTGATGCTTCATGCAAGAGATTGATTAACAAAGGGAAAAGGTCGTTTCCTCTGTGGTTGAAGCGCCAGCAAATTTCGCCCATGTACAGATGGAAGTTTTTCCGGGGTATCCCGCGGTAGGGATACAGCCAGTTCTTGGCATAGCTCCAGAATCCTTCAATTCCATTGATGTGATCCCGACCTTTGGGTACCCCTTTGTCCTTGACGACCACGATATGCTCACCTCTCTGACGCAGGGTGGCATACGCCTGATAGTCGTCGGTGTAGTACAGCGAACCAGGTTTGGTCACCTGCTCCACCAGTTCCAACAGTGTATCCCGCTTTCTGTCTGGGACGGCAAAGACCTTGACTCTGCCATTGCGCTTGTAGATGCGGAAGGCAATGATCTTGCCTTCGGCACCCCAGCCACGCTTGCCTTTGCGTCTGCCGCCGAACATGGTTTCGTCCAGTTCGACAGCACCGCCAATGGGTTCATTCCAGTAGCGTTCTTCATCCCAGACGCAGCAGGCTCTGAGAATGCGGTAGAAGCGTTCTATGCCTTCCTGGGATGCCTTCACCCTGTGGCGCAGTCGCCATGCAGGTACGCCCAGTGCAAAGAACTCGGTCAGGCGTCTCTTTTCTCTATCACCGAGTCTGGACAGGTGCCAGGCTGTTCTGACAGCAAATTTATGTTCGCATTTTTTGCACTTGTGGCGTCCATCGGACAGCTTCCAGTACCGATTGGCACCACATTTTGGGCATCTGATTCGCTTGTTTTCCATGCCAAAACCTACCAGATTGGGTCCGGTTTGGCAGGGAATTACCTTTCATTTTCCTGTCCCTCTGTTCATGGCAACGGCCAAGCAGGGCAAAGCTTAAATCAATTCAGTTTACACTAATGTGAACATTTATTGTAATTTCAACCCCTAAGCCCATAATCAGACAAGAAAAAACCATGCCAGAACTCCCCGAAGTCGAAACCACCCGCCGTGGGATTGCCCCATCCCTCGCCCATGCCATCCCGCAAAAGGCGGCGGTGCGTCAGCCCAGGCTGCGCTGGCCTGTGGATAAAAGCGCCCTGCAACGCTGGTGCGGCGCCCCCATTACGAGCATTGCCCGCCGCAGCAAATACCTGATCCTCAGCAATGAGCATGGCCATCTGCTCATTCATCTGGGCATGTCCGGCAGTCTGCGCGTCTTGCCACAGGGCACACCCGCGCAGAAACACGACCATATCGACCTGCAGCTGGATAACGGCCAGCTGCTGCGCTACACCGATCCACGCCGCTTTGGCGCCTGGCTGGTGCACTTCGATACCGACCCGTTGACTCATCCCCTGCTTGCCAAGCTGGGACCGGAACCATTAAGCGAGGCCTTCAACGGGGACACCCTCTACGCCGCCTGCCAGAAAAGCCGCCGGGCCATCAAGGTACTGATCATGGACAGCAAGGTGGTGGTGGGCGTGGGCAATATCTACGCCAACGAGGCGCTGTTTCTGGCTGGCATTCACCCAGCCTCACCTGCCAATACCTTGACACCCGCGCAAACAGGCACACTGGCAGAGACCATCAAACAGGTGCTTGCCCGCGCCATCGAACAGGGCGGCACCACGCTGCAGGACTTTACCCAGCCCGATGGCAAGCCCGGCTATTTCGCCCAACAGCTCAATGTGTATGGCCGCGCAGGCGAACCCTGCCTCCGCTGCGGCACGCCCATTGAAACCCTGACGCTGGGACAACGCAGCAGCTTTTTCTGCCCAAGCTGTCAGCCCGTATAATTGATGAAAAAACAGAAAGACGGGACGCCCTGTGTGCTCGCTCATGGTTTCGGCGTCAAGT
>CAYYIL010000074.1:0-1978 GCA_964471975.1 uncultured Piscirickettsiaceae bacterium | reverse complement strand
CAGGATGCCTATGCCGAGATGCTGCTGGGCAAGCTGCAGACGCTGATGCGCAAGTTCGCCATTGAAGTGCGCGCCAATCTGCAGAAGGATCCGACGGTGGAAACCGGCCTGCGCACTGTGCTGGCGGAGCAGGGGTTGAATCTGCAGGGTATGCCGGATCTGTTTGTGCTGTACGATGTGCAGCAACAGGCTGAGCCCATGGGTGACAGCGTGGCGCTGACTTTGCAGGGGCAGATCAGCTTGTCCGATGCCAACGAAGTGCCTTTTGATCAGTTCCGCTATCAGATCCGCAAGCAGAGCGAAACGGAGCAGCTGGCCCGTGCAAAGGCCGTGCGTGAGCTGACGGAAAAAATCCTGCAACGGATCGATCGCCTGCTGCTGAAGCGCTATTATGTGCTGCAGGGTGTATATCAAAAATAAAGGATGATGGCATGCGGTGTGTGTGGGGTGTGGTGCTGATTATTCTGACAATCGTGGCATTTATTCTGTTTGACTGGTTCGATGCCCGCGAGTATGTCCACGATGCACTAAGCGGCCTGCAGTATGCCGTGGATGTGCTCAGCGACTGGGGCGACCGTCTGCAGGATGCGCTGGGGATGGCGCAGGATACCGGTGATACCGCGCGGGAAGCGGTGGAAAAGGCGCGCGCTACGGTGGAAAAACTCTCCGACTGACTCTTCGCCCGGTTCCGGGCAGCTTTCCAATCAACTGACTTAGATGTGCCGGATCGGCCCGCGGCCGTGGCCGATGCGCCAGTTGCTGGCGGTAAGTCGGCGCTGCATCCACTCGATGGCCTGCTGGGCCGCCTCGCTCACAGAGCGGCCCTGCGCCAGCAGGGTGGCAATGGCACTGCTGAGGGTGCAGCCGGTGCCATGCGTATTGGGCGTGTCGATGCGTGCATGGGAAAAGGTCTGCACAGCACCGTCAGGCAGGTACAGCCGGTCAATAATCTGATCGCCAGCCATATCTCCACCGGTCAGCAGCACGGCACAGCCCAGCTCGCGCGCCAGGGCCTCGGGTGCACAGCCCAGCGCCTGGCCCAGCTGTTTGGCTTCATGCAGGTTGGGGGTGAGCAGCGTTGTATGCTGTAGCAGGGGCTGCAGTGTGGACAGCGGGTCGTCATAGAGTGGATGGCCGCTGCTGCTGATAATGACCGGGTCGAACACAAGCGGACCCTGCCAGTCTTCCAGTGCGGTGGCGATGGCCTCCACCACGTCTGCCTTGCCCAGCATGCCGATCTTGACCGCCACCGGGGGAGTGTCTTCCATTAAGGCAGCAATCTGCGCGGCGATGAGCTCGGGCGGCTCGATGCGGGTTGCGCGTACGTGGCAGGTGTTCTGCACCGTTTGCGCGGTGATGACACCAGTGCCATAGCCGCCGAGTGCATGAATGGTCTTGATGTCGGCCAGCAGGCCAGCACCGCCGCTGGGATCAAAGCCGGCCAGAGTGAGAATGACAGGTGGTGTGTTCATGCTGCGTATAATGCCAGAAGACCAGCAGAGACACGAAACATGCACGACCCCAATCGCAAAATCGGCCTGATCATTATCGGCGATGAAATCCTTTCCGGCCGGCGGCAGGACCGCCACCTGGCCAACTTGGCCGCCCTGTTCAAGCCGCGCGGCCTCAAGGTGGACTGGGTGCGCATTGTGGGCGATGATCCGGCGTTGTTGACTGAAACCCTACAGGATACCTTTCAACGCCCGGACATCGTCTTCTGCCATGGCGGCATCGGTGCCACGCCCGATGACCGCACGCGCCAGTGTGCGGCCCGTGCGCTCGGTGTGCCGCTGGTGCGTCACCCCGGTGCCGTGGCGGAGATTGAGGCGCAGTTTGGCAAGGAGGCCTATCCTCATCGGGTGGAGATGGCGGATCTGCCCGAAGGCGCGGAACTGATTCCCAACCCCTTCAACCGCGTGCCCGGCTTCAGTCTGCTGAATCTGCCGGGCGGGGGGCATCATCACTTCATGCCCGGCTT
>CAYYIL010000073.1:0-2047 GCA_964471975.1 uncultured Piscirickettsiaceae bacterium | reverse complement strand
GCGCGATGTGGATAAGGCCATCGAAAGCTGGACCACCGCTTTGGCGCTGGTGCCTTCTCAGCTGCCGGTGCGTTACCGGCTGGCCCAGGTGTACGAGAAGTTGAAACGTGCGGACAAGGCGGTGACCGAATATATCGCCGCGGCGGCCGTGCTACAACACGCCGGTAAGAAGGATGAAGCGCTGGCCATGCTGCAACGGGCGCAGCGGGTGGCTCCCAACAATCCGGAAGTGCGTCAGGCGATGACCTATTTGCAAACCAATCGCCCGCTGCCGTTACCCAAGGCCCGGGCGACGGCGCCATTGGCTATGGCCCAGGCGCGTCGGCAGGAAGAGGCGGCTGCCGAGCCGGGCGATGGGGTCGATCCGGTGACCGAGGCCCAGCAGCAGGCGCTGGCTGCGTTGGCCGATCTGCTTTTCGAACAGTCTTCAGAGCCCGACTCGGATGCTGCAGCCGCCCGTGTCGACCTGCTGGCTCTCACGCGGGGCACCGGTCAGCTTGACCAGGAGCGGATCCGGCAGACGCAAATCCTGCTGCATGTCGGCCAGGCTGTAGACCTGTTTACCCGCGAGGAACATGAACAGACCATTGCCGAGCTCTCTCAAGCCATCTCCGCCGGTCTGGAGCATCCGGCTGCGTATTTCCTGCTGGGCTGGCTGCAATTCCAGGGCGGGCGGCTGGAAAGCGCTCAGCGCAACCTGCATCGTGTGGTGAAGCACCATCAATTGGGAATGGCTGCCCGACTGCTGCGCGGCAAGATTGCTCTGGAGCAGCAACGCTGGCGGGATGCGGCAATCGAATGCCTGGAGGCTCTTAAAGTGGCCGATGTGGCCGTTTCACCGTCCGACCAGGCCGATGCGCTGCGACAGCTCTACGAACCGGCCATCGAAGAACAACGTCAGAGCGAGCCTTCCGAAAGTCAGGCCAAACTGGCGCAGAATGTACTTGAACTGCTCTGGCAACCGGATTGGCGGCGTCGGCTGGCCGATGTACGCCGGCAGCTCAGCAGCCGGAGTGAGCACGCTTTGTTGCCGATCGCCGATATGTTGACCGAAGCCCGCAGCACTCAGGTGGTGGAGCACATGAGCACCATCCTGAAGTTGGCGAAGATCGGCCACTTGCGTAGCGCGATGGAAGAGGCCTTTTACGCCCTGCAATTTGCGCCCACTTATCTGCCGCTCCACACCATGATGGGTGAATTGTTGCTCAAACAGGAGCGGCTGGAGGATGCCCTGACCAAGTTTAAGGCGGTGGCGCGCACCTACAGCGTGCGCGGTGAGGCTGTGCAGGCCGTACAGCTTTTGCGGCGGGTGGTGCAACTATCTCCTATGGATATGGAGGCGCATCGGGAACTGATCCGCCTGCTGAGCGAGCAGGGCGCTGTGGATGAAGCGTTAAGCGAGTACGTCAATCTGGCCGATGCCTACTACCGGCTGGCGGAACTGGACGCTGCCCGGCAAACCTATGAGCAGGCGTTGCGTTTGGCTCAGCAATCCAGCGCCGATCGGGCCTGGAGTGTGCAAATCCTGCACCACATGGCCGACATTGACATTCAGCGCCTGAACTGGCGGCGGGCTTTGCGCGTGTACGATCAGATCGTCAGCCTGGACCCTAACGATGAAGTGGCCCGCGCGCGACTGGTGGAATTAGGCTTCCGCCTTGGTGACCGCGCCCAGGCTGATCAGGCTCTGGATCGCTATCTCCAGCACCTGCAAGAACAGGGGCAGACCGGGCGTGCGGTGGAGTTTCTGCAGCAGTTGATCGAACAGACGCCCGACGAAGCTCTGTTGTGGCAGCGGTTAGGGCAACTGTATCAGATGGCCGGGGAGCGTGAGCAGGCCGTTCACGCACTGGACAAGGCCGGGGAACTCCGGCTGCTCGCCGGCGAACGCGATGAGGCGATGCAGATCATCCAGCAGATCATCCGACTGAACCCGCCAAACGTAGAGCAGTATCGAAAGCTGCTGGATACGCTGTGATGCCCAACGTCTACCGGCGCGTCCAGAGGCTGATACTTTCCACGTGGTAGGTCTGGGGGAACAGGTCGA
>CAYYIL010000072.1:0-2073 GCA_964471975.1 uncultured Piscirickettsiaceae bacterium | reverse complement strand
GCCCCCGAAACGACCCATAATCAGGATAATGAGGTCGAAGAGGGGGCTGAAGATGCCAAAACACCACGCAAAGCCAGCGACTGAGCACCGCACGAAAAATCGCACCCTGAAAAAGTCGGGGACCCCCCTCCTGCTGGCCTTTTTTTTCTGGTTCACGGCACTCGGCGCAGACGCCAACGCACTGAAAGACAACCCCTCGCCCTATCTGGCCATGCATGGCAGCGATCCGGTGGACTGGCACCCCTGGTCCGCCGAGGTGCTCCGTCAGGCCCAGCGGGAAAACAGGATCATCTTTGTCTCCAGCGGCTACTTTTCCTGCTACTGGTGCCACCGCATGCAGAAAGATGTCTATCAGCATGCCGACGCCGCGGCCATCCTCAACCGCGACACTATACCGGTCAAGGTGGACCGCGAACTGTCGCCCGGCCTCGACCACTACCTCATCGACTTCGCCCAGCGCACCACCGGCCGCGCCGGCTGGCCGATCCATGTGCTGCTCACGCCGGAAGGCTATCCCTTCTATGCCTTCATGTATCAACCGAAAGAGCGTTTTGTCGCCATTATCGAGCGGGCTGCACGCCTGTGGCGCACCGCGCCAGACAAGATCCGCAAAGCTGCACGCAAGGCGCTGCCTCACCCTAAGCCCTATCCTGATCCTCCACCGTCGCTGACGCTGACCCGTTCGCAGCTGGCGCAGCAACTCCTTGCCGCCTTGGAAGGCACCATGGACGACTTTGCCGGCGGCCTGAAAGGGCAGCAGAAGTTCCCGCAGACGCCGCTCTATCTTTCCCTTCTCCGCCTCACGGACTGGCCCGAGGGCGTGCACGAATGGTTCACCCTGACCCTGGACGCCATGGCCAGTCAGCACCTGCGCGATCATGTCAACGGCGGTTTCTTCCGCTACACCGTCGATCCAGACTGGCACACACCCCACTACGAAAAGATGCTGTATGACAACGCTCAGCTGGCCACGCTCTATCTGCGCGCCGGCAAGCGCTTCAACCGCCCCGACTGGATAGCGGTCGGACTGGAGACGCTGCGCTTTCTCGACAGGCACCTCTACAATCCGAAAACCGGTCTCTATTTCGGCAGCCTCTCCGCCACCGACGCGCACCACCACGAAGGCGGCAACTACCTGTGGGATGCTGCGACCCTAAAAAAACTTCTACCACCCGCGCTGTATCGCGCCGCCGCGTATGCGTGGGGGCTGGATAGCGTCGGCCCATGGGACGGCAAGTGGCTGCCGGCGCCGTTTGAAGGCGACGCCTGGCCTGCCATTCGCCGCATTCTGGCCGAACACAGCACGCAACCCGTACGCGACAGCAAACAGGTGCTGGGCTGGAATGCGCTGATGGTGGATGCGCTGGTCGCCGCTACGGACGCCACTGGCAACCCGCGATGGCATGCGCGCGCTGCCGCCCTCTACAGGAAACTGAGCCGGCAGCTGCGCACGGAACACCCGCCCCGAGCACTCAATGACGACGGCAGCCCCATGGGTCAGGCCACTCTGCAGGATTACGCCTTGACCGTCGCGGCAGGCGAACGCCTTGGACGGGATACCACGGCGCTGCGTCAGCGCATGGCGGCGGACTTTCTCACTCCCAGCGGCTGGAAGCTCGCTGCCGCGCCACTACTGCCCGGCCAGAGCGGCCTCAAGTGGCTGCCGGATGGCGCCCTGCCCAGTCTGACCGCCATTGCCGACCAGCCCGACCCGGCCCATGTGGCCGCCGTGCAGACCACCCTGCGCAAGGCCCCGCTGCAGAGCCACAGCTACCTGCGCTATGCCACCCTGAAGAAGTAGCAGGGCACAAAAAAGCCCGCCGAAGAGGGCTGATCTCACGGAACCGCAAAGGGTTTATTTCAGGCCGAGTGCTCGATGGAAGCGGTCCTTGATGGCCGCCATCACCTGCTCCACATCGGTCACGTTCATGCCGCGCACCTCGGCGATCTCCTCGATCACCAGACCGCCGCGGGTGCGCAGGTCCAGAATGATGCGGCTGAGCGTCGGCAGATTCTGGTAGGTCTGCGCCAGAATCTGACGCTTTTCGCGGTCGCCGAGGATCTCCCGCGGCA
>CAYYIL010000071.1:0-2430 GCA_964471975.1 uncultured Piscirickettsiaceae bacterium | reverse complement strand
CCCTCGAGCAGGCGCTGGAGTTTATCGACGAGGACGAGCTGGTGGAAGTGACGCCGGAAAACATTCGCATCCGCAAGAAATACCTCACGGAAAGCGAACGCAAGCGTCACGGCCGCAAAAAGGACGACTGAGGCGCGGCAAACGCCTTTTTCCGCCTTGAACCACGGGGGTCCCCGACTTTTTCAGGTCGTCAAAATTCGGCCCGTGAAAAAGTCGGGCCCCCCCCTTGTTTTGGAGGCCTGAAACCATGATCTGCCTGATTCAGCGTGCCTGTCATGGCAAGGTGGAGGTGGCCGGCAAAACTGTCGGCAAAATCGGCTACGGCATGGTCGTGCTGGTGGGTTTTCAGGGCGGCGACGATGACACCACGCTGGAAAAGATGGTGCACCGACTGCTGCACTACCGCCTGTTTGCCGACGATCAGGACCGCATGAACCTGAATGTGCAGCAGATTGATGGCGAAATCCTGCTGGTGCCGCAGTTCACTCTGGCCGCCGATACCCGCAAGGGCTTGCGGCCCAATTTCACCCCCGCCGCACCGCCCGAGGTGGCCGCCGGGCTGTTTGAACGCTTCACCCAACAGGTGCGCGCCCACTGGCCAAAAGTCGCCACCGGCTGCTTCGGCGCCAATATGCAGGTGAGCCTGTGCAACGACGGCCCGGTCACCTTCTGGTTGCAGGTGGACCCGCCGCAGGGCTAAACTGGGTACAGAGGTAAATGATCATGACCACTCAGCGTCTACTCCTGCTCAGCCCCGACATCGGCGACGAAGAACGCTTTAAATCCATGTGCCCCTATCCCACCATCCACGCCTTTAATGCGGCCCAGGGGTATGAACTGTTTCACAATCTGCGCCCCGCCTGGGTGCTGGCCCGTCACGACACCCTCAACTGGGCGATGGACTGTGTCGATGCTCAGCTGCTGGACATCGACCAGCTGACCGGCCTGGCAAACCGCCCGGCTTTCATGAAGGAGGCCGAAGACCTGCTCCGCCCAGGAGAAGGCAATGTGGCACTGCTCTATTTTGGCATCGACCGATTCACGTACATCAACGAAACCCGTGGCACCGACTTCGGCGACCGCGTGCTCAAGGCAGTGGCGGAGCGGCTCGACAATATCGTGCGTCAGGGTGATCTGGCCGCCCGCATGGGCGGGGACCACTTTGCCGTGCTGGTACGTAACTTCAGCTCCCCCGAAGCACTGCAGGCAATCGCCATACGCTTTTTCAACGACCTCAGCGAACCCTTGCTGGTGGCCAAACGCCGCGTACACCTGAGTTACAGTATGGGCATCGCGGCATGGCCGCTGTGCGCTCAGACGCTCGACCAGCTGCTCAATGAAGCGCTGATCGCCTTCCGCCACGCCCGTCAGCTGGGCGGCGGTCAATACATGTTCTTTAAGGACGCCTTCAACGCCGACCTGTCGCGCCAGCTGCTGCTGGAAAACCATCTGCGCTATGCCCTTGCGCGGGACGAGATCGAAGTGTGGTATCAGCCGCAGGTGACGGCTCAGGATGAGCAGCTCTGTGGTGCCGAAGCGCTTATCCGCTGGCGACATCCGAGGCTGGGGCTTATTTCCCCCAGCGAATTCGTCCCCATTGCGGAGGCGACCGGACAAATTCATGCCATCAGCATGTTCGCCCTGCATCGGGTGATCGAGGACGCCCAACGTCTGCATGCACAGTCCGTCAAGATCCAGTTCGGCATCAACCTGTCGCCGCGGCAGTTCCTCTACGAAGCGCTTCTGGACGAAATTACCGAACAGCTTCAGGATGCCAGCATTCCTCACGACCGGCTGGAATTCGAGATCATCGAATCCCAGGCCATGACGCATCTGGAAGTGGCCCAACAGACCATGAACGCGCTCAAGCAGCTGGGCTGCAGTCTGGCACTGGATGACTTCGGCACCGGCTACTCGTCACTGGCGTGGCTCAATCAGCTGCCGGTGGACACCCTCAAGATCGATCAGAGCTTTGTGCAGCAGCTGGAGGCGCCCCCCATGCAGCAGCTGATCCGCGGCATCTGCGCCATGGCGCAGGCGCTGGACAAGCGGCTCATCGCCGAAGGCGTTGAACACCCACAACAGGCGGATTTCCTGCGTTCGTGCGGCGTGGACGTGCTGCAGGGCTACCTTTTTGGCAAGCCGATGCGTGCCGATGCATTCGTGGCCAGCCAATTGGCCGAGGCGCCGTAAGGCTGTCGTCAGGGTTGCCCCCTGCAAAGGTGGTAAAATTCGGCTCATTAACGACATCCCTCGGGAGACGCCGCATGCAATACAAGATCACGCCCGAAGAGGCGCACCGCGCCAAGATTCCGCACCACATCTTCAACTTCAACATTCTGGTGACCCACCTGTTCGCCGCCTACACCATCTTGGAAATCGCCCACGGCAATATGGTGGCCTTTCTGCTGATTCCAGCGGTTTCAACAC
>CAYYIL010000070.1:0-2529 GCA_964471975.1 uncultured Piscirickettsiaceae bacterium | reverse complement strand
CAGTCGCCGGTGCACAGGAGTGACAACTTCGAAGATGCGAGAAAGGCAATCGACGAATTGTTCAGGCAGTGTGTCCCCCATGTGCGCAATGCCGACAGCGGCAAGACAGGGCCGCAGGGTGTGGTGCGGCCGGATGGCGCCCTGCTGGTGAAGTTCCTTGCGCAATTTGGTCATGTTAATTCAAGGGGAGGCGAGGCATGAGCACACTGGATATTCTTTTTACGCCTGTCGACAGTCTGCTGTTCAAGCCCGCCCTCTCTCCCGATGGCATGGGTGCACGTCTGCTGGCCTCGGACTTTCCGCCGCCGCGTCATACGCTGGTGGGGGCGCTGCGCAGTGCCATTGGCGAAAGACTGGGTGCAAACTGGGCTGCCTATCGACAGGGGCAGGCGCCGGACATCGAACAGGTCATAGGCAGGCCGGACCAGGCGCTGCCAGAAGGTGCCAGGGTGTATGGGCCATGGCTTGCGCTTGGCACGGATCGGCTGCTGCCGCTGCCCCTGTGCTTTCTGGCCCGGGAATTGGGCGCAGGGGAAGGCAAAAGGGTCCTTGAAGTGGCCGCGCTGGAACCCTCCTCCGAGCGCTACAGTACAGATCTCGGCTCGGTTCGGCTGCCAATGCTCAAGGAAACGCTGGCAGGCAAGGGATTCAGGGCTCGCTCCGATATCTGGATTACCGACAGGGTGCTGGAAAAATTGAAGGGATCTTTTGCCGGGTCTCCCGTATGCCTTGAGCCTGACGAATATTTCAGCAAGGATGAACTCTTTACCATGGATGACCGCCTTGGCATCGGCATGAACAGCAAGCGGCGCACCGTAGAGGAAGGGCTGCTGTATCAGACCCGCCATGTTCGTTTGCGTCCCGGTGTATCTCTGATGCTGCGGGTAGAAGGCTGGCCGGCTGCCAGCCAGGCAGACGGCACACAGATTACTCTGGGTGCCGACGGACGTCTGGCTGGTGTGCAGGTCCGGTCCGCGGAAGGTGGGCAGGCTGCTTCAGCCGGCACACTCTGGGTTGCTGCGGCACCTCTCCCGATGGGAGAACGCGGCACGCCGCTCGTCCTGCAGGAGCAGCCTGTTGAGTGTGCCGCGGTAGGCAAGCCTGTCAAGCGGGGCGGCTGGTCGCTCAAGCATCATCGCAGCAAGCCCGTGCAGAATTTTGTCCCGGCCGGAAGTGCCTATTGGCTTGCCGAGCCGACGTGCCTGGCACACAACCCCGATTTGATTTGCATAAATTGACAGAGAGGAACAAGACCGTGAGTGCAAAACTGCTTTCCCTTTACGCCACGACTCCTATCCATGCCGGCGTTGGCAGCGATGGTGTTTCCGTCATTGACCTGCCCATCCAGCGCGAGGCCCATACGGGCTGGCCATGCATTTTTGGCAGTGCCGTCAAGGGCGCTTTCCGCGCCTGGTGCGAGCAAAACCGGAAGGACGACATGGACATTACTGCGATTTTTGGCCCCGACACCGCCAATGCGGGCGATCACGCCGGTGCGCTGGCCTTTTCCGATGCGCGCCTGCTGCTCTATCCCATTCGCAGCCTCACCGGCCATTACAAGTGGATCGTGTCCCCAGCATTGCTCGAGCGGCTCAAGCTCGACAGTGAGCGTGCCGGCATGGATGCTCCTGATGTTTCGGCTCTGGTGCTGGGTGAAGACAAGGGCCTGAGTGTCGGCGGTGGCGAGATCTTCCTCGAGGTGTATCGCGTGGAAACGGAAACTTCCGACCGGCTGGATGCAATCATTGACTGGCTTACGCGCTTCGGCGTATCCCCGGAAGCGCTCAAGGAACGTCTGGTTGTTGTGGACAACGACCTGTTTACCTATCTGGTGCAGCAGACAACGCCAGTCACGGCGCACAACCGCCTCGACTCCGAAACCAAGACCGTCGCCCGCGGCGCACTCTGGTACGAAGAGACTCTGCCAGCAGAAAGCGTGCTGTATGTGGTGGCTCAGCCGTTTGGCAGCCGCAAGGGGGACGGCGCTCTGGATGCAGAAGATGTATGGAGTCAGTTCAGCAGTGCCGTGAACGGTCAGTTTGTCCAGCTCGGCGGCAACGAAACCGTGGGCATGGGATTCTGCAAGGTGCAGGAGGTCTGAGCCATGTTGGAAAAGTATGAAAAGCCTTTCACCATTCATCCGGCCGAGCTGGACCGCGAGCGTGCTCATCATGCCATTCTGGCGATTGAAGCGTTGCGCAGCACCTCCGCTGACAATGGCGAGCTCAAGAGCTGGATCGAAAAGCTGCCCGCCATGATTCAGACCAATGGCTTGGCACAGGCAATGGCATTCTACAAAAGTCGAGATCCCAAAAGAGTCAAAGCGCCGGCGCAAATTTACAACATCATCAATCACTGGCTGGCGCAACAATTCCCGGTAGAAGGTGACCTGCTTAGCTGGCTGGTAAGTCAGGCCACGCCGCAACAGTATCGCCACATGCAGGCCGAGGCCCAGGCCTATCTGCGCTGGCTCAAGCAGCTGGCCAAAGCCGAGTTGAAAGGAGGTTGATGATGCCGTTGCCTTATCCA
>CAYYIL010000069.1:0-2611 GCA_964471975.1 uncultured Piscirickettsiaceae bacterium | reverse complement strand
TCATCCTTCAGATAGCCTTTCGGACACAGCTGGCGGGCACGGAAATCAAACGCCATGCTGTCCAGCACCGGCGGCTCGTTGAACTGCTGCCGGATCAGCCAGTGCAGATCACCCTGTTCCTTTTTTACTTCGATGGGCGCGATCAGGTCACCCGTCCTGGCCACCGCAGTACTGGTCCAGTGGCTGGCCTTGTTGGCCCAGCTGGAACAGCCGCTCAGCAATACCAGTGCAGACAGTAGTAATAAAGCGCGCATCAACGGGCACCCCCTACCGCCAGCGGCTGCTCTTTCAGGCCTTTCTCGCGGATGATGTAGCACATGTTGGTATGCAACTTCTTGCCGTCGATCAGCAGCGAGGCGCCGTATTGATCCTCCGGATTGAGACGCACCACGCCTTCATACACCTTCACCAGCTGACCGGTCATGCAGGCGCGGATCTCCACCACGCGCTTCAGACCCACCCAGTCGGACTGAATGTTCTTGGCCTGGTTACTGATCTTTTCGCACCCGCTCAGGGCAACGGCCAATGCCAGCAGGCCGCCGCTAACGACGAGGGGTTTCATCATGGCTTTCATCACCTGCATCCTCTTTCAAATCCTGTATGCGCCAGTCCTGGCTGTTGAGCGTTTCATCGTCGCTGGCCTTCTGCCCGGGCCAAATCATGGCAATCACCACGATCACCGCCACTGTCAGCAGAAACAGCCATAAATTCTGATTCACAATTCGATTCCCTTCTGCGCGCGTATACCGGCGTCGAAAGCATGCTTGATCGGGCGCATTTCCGTCACCGTATCCGCATCCTCGATCAGCGCTTGCGGTGCCCCGCGCCCGGTCGCAATCACATGCTGATGGTCAGGCCGCGCGAGCACGTCGCTGCGCAGGGTATTCCAGTCGAGGTAATGATACGCCAGCGCCACGCACAATTCATCCAAAATCACCATATCGGTGGTGGGGTCGCGCAGATAGTCCCGCGCCAGTGCCCAGCCGGCTTCGGCAATGGCGCGGTCACGCTCGAAATTCTGCGTCTCCCAGGTAAAGCCTTCTCCCAGCGCGTGAAACGCCACATTGTCAAACTGGCTGAAAAAGCGCTCCTCACCCGTATCCATCGGCGCCTTGATGAACTGCAGAATGGCCACGCGCATGCCGTGCCCCAGCGCCCGTGCAGCCATGCCGAACGCACTGGAGCTCTTGCCCTTGCCGTCACCCGTGAGCACCAGCAGCACCCCCCTGTCCGCCTGCGCGCGGGCGATCTGCTCGTCCATCCAGCGCTTGCGCCGCGCCATGACGCGGTTATGTCGTTCCGCCTGATTTTCCATCGCCATTGTTTCAGTACTTTCTTATATAATCGGCGGACTGATATCGATTTACATGGGAGGTTGCGGCATGAACATCACCGTACTGGGTACCGGTTTTGCAGCACTCACCGCCGTGCGCACCCTGCGCAAACAGGATGCGAACGTCAATATTACCGTGATTTCGCCACGAAAGGCGATGATCTACCTGCCGAGCCTGATCTGGATCCCGCCCGGCCTGAAAAAGGGCGACGACCTGCGCGTGGATCTGGACAACTTCTTCCGCCGCATGCGCGTAAACTTCGTGGAAGGCGAAGTGGCCGGCATCGAAAACGGCGGCCGCACCGTAGTCCTCGCCTCCGGCGACCGGGTGGACAACGACGGGCTGATCATCGCCTCCGGCGGGCGTTTCATCAAGAAGTTGCCGGGTATCGAGCACGCCATCACGCCGTGTGAAGGTATCCCGGCGGCCGAGAAGATCCGCAGCCGCCTCGACGGCATGAGCGGCGGCACCATCGCCATCGGCTTTGGCGGCAACCCCAAGGAGCCCTCCGCCATGCGCGGCGGGCCCATGTTCGAGTTCCTGTTTGGCATCGACACCCTGCTGCGCCAGCAGGGCCGCCGCGACAAGTTCAAGCTGGTGTTCTTCAACCCCAACAGGGAGCCCGGCAAGCGCCTCGGCCCCGACGTACCTGCGCGCCTGCTGGAGATGATGCGCAAGAAGGGCATCGAAACCCACCTGGGCCACAAGATGAAAGGGTTTGAAAAGGACAGGGTCATTACCGAAGGGGGCGAAATTCCCGCCGACCTGATCCTGTTCATGCCCGGCATGACCGGGCCCGCGTGGCTGCCCAACACCGATCTGCCCCAGTCCGAAGGCGGCCTGATCCAGGCCGACGACAAGGCAAAGGTGGTCGGCTTCGACAAGGTGTATGTGGCCGGTGACGCCGGCAGCTATCCGGGCCCGGCGTGGCAGGCCAAGCAGGCCCACGCCGCTGACATTCAGGCCGAAGTGGCTGCCCTCAACCTGCTGGCGGAGCTCAACGGCCGCGAGCCCACCGCACGCATCAAGCACGAACTGATCTGTATCGTGGATACCCTCACCCACGGCATCCTTATCAAGCGCACCGACAAGGGCACGCTCATGCTGCCGCCGTGCCGCCTGATGCACTGGGCGAAAATGGCCTTCGAATGGTGGTATCTGCGTCAATACCGCTGAAAACCGTCTTTTTCAGCGCAAAAAGCCGCCCGTTTTCGAGGCGGTTTTTTATGTTAGCAACAAATAGAACTGTCCGGTTTTGTAGCACATAAACTGTCCGC
>CAYYIL010000068.1:2307-2644 GCA_964471975.1 uncultured Piscirickettsiaceae bacterium | reverse complement strand
GTACTGATCTCCGCCGATTATTCTCAGATCGAGCTGCGCATCATGGCGCACCTGTCCGGTGATGACAGCCTGATCGATGCGTTTCGCCATGGCCGGGATATTCACAGCGCCACGGCCGCCGAGATCTTCGGCGTACCGCTGGAAGCGGTCACATCCGACCAACGCCGCAAGGCCAAGGCCATCAATTTCGGCCTGATCTACGGCATGTCCGCCTTCGGTCTCGCTCGCCAGATCAATGTCGGGCGTGACGAAGCGGCCGCCTACATGGACACCTACTTTGCCCGTTATCCCGGCGTCAAGGCCTACATGGAGCGCATCCGCCAGCAGGCCATGGAGC
>CAYYIL010000068.1:0-2297 GCA_964471975.1 uncultured Piscirickettsiaceae bacterium | reverse complement strand
CTTTTTGGCCGTCGGCTGTACCTGCCCGACATGCAGTCCCGCAACCGCATACGCCAGCAGGCAGCAGAGCGTGCCGCCATCAACGCTCCGATGCAGGGCACCGCCGCGGACATCATCAAGCGGGCCATGATTGCCGTGGATGACTGGCTGCAGTCCGCCGGGACGCCAGCCATGATGATCCTTCAGGTACACGATGAACTGATTCTGGAGGTACCGGAAGCCGAAGCACCTGCGGTGGCGCAACACCTCACGTCCCTCATGGAAGGGGCGGCCGAACTGGCCGTGCCGCTCAAGGTGGACGCCGGTATCGGACGAAACTGGGACGAGGCACATTGACCTCTCCCCTCGCGACAATCGTTTGAAAACGGCCCTCAAGTTTTGCCAGGGCTGGCCGCTAACAGGGGTACACATAAAAAGGGCGGGGGCCACCCCGCCAAAACGCGCAGCAGAACACGGTGCCTTGGCACCGTGCCTGTTTTTAAGTGTAGACCACTCTCCACAATACTGCCCGATCTGAAAAGGTTGCCTATACTCAAGCCATCAACAGGCTACGGACACACGACATGACCCAACTGGCCGAAAGGCTCTGGTTTCCGCTGTTTCTGGCGATCATCGGGGTGGTGGTGCTCAGCAACGTGCAGGTGGAGGAAATTGCGGCCGGGCTGGCGCTGTTTCTGCTTGGCATGATGAGCATGGAGGCCGGTTTCAAGGCCTTTACCGGCGGAATGCTTCAGCGCTTTCTGGAAAAGGCGGCCGGGACGCCGGGACGCAGCTTTTTCTTCGGGGTCGTCAGTACGACGCTGATGCAGTCCAGCTCACTGGTCAGCCTCATCACCCTGTCCTTCATCAGCGCCGGTCTGATGTCGCTGAGTGCGGGAATCGGCGTGATTTTTGGGGCGAACATCGGCACCACCACAGGCGCCTGGCTGATGGCCTCCTTCGGACTGAAGGTGAAGTTGTCGGCCTATGCGATGCCCATGCTGGTGTTCGGTGTCATCATGCAGATGGCCGGCAAGCACGCCTGGCAGGGCATGGGCCGCGTACTGGTGGGTGTGGGGCTGATCTTCATGGGCATTCACAACATGAAGCATGGTTTCGATGCCCTGGCCACGCATATCGACCTGACGGCCTTTGCCATGACCGGCGTGGCCGGTCTGCTGGTCTATACCCTGATGGGTATCGTCATGACCACCGTCCTGCAGTCCAGTCATGCGACGCTGCTGCTCACCATCACGGCGCTGGCCTCCGGGCAGGTGACCTATGAAAATGCATTGGCGCTGGCCATTGGTGCCAATATCGGTACCACCATTACCGCCATCCTGGGGGCCATCAATGCCGACATCAATGGCAAACGGCTGGCCGGTGCCCACCTGTTCTTCAATGTGCTGACCGGTACCATCGCCCTGATTGGCATCGTCCCTCTGTCGTGGCTGGTATCCCATGCCGGCGACTGGCTGGGCCTGGCACCGGATGACTACACGCTGCGGCTGAGCCTGTTTCATACCCTGTTCAACGTGATCGGCGTGACCGTGCTCTGGCCAGTGCGTCCCTGGATGGAGCGCACCTTGACTCGACTGCTGCGTGAACGCGACCAGCGGGCCACCGTGGAACCGCGCTCCGAAGCCAGAGAGCGCCGCACCACACCCACACGCGCCCGTTACCTGACGGACATTACGTTGCGCTATCCGGATGCAGCGCTGCAGGCCGCACTGAATGAAACCCGCTTTCTGAGAGACCAGACCTTTCAGCTTGTCGGCAAGACCCTCCAGCCTGACCTGCCCGAGGCGCAGCGGCTGACACCGGATGCCTTTGAAACCGCCTACACGCTGAATGTGCGCGAAGTCTACAATGATCTGCTGACACAACTGCCCCGGATACGCACGGAACTGAACCTGTCACCGGAGCAGGCCGAGGCCCTGGCACGCTTGCGGGAGGCGGCCAAGGAGCTGATCGAGGCCTGCAAGAACACCAAGCACCTGCTCAAGCACTACTGGGAGGGGCTGCACCACGGCGCGCCGGCCGTACGCCAGTTCTACGCGGGTTTTGCCTCCCAGATTCAGGCGAGTGTCGAGACCTTGCAGCGCCTCTCCGCTCTGCACGATGATGAAGCCTTCGAGCTGGAATGTGATCGCCTGATGGTGCGGCTGGAGGAAGCCGACCTGTTTCGCTCCGGCCAGCTGGACGAAGCCATTGCGGCGGGTCGGGTACCACGGGAGTGGATCGCGGCCCTGACCCATGACAACCATTACGTTCAGGCGCTGTGCCGCCGGCTGCTGTTTGCGGTGCGCACCTTGCAT
>CAYYIL010000067.1:0-2800 GCA_964471975.1 uncultured Piscirickettsiaceae bacterium | reverse complement strand
TGGCCTTTTTTCCTGTCAATCTGTTTGGCGCGGTCATGGGCTATATGGGCATGACGCTAGGCTATTACCTCACTGCCCAGCTGTTCGCTTTCCCGGCAACCGTCTTCAGTGCGCTGCTGGCTGCCTCCACGGCCCTGTTCGCCCTGCTGAGCGTCACCTACCTGACCAAGATCATCAAGTACCCGCAATTCATGGTGAAGGAGTTCAACCACCCCGTTGCCATCAACTTCTTCCCCACTATCAGTATCAGCCTGATTCTGCTCGGGATCGGCTATCTGCATCTGGCGCCGGAGGCGGGCTTCTGGTTCTGGGTGATCGGTACCAGCATGCAGCTGATCCTGACGCTGGTGATCATGAACCTGTGGATCCACCATGAAAAATGGCAGATCGAGCACCTTAATCCCGCCTGGTTCATTCCGGTGGTAGGGAATGTCATCGTGCCCATGGCCGCCCCGGAATACGCCGGCGCGGAAACCGGTTGGTTCTTCTTTTCCATCGGCGTGGTATTCTGGATCATCCTGCAGGCGGTCATCTTCTACCGCCTCTTCTTTCATCCGCCGGTGGACCGGGTGCTGATGCCGACCCTGTTCATCATGATCGCACCGCCTGCCATGGCGTTTCTTTCCTACGTCCACCTCACCGGTCAGGTAGACGCACTGGCGCGCATCTTCTATTACGTGGCGCTGTTCATCAGTCTGTTGCTGCTGGTGCAGGCGCCGCGCTTCTTCAAAATTCCATTCGCTATCAGCTGGTGGGCCTACACATTCCCCGTGGCCGCCATCGCTAATGCCAGCTTTGTGATGTTTGCCCAGACCGCCGAAGTCCCCTTTGCCTATATCGGCGCCTTTTTCCTTTCGCTGGTGACTGTGCTCATCGCTCACCTCACCGCCAAGACCCTGTGGGCGGCAAAAAACCACAAACTGTGCGTCCCGCCTCCGCAGCCCCAGCCTGTCGTTGAGGAGCCGCGCGCATGATCCGCTACGACCTCATTCCCGCCGACCCGGCCGGACACATTATCGAAGTCAAGCTCACCGTACCCGAGCCGGCGGCGGAGGGTCAAGAGTTGCGCCTGCCTGCGTGGATTCCCGGCAGCTACCTGATTCGCGATTTTGCACGCCACGTGGTGCAGCTGGAAGCCCACTGCAACGGCACCCCCGTCGCCATCGGTCCGCTGGATAAGGACCGATGGCAGTGCGCCCCCTGTGATGGACCACTGGAGGTGTACTACCAGGTTTATGCCAATGACCTGTCCGTGCGCGGCGCCCATTTCGATCAGCACCACTGCTTTTTTAACGGCACCTCGGTGTTTATCCTGCCGGAAGGCTTTGAAAACGAAACCTTTGAAGTGGTGCTGCACGCCACGCCCCACATGCGTGCCAGCGACTGGCAGGTAGCCACCACCTTGCCACCGGTTGCTTTGGATGAAAAGGGATTTGGCGGCTATCGCGCAGAAAGCTACTGGCAACTGATCGACCACCCGGTGGAGATGGGCGAACTGCAGACGGTCACTTTTGAGGCCGGTGCTGTGCTGCATACGGTGGCCATCTATGGTCAGGGACGCTTTGACCTGCAGCGGATCGCCATGGACCTTAAAGCCATCTGCGAACAGGAAATCGCGCTATTCGGTGAGGCACCTTTCGATCAGTACCTCTTTCTGGTGACGGTCACCCGCGATGGCTACGGCGGCCTGGAGCATGCCGACTCCACTGCCCTGCTGTGCAGCCGCGACATGATGCCCTGGCCTAGCATGGACAAACCCTCCGAAGGCTACCTGCGCTTTCTGGAGCTGTGCAGTCACGAGTATTTCCACGCCTGGAACGTCAAGCGTATCCAGCCCGCCTGCTTCCAACGCTGCGACCTCAGCGCCCCTGTCTATACCACCCAATTGTGGTGGTTCGAGGGCGCCACCAGCTATTACGACAGCCAGTTTCTCTATCGGGCGGGGTTGATTGATTTCGATACCTATCTGGATACGCTGGCCAAGGAACTCACTCGCGTCTGGCGCATGCCCGGGCGCCACGTACAGAGCGTGGCCGAATCCAGCTGGCTCGCGTGGAGCAAGTTCTACCAGCAGGACGAAAACGTACCCAACGCCATCATCAGCTACTACAGCAAGGGGGCTGCCATTGTGCTGGGTCTTGACCTGCTCATCCGCGAGCACACCCACGGCGAGAAAACGCTGGACGACCTCACCCGTCTGCTGTGGCAGCGGCATGGACGTACCGCCACCGGTCTTGAAGACGGCGAAATCGAATCTCTTGCCAGCGAAGTGGCCGGGACCGACCTGAGCGACTACTTTAACCGCGTGCTCCACGACGTGGACGATGTGCCACTGAATGAGCTTTTCCCATACTTCGGCATTGAGTTCGACCTGCGCCCTGCCACCGGCTTGAAGGACCCGGGCGGCAGGACGGAACAGACACACTTTCCGCCCAACCTGGGCATCAATGCTCAGACCACGCCGCAACAGAGCGTGCGTCTGACCCATGTGTGGCAGGATCGTCCCGCCTATCATGGGGGATTGAGCGCCGGCGATGAACTGGTTGCGCTGGATGGTCTGCGCCTGACTGGCACGGACGACCTGGAGAACATGCTCAAGCAGTACACACCGGGTGAGGCCGTAACGCTCACCTACTTCCGCCGCGATGAGCTGACCACCACGGAAACCGTACTGGACGAACCGCCTGCCGACCGCGTCGTGCTCACAAAGCGTGAAGGGCATCCGCACCTTACCTGGCCCTGAGCAGTCATCCGTGAACAACCTGTTTTTCACCCCACCTGGCCCCGAGGCCGGATTTTC
>CAYYIL010000066.1:0-2941 GCA_964471975.1 uncultured Piscirickettsiaceae bacterium | reverse complement strand
GGGCGGGGGATGTCCTGGCCGACGGGTCGCCACAAGTGCAGGCAGCCCGGGTGGTTGTTCACGTAGTCGCTTTTGGGTGGGTGATACTGCACTACGCAGTCCTCCTCGTCCCAGAACAGATCCTTGACCAGGCACATTTCCTCCCAGGACGGCGTGTTGTCATCCGGCTTGGTCACTGACACATGCTCCCAGCCCATCTGATCGCTGGCGATGATGAACAGGTCATGTGCTGGGATGTGAAACGCGCCGTTATTTCCGTATGTAGCATCACTCGCGAGCGGGCCTGCGGTGATGCGGTATTCCTCTGGAACCTTAAACATGGGCAGCCTCCACTCGCTGTTGTTGCATGAAGGCGTGGCGCACCTCTCGGATGAGCCGCAGCAGGCGGAGTTTGAGCCCGCCTGCATCCCCAGGTGTGCAGCCAAAGTGCGCATAAAACGCTGGCATGTTGCCGTCCATGACGCTCTTGATTTCCTCGCCGTAGGATTTGGGCAAGGCGAACCACACGCTGCCCTTGCGGCGCACATGGCTTGTCATCTGGATGGCGAAGATGGCTCCCTTGACTGTCAGCATCTCCGCGTTGATATCAAATATTCTGTAGGCTTCTCCCAGCAGAGCATCTGCTGCTTCGCAGTCGCAATCGTGCTGGGCATAGACCAGGGTTTCAAAACATCCTGCCCCTGGGCATCCATAGAAGGTGCCAAGGTGTCGGGTGACGCGCTTTTCCAGCCAGTCCAAAACCTCGCTCAAGAAGGAGATGGCTTCCTCGAGGCGGTTCTCAGTTTCCGAGTCGAGCTCCTCCAGATTGATCATTCCCGCGTGTTCGACTTCTGCCCATCTCTCCAGCGGCTCAAAAGAATCGCAGGTGCCGTCCTGGATGGCCGGCGCCATCCATAGAAGCCGCGCCTCTTTGGGCCAGTCCTGGCTGCGAGCGCAGCCCTGGCACTTGGCCTCATTTTCCTTGCCCATGCAGCGTGCGTAATCCAGTGGCATCATCTCTATCCTCCGTCAGAATGGCACCGAGTCGTCATCGTCAAAGTCTGACAGTGGAGGGGGTGGTGGCGGAGAATTAGGCACCGTGCTGGCTTGGGAGGGTGCTTGTTGTTGGAATTGACCGGCACCGTCTTGAGCAGGTGGGTGTTGGAATTGACCAGCACCGCCCTGCGCTGGAGGCTGGTGTCCGTCCCGGTTCGAGCGGCCGGGCGGAAAAATGAAATCAGTGCCCACGATCTCCGTGGTGTATCGTTTGTTGCCGCTCTGATCTGTCCACTCGCGGGTTTTCAGCTTCCCGGTCACATAGATCGGGTCGCCTTTCTTGAAGTATTGCCCGATGGTTTCGGCGCGCTTGCCCCAGAAGACGACGCGGTGCCACTCCGTTTCCTCTTTTTGCTGGCCGTTGGCGTCTTTGTATTTCTCTGTGGTCGCTACTGAAAGTGTGGCGACAGCGGTTCCGTTCTGGGTGTAGCGAACCTCCGGGGCCTTGCCGAGACGCCCCATAATGTTGGCCTGATTGAGATCTGACATGGCGTATCCTCCTTTATGCTTCTACCGGTTCACGCAGCTTCTGCAGCGCGCCCTCGAGTGTGCCAATGAGATGTTGAATGGCCTTGCGCGCCTGTGCCTGGGTGGTCTTGCGCCCCTTGATCCCAAGCGCTTCCCAGTCAGCCGCCGAGAGCTTGATGGGGTGGATCATCGCCTTGAGGCTGGCTGTCGTCATTGGCGCGTCGTCGGCCGACTCGTCAGCCACCTCACCGCTCTTGGCTTTGAATAGCGCGATCCGCGCGTCGATGACCGTCTTAAATTCATCATGGGGCTTGGTGATGATGTCCTGCTGGTCGGGCCAGAGGTGAGCGTATTGCTGGTGCTGGTCGAGGTATGCCTGGTTTGCGTGGATTGTCTCCGCCAGGGATGCCAGCTGGCCGCGCATCTCTATGATCACGCCATCCAGCGCTTCTTGGACGCCTGCCAGGGTGCGTTTTCCCTTGATGGCTGCTGCCAGTCTTGAGCGTGCATCCTGGGTGTCGAGTGGGGCGCCCAGTTCCTCCGCGATGCCCTGCAGTTTGGACAGGGCCTGCTGAACCATCTCCATCTTGATCTGGTCTTTGCGCTGCTTGACAGCTTTCTCCAGCGTGAGCCGTGTCTGGCGTGCTTCTGCGGCGATCTCGTCCAGCGTCTTGAGTGCCTGCATGATGCCACCCGCTTGCTCGAGCGCTGCCTCCTTGGCCTGCTTCAGCCGGGCCTCCACGTCCTTGCACCATTTGGCAGCCTGTTCCGCATCGGCGAATTCCTGATCGTTGGATGGCGCCGTATTGATGCCGTGGATGATTTGCAGGGCGGTGGCCTTAAATGCCTCAAGGTTAGTCTCCTGGACGGCGCCCGTGATTTTCAGCCGGAGTTCTGGCAGCGCCTGCATGTCGGCACCCTTGGGCTTTTCCTGGACGACTTCCGGCTCCCAGCAGTTCAGGTCAGCCTGAAACTGCCGCCACCCCTCGATCAGCGCCTGGCGCTTTTGCGGATCGCTGCGATATTCGACAGTGATGGGCGGCACCTCATCGGAGCTGACCGTAAACAGGGCCTTTTCAGCGCCACTAACCAGCAGCTGGTGTTCCAGCTGCCATGTGTAATGCTCCGGGATGCGCCCCTCGCTTATTTCGGCCACATTGTTCCTGTTGGCCAGCTTGTGTTCCCAGATGATGCTGCCATCCATCGTGGCGCCGTCCAAGCTCGCCAGCAGGCGCATGCCGTCCACTTCGCGGATGAGCGTGATGGGGTAGAGTTCATCACCAAGTTCAGCCTCCACCTTCTCTCGTGCTGCGTTCTCTGCCGCGTGCCCCTTGTCAAAGATGTGCTGCTGTTCAGCGCTGATCTCCGGGACGACGCCTGTTGCCTTTTCCTGCAACAGCTGGGCGCGCTTCTTGTAGGGCGACTTGCCCATCATGGC
>CAYYIL010000065.1:0-2998 GCA_964471975.1 uncultured Piscirickettsiaceae bacterium | reverse complement strand
TCCCCTCACTTCAAGGTGCTGGTGGACTGCGGCATGTTTCAGGGGCTCAACGAAGAGCTCAACTACCAGCCTTTCGGCTTTGACCCCGCGGAGATCAAACTGCTGCTGGTCACTCATGCCCATCTGGATCACGTAGGCCGCATTCCCCTGCTGGTAAAACAGGGCTTTGACGGCCGCATTGTCACCACCCGCGCCACGTGGGAGCTGATGGAAATCGTACTGCTGGACAGCGCCAAGCTGATGGAAGAGGACTACCGCACCCAGTTCCGCAAGGCACAGCGCCGCGGCGAGGAAGATCAGGTGCCCAAGCCACTCTACACCCAGCGGGACGTACACCGCGTATTCGAGACCATCAGTGTGCAGTTCGCCGACTACGACAAGCCGGTCAAACTGACGGAGTTCCTCACCGCCACCTTCCGCAACGCCAGCCATATCCTCGGTTCGGCCACCATTACGCTGCATGTGGGTGAAGGCCCGCAGGCACGCACGCTGGCATTTTCCGGCGACTTGGGCAACCGTTTCGACCCTGTACTGCCTCCACCTGAATACGTTCATGAAGCCGATGCCCTTTTCATCGAATCCACCTACGGTGACCGCAACCACCGCGACATCAGCGCCTCCATCGAAGAGTTTCGCGACACCATTACGCGTACACTCAAGCGCGGCGGCAATGTGGTGATCCCCTCCTTCGCCATCGAGCGCACACAGGAAGTGCTGTGCATTCTGCGCGATCTGGAGCAGCAGAATCGCCTGCCGCCCTGCGCCATTTTTGTGGATTCCCCCATGGCCACCCGCGCCACCCGCGTCTATGACCGCTACCCCGACCTGCTCAGCCGCCACTGTACCGAGCACATGCGCAACGGCGTTGCTTTCGACCTGCCCAACCTCATGTTCACCGAGGATGTAAGCGCTTCGCGCGCCATCAACGCCATCGAGCGCGGCGCCATCATCATCGCCGGCAGCGGCATGTGCACGGGCGGCCGCATCCTGCACCACCTCAAGCACCGCCTGTGGAACAGGGACAACAGCGTCATCTTCGTGGGCTATCAGGCGCAGGGCACGCTGGGTCGCAAGCTGGTGGAAGGGGCGCAGTGGGTGCGCATCTACAACGAAGACATCCGCGTCAAGGCAGAAATCGTCAGCATCAACGGTTTCTCTGCCCACGCCGATCAGCGCGAACTGCTCGACTGGATGAAACACTTCAAGCTGCTGGAACAGATCTTTCTCATCCACGGTGAAATCGACAAGATGCACGTCTTCCGTGCCGCCATCCTCAAGGCGCTGGGCAAGCGTGCCCACATCGTAAAGCGGGGCGAAAGCATCTGGCTTGGAGAACTGGACACCTCAACCCACCCCAAACACCGCCACAAGCGCTAAAATGGCGCAAACCTGAAATCGAGCGAGCCGCATGCAGTATCTGGGACAGACCAACTACAACCACGCCGAGCCGCCCGCGCTGGGTATCCTGATCACCAATCTCGGCACGCCGGATGCACCCACGCCCGAGGCGCTCAAGCCTTATCTGAAGGAATTTCTCGAAGATCCGCGTGTGGTCGAACCCCCGCCGGCGCGCTGGCTGTGGAAGCTGATCCTCAACCTGCTCATCATCCCCAAGCGCAAACACACCTCCGCCGAAGCCTACGCCAGCGTGTGGGACAGCGAAGGCCCCGGCGCACCGCTGCTCAATATCAGCCAGCGCCAGCTGAACAAGCTCAAGGCCCAATTAAGCGAGCAGCTGCAGGGCCGCATCGAATTCGCGCTCGGCATGCGCTATGGCAATCCCTCCATCGCCAGTGCTTTGCGCGAGCTCAAGGCCAAAAATGTGCAGCGCCTGCTGGTGTTGCCCCTCTACCCGCAGTACGCTGCCGCCACCACCGCCTCCACCTTCGACGCCGTCAGTGCCGAACTGCAACGCTGGCGCTGGGTGCCCGAGCTGCGCTTTATTACCAGCTACCACACCCACTCCGGCTACATCGACGCACTGGCCAACAGCATCCGCGACTATCAGGCCGAGCATGGCACGCCGGACAAGCTCATCTTCTCCTACCACGGTATTCCCCGGCGCTACTGGGACAACGGCGATCCCTACCCGTGCCACTGCTTTGCCACCACGCGTATGGTGGCGGAAAAACTGGGATTGGCGCCCGATCAGGTAATGACCACCTTTCAGTCCCGCTTCGGCAAGGAAGAGTGGGTCAAGCCCTATACCGACGAAACCCTCAAGACCCTGCCCGGACAGAGGATCAAACATGTGCAGGTCATCTGCCCCGGCTTCTCGGCCGACTGCCTCGAAACCATCGAGGAGATCGACGAGGAAAACCGCGAATACTTCCTTGAAGCCGGCGGCGAACGCTTTGGCTACATCCCCGCGCTCAACGACCGCGACGACCATATCGCCGCCCTGGCTGATCTGGTACAGCAGCATGTCCGCGGCTGGCCCGAAGCAGAGGGTACCGCCCCCGGTGAAGAAGAACTGGCCGCCCGTCAGCAGCGTGCCCAGGCACGGGGCGCGCGTCATTAATGCCAAGCAGCGAGCGTCGGCCGCCGCCATAAAAGCACGCAGCACTAGGACGGCAGCCGGATCCACGCGGATCAATTGCATGGACTGCCCGCGCAGCGCGCGTGCAGTATCCCTTAAATCGCCAACACCCCACCACTTACTTGTCCCGGCACCCCAAATAGGCCCGTACCCCCCCTTTTTGCACACCGTTTCCCGCAGCCAAAATTCTGCGCCGCGTAAAAAGTCGGGGACCCCCCTCCTGCAATGGTGCGCACATGCGAGCGCGTATAATGTTTTCTTTTGCAATCAGGCCATGACCGACCATGCTGGACAAGATCGTCATCCGTGGCGCCCGAACCCATAATCTGAAAAACATCGATCTGGAACTTCCGCGCGACAGGCTGATCGTCATCACCGGCTTGTCCGGTTCCGGCAAGTCCTCGCTGGCGTTCGACACCATCTACGCCGAGGGCCAGCGCCGTTATGTGGAGAGCCTGT
>CAYYIL010000064.1:0-3068 GCA_964471975.1 uncultured Piscirickettsiaceae bacterium | reverse complement strand
GGTGCCAATACCACAATGCGCTGAGGCGGTGCGGCCAGTGCTGCAGAAGCGCAGAGCAGCCATAAAAAAAGCCCCACGATGGGGGCTTTAAGTGGTTTTATCATCAGAACTTCCCACGCAGGCCGATGCGCCATTGAAAGCCTCCGGTGTTATAGCCGTATTGCGGCGGTGTCTGCTGATCGGTGGCAGTGTAGTAATCCACATCGAACAGATTGATTGCCTTGGCATAGATGCTGAAATGGCGATTGAGGGCATAGTCTCCCTTGACGTTAACCAGCGTATAGTTGCCCAGGTTCTTGCCACTGGAACCATTGGTGTCGTAGTAATCGCCCATGTGCTGGATTTCCGTGCTCAGATGCCATTTGCTGAAGCCATAGTAATCCAGGGTCAGCGTGCCCTTATCGTGAGGCACTCGGGCCAGAAAGGTGCCATTGGGATCGCGAGCATCCAGCCAGGCATAGCTCAGACCAGTGTGCCAGTCGCCCCAGCCACGACTGTAGCTGAACTCCCACCCAGTGAAGCGGCTTTTGCCCGATGCATTGGTATAGTAGTCATTCGGCCAGGTACCCCCATAGGTGATGGCATCTTCAATGGACTGGTCGTAATAGGTCAGTGTGGCGCCGAAGGCGGTGATGCCCAGATCCCAGCCCTTTCCAGCTTCAGGTTTCAGATTCCGGGTGGCGCCATAGCTGACCTGGAAAGGTGTTGGAGCGTTGTAGCTGGTGCCATAGTTGCCCTGCAGACTGAATGTTTCGAAGGGGAGCTTGAAGCCGATTTTGCCGGTGGTGGCGTCCTTGAACTTGTCGAAGTGATCCGTGCGCAATGCCTCGGTCAGCTGCAGACGGCCCAGGGCATGCACGTGAGTGATGCCAGCGTAGTCGTGCCAATAGGCATTCTTATTCCCCTGAAAGCGCTCATTGCCCGCGGTCAGCTGCAGGGTACTATGCGGGGCATAGGAATAACCGGCCAGCCCGCTCCAGCTGGTGAGATTTCCTCGGAATGAATAGGGGCCAAAACTGGAGTAACTGGTGCGATTAATGGTGTATTCGGACAGGGCGAGTTTCAGATTCAGGCCACCCTGCTGATAGGCATACCAGGCACGTTTATTCAGCAGGTCGCGTTCATTATGGGTGGCTGTCTGCTCTGGGTTGTTGCTGTCATCAAATTCGGCATTTGCAGTCGTATGCTGCAGCGACATGCCAAAAGTATGTCCCTTGCGGAGGGATACACTGGCCTTGAACAGCACGTCATCCTGCTGAAAACCATCCTTTTCGTTGTGCTTGCCAGAGCTGCCGTACTTTTTGACAGCGGTATAGCCGTCCGTATTGATGCTGGCGAGGCTGGCCAGCAGGCTGTAGCGTTCTGTCTTCTTGCTGGCTGTGGCACTGATGCGGTGGGTGTTTTCGCTGCCACTTTCCACGAGAAGTGTTTGATGCCCGGCCTGGCGGGTAATGATATTGATGACCCCGGCAGAGGCATTGGCACCCCAGATCCCGGATTGCGGTCCCAGCACCACTTCAATGCGATCAACCTGATCCAGGGAAAGGTTCTCGATTTCAGGGGACAGGGTTGTGCCGGATGGATCGGAAACCATCTGACCGTCGATCATGAACAAAATCCCTTTGCCATTTTGCCCACGCATGCGCACGGTTGTCTGGGTGCCCGGGCCACCATTTCGACTAAAGCTGATACTGGGAAGACTGATTAGTGCATCAGTCAGTGTTTCCCAGCCCCGTTCTTCGATTTCATCATGAGTAATTACATAAGAGGGACTGGTGACAGTGGACAGAGGCTGTTCCAGATTATTGGCTGTGACTACAATCGGGTCTAGCTGTTCGGCATATGCTGGCGTAAGCAGGGTGCTCACAATCGTTGCAGAAAGCAGAGGTTTTTTCATGTTTCGGGTCCTTTGTTGGCGTGCAACAAAGGCAAGGGAAGGCCGACGCGCCCTATGGCACGTTTAACCCACCATTGCCCGCCGCAATGTGGTTGCTGTCGAGGCATCAGGCCGGTCTCCGGGCTGAGGAGCCATTTCGCTGCGCCTTCCCAGCCGTTCGCCAGTGGCGTTGTGCAGCGTCTTCTCCATCACCGTTGCGGGGGCAGCGTCGGAATCGCACCGAACTTCCCGAATTGGCACCTCCGCAAACCCTCTGAACGGTCGTGACAGTGGCGATTCCGGTTCTAGGCAAGGCGCGCCGAACGTGGCATGGTCATTCCATGCGAGTAAGGCGCAACGCCACATTGGGCCGGAATCGCCCTGTCCCTTCGGGTTGCGGAGGGATGGCAGCATATTCTGTGTTGCGCATCTTGCCTTTGGCGCCACCAAAAGCTGCGCCGCGCGCCTTGATTCTGCTGCCATCGTGCCTGCAACACGAGCGCATTCAGAGGATTTGCGGAGGTGCCTATTCCCTATCAGGGCACCTGATGCGCTTTTGAGGGCGCGTATTGTACAGCGTTTCGCGTTGAATGCAAAATCAATGGGTTAGCAGACTTTTCAGGCAGGCAAGATAGGCCTGTTCGTCGGGTGGCTGCTGTGTGCGCTGCGCTTGCCAGAGTGCTTCGCCCAGACAGTCCATCATGCGATGTTCGGCTTCGTGGGGTCCGCAGGCTTGCAGCGCCAATTGGTTGAAAACATGGCGGATACCCTGTGGTCGATCTGTGGTGATCTGTTCGCGCAGGGCCAGGTGCATGCCCATGTGCAGAAATGGGTTCACCTCGCCGCTTTCCGGCAGAAATTCCCGTTGCATGGCCTTTTCCGTTAATAAGGCGTGGTACTCCGGGTGTTCAGAAATAATCTGCACCACCTGCTGTGACAACGGATCAAGCGGCTCGCCGCGCTGATTTCTTTGCCAGGCATCCAACCAGAATTTGCGCAGTTGATCGCGGTCTTGTGTAAACACGCTTACTTCACGTACTTGCTTTTGTCCGGGAACTCGCACAAGTCATAGATGCAGCATTTCCCGCATTTGGGCTTGCGTGCCGTGCAGGTATAACGCCCGTGCAGTATCAGCAGATGGTGTGCATCCTTGAGGTGGCGCTTTGGCGTGACTTTCATGAGCTTGTCTTCC
>CAYYIL010000063.1:0-3244 GCA_964471975.1 uncultured Piscirickettsiaceae bacterium | reverse complement strand
AATACCGGCCTGTCACGCCGGGGGTCGCGGGTTCGAGTCCCGTCCGCTCCGCCATCTTCCTCAGCCTATGTCGTTCGATATCCAAGCCTTCCTCAAGACGCTGCCGGAAAGACCGGGCGTTTACCGCATGCTCAATGCCGACGGGCAGATTATCTATGTGGGCAAGGCGCGCAACCTGAAGCGTCGTGTCAGCAGTTATTTCCAGAAACAGCACGACAGCCCCAAGACAGCTCGACTGGTCAGCCAGATTGCCTCCATCGAAGTTACCCTGACCGAAACCGAAGCGGAAGCCCTGTTGCTGGAAAGCACGCTCATCAAGCGGCACAATCCCCGCTATAACGTGCTGTTTCGCGACGACAAGTCCTATCCCTACATTTACGTCAATACGGAAGACCGCTATCCCGGCCTTTACTTCCACCGCGGTGCCAAGCGCAAAAAGGGCGCCTATTTCGGTCCCTTTCCCGATGCAGGTGCCGTGTATCAGACTTTGCACGCCCTGCAGAAAATCTTTCCCGTGCGGCAATGCAGCGACAGCGTGTTTCGCCACCGCAGCCGCCCCTGTCTGCAGTACCAGATCGGGCGCTGCTCCGGACCTTGTGTCGGCCTGGTGTCCGACGAGGACTATGCAGAGGATGTGCGCAATACGCTGCTGTTTCTTGAAGGCAAGAGTTTTGAAGTGATCGAACGCCTCGGCGAGCAGATGCAGCAGGCGGCGGAGGCGCTTGAGTTCGAAAGAGCAGCACAGCTGCGCGACCGTATTGCGGCCCTGCGTGCCATTCAGAGCCAGCACCTGATCAATCAGCAGCAGGGCGAGCTGGACGTGATTGGGCTGGCCGGTCAGGGGGATCAGTATGCGGTGGTGCTGATGCGCTATCAGGGCGGCACGCTGTGGGGCTCGCAGACTTTCTACCCCAAGGCGGCCGACGCCAGCCCCGAAGAGGTGCTGGAGGCGTTTCTGGGGCAATACTACGCGGAACGCACGCGTCCACGCACCATTCTGCTGCCGTTTGACCTGGCCGAAAAAGGCTGGTTTGAAAAAGTCGGGGACCCCCCCCATCCACGCCTGGGGGTGGCGCGTACGCGCACGGAAAAGGAGCTGATCAAGCTGGCGGAAACCAATGCCCAGGCGGCGTTGCGTCAGCACCTGACCCAGAAGGCCACGCAGGAGCAGAAGCTGGCGGCGCTGCAGGCGGTGCTTGCGCTGCCACGCCCACCGCAGGTGATGGAGTGCTTCGACATCAGCCACACCCAGGGGCAGGAAACCGTGGGCAGCTGCGTCTGTTTTCGCGACGGTGTGCCGGACAAGTCGCGCTATCGGCGCTACAACGTGGAGGGGATTACGCCCGGGGATGACTATGCCGCCATGGAACAGGTGCTGCGCCGCCACTATACGCGACTCAAGGCGCAGCCGGATCTGCTGCCGGATCTGATTGTCATCGATGGGGGCAAGGGGCAGCTCAATCGCGCACTGGCGGTGCTGAAGGATCTTGATCTGGACCACTTGCCGCTGGTGAGTGTGGCCAAAGGGGAAGGGCGCAAGGTGGGACTGGAAGTACTGCATACGCCCCATGAAGAGGAAGGCATTGATCTGCCGCCCGACGAACCGGCGCTGCACCTGATCAATTTTCTGCGCGACGAGGCCCACCGTTTTGCCATTACCGGCCATCGCGGTCGCCGCCAGAAACGCCAGCTGGGCACGCGTCTGGAGGAAATCGAAGGCGTGGGCCCCAGATTGCGTCAGCGCCTGCTGACGCACTTTGGCGGATTGCGGCAGATTCAGGATGCATCTGTCGCCGAACTGGCCAAGGTCAAAGGGGTAAGCCAGCGGTTGGCACAGCGCATTTACGACCATTTCCACGGCGAAATCGAGTAAGATTTTCAGGCACCTCCGCAAAGCCTCTGAATGCGCTCGCCATGCTGCCGTCCCGCCGCAACCCGCAGGGATCAATCGCGACCGTTCGGAGGATTTGCGAAGGTGCCTTGGATTCCACAGAGGACATCGACCGCATGGCCAACAGCCTGCCCATGTGGATGACCTGGGGTCGCATCATCCTGATCCCGGTGTTCATTCTGCTGTACTACCTGCCCATCGAATCCGCCCATTTCTGGGGGGCGCTGGCGTTTATGATTGCCGCCATAACCGACTGGCTGGACGGTTTTCTGGCACGCCGGCTGGGCAGCACCTCCAAGCTGGGGGCGTTTGTGGACCCGGTGGCGGACAAGCTGGCCGTGGGCGCTGCACTGGTCATGGTGGCGGCGGAATACCAGCAGCTGCTGGTAACCCTGTCGGCGATTGTGATCATCATGCGCGAGCTGGCCATTTCCGGGCTGCGCGAATGGATGGCCGAGCACAATATCCGTGAAGTGGTGGCGGTTTCCAGGCTGGGCAAGTGGAAAACGGCCATCCAGCTGGCGGCGCTCACCTGGCTGCTGTATGGCGATACGCTGTGGGGTATCAACTGGGGGGCGCTGGGCTTTCCGGCGCTGTATCTGGCTGCACTGCTGACGCTGATTACCTGGATCGAATACATGCGCGCGGCCTGGCCGCATCTGCGCAAGACCTTGCAGTAGGATTTGTCGTCTGGCCCCTTTATAATGGGCCGCACTTTGCCCAGGTGGCGAAACTGGTAGACGCAAGGGACTTAAAATCCCTCGGACCTTGCGGTCCGTGCGGGTTCGATTCCCGCCCTGGGCACCAGACATAAAAAGCCGCCTCATCTGCAGGCGGCTTTTTTGTTGGGTTGAAGTCGGATCGGTCAGGCGATCTTGGTATTTTCGCGGCTGTTGGCCAGCTCTGCGATGGCCTGATTGACCCGCTTGAACAGGGTTTCGGCGTTGTCGGATTCGTCGCGCACTTCGGTGACACCGCCACGCGTGGTCAGGCAGGTGCGAATGCCGTTGAATTCCAGCTGCTGGCTGCTGATCGCCTGCTGCGCCAGCTTGGCAACGCGGAAGGCATCCACCGCCTTCATGCCCGGCAGTGCCGCCATGAACTGATCACAGCTCAATCGGGCGAGGAAGCCGAGTCCTGGCTCTTCAATCACCTTTTTCAGCGCATGGGTCGCATGCAGAATGGCGCGGTCGCCCGCTTCATGGCCAAAGGTATCCACCACGTTGCGAAAACACTCCAGATCGATCTTGATGAGCGACAGGGGTTCGTTGTTGAGGCGGGTGCGCTTGAGCTCCTCGTCCAGCACGCCGAGGAAAAAGTCGCGGTTGAGCAGGCCGGTGAGCGGGTCGTACT
>CAYYIL010000062.1:0-3247 GCA_964471975.1 uncultured Piscirickettsiaceae bacterium | reverse complement strand
CTGCATTTTCTGCAGCGGGGGCAGGGTGGGGTCGTTCTTGACGGCATTGATCATGTCGTCAATGGACTGGGTTGCTTCGAGTGTCAGCTTGACCTTGGCCAGATAGGTGTTGTCGTCCGGCTGATAGGCATTGAGCTTTTTCAACGCGACCACCTTGAACAGTCCCTGTGTTTCCTGCTGAATGCGAGCGTTGATCTGCTGCTGCATGAGCGTTTCGGATGGCGTGGTGTTGAGGCAGCCACCAAGCAGCAGGGCCAGCGGCAGCCAGAGCCAGAGCAGTGTTCTACTGGGCATGTTTCATGTCCTTTTTGTCATGTTCGGGCGGAGCCGACTTCAGCAGTGCGGCGAGCGTCCATGCCTTGGCCTTGGGATCGAATTCCACCAGCGCCACCAGATGCGTATCGATCTTGCGCCCCGGCACAGCCTGCAGGCTCATCAGTCCCTGAATGCGCTTGCGTCGTTCCGTGTTGGTGCCGGCTTCTTTCAGTTTTGTGGCCAGATCAGCCTGCACCACGGCCTCCAGATCCACGGCGTAGATCTGATGGAAAGCGTCATTCAGCGAATGTTCCAGCGGCTTGATCTCGATGCGCGAGAGTTCCAGCAGCCCGCCGTAGGCTTTCTGGAAGCGTTCGGTAATCTGCTGCTTGAGCCACTGTTCATCCGGTTTCTGCGGGGGTGGCGGTGCGTGGGTGCAGGCGGCGAGCAGGAAGGCAAGTGCAGCAAGAAGCAGGGGAGCGGGTAATCGCATGGCCACTCTTTTTGTCTGATGGAAAAGCCGTATTATAGGTGCATGCTGTGTAAAGACGACAAGAGCCTCTGCCTGTTGCTGCTGGGCGCCGCCAGTGGGGTGGCATTTCTGATCGATTTGAGCGTCGGCCCCTTGCCGTGGACGCCGTTGTGGCGTGGCCTGTGGCAGGACGATCCGCTGGCTCAGCAGGTGGTGGGCGCCTTGCGCTTGCCGCGGGTGCTGCTGGCGGCCGGTGTGGGCGGCCTGCTGGCCTGGGCCGGCGCGGTAATGCAGAGTCTGTTTCGCAATCCATTGGCCGATCCGGGACTGATCGGGGTCTCCGCCAGTGCCGGGCTCGGCGCCGTGCTGGTGATTGCCCTGATGTCGGCCAGTGTGCCGCTGCAGATGACGGCGGCTTTTGCGACGGCTGCGGGCGTATTGTGGGGCCTGTATCGCCTGGGCACGCGCCATGGGGTGACCGATCTGGCCTGGCTGCTGCTGGCGGGCATCGCCATCAATGCCATGGCATCGGCAGGCATCGGCCTGAGCCTCTATCTTTCCAGTGATGAAGCCCTGCGGCGGGTGACCTGGTGGCTGCTGGGCAGTTTTTCGGCCGCCGATGGGCGCATGGTTGTGCTGGTCATGGTCGGGCTGGCGGTGTGTCTGGTCGCAACGCCAAGGCTGACCCGGGCGCTGGATGCCTGGTGGCTGGGGGAGGCCAGCGCCTGGCAGGCTGGCGTGGCAGTGCAGCGCGTCAAACAGGTGGCGCTGGGGCTGGTGGCACTGGCCGCGGCATTGGCCGTCGCCACCAGCGGCATGATCGGCTTTGTCGGGCTGGTCGGCCCTCATGTGGCGCGCCTGCTGCTGGGGCCGGGGCACCGCTGGCTGCTGCCGGGCGCCGTACTGGCGGGCATGACGCTGACGCTGCTGGCCGATGCGCTGGCTCACTGGCTGCTGGCGCCGGGTGAGGTGCCGGTGGGGCTGATGCTTTCTGCGCTGGGCGGTCCTTTTTTCCTTGCATTGCTGATGAGGTTGCGCCGTGTTTGAGGTGCGCGCCGTTTCCTGGTCGCCGCGACTTGCCCAGGTCGATTTCAGCCTGCGTGCGGGCGAGCTTGTGGCCCTTGTCGGTCCCAATGGCGCCGGCAAAAGCTCGCTGCTGACCCTGATGAGTGGGCAGCAGGCACCTGCGCAGGGCGACATCTGCCTCAATGGACAGCGGCTGTCCCACATGCCGCCTGCTGAGCAGGCGTTGCAGCGGGCGTGGCTGCCGCAGCGGGTGTCGGTGCCCGTTTCCATGCCTGCCCGGATGCTGCTGACCCTTGGGCTTCCCTGGCGTCCCGACCAGACAGTGGTGGACGAGGTGGTGGCCCTGCTGGAGCTGGAGGCGCTACTGCAGCGAGATGTGCTGACACTGTCAGGGGGGGAGCAGCAGCGCTTTCAGCTGGCGCGGGTGATGATTCAGGTGGCCGGCAGTCCCTTTGCCGGCCCCCGCTTTCTTTTGCTGGACGAAAGTTTGCAGGCGCTGGACATTCGTCACCAGATGCGGGCCTTGCAGGGGCTGAAGCGCTGGTGCCGTGCCGGTTGGCTGGGGGTGCTGTGGGTGTCCCACGATCTGAGTCTGGCCTATGATGTGGCCGACCGCTGGCTGCTGCTGCACGAAGGACAGCAGCAGGGGGTGGCGCCGCCTGCTGCGTTGGCGCAGGCGATTGATTTGAGTGAGGTATTTGGTTGGCCCCTGCAACCCCTTCCCTGTGGTGGGCGGCAACGGCTTTGGCCTCAATGGGAGGATGAGAGGCATGAAGATTGAAATACCCGGGTCCGGCACACTTACGCTTGAGCATGTGCTGTGTGACTACAACGGTACGCTTGCCATCAATGGCGCAGTGATCAACGGCGTGGCAGAGCGACTGCAGGCGCTGACAGAGCGGCTGTCGGTGCATGTGGTCACGGCGGATACCTATGGCAGTGTGGAGCAGGCGCTGGCCGACCTGCCCGTGCAGGTGCACGTATTACCAGCAGACCATCCGCAGGATCGTGGCAAGCTGGATCTGTTGCATGAACTGAATCCGCTGCATACGGCGGCACTGGGCAATGGACGCAATGACCGGCTCATGCTGCGGGCTGCAGTGCTGGGCATTGGGGTGATCGATGCGGAGGGGGCCTGCTTTGAAACCCTTGCAGCGGCCGATATGGTGGCGCGCAGCGCGTGCGAAGCACTGGATCTGCTGATCCACCCGAAACGGCTGGTGGCAGGGTTGCGGATTTAAGTCAGAATGGTGCGGGAGGAGAGACTCGAACTCTCACGCCTTGCGGCACCAGAACCTAAATCTGGCGTGTCTACCAATTCCACCACTCCCGCGGGCAGACAAAAAAGCCGGTTGTAAAAACCGGCTTTTGAAGATGGTGGCCAGGGGCAGAATCGAACTGCCGACACAGGGATTTTCAATCCCTTGCTCTACCAACTGAGCTACCTGGCCGAAAAGATTGGCGCATTTTAGCCAACGCCCTTTGGGCTGTCAA
>CAYYIL010000061.1:0-3391 GCA_964471975.1 uncultured Piscirickettsiaceae bacterium | reverse complement strand
CTTGAGGGCTTGAAAGAAGTTGCTGATGGCTTGCATTGTCGTGTCCTCGGTTGGACGGTTTATTATGCGTGCAGGGTCGCAGGGATACAAATAAGTCGCGTTAATACGCGGATAAGTTACCGTTGGGCCGCTTGACCTGCTTGCGATCAGTTCATAAGATGACTCGATATTCCATTTAAGGAGACGCTGAAATGCGCCTTGGAAACAGCATCGCCGTATTCGGCGGTACCGGCTTTATCGGCCGTGAGGTCATGTATGAACTGGCGCACGCCGGTTATGAATTGACGTGCCATGTGCGTCGGCCCGAGCGCTATCGTGACATCAGCCTGCTGCCCAATACCCGCGTGCGGGCGTGGACGCCGCTGGATGCCCAGAGCACCCGCGAAGCGCTGAATGGGCATACCATGCTGCTGAACCTGGCGGTGGATCAGTCCGATGCGCTGGAAGCGATTGCGCCGGAGGATTTTCCTGCGCTGGCGCAGCAGCTGCAGCAGGGCGCAGCCAAGGTAGGCATTCGACGCATTCTGCACCTCTCCTATCTGGATGCCAATGCGCAGGCGGGCGGCGGCTGGGCCAAGCAGCTGGCGGAAATGGAAGCGGCGCTTCACGCCGTGCCGTCGGCGCAGACCACCACCTTCCGCACCAGTCTGGTGATCGGTGTGGGCGACGACACCAGCAGCCGCTACCGGGATCAGCTCAAGCGCATGGCATTTGTGCCGGTGTATGGCGCCGAGCATCGTTTTCAGCCGCTGTGGGTGAAGGATCTGGCGCGACTGATCAAGGCAAGCATCCGCAACAAGGCCAGTTTTGGCCAGCGCTGGACGGCGGTTGGGGACGATACCCTCTCGCTGAAGGAGCTGGCGCTGGAGGTGGCCGAGATCATGGGGGTGGAAAGCCCCATCGTATTCTCGCCCTGTCCGCTCAATGCGCGCCTGCTGCTCAAGCTGGGGCCGCTGGTGCCCCGCTCGCTGCATCCGGCTCAGCTGGGGACGCTGCATGGCGATCGCCTGGCGGACAATGCCGACTTTGAAGCCCAGTTCGGCTTCAAGCCTACCGAGGTGGAGGTGGCGCTGAGTACCTATGTGACACCGCACGACATTCGTCACCGCTACAACTTCTTCCGCAAGGAAGCCGGGCGGGATCTGAATGAGCTGCCCAAGGAGCTCTTGTGACAGGGCTTCGGACTGTATGAAGCGGACGGCGTGCACAGGCACGCCGTTTTTGTTTATGGGGACACACCATGGCTGAACCAAAAATCTATCTTGTGGGTGGTGCCGTGCGCGATGCGCTGCTGGGCCTGCCGGTCAAGGAGCGGGACTGGGTTGTTGTCGGCGCCACCCCGGAATGGATGCTTGCGCAGGGCTTTCGTCCGGTGGGCAAGGACTTTCCTGTCTTTTTGCATCCGGATACGGGCGAGGAGTATGTACTGGCACGCACCGAGCGCAAGCAGGGGCGTGGCTACCACGGCTTTGCCTTTCATGCCGCACCGGATGTGACCCTGGAGGAGGACCTGCGCCGGCGGGACTTGACCATCAACGCCATGGCGCAGGATCGCGAGACGGGGGAAATCATCGACCCCTATGGCGGTCGCCGCGATCTGGAGCAGCGCATGCTGCGCCATGTAAGCGATGCGTTTGTGGAAGATCCGTTGCGTGTATTGCGGGTAGCCCGCTTTGCTGCCAAGCTGGCGCCACTGGGCTTTCGTCTGGCACCGGAAACCCGCGCGCTGATGCAGCGCATGGCTGCCAGCGGCGAGCTGAATGCACTGACGCCGGAGCGGGTATGGAAGGAGATGGACAAGGCGCTGCGCACCGACGCGCCGCAGGTATTTTTCCGTGTGCTGCACGAAGTTGGCGCGCTCAAGGTACTGCTACCGGAAATTGCTGCACTGGATGGCGTGCCGCAACACCCCAAATGGCACCCGGAAGGGGACGTGCTCACCCATACGCTGATGGTGGTGGAACAGGCCGCACGGCTGCGCGACGATGTGGCGCTGCGCTTTGCGGCGCTGGTGCACGATGTGGGCAAGGGGGTAACGCCACGGGAAAAATGGCCGCATCACCCCGGCCATGAGCAGGCGGGCGTGCCGCTGACCGAAGCCGTTTGCGAACGCTATCGTCTGCCCAATGCCGTGCGCGAGCTGGCCATCAAGGGCACGCGCTGGCACGGCGATTTTCACCGCGGGCCGGAAGGCAGGCTGACGCCTGAAGCCATTGCCACGCTCTTTCAGCAGGTGGACCTCTATCGCAAGCCCGACATCTTTGCGCGGCTACTGGATCTGGCGGAAGCCGACTACCGAGGACGACTGGGTTTTGAAGAGATGCCCTATCCCTATCGAGACTGGTGGACCGGGCTGGCCGATTCCGTGCGGGCGGTTTCGCCGCAGACGTTTGTGGCGCAGGGCCTGAAGGGCAAGGCCATTGGCGAGGCGGTGGCAGCAGCGCGGCTGGTTTGTATTGCCGACTGGTTGGTTGGCCGTTCTTCTCCATAAAATATCATTATTTCGTGATAGAAAAAAATTCTGTTGGTCAGGGCGTGGGCCGGTATGCATGATTAAAGTGCCAAAGCAATTTGATTATGCAAATAAAAAAGAGGATGGCAGTGCCATGACACAACAAAACAACAGCCTGGGGTGGCTGAACCTGACCAGCCTGGCTATGCCGGTAAAAGTGCTTTTTACCGGGTATCTGATGGCGATCGGTGTGGGCCTTATGATGGCGGGCCTGCAGATTCTGCTTACCCACGGGATGGCAGACGGCAAGTTCGGCCTTTCGGTGGATGACATCGTATATAGCTACTATGGCAACCGGACCGGTTCCAAGCTGGAGTCCAAGTTGAACGGTTCCATGAAGGACAAGGCACCACCGGCAGAGCGTCTGGAAATCATCAAGTGGGCACGCAATGGTGCCAAAAAGGATGAGTGGGACAAAAAGATTCATCCCATTGTGATGAAGCGCTGCGCCATGTGTCATGCGCATATTCCGACGCTGCCAAATGTCACCAAGTATGAGGTGGCCAAGAAGCTGGCCGCCGTGGATCAAGGCGCATCCATCTCTCAGCTGACCCGGGTGTCCCATATCCACCTGTTCGGCATCAGCTTTATCTTCATGTTCGTCGGCTTTATCTTCAGCTTTGCCGTCGGCTTCAAATGGTGGTGGAAGGCGATTCTGATCTTTACGCCCTTCGCTTTCCTGATTGTGGACGTGGCGTCCTGGTGGCTGACCAAGCTGAACCCGAACTTTGCCTGGTTCACCATTATCGGTGGCTTAGCCTACACCGCGGCCTCCACGGTGATGATCCTCACCAGCCTGTGGCAGATGTGGATCACCCCGTGGAAGAAGGGCAAGATCAGCTGCAATGCCTGGTCCGGCGAGTGCGACAAGGTCTGAAC
>CAYYIL010000060.1:0-3496 GCA_964471975.1 uncultured Piscirickettsiaceae bacterium | reverse complement strand
TGATCGATGCGCTCAATGCGCCGGAATTTACCCTCATGTTCATCCCCATCGAGGGGGCCTACATGATGGCGCTGGAAGCCGATCCGCACCTGCAGGAGTACGCCTACCGCCAGAACGTGGCCATTGTCACCGCTCCTACGCTGCTGGTGACGCTGAAAACTGTGGGGCACCTGTGGAAGCTGGCGCATCAGGACCGGCGCATGCTGGAGCTGATGGACGAGGCGGGCAAGCTGCACGACAAGTTTGTGGACTTCATCAAGGACTTCGACACCATCCGGCAGCGGCTGGATCAGGCACAGAAAGCCTGGCAGGCAGCCGACACCAAGCTGCAGAGCGGTACGGGGCATATCGTGCGCCGCATTGAGAAGATCGGCGCGCTCTCGGCGCGGGTGCGCAAGCAGTTGCCGGAAAGCCGCAGCACACTGGCTCAGTCTGAAGAGTCAACAGCGGAGTTGTCATCCGAGTAGGGCTCGATTGTCAAAGTATCAGCTCCAGCCGGACAATGTCCACGGGGCGCCACTACGCGGGAGCCCCATGCGGTGATGCGTTCGTCGTTTCACTTGGGTTGTTGTGCCCAAAGGCGTTCTGAGGTGTGCCAACGCGTTCATGCAACATGAGAGTGTGCTCTTTCAGATCAGTTCGCCATCGTACAAGACGACGCGGTTGCGGCCAGCTTCCTTGGCGCGATACAGGGCGGCATCGGCCTCCTTGAGCAGGTGGCTGTAGTCGGGGTGCGGGTGTCGGCTGTACTGACTGACGCCAATGGAAATGGTAACCTGCTGATAGGGTACCCCTATGTTCTGGTGCACACCCTCGCTCACGGCCTGGCGCAGCTTTTCTGCGATGGGCAGCGGGTCGGCACCTTTTGACAGAGGCATCAGTAACAGAATTTCCTCTCCGCCATAGCGAAATGCCAGATCTGTCACGCGCAGGTTCTGGCGAATGATCTGGGCGACTTCTCTCAGCACCGCATCCCCGACGGTGTGGCCATAGGTGTCGTTGATCTGCTTGAAGTGGTCCACATCGATCATCAGCAGGGCGTAGTCACCATTATGGGTGCGCACCTGCTGGTGTTCACGACGCAGAATACCATCAAGCATGCGGCGGTTGAGCAGGTGCGTGAGCGGGTCGCGGTTGTTGCTGTCTTCGGAGACTTCTTCCGAAAGCAGTTGCAGTCCGTGGCTGAGGCGCTTGATCAGGGACTTGAGGGTGCTGCGCCACTCGGCTTTGACACCTTCTCTGCATGCCGCCTGAAAGGCTTCCAGCTCGGCGAAGGCCCGTTCGATCGTTTGAGTGGCTTGAAAACTGTTCCCCAGCTGAGCTATGCGGTGTTCTATCCACAGCCAGAAATCCGTTTCATTTATCTGTCGGATTTCTGTGCGGGCGGCCTGCTCGTCGCCCGAGGCCAGAATGTCGATCAGCCAGTTCTGCAGGCTGGCATTGATGCTCATGATCTCCAGCGCAAGATCGGTTGAAGCATAGGTGGCGGAAAACAGGCGTGTTTCTTGCTCCAGCTCGTTTTCGAAGCGCATGTACGCATCGTTAATCAGATAGGTGGCGTAGTCGAGGATGTCATTGATGGTCAGATAGAGCTGAATGTGGGCTTCATTCAGCGTGCCGCAGTCCTTTCCCTTCAGGAGGGTGTCAAAAAAAGCCCGTTTCTGCAGGCGTACTCCGAGCATCATCAGCTGCAGCGGCAGCTCGATGCGTGCATGCACTCGGCCGATATGGCTCTGCCGTGCTTCAAAGGCACTCTTTTCATCTGGCGTATGCGGAGCCAGTGTTTCCATAATCCACTGCTTTTGAGTGTGCATGAGGCGTTGTTGCACGACATCTTCGCTAAGGAAGGAGCGTGCCGTATTGTGCTGCATCAGCACGGCATAAAAATTCTGCGCCACGTGGTCCGCCGCTTCTTCAATGAGGGCGCGGTGCCTGTCCAGCAGTGTATTGGCTTCGTCGGTGAAAATGTCCTTGAAATCGATCATGTGCGTAGGCCGGATGAAGGAGGTATGGTTAATGATACTCACAAAATTGGCAGCGTTTTTAGTTTTTTGGATAGCTATTAGCTAACAATAGTTAAACATCAATTGTTGTTGACAATCACTTTTTCTAAGGCTATCATCTTCTGAACAATGATTGCCAAGCTTTACAACTCAAACTAATTCCCAAAAGGAGGCTGACAATGGCTTTGGAAAATCGTGAAGGACAGCGTGTCCCCAATGTGGTATTCCGTGTTCGCAAGGGCAACGAGTGGGTGAATGTGTCCATCGACGACCTGTTCAAGGGCAAGAGGGTGGTGGCGTTTGCGCTGCCCGGCGCGTTTACGCCTACCTGTTCTTCCTCTCACCTGCCGCGCTATAACGAGCTGGCGCCGGTGTTCAAGCAGCACGGCGTGGACGATATTCTCTGCATCAGCGTCAACGACACCTTTGTGATGAACGCCTGGGCAGAAGATCAGGAAGCGGAAAACATCACCATGGTGCCGGACGGCAACGGCGAGTTCACCGACGGCATGGGCATGCTGGTGGACAAGTCCGATCTGGGCTTCGGCATGCGCAGCTGGCGCTATTCCATGCTGGTGAAGGATGGCGTGATCGAAAAGATGTTCATCGAACCTGATGTGCCGGGCGACCCGTTTGAAGTATCCGACGCTGACACCATGCTGGACTATATTGCCCCGGGGGCCGAACGGCCCAAGGTGGCGACGATCTTTACCAAACCGGGCTGTCCCTTCTGTGCCAAGGCCAAGCAGATGCTGGACGAGGCCGGCATCCGCTATGAGGAGATCGAGGTAAGCAAGAAGGGCGTCAGCTCCCGCGCGCTGCGTGCGGCCACCGGCCGTGACACCGTGCCGCAGGTGTTTATCGAGGGCGCGCACATTGGCGGCTCCGAGGACCTGGAAAAGTGGCTGCACACCCATAAATAAGCCTTTAACGGGCTGTTTCAGCTACAGGGGGCAATCCGGCGGCGCGACGAAAAAATGGCCGCGTGAAAAAGTCGGTGACCCCCCTGCATGCGTCCCGGTTTCGGGGCGTTTTGCTTTACAATCAGAAGCATTTGCGCAAAACCTCCGAATGCCTCGCGTTGCAGGCGCGATGGCAGCAGATGCAAGGCGCCAAGCCGCAGGATCCGGGGGCCCAAATCCAAGGTGAGCAACGCAGCAGATGTAGCCATCCCGCCGCAACCCGAAGGGACAGGGTGATTCTGGCCCAATGCTGCGTTGTGACTCCCTTGCAAGGAATGACCATGCTGCGCTCGCCACGCCTTGCCTTGAACCAGAATCGCCACTGTCGCGACCATTCAGGGGTTTTGCGGCGGTGCCCAGAAAAAACGGGAGAGAGAACATGGCCTACGATTACGACATGATTACCATTGGCGCAGGCTCCGGCGGCCTGTCTGCGGTGGAAAAGGCGGCAGAATTCGGCAGGAAAGCTGCCGTGGTGGAAGCGAAGCATCTGGGTGGCACCTGTGTCAACGTGGGCTGTGTGCCCAAGAA
>CAYYIL010000059.1:0-3724 GCA_964471975.1 uncultured Piscirickettsiaceae bacterium | reverse complement strand
CTCAAATGTCAAACGCTTTTGGCGGGGTATGTGCGTGCGCCTGCTACGTGGTAGGATGCCCGCTTCATCCTGCAGGTCGAGCCTGAAGAAGATGTCCAAGACGGAAACCAAGACGGAGAAAGGGTTGTTGCGCTCTGGCGCCGTGGTCAGCAGCATGACCATGATCTCGCGCATTCTCGGTCTGATTCGGGACATGGTCTTTGCGGCACTGTTTGGTGCGTCTGCCGGGGCTGATGCCTTTTACGTGGCATTCAAGATTCCCAACTTCCTGCGTCGCCTGTTTGCAGAGGGTGCCTTTTCCCAGGCGTTTGTGCCCGTGTTGGCAGAGTACCACACCCGGCATAGCGAGGCAGATACCCGTCGGTTGATTGCTGCGGTTTCGGGGACACTGGCGCTGGTGCTGCTGGGGCTGACCGTGCTGGCCATTCTCGGTGCTTCCGTGGTGGCCCTGGTGTTTGCACCGGGCTTTCACGATGAGCCGGAGAAAATGCAGATGGTGGTGGACATGCTGCGGCTCACCTTTCCGTACCTGCTGCTCATTTCCATGACCGCCTTTTGCGGCGCGGTGCTCAATACCTGGGGCTATTTTGCCGTGCCGGCCTTCACGCCCGTGCTGCTCAATCTCAGCCTGATCGGGGCGGCCCTGTGGTTGTCCCCCCTGCTGGATCCATCGGTATATGCACTGGCCTGGGGCGTGCTCATTGCCGGCATGGTGCAACTGGCCTTTCAACTGCCTTTCATGGCGCGCATTCATGCATTGCCGCTGCCCCGGGTCAACTTTCGTCATGAAGGTGTGCGCCAGATACTCCGACTCATGGCCCCCGCCATGTTTGGCGTTTCTGTCAGCCAGATCAACCTGCTGCTGGATACGGTGCTGGCCTCCTTGCTCGTGACCGGCAGTGTTTCCTGGCTGTACTACTCGGACCGCTTGTCCGAACTCCCGTTGGGCGTGTTTGGTGTGGCACTGGGGACGGTGGTACTTCCGGCGCTGTCAAAGAGCTGGGCACGGGGAGAAACGCGCGTTTTCAGCGCCTCCCTGAACTGGGGCGTGCGCCTCGTGCTGCTGGTCGGGTTGCCGGCGGCGGCAGCGCTCTGGGTGCTGGCGGAACCGCTGATCGCGATGATCTTCATGCGCGGTGCCATGACCGCATTCGACGTGCAGCAGGCGTCGCTGGCCCTGAAGGGATATGCGCTGGGGCTGGTGGCCTTCATGCTGATCAAGGTGCTGGCCCCCGGGTATTTTGCCCGCAAGGATACCCGGACACCCGTGCGCATAGGTGTGATAGCCATGGTGGCCAACATGGCCTTCAATCTCATGCTTATTGTTCCGCTTGCGCATGCCGGGCTGGCGCTCGCCACCACTCTTTCCGCCTTTCTCAACGCGGGGTTGCTGTGGCGGGGCCTGAGGCGCGAGGGCGTTCTGCAGACTGACGGCCATTGGCGGCGCTGGGCGGGCTGGTTGATGAGTGGCAACACCGTGTTGGTGCTCTATCTCTGGAGTCTGTCCGATTACTGGCAGTTTGGCGGGCAGGTAATGTCCCTGTCGGATATTTTGCGCCTTCTGGGAATCTGCCTGGGCGGCGTGCTGATTTACGTTTGTGTCCTGCTGGCGGGTGGGCTGCGCCTGCGTCATCTGCGACCGGTGAAAGCGGCGTGAATCTTGGGTTGAGTCCGGGATTACTTTATACTTCCCGCTTTTGAGCAGGCTGGTCATGAAGGTCATACGCGGCGTTCACAACTTGCCGGGCAGCCACACGGGGTGTGTGGCAACCATTGGCAATTTTGACGGGGTGCACCGGGGGCACCAGGCGATCGTTGCGCGCGTGTGCGAAGAGGCGCGTGCGCGCAACCTGCCGGCCAGCGTGATGATCTTCGAGCCGCAACCGCTGGAATTTTTCGCGCCGGAACAGGCCCCGGCCCGGCTCATGCGATTTCGCGAGAAGGTCGAAGTGCTGCGGGATCTCGGGGTGGATCAGGTGGTATGCCTGCAGTTCAACCGGCGGCTGCGTGACCTGTCCGCGCTGACATTCATTGACCGGGTCCTGGTGCAAGGGCTGGGCGTTCGGCATCTGGTGGTGGGCGATGATTTTCGCTTTGGTTGTGACCGCTCGGGTGACTTTGCCCTGTTGATGAACGAAGGCAAACACCGCGGCTTCACTGTCGAAGCCACACCCACAGTGCTGGTGGACGGTCATCGGGTAAGCAGCACCCGCGTCCGGCAGGCACTGGCGGAATCGGATTTTGCCCAGGCGGACGCCTTGCTGGGACGGCCCTACCAGATGAGCGGAAAGGTCATGCATGGCCGTCAGCTCGGGCGCACCCTGGATGTGCCCACCGCCAATATTGCGACGGCCCGCCGCCGAAGCCCGCTGGAAGGTGTATACGCGGTTCGGGCCTGTATTGATGGCCAGTGGCGACCGGCGGTGGCCAATGTGGGGCAGCGGCCGACGGTGTCCGGGATTCGTCACCGGCTGGAAGTGCATGTGCTCGACTTCTCGGGTGACCTGTACGGCAGGCGCCTTGATGTGCGGTTTTGTTGTAAGATTCGGGCAGAGCAACGGTTTGAATCGCTTGATGCGCTGCGTGCAGCCATTCATGCTGACATTGACCGTGCCCGCGACTGGTTTGCGAATTCTAGTGACTAACGATGATGAGCCTCTGAGGCAACACTGACATGACGGACTACAAACATACCCTGAACTTGCCGGAAACCGATTTTCCGATGCGTGGCAACCTGCCCAAGCGTGAGCCGGACATGCTGGCCCGTTGGCAGTCCATGAAACTGTACGAAAAGATCCGTGAGGTCAGCGCCGGGCGTCCGAAGTTCATTCTGCATGACGGTCCGCCCTACGCCAACGGCCAGATTCACATCGGTCATGCCGTCAACAAGATTCTCAAGGACATCATCGTCAAGTCCAGAACACTGGCAGGCTTCGACGCACCGTATGTGCCCGGATGGGATTGCCATGGGCTGCCGATTGAGCACGCCGTCGAAAAGAAGATCGGCAAGGCCGGGGTGAAGGTGCCCTTCGAGGATTTCCGCAAGGCCTGTCGCGAGTTTGCCATGAGTCAGGTCGAAGCGCAGCGCAAGGACTTCATTCGTCTCGGGGTGCTGGGCGACTGGGACAACCCCTACCTGACCATGAACTATCAGTTTGAGGCAGACATCATTCGTGCCCTGGGCAAGATTGCCGAGAATGGTCACCTGCATCGCGGATTCAAGCCGGTGTACTGGAGTGTGGTCGGGGGATCTGCGCTGGCGGAAGCCGAGGTGGAGTACCAGGAAAAAACCTCCATTGCCATCGATGTGCGATTCCCGGTGGAAGACGTGGCGGATCTGCACGCGCGCATGGGCTTTGATGGCGATGGCGACCTGCCCACGTCGGTCGTGATCTGGACCACTACTCCCTGGACACTGCCATCCAACCAGGCCGTGGCACTGAACGCGGAACTGGAGTATGCGCTGGTGGAGGTGCACTCGGAGCTGGGTGCAGAGCGCATGATTATCGCCGAGGCCATGCATGTGGATGTCATGGCTCGTTACGGGATCGAAGACTACCGCGTGCTGGCACGCTGCAAGGGCGCCGACCTCGAGCACCTGAAACTGGCGCATCCCTTCTATAACAAGACGGTTCCGGTCAGCCTGGGTGAGCATGTCACGACGGAAGCGGGTACCGGCGCCGTACACACGGCCCCCGACCACGGTGTGGAAGACTTCACCGTG
>CAYYIL010000058.1:0-3743 GCA_964471975.1 uncultured Piscirickettsiaceae bacterium | reverse complement strand
GTGCCCACGTTTACGTGCGGTTTCGTGCGTTCAAACTTTTCCTTAGCCATTTTTATTACCTCTCAATAGCTGTTTATAACCAAAATTGGATCAAGCGCCCTTCTTGGACTTCTCGATGATTTCCTGCTGCACGTTGGACGGTGCCTCAGCGTATTTCTCGAACTGCATGGTGTAGCTGGCACGACCCTGCGTCAGGGAACGCAGCTGCGTGGCATAACCGAACATTTCGGCCAGCGGCACTTCTGCCTTGACCAGCTTGCCAACCGGTGCATCTTCCATGCTCTGCACCATGCCGCGACGGCGGTTCAGGTCACCGATCACATCCCCCATGTACTCTTCAGGTGTGACCACTTCAACAGCCATGATCGGCTCGAGAATAACCGGGTTACCCTTGGTGACACCGTCCTTCACGGCCATGCCCGCAGCAACACGGAAAGCGGTCTCGTTGGAGTCCACTTCGTGGTAGGAACCATCGTACAGCGTTGCCTTGACATCGACGACCGGGTAGCCAGCGAGAACACCGGCTTCCAGCTGATCGCGAATACCTTTCTCAACGGCAGGAATATAGTCCTTGGGTACTACACCACCCACGATGGCATTTTCAAACTCGAAACCGGACCCTTCCGGCAGCGGCTCGAACTTGACCTTGACGTGACCATACTGACCGCGACCACCGGACTGACGCACGAACTTGCCTTCGGCATCGGCCGGCTGGCGGATCGCTTCGCGGTAGGAGACCTGCGGTGCACCCACATTGGCTTCCACCTTGAATTCACGCTTCATGCGATCAACGATGATATCCAGGTGCAGCTCACCCATGCCGGAGATGATGGTCTGACCGGTTTCCTCATCGGTCCGTACGCGGAAGGAGGGGTCTTCCTGCGCCAGTTTCTGCAGAGCGATACCCATTTTCTCCTGGTCAGCCTTGGTCTTGGGCTCGACTGCGACGGAGATCACCGGCTCCGGGAACTCCATGCGCTCAAGGATAATCTTGTGATCCGGGTCACACAGCGTGTCACCGGTGGTCACATCCTTCAGGCCAACGCCACAGGCGATGTCCCCCGCGCGGACCTCCTTGATCTCTTCACGGTGGTTGGCATGCATCTGCAGCAGACGACCCACACGCTCACGCTTGCTCTTGACCGAGTTCCATACGGTATCGCCGGAGTTCACCACACCGGAATAGACACGCATGAAGGTCAACGTACCCACAAACGGGTCGGTCATGATCTTGAAGGCCAGCGCTGAGAAGGGCTCATTATCGTCTGCCTTGCGGATTTCCTTCTCTTCGGTATCGGGGTTAATACCTTCAACCGGCGGGATATCCACCGGAGACGGCAGGTACTCGATAAAGCCGTCCAGCAGCGCCTGCACGCCCTTGTTCTTGAAGGCAGAACCACAGAACATGGGGACCACTTCATTGGCGATGCAGCGCTCACGCAGCCCCTGCTTGATTTCTTCTTCTGTCAGCTCACCTTCTTCCAGGTACTTGTTCATCAGCTCTTCGTTGGCTTCGGCTGCGGCTTCAACCAGCTGCTCGTGGTACTCTTCGCACAGGTCCTGCATGTCAGCAGGGATATCGCCGTATTCGAACTTGGTGCCCATGCTGGCCTCGTCCCAGATGATTGCCTTCATCTTGACGAGATCCACCACGCCTTCGAACTCTTCTTCAGCGCCGATAGGCAGCTGAACCGGAACAGGGTTCGCACCCAGACGGGTTTTCACCTGCTCAACCACGCGCAGGAAGTCCGCACCGGCACGGTCCATCTTGTTGACGAACGCAATACGCGGCACACCGTACTTGTTGGCCTGACGCCATACGGTTTCGGACTGAGGCTCCACACCGCCCACGGCACAGAAGACGGCGCAGGCGCCGTCGAGTACGCGCAGGGAACGCTCGACTTCGATAGTAAAGTCAACGTGCCCCGGGGTATCGATGATGTTGATGCGGTGCTGCGGGAACTGCTGACCCATGCCGGACCAGAAGCAGGTGGTTGCCGCAGAGGTGATGGTGATACCACGCTCCTGCTCCTGTTCCATCCAGTCCATGGTGGCCGCACCATCGTGCACCTCACCGATCTTGTGGGACACACCGGTGTAGAACAGGATACGTTCGGTGGTTGTGGTCTTGCCAGCATCGATGTGGGCCATGATGCCCACGTTACGATAGCGTTCGATTGGAGTTGTTCTAGCCACGAGACTAACCTTCTTGCTAAGTTTTCATATACAGGAAATGCCCCATGCGGGGCACCACCTAAAAATCAAGCTGAAACCGCTTGCACGCCGATTACCAACGGAAGTGAGAGAACGCCTTGTTGGCTTCTGCCATACGGTGCGTATCCTCTTTCTTCTTCACTGCGGCGCCACGGTTTTCCAGGGCATCACCGATTTCGCCGGCGAGACGAAGCATCATGCCCTTCTCACCCCGCTTGCGGGCTGCATCCACGATCCAGCGCATCGCCAGAGCCATGCGACGATCGGGGCGCACTTCCACGGGCACCTGGTAGGTCGCGCCACCCACACGGCGGGACTTGACCTCAACCATGGGACCGACGTTCTCCAGCGCTTCCTTCAGAATCGCGACATGATCGTCACGGTTCTTGCGTTCGGCCACGGTTTCCAGTGCACCGTACACGATCTTCTCGGCGATAGACTTCTTGCCATCCTTCATTACAATGTTGACAAACTTTGCCAGTGTGACGTCCCCGAATTTGGGATCGGGCAAAATCTGACGTTTGGGGATTTCTCTTCTACGTGCCATTCTATTTTCTTCCGGTTAAGTTAACTCTTAATTGCCAGCGTATGGTCAGGGATTAACCCTTGGGACGCTTGGCACCGTACTTCGAACGGCCCTGTCTACGCTTCTCAACGCCAGCACAGTCAAGGGCGCCACGAATGGTGTGGTAACGCACACCTGGCAAGTCTTTTACACGACCACCACGAATCAGGATCACGCTGTGCTCCTGCAGGTTGTGGCCTTCACCACCGATATAGCTGGTCACTTCGTAGCCACTGGTCAGGCGCACACGGGCAACCTTACGCAGGGCGGAGTTCGGCTTTTTCGGCGTGGTGGTGTATACACGGGTACACACGCCACGACGCTGAGGGCAGGCCTTCAGCGCGGGCACTTTGGATTTTGCTTTCTTTTGCTTGCGAGGTTTACGCACAAGCTGGTTGATTGTTGCCATTCAACACTTCTCCATTGTTAGCCCCATCACGGGGAGGATACTCAGATGCATGCGCACGCATGCGCAGAGGCACCTGCACCTGATAAGAGCGGCAATTTTAGGGAGCCGCCCCATTCCTGTCAAGCTAAACCCATGTTTTTAGGTTTGCTTAACCGTTGTCACTGTCAGCGGAGGCTTCTTCGCTGACCACCTCGTCCTCGGTCAGTGCATCCACGGCTTCTTCCTCCGCCTCGGCGAACTGACGCTGCATGAACGCCTTGATCTCTTCCTCGGCCCGCTGTGCCGCTTCGCGACGCAGCTTGTGATAGGTGAAGCCGGTCCCCGCCGGAATCAGGCGGCCAACGATGACGTTTTCCTTCAGGCCGACCAGCTCATCGCGCTTGCCACTGACAGCCGCTTCGGTCAGCACGCGCGTGGTTTCCTGGAAGGAGGCGGCGGAAATGAAGGACTCCGTCGCCAGTGCTGCCTTGGTAATCCCCAGCAGCATACGCTGATAGGAAGCCGGCACCTTGCCTTCCGCTTCCAGCTTGCGGTTGATTTCCACCACCTTGTGGT
>CAYYIL010000057.1:0-3876 GCA_964471975.1 uncultured Piscirickettsiaceae bacterium | reverse complement strand
GCCCGCGAGGGCAGCTTTTCCAAGGCCGCCGAACGGCTGCACCTGACCCAGCCCACCGTTTCCATGCAGGTGAAGAAACTGTCGGAAGCGGTGGGTGAGCCGCTGTTCGAGCAGATCGGCCGCAAGGTCTATCTCACCGAGGTGGGGCGCATCATGCTGGAGGCGGCAGAAGCGATCATGGACCAGCTGGCGCTGGCGGAAGAGAAGGTGAACGAGCTGCGCGGCGTGGCCGGCGGTACGGTGCGTCTGTCCGTGGTCTCCACCGCGCAGTATTTTGTCCCGGAGGTGATTCACCAGTTTCTGGAAGCGTACCCGGACGTGAATGTGGTCATGCAGGTGGGCAACCGTGAAACCCTGCTGGAGCGCATTCAGCAGAATGCGGATGATTTCTACATTCTTGGCCAGCCGCCGGAAGGACTGCGGGTGGAAAGTCATCTGCTGGCCAATAATCCGCTGGCCGTGGTGGCCCATCGCGACAACCCACTGGCGAAAAAGGGCAAGCGTATCAAGCTGGCGTCACTGGCGGAGGCGCCGTTTCTGATGCGTGAAAAGGGCTCCGGCATCCGCAAGCAGGTGGAGCATGTCTTTCGTGAGCACGGCTTCGAGCCCAATGTGAAGATGGTGCTGGGTGGCAACGAGGCTATTCGCCTCGGCCTACGCGAGAACCTGGGGGTTACCGTCGCCTCACTGCCCACCCTGATCGACGAGATCGAGTCCGGCGAAATCGTGGTGCTGGATGTGGAAGGCTTTCCGGTGATGCGCCACTGGTATCTGGCCTGGCCGGAAGGCAAGGCCATTTCCCTGGCCAGTCGCCTGCTGATCGAGCGGTTGCAGCTGGCCGCTGCCGGACTGGATGAGCAGATCAAGCGCCTGCTGGCTCGTCGGTGATCAGGGAATGAGAGGCAAAGATTGGTTTTTGATATATAGATAATCACCGAAACAATGCATAATTTATATTGATTTGTCAGCAGGCGAATGCTCCCATAGAATGCTAGGTGCACGTTGAGGCCCTGCCTCACACCTTTATATAAAAACTATGGGAGTTCCATCATGGATCAGTCCAATCGTTACGCTAACCTGGATCTGAAAGAAGAAGATCTCATTAACGGCGGTCGCCACATGCTGGTGGCCTACCGCATGAAGCCGGCGCCTGGCTACGGCTTCCTGGAAGTGGCTGCGCACATCGCGGCAGAATCTTCTACCGGTACCAACGTTGAAGTATCTACCACCGACGACTTCACCCGTGGCGTTGACGCGCTGGTTTACGAAATCGACGAAACCGCGTTCGGCGAGCAGGGTGGTCTGATGAAGGTGGCCTATCCGGTTGAACTGTTCGATCACAACCTGATCGACGATCACCATCCGGTTTCCCACATGTGGTCCCTGATTCTGGGCAACAACCAGGGCATGGGCGACCACCTGGGCCTGCGCATGCTGGACTTCTATCTGCCGGAAGTGATGGTGAAGAACTTCGACGGTCCCGCCACCAACATCGAAGACCTGTGGCGCGTGCTGGGGCGTCCCACCAAGGATGGCGGCTACATCGCCGGCACCATCATCAAGCCGAAGCTGGGGCTGCGTCCCGAGCCGTTTGCCAAGGCGTGCTACGACTTCTGGCTGGGCGGCACCTTCATCAAGAACGACGAGCCGCAGGCCAACCAGACCTTCGCCCCCATGAAGAAGGTGATCCCGCTGGTGGCGCAAGCCATGGATCGCGCGCAGCAAGAAACGGGCGAAGCCAAGCTGTTCTCTGCCAACATTACCGCCGACTTCTTCGGTGAGATGATCGCCCGCGGCGAATACATCCTGAACGAATTCGCCAAGTACGGTAACGAAGAGCACGTAGCCTTCCTGGTAGATGGTTTTGTTGCCGGTCCGGCAGGCATTGCCACGGCACGCCACTACTTCCCGAAAACCTTCCTGCACTTCCACCGTGCGGGCCATGGCGCAGTGACCTCTTACAAGAACCCCATGGGTATGGATCCGCTGTGCTACATGAAGCTGGCCCGTCTGCAGGGGGCATCCGGTATCCACACCGGCACCATGGGCTACGGCAAGATGGAAGGTCACGCGGACGAGCGCGTACTGGCCTACATGTTGGAACGTGACGAGTGCCAGGGTCCGTACTTCTATCAGAAGTGGTATGGCATGAAGGCGACCACGCCGATCATCTCCGGTGGCATGAACGCCTTGCGTCTGGTTGGTTTCTTCGAGAACCTGGGTCACGCCAACGTGATCAACACCTGTGGTGGCGGTGCATTCGGCCACATCGACGGTCCGGCTGCGGGTGGCAAGTCCCTCGACCAGGCCTACCAGTGCTGGAAGGAAGGTGCCGATCCGATCGAATTCGCGAAAGAACACAAGGAGTTCGCGCGCGCATTCGAATCCTTCCCGTGGGACGCCGACAAGCTGTTCCCGGGCTGGCGCGAAAAGCTGGGCGTACACAAGTAAGTCTGGCTGCCTAGCTGATGAGACCCTGGCCTGCGGGCCGGGGTTTTTTAACCCTTAATACCTTACCAAATCACTCGGAAATATTTCCAAAGCCGCGCTTTGGAAATACTTTCTATCTATTTGCAGGAGACGCACCATGACCTTTGACATCAACCAATACAAGATTGACGCGGAACCCTTCTATCAGGCGCAGGGCAACGAGGTGGAGCGCTACGAGGCCGCCTACGCCGCCCGCCTGCCGGTGATGGTGAAGGGCCCGACCGGCTGCGGTAAGTCCCGCTTTGTGGAACACATGGCGTGGAAGCTGGGCAAGCCGCTGATCACTGTATCCTGTAACGAAGACATTACCGCCGCCGACCTTGTGGGCCGCTTCCTGCTGGACGCCAATGGCACCCGCTGGGTGGACGGCCCGCTGACGCTGGCGGCCCGCTACGGCGCCATCTGCTATCTGGATGAAATTGTGGAAGCCCGTCAGGACACCATGGTGGTGATCCACGCCCTCACCGACCACCGCCGCGAACTGCCGCTGGACAAGAAGGGCGAAGTGGTCAAGGCGCACCCCGACTTCCAGCTGGTGATCTCCTACAACCCTGGCTATCAGAGCGTCATGAAGGACCTGAAACAGTCCACCAAGCAGCGTTTTACCGCCATGGAGTTCGATTACCCGACGCCAGAGCTGGAAACCCAGGTGGTGGCCAGGGAAACTGGCATTGACGAACACACCGCCGCCAAGCTGGTGGAAGTGGCCAACGCCGCGCGCAAGCTGAAAGGCCACGGTCTGGACGAGGGCATTTCCACCCGTCTGGTGGTCTATGCCGGTATTCTGATCAAGCAGGGCATGCCTGCGGCAGAAGCGGCGGAAATGGCGATGGTGACGCCGATCACCGACGACGCCGAAGTGCGCGAAAGCCTGCTGCACACCATTGAACTGGTCTTGGGTGAAACAGCCTGAGCGAGCGAATCATGAGCGATTATCACGCGCAATTTACCTGCGGCTTCCAGCAGGCGCAGGAGCTGTTTCCGGATGCCCTGAGCGCCATGCAGGCGGTCTGTGGGGATGCAGCCTGCATCGAAGCCTTTATTGACCGCGCCAATTTCCTCTGCAAGATCGGTCTGGGCGCCGAGCCCGTGCTCACCTTTATGGACGTGATGCCGGAGGTGGTGAAGCGCTATGGCCCCGAGACCATCGAGCGGGTGGCGCGCTTTGCCTACGAGATGGGCCGCAGCCCCAACAAGCAGGCGGTGGTGCCGTTTCTGCAGTCGCTGCTGACGCTGGCGCATCGGGTGGAGAGTCCGGACGGGCTGGAACGCTATCTGGAGATGCTGGCCGACTTTATCAAGCGCACGGAAATCGTCGTGCACGGTCATCAGTCCCTCTATCCCAGCAAGGGGCTGGTGCCGCTGCTGGAAAACATGCCGCTGCTG
>CAYYIL010000056.1:0-3940 GCA_964471975.1 uncultured Piscirickettsiaceae bacterium | reverse complement strand
TCACTCGCATGGAATGACCATGCCACGTTCGGTGCGCCTTGCCTAGAACCGGAATCGCCACTGTCGCGACCATTCAGAGATTTTGCGGAGGTGCCCGAAGCATCCCTCATTGCAGCCAGTGCCTTTCGCTCATGGTTCCGGCGTCAAGTTGCTGTAAGGGCTTGCAGCGGGCGCGGCAGAACTCGCTGCGCTCAGACAGCTGCCGCGCTTACTCCGCTGCTGACGCCAACAGCAACTACAACGCCTCCACAAATCGCTGCACGCACTGGCTGCTCCCACCACATTGGCCAAGGGTCCCTAGCCTTTTTTGACAATATGCTGATCCCGTGCGGTTTTTGCGGCGCAGAACAGCTCGTGCAGTGCTGCCTGGTCGTGCCGTTCCACGGCCTCAATCATGCGATCCAGCTCCTGCCGGTAGTTCTTCAACCACTTGGCGATGGCGGACGCATTGGCCTCGGCAATGTCACGCCACATCACCGGATCGCTGGAGGCGATACGGGTAAAGTCGCGGAAGCCACCGGCCGTGTATTTGAACACATTGCCCAGCTCCGGATGGTCGTTGAGCAGATCCACCAGCAGGTAGGCCAAGAGATGAGGCAGATGACTGGTGGCGGCAAAAACCTCGTCGTGATACTGCGGCGTCATGATTTCCACGCAGGCGCCCACGCTTTTCCACATATGTTCGACCATTTCGGTGGCAGCGGTATCGGTTTCATCCACCGGTGTCAGAATCACGCGATGATCCTCGTACAGCGACGCTTCGGCCGCGCCCACGCCGCTCAATTCCTTGCCCGCAATCGGATGGCCCGGCACCAGCCGGGGCGGCACAACGCCAAAGGCCTTCTGCGCCTGCTCAATGACATACCCCTTGGCGCTGCCGCCGTCGGTAATGATGAGATTTTCCTGCAGATTCAGAGAGGCCAGTTGCCCGAATACGGCCGGAAAGGCCCCAAGCGGCGTGGCCACGAAAACAAGATCTGCCTGATCAATGCTCTGCTGATCCAGCGCCGTGCTGCCATGATCGATGACACCGCGCTGCTGCGCCAACGCCAGCGTATCCGGTGAGCGACTGATGCCCACGATCTCTTCCACCAGTCCGCGGGACTTGAGCGCCAGCGCAAGCGAGCCGCCGATCAGCCCGACACCCACGATGACTACGCGCTTAAACATGCAAAATCGTCTCCAGTGCTTCCGTCAGGTGTGCCTGCTCCTCGGGCGTTCCCGTGGAGATGCGCAGCCACTCTGCCATGCCATAGCCCGCCAGCGGACGTACGATAACGCCTTGGCGCAACAGGGCCTCGTTCACTGCCTTTGCTTCAGGGCCAAAGCGGACGGTAAGGAAATTGCCATATGCCGGCAGCGTTTCCAAACCAAATCGATCTGCTACTGCTTTCAGTTCATTCAGCGCCTGACGGTTGTAGGCCACGCTCTGCTGCACGAAAGCCTGATCGTCCAGTGCGGCCATGGCCGCCAACTGGGCAAAATGGTTGCTATTGAACGGCTCGCGCACCCGGTTCAGGTAATCTGCAATCTCGGGCCGGGCCAGCAGATAGCCGATGCGCAAATTGGCCAGCCCATACACCTTGGAAAAGGTGCGCGTCACCGCAAGGTTGGCATACCGATCCAGCAGCTGTGCACCATCCAGTTTATCGGGGTGCGAAACAAATTCGAAATAGGCCTCGTCCAATACCACCAGCACCCGCTCTGGCACGGACTGCATGAAGCGCTCGAATTCGGAACGATCGAAATAGGTTCCAGTGGGGTTATTGGGATTGGCGAGGAAAATCAGCCGAGTACGATCGGTGACGGCGGCCGCCATGGCATCCAGGTCATGGGCAAAACTCTCACTGGATGGTACGGCCACGCCCGTTGCACCGGCAGCCCGCGTGCTCAGCGGATAGACGGCAAATGCATGCTGATCATAGATCACTTCGTCACCCGGCCCGGCAAAGGTGCGCACCACCAGCTCGAGCACTTCGTTGGAGCCGTTGCCCACCACGATCATCTCAGGCTCGACCGAATGAAAGGCGGCCAGCCGTTGCTTCAGTGCATGGGCGCTGCCATCGGGATAGCGGGCGATATCCTGCGCGGCCTTTTCCAGTGCCGCCTTGACCTGCGGACTGGCACCCAGCGGATTTTCGTTAGACGCCAGTTTCGAAACCCGTGTCAGCCCCAGCTCACGCTGCAGTTCTTCAATGGGCTTGCCGGGCTGATAGGGAATCAGCTGCTCGACCTGAGGCAGAGGGCGAATACCTGTCATGCAACCCCCTACTTAAGCGGTGAGATGGGATAGCTGCCCAGTAGTTTGAACCAGGCGGCACGCTCGGCGACAGCTTCCAGGGTGTCACGCACCTTGGGATCCTTCTGGTGGCCGAGCACATCGATGAAAAAGAGATAGTCCCACGTCTTGTGCTGGGCCGGGCGCGAAATAATGCGCGTCATGCTGATGCCCTGTTCGGCGAAAGGCTCCAGAGCGTGCAACAGCGCCCCGGACTTGTTCGGCACGGTCATGATCAGCGCGGTCTTGTCTTCGCCGCTCGGCTCCGTGGCTTCGTGCCCCATCACCCAGAACTTGGTGGTGTTCTGACGGTTGTCCTCGATATGCTTTTCCAGCACCCGCAGGGTGTAGATCTGTGCCGCCTGCTCCGATGCAATCGCGGCCCATTCCGGATTCTGCTGCGCCAGCTGGGCGGCGCGGGCATTGGACTCCACCGCTTCCAGTTCCGCGTGTGGCAGGTTGTTCTGCAGCCAGGTGCGGCACTGCGCCAGCGCCTGTGCATGGGCAACCACCTTGCGCACCTTGTCCAGGCTGCCGGCGTTGGAGAGCAGGCAATGGTGAATGGGCAGATCCAGTTCGCCACACACCTGCAGCGGTGTATCAATCAGGCAGTTCTGCGTGGCCGACACTACGCCTTCAGTGGAGTTTTCCACCGGCACGACGCCGTAATTGGCCTCCTTGCGCTCCACCGCCTTGAAAACGTCCTCGATGCTGGAAACGGCATAGGGATGGACAAACGAACCAAACTGCTTGAGTACCGCCGCGTGGGAATAGCTGCCTTCCGGACCCAAGTAGGCGATGCGCAACGGCTGCTCCAGCGCCAGACAGGCCGACATGATTTCCCGGAACAGTCGTGCCATGTCTTCGGCCGGCAGGCTGCCGTCATTGCGCTCGATCACCCGGCGCAACACCTGTGCTTCCCGTTCCGGCCGGTAGAACACGGCGTCCACCTGGCCGCCATTGGTCTTGATGCGTGCCACCTCCTTGGCCAGGCGGGCACGCTGACTGATCAGCTGCTGAATCTGCGCATCGATGGCATCGATCTGATCGCGAATTTCAAGCAGGGCCTGTTCGTTTGTCTGTGTCATGTTGCTCTATAACTAAATGAAGAGGCAAAGGGACCTCATGCTGAATTTTTTCCTTGAAATTCAAAACTTCCATGGCGATCACGTTATCCTGATCATCAAAATCGACAATAACGCCAGGGGCGATTTCTTCGCTTTCAACGCTGTCCGTTGATTTAAAAACAAAGAAAACCGCATCGCTCTCCGGGTCATAGCGAATAATCATTTACATCCCCTCCTCCTGGCCGTTCGATCATAGTATGCCGTAATAATTCTTTTATCACGAGGGTTTACGACCACTTTCAAACAGCGTTCGCCATCCTTGAAAAATACATGCGCTTCCGTATCACTTATCACCTTGTAAACGCCTTCATCTCCTACGAGTACATCAAGGATGCGCTCTCGAGAAAGTTTACGAAGCGCAATGGCTTCAAGCGCATGCTTCGAAAATGACCACGACTGATTCAATGGCACACCCGAACTGAACGAACACCCTGCAGCGCCTGCAGATGCCGCAGATGATCCGGCGCCACGCTTCCTGACACATCAATCAGGGTGTAGGCCAGCGCATCGCGGGACTTGTTGACCATGTCTTCGA
>CAYYIL010000055.1:0-4134 GCA_964471975.1 uncultured Piscirickettsiaceae bacterium | reverse complement strand
ACACTCTTGACATGGTCGTAATCCTCTAAAAATTTCTCATCGCGCGCCGCACAGAAGGGGCAATCCGGGCACGCCAAAAACGGAAAAAGGAATTATGCACAGGAAACGGGCGTGTTGCAAGGCTTTGTATTAAAAAGAAGAGCGAGATGCATGCGTATTGGCCGCCTGGGACGAGTCGGACGGTGAGCAGCGGTTGTAATCGGCCTGCCACTGCATGAGCGCATCTGCATCCATGGGACGGGCGAAATAATAGCCCTGAAAGCAGTGCACGCCCAGTTGGCGCGCCAGCACCAGCTTGTCGGCGGTTTCGACGCCCTCGATCAGCAAATGGGTGCCCATGCTGGTCGAGATCTGAGCAATGGCGCGGATCATCGCCGCACTGAAATTGTCCGGGGCGAGTACGTCGGTGAGCGACTTGTCGATCTTGATGATGTCGGGACGCAGTTTGTTGAGCTTGTCAAATTCGTTGTGGCCACTGCCAAAGTCGTCGATGGCCAGCTTGAAGCCCAGCTGGCGCAGGCGTCTGAGGTTGCCTGCCTGAGTAGGCGTATTTTCAAACGCGGCCGATTCGGTAATCTCAAATGCGATGCGGTGGCTGGGTACGCCGTGGCGTTGCAGCAGGGCCTGAATGTCGTCCACCAGGGTCAGGCTGAGCAGCTGCACCGGCGAGAGGTTGATGGCCAGATGTTCAAAGGGAACCTGCTGCTGGAGCAGGCGGGCTGCCTGGGCGAAGGCGGTATCCAGCAGCCATTGGCCAATAATGTGAATGGTGCCGTTTTCTTCTGCAATGGGAATGAAAATATCTGGTCCCCAGTTTTCACCCTCTGGCTGATCGGGCCAGCGCAGCAGTGCTTCGTAGGCCAGTACGGACGGTTCGTGGCAGCAGATTATGGGCTGGTACACGAGAGAGAATGGCGACTGCCCGGCCTCGATCTGACGTATGGCTGTGCGCAGGGCCTGATCCACGCGGGCATCCAGCTGGGCCTGCGCCAGCAGTTTTTCATCGAACAGATACCAGCCGCCCTTGCGCTGCTTGGCCTGATACAGACTCAGATCAGCACGTTCCAGCAGTTCGAGGGGCGTGATGCCATGCTGCGGAAAAAGGGCGATGCCCACGCTGGCGCCGATGGACAGAAGCGTCTCACCACCGCTTTCGTCTTTAATCCTGAAAGGGGTACCCAGCGCCTCGATGACCTGCTGGGCACAGGGGATTGCCTTTTCGGCCTGCGCGCCGGGAATCAGAAAGGCAAACTCGTCTCCGCCCAGGCGGGCGGCCACGGCCTTGCACTGTTGAGCCGTTTCTCGCAGCCGCTTGGAGACCTGCTTGAGCAGGGCGTCGCCCACGGCATGGCCCAGCGTATCGTTGATGTATTTGAAACGGTTCAGGTCCACGAAAAACAGTGCAAAAGGCACGTGCATGCCGCCATCGAGCTGGGCTTGAATGGCTTTCATGAAGGCGCGGCGATTGAGCAGACCGGTGAGCGGGTCTTCCTGCGCCAGCTTGGGCAGCTCTGCGGTGCGCTGCGCCACAATTTCTTCCAGTTGCTGGCGCAGGGTATTGAGCTCTTTCACAGCTTTCTGCAAATCCGAGTTGGCCTGAGCCAGTTGGCGATTTTTGCGTTGAATCTGCCATAGCCACAGTGCCATGATCAGAAGGAGCGCGCCGAGCGCAAGCCCATAGCGATACACCTTCTCCCACGGGATGCCGCTGAGAGGATGAATCCAGCGCAGGTTGAGCGTATTGAGCTCGTCCGGGGTGATGTCGTCCATGGTGGCCTGCAGAATGTCTACCAGTTGCGGCCAGTCGTTGCGCACGCCGATGCTTTCGTTGGAGTTGTTGTGGTCGAAAAAGGCGGCCACCTTGAGATTGTCAATCAGATAGCGGCGGGCATACCACTCGCCGGCCACCGGTGCAGCGATGGCAGCATCGGCCTTGTCGGCAGAAACCGCCAGCAGCGCTTCTTGAAGACGCTCAACCCAGAGCGGCTTGACACTGGGATAGGCGGCCAGCACCTTTTTTGACGCGTTGTAGTCCCTGACCAGAGCTACCTGCTTGCCGGCCAGATCATCACGGCTGCGGATGCGGTCATCATCGCGGCGTGTAAAGATGGCCAGGCTCTTGAAGATGTAGGGGCGGGTAAACAGGAACCAGCGCCGCCGCTCCGGGCGGTCCACCATGGTCGCCACGGCATCCACCTTGCGGGCGATGGCATCGGCATAGAGTTCATCCCATGCCGGATAGGGGATAAGCTCGAAATGCACACCCCAGGGCTTCAGGCGTTTTTCCAGCAGGGCGAGATAGTCGATGGCATACCCCTGCAGCTTTCCCTGATCTACAAAGCTGTAAGGTGGAAAGTCACTGTCGATGGCGATACGGATGGTGGGGTGCGCCTGCAGCCACGCCTGCTGCGCCGGTGAGGGGGTCCATTGTGCCTGTGCCGTGCCTGCGCTCAGCACCAGCAGCAATAATACCCTCAGAAAGGTGGATAACATGTTGACTCGTTTACAGATAATTCAACCCAATAATAAGGTGAATTGGGGTGAAAGTAAACGCGCTCTGTTCGAGAGGGATCAGGTGCTCTGCTTGGTCACGCTGCGGCCAGTCAGGTGATACAGCGCCATTTCCACCGCCAGCGCAATGCCCATGAGCGTGAGCATCTGCCCGGCCAGTGCGGGGTGATCCTTCTGGCTGTAGTCGATGGTCAGAGCTGCTACCACAAACATGCCCAGCGCCGCCAGTCCCACTACAATGCGGCTGGCGCCGGTGCGGTCGGTATGGAACACATGCCCCAGGTGCACAATGCCCTGAATAATCAGCACGCTCAGTGCCGCCAGCAGGGTAATGCCGGACAGATCGAAAAACAGGATCAGCGGCAGGCTCAGCGCAAAGGTGACCCATAGGGCTTCCTGCGACTCAAAGCGGTGAAAGCGATAGACGTCCGGCAGTGCACCTTCCCTGATCAGGGTGTAGTTGATTTCCGTGGCGGCATAGAGGGTGGCGTTGATGGCCGAGGCGGTGGAAATCAGCGCGGCCACCGCCATGATCTTGAAGCCGGTTTCACCCAGAAACGGCTTGGCGGCTTCCGCCAGTGCATAATCCTGTGCGCGAATCACTTCATCCAGCGACAGGTTGCCGAGCACGGCGATGCTGACCGCAACATACAGCACCATCACCAGCCCGATGGCCAGAAACATGGCCTTGAGCATATTGCGCTCGGGGGACTGCATGTCTTCGACGGTATTGCAGATCAGACTGAAGCCCTGATAGGCGAAAAAGGTCAGACCGATGGCCAGAAAAATGCCCATCAGCGGCGGGGCTTCACTGAGGGCCAGGCGCTGCGGGTCGATATTCACCAGCGCCAGTGCGGTAAAGGCAATCAGAATGGCCAGCTTGATGATGACAATCAGGCTTTCGGATCTGGAGACCCAGTAAGCACCCAGGGCATTAATAAGGGTAAAGGCCAGCACCACGCCCACGGCCAGCGCATTAATGGTCAGCGGGTCCTGATCCCAGCCAAACAGCTCGCTGCCATAGCTGCCAAAGCCCTTGGCCACCGCAGCGATCCCGATCACCTGCGCCAGATAGAAGAGCACGCCGGTGGCGCCGGAGAAGGGGCCTTCGCCATAGAGCTGCACCAGATACTCCACCAGTCCGCCGCGGCTCGGCCAGCGCAGCGCCAGTTTCGCCAGCGAATAACCGGCCAGCAGGGAGAGCATGCCGCCGAGCACAAAGCTCACCCATACCATGTTTCCGGCGATGGCACCCGCCTGGCCGATGACGATAAAAATCCCGGCGCCCACCATGGCACCGATACCCAGTAGAGCCGCGCTCCAGGCGTCGAATGCCTTGTGCTCGTTCATGGGGTTAATCCATATCCTGTTGCAAATGTGTGTCGCACTGCAGAGCGTGTTTTCCCCTTTTCAGGGTTGCAAAGAGGGGGTCCCCGACTTTTTTCAATCGCGTTTTTTGTCGTTCGTGCTTGCGGTGCTGCCTGAGCGGCGTTTGCCCTTGTTTTTCAGGTCGCGGTGGCGGATTTTACGCTTTTGCGTCTTTTTGCCGGGTTTGGCGGTCTTTTTCGCCTTCTTTTTCTGCTTGAGGCGGCGCTTGTGCTCGCGCAGGCGCTCCTCGAAGCT
>CAYYIL010000054.1:0-4272 GCA_964471975.1 uncultured Piscirickettsiaceae bacterium | reverse complement strand
CAGGATGCCTATGCCGAGATGCTGCTGGGCAAGCTGCAGACGCTGATGCGCAAGTACGCCATTGAAGTGCGCGCCAACCTGCAGAAGGATCCGACGGTGGAAACCGGCTTGCGCACTGTGCTGGCGGAGCAGGGGCTGAATCTGCGGGGCATGCCGGATCTGTTTGTCCTGTACGATGTGCAGCAACAGGCCGAGCCCATGGATGAGGGCGTGGCGCTGACCCTGCAGGGGCAGATCAGTCTGTCCGATGCCAACGAGGTGCCTTTTGATCAGTTCCGCTATCAGATTCGCAAACAGAGCGAAACGGAACAGCTGGCCCGCGCAAAGGCCGTGCGTGAGGTGACGGAAAAAATCCTGCAGCGGATCGACCGTCTGCTGCTGAAGCGCTATTATGTGCTGCAGGGTGTATATCAGAAATAAAGGATGATGGCATGCGGTGTGTGTGGGGTGTGGTGCTGATTATTCTGACAATCGTGGCATTTATTCTGTTCGACTGGTTCGACGCCCGCGAGTATGTCCACGATGCGCTAAGCGGCCTGCAATATGCCGTGGATGTGCTCAGCGACTGGGGCGACCGTCTGCAGGACGCGCTGGGGATGGCGCAGGATACCGGTGATACCGCCCGGGAAGCGGTGGAAAAGGCGCGCGCCACGGTGGAAAAACTCTCCGACTGACTCATCGCCCGGTTCCGGGCGGCTTTCCAATCAACTGACTTAGAGGTGCCGGATCGGCCCACGGCCGTGGCCGATGTGCCAGTTGCTGGCGGCGAGTCGGCGCTGCATCCACTCGATGGCCTGCTGAATCGCCTCGCTTACAGAGTGGTCCTGCGCCAGCAGGGTGGCGATGGCGCTGCTGAGGGTGCAGCCGGTGCCATGCGTATTGGGCGTGTCAATGCGCGCATGGGAAAAGGTCTGCACAGCACCGTCGGGCAGGTACAGCCGGTCGATAATCTGATCGCCTGCCATATCCCCACCGGTCAGCAGCACGGCACAGTCCAGCTCGTGCGCCAGGGCCTCGGGGGCACAGCCCAGCGTCTGGCCCAGCTGTTCGGCTTCATGCTGGTTGGGCGTTATCAGTGTGGCGCACTGCAGCAGGGGCTTCAGGGTGGACAGCGGGTCGTCGTAGAGTGGATGGCCGCTGCTGCTGACGATGACCGGGTCGAATACAAGCGGTCCCTGCCAGTCTTCCAGTGCGGTGGCGATGGCCTCCACCACGTCTGCCTTGTCCAGCATGCCGATCTTGATGGCGTCAGGTGGGGTGTCTTCCAGCAAGGCACCAAGTTGGGCTTCGATAAGTTCGGGCGGCTCGATGCGGGTCGCCTGCACCCGACAGGTGTTCTGCACCGTCTGCGCGGTAATGACGCCGGTACCATAGCCGCCGAGCGCATGGATGGTCTTGATGTCGGCCAGCAGGCCGGCACCGCCACTGGGGTCGAAGCCGGCGAGAGCGAGAATGATCGGTGGGGTGTTCATGCTGCGTATAATGCCAGAAGCACAGCAAGGACGCGAAACCATGCACGATTCCAGCCGCAAGATTGGTCTGCTAATCATCGGCGATGAAATCCTTTCCGGCCGGCGGCAGGACCGCCATCTGGCCAATCTGGCCGCGCTGCTCAAGCCACGGGGCCTGAAGGTGGACTGGGTGCGGATTGTGGGCGATGATCCCGCGCTGTTGACTGAAACTCTGCAGGACACCTTCCAGCGCCCGGACATCGTCTTCTGCCATGGCGGCATTGGTGCCACGCCGGACGACCGCACGCGCCAGTGTGCTGCCCGAGCGCTCGGCGTGCCGCTAGTACGCCATCCGGGTGCCGTGGCGGAGATCGAGGCCCAGTTTGGTGAAGAGGCCTACCCTCATCGGGTGGAGATGGCGGATCTGCCCGAAGGCGCCGAGCTGATTCCCAACCCCTTCAACCGGGTGCCCGGCTTCAGTCTGCTGAATCTGCCCGGCGGCGGGCATCATCACTTCATGCCCGGCTTTCCGCAGATGGCTCAGCCCATGACCGCCTGGCTGCTGGATCACTACTATGCCGATCTCACCCAGCCGGTGCAGGTAGAAAAGGTGGTGCGGCTGCTGGATACGTCCGAATCGGAGTGGCTGGATTTCATGCGTGCGTTCGAGCAGCGTCATCCTGAGCTGCGGCTGTTCTCGCTGCCGCGCATTGAAGCCGATGGGCGCCGCAGCATCGAACTGGGTGTGGAAGGGCTGCCGGAGGCAGCGGAGACGGGATTGCGCGAGATCATCGCCGAGGCGGCGCGTCGCAACATTGCCCATGAACCGGTGTGATGTGGCCATTATCGGAGCTGGTGCCGCCGGGCTGATGTGTGCGGCCACGGCCGGCTACCGCCGGCTACCGCGGGCGGCGCGTGCGTGTGCTGGACCATGCCCCCAAGCCGGCGGCGAAGATTCGCATTTCCGGCGGCGGCAAGTGCAATTTCACCAATCTTTCCGTGTCCGCCGAAAACTATTACAGCACCAACCTGCACTTTCCGGTCTCGGCGCTGAAGCGCTATACCAACGAGGACTTTATTGCACTGGTGGAGCGTCATGGCATCGAGTACGATCGGCGCGATCACGGGCGCCTCTATTGCCGCCATCACGCCAGCGACATCACGCGTATGCTGTTGACCGAATGCGACTGGGCCGGTGTCACCATTCAGATGAATACGGCGGTGCAGGGTATTGAGGCTGTGGCGGGCGGTTTCGCGCTGCAGACATCCGCTGGCCCGTTGCAGTGTGAATCGCTGGTGATCGCGACTGGCGGCCTGGCCTATCCGAAACTGCGCGCCAGCGATTTCGGCCTGCGCATCGCCCGCCAGTTCGATCTGCCGGTGGTGCCGCCGCGTCCGGCGCTGGTGCCGCTGGAAATGGATGAACGCTGGCAGAAGCGCTATGGGGCGCTCAGCGGTGTCAGCTTCGAAGCGTGCGTCCGCTGCGACGATACCACCTTTTGCGAACCGGTACTGATCACACCAAAGGGGCTGAGCGGGCCGGCCACCCTGCAGATCTCTGCCGTATGGCGCGAAGGGCTGCCCATCGTGCTCAACCTGTTTCCCAATGAGGACGCAGCGGCTGCCTTGCTTGCTCTCAAGCGTGAAGGGCGCAGCCTGCATGCGTGGCTGAAGCGGTGCCTGCCGCGGCGCCTTGCACAGGTGTGGATCGAACACATGCAGTGGCCCGATCGGCTGGACACGCTGACCGATGCCGCAGTGCGACAGCTGGCGTCGCAGCTGCAGGCATGGACCCTGTATCCGCAGGCCACGGCCGGCTATGGTAAGGCTGAAGTTTCGCTGGGCGGCGTGGATACCGCCGCCCTCTCCAGCAAGACGATGATGGCGCAGACAGTGCCGGGGCTGTTTTTTATCGGCGAGGTGGTGGAAGTGACCGGACAGCTGGGCGGCTACAACTTTCAGTGGGCCTGGAGCAGCGGCTATGCTGCAGGCACGTTTGCATGACACAACAGGATGGAAGCCATGAGCAATCTTCTCAATTTTGATCCGGCCAACCGCGAAGCCTTTGCCACCATGGTGGCCACGCTGGTGCAGCGCCACGGGCAGTCGCCGCGGGATATTTTTATCCATGCGCTGGAAAGCCAGACCGAGCCCGAGGTGACCTACTGGACGATTCTCGAACTGGTACAGAATCACTTTGTCAGCCCCACCGAAGCGGTGGGAGAGGACGCCGAGGGCGAACCGGTCAAGCCGCTGCATGCCGCCGTGCTGATGCAGAACCCCGGCGCGCTGGCCGCGTTGCTGGAACTCAAGGCCTATGAGGGCAGTGTCACCGATCGTGACTATCAGCTGGCGGCGCGCATGGCCAGTCAGCACGAGGATCAGGCGCTGCTGGCGATCCTGATGAAGCACGCCGAAAACCAGGGCGCGCTGGAGCCGTTCATGCGTGCGCTGCAGAACGCGCCACTGCATTGAGGAGAGCAAGCCATGCCTGAACTGATTGCACTTGCCGCCATTATCATCGTCATGGCCGCCGTGGTCGGGCTGTCGCTGTGGCGCTTTGAAAAACGCCGTGCCGATGCCCTGGCGGCGCGGCTGGCCGAAGCGGAGCCTGCGCTGCAGCACACCCGCGATGAGCTGATCGAAACCCGCAGCCACCTCGACCATGCCCGTGAAGAATCCGTGCGGCTGCAGAAAGAGATCGAGGACCTGCGCGCCCAGCTCGCGAGTGCCAATGGACGTCTGGAGCAGCAGGCCGCCCAGCAGGGGCGTATGGAGGGGTTGGAACAGTTGCTGACGCAGGCGCGGGAACAGCTGCAGG
>CAYYIL010000053.1:0-4659 GCA_964471975.1 uncultured Piscirickettsiaceae bacterium | reverse complement strand
CTGGCCACCTGCGATCCCGACTACTACAAGTGGGAGCAGTGGCTGTTCACCAAGCTGTACGAGAAGGGGCTGGCCTACCGCAAGAAGTCGGTGGTGAACTGGGACCCGGTGGATCAGTGCGTACTGGCCAACGAACAGGTGATCGACGGCAAGGGCTGGCGCTCCGGCGCACCGGTAGAGCGGCGTGAGCTGGAGCAGTGGTTTGTGAAGATCACCGACTACGCCGACCAGCTGCTGGACGATCTGGACAAGCTGGACGGCTGGCCGGAGCAGGTCAAGACCATGCAGCGCAACTGGATCGGCCGTTCCGTGGGGCTGGAGATCGACTTCCCGCTCGCGGATGAGTCCGACCGGCTTTCCGTCTATACCACCCGCCCCGATACCTTGATGGGCGTCACCTATGTGGCGGTGGCCCCGGATCACCCGCTGAGCAAGCGCGCGGCGGAAAACAACCCCGAACTGGCGGCGTTTATCGAAAAGTGCGCCCATATCGCCACCTCGGAAGCGGTGGTGGAAACGCTGGAAAAGGAAGGCGTGGACACCGGCATCCGCGTCAAGCACCCAATAACCGGCGAGGAATTGCCGGTGTGGGCCGCCAACTTCGTGCTCATGGGCTACGGCACCGGCGCGGTGATGAGCGTGCCGGCGCACGACCAGCGCGACTGGGAGTTTGCCAAGAAGTATGGCCTGCCCATCAAGGTGGTGATCAAGCCGGTGGGCGGGGAGATTCCCGATGTCTCGGAAGGCGCCTATACCGAAAAGGGCGAGCTGGTGAACTCCGGCGAATTCGACGGTATCAGGTCCGAAGAGGCCCTGGAGGTCTTTGCGAAAGTACTGGGTGAAAAGGGCCTGGGCCGCAAGCAGGTGAACTACCGCCTGCGCGACTGGGGCGTGTCCCGTCAGCGTTACTGGGGCTGCCCGATCCCCATGATTTACTGCGACAGCTGTGGCGTGGTACCGGTGCCAGAAGAGGACCTGCCGGTGCGCCTGCCGGAAGACGTGGTGCCCGACGGCTCCGGCTCGCCGCTGGCGAAAATGCCGGAATTCTACGAGACCACCTGTCCTAAATGCGGCGGCCAGGCGCGCCGGGAGACGGATACCTTTGACACCTTTTTCGAGTCCAGCTGGTACTACGCCCGCTACGCCTGCCCGGATCAGGACGAGGCCATGCTGGACGAGCGTGCCGACTACTGGCTACCGGTGGATCAGTATATCGGCGGCATCGAGCATGCCATTCTGCACCTGCTCTACGCCCGCTTTTTCCACAAGCTGATGCGTGACTTCGGGCTGGTGCACAGCGACGAGCCGTTTGCCAACCTGCTCACCCAGGGCATGGTGATTGCGGAAACCTGGTATCGCCAGAATCCGGACGGCTCCAAGACCTGGTACAACCCGGCGGATGTGGACGTGCAGCGCGATGACAAGGGCCGCATTGTTGGCGGCATCCTCAAAAGCGATGGTCAGCCGGTGGAATTCGGCGGCATCGAGAAGATGTCCAAGTCCAAGAACAACGGTGTGGACCCGCAGGCGATGGTGGATAAATACGGTGCGGATACCGTGCGCCTGTTCACTATGTTCGCCGCGCCGCCCACCCAGAGTCTGGAGTGGTCGGATGCCGGCGTGGAAGGGGCGCACCGCTTCCTCAACCGCCTGTGGCGACTGGTGCAGCGCCATGCCGAGGCGGGCGCAGCGCCGGCTGTGGACAAGGCCGCACTGACGGCCGAGCAGAAGGATCTGCGTCGCGCCGCGCACGAAATGCTCAAGCAGGCCACCCACGACATTCGTGACCGCTTGCACTTCAATACCGCCATCGCTGCGGTGATGAGCCTGGTGAATACGCTGAGCAGGTTCGAGCCGCAGAACGATCGGGATCGCGCCGTGTTGCAGGAGGCGCTGGAACTGGCGGTGCTGGTGCTTTCGCCCATTACGCCCCATATTGCCCAGGCGCTGTGGCAAGCATTGGGGCATGAGGGGATGATCGTGGATCAGCCGTGGCCGCAGGTGGACGAGGACGCGCTCAAGCAGGACGCCATCGAGCTGGTGGTGCAGGTCAACGGCAAACTGCGCGGGCGCATTCAGGTGCTGGTGGATGCCGACAAGGAGACGATTCTCGCCGCCGCCAAGGCTGAGCCCAATGTGCAGAAGTTCATCGAGGGCAAGGAACTCGTCAAGGAGATCGTGGTGCCCGGTCGTCTGGTCAACCTGGTGGTGAAGGGATGAAGCGGCGCGCTTTTCTCTCCCTGCTGGGCGCGGCTACAGTCAGTGGCTGCAGCGGCTGGCATCTGCGCGGCATGGGCGAAACCCGGGCGCTGCTATTCAGGCAGCTGGCCGTGGACGAAACGGTGGCCGAATCGGCACTGGTGCAGCAGCTGCTGGATCAACTGGCGCAGCTGGGTGTGGCCGTGGACGGTGCCGCCGACTGGCGCCTGCGCCTGGGCGAAACACGCTGGCACGTTAGCCGCACTGCCTATACGCTCACGGGTGACACCGCCGCGGAAACCCTGTCGCTCAAGCAGCCGTTTGAAGTCTGGCACAACGACAAACGGGTGCTGCGTGACGAGGCGGTGGTGTATCGCGATCATCGCATTGACACCAATGCGCTGGCGGCGGCCGAAACCGAACGACGCGAACTGCAGGCGGCCATGCGCCGCGAAGCAGTTAACCAGATTCTGCGCCAGCTGAGTTATATCAAGCCATGAGAGCGCGGGTGAATGATCACCGCTGACGCCTATCTGCGCAACCCGCCGCCGTTACCGCCGATCGTGCTGGTGCATGGGGATGAGCCCTGGCACCAGCAGCAGGTGCGTGATGCCCTGTGGCGGCAGGCGCAGGAAAGGGGATTGAGCGAGCGCATCAGCATCGAGGCGGGTGCCGACAGCGACTGGGACGCCATTGCCCAGCAGACCCAGGCGGGCAGCCTCTTTTCTGCGGGGCAGTATTTTCAGCTGGACCTGCCCAAGGGCACACCCGGTAAGGCCGGTGGCGACTTTTTCCGGCGCTGGGCGCAGCAGCCGCCTGCTGATGCCGTGCTGGCCATATTCAGTGGACGGCTGGACGGCCGCCAGTTGAAGAGTGCCTGGGTGCAGGCAATCGAGCAGGCGGGGCTGGTGATTCAGGCGCGCGAGGTACCGCCGGCTCAGCTGCCAAACTGGTGCAGTCGGCAGGCGCAGACCCACGGGCTGACGCTTACGCCGGATGCAGCAGCGTTGTTGGCCGAACGGGTGGAAGGCAATCTGCTGGCGGCGGCGCAGGCGCTGGAAATTCTGGCGTTGCGCTACGGCGAGGGCGCCACCATTGACGTACCAGAGGTGCGTGACAATGTGGTGGACGAGGCGCACTACCAGCTGTTTGCCCTGGGCGATGCGCTGCTGTTCGGCGAAGTGGGCCAGGCGCTGCACACCTTGCAGCGCCTGCGCCAGATCGGTACTGACGCCACCCTGATCGTGTGGCTAGTGGCGCGGGAAGTGCGGCTCTACTACCAGTTGGCCGCTGGCCGCAGCGCGCAGGCGCTGAAGATCTGGCGCAATCAGCAGGCGCGCTATCAGGCGGCGGCGCAGCGCCTTGACCCGGCACGCTGGGCAGCGGTGCTGGCACACCTTGCAGAGATCGATCAGATGAACAAGGGCATTCGCAGCGGCGATCCGTGGATCGCACTGGATGGCATTGTGAACACGATTTGCGGAGAAACACCATGAACGACGTCAAACAGTATATGCAGCAACTGGGTGCACAGGCGCGGGAAGCGTCCCGCTCGCTGCGCCGTGTCTCCACCGCGCAGAAGAATGCGGCATTGGAAGCCATTGCGGACGAGATTGCTCGCCAGCGGGCAACCCTGCAGGCGGAGAATGCCAAGGATCTGGACGCGGGGCGTGCCAATGGACTGGATGCGGCATTGCTGGATCGCCTCGAGCTTTCCGACAAGGTGATCGACACCATGATCGACGGCCTGAAGCAGATTGCGCAGCTGCCCGATCCGGTGGGCGAGATTACCGACATGCGTATACGTCCGTCTGGCATTCAGGTGGGCAAGATGCGTGTGCCGCTGGGCGTGGTTGGCATCATCTACGAATCGCGTCCCAATGTCACCGTCGATGCGGCAGCGCTGTGCCTGAAGTCCGGCAACGCAGCGATTCTGCGCGGTGGCAGCGAGGCGATTCACTCCAACCGTGCGCTGGCGGAGTGTATCCGCACCGGTGTGGAGCAGGCGGGTCTGCCGTCGGCCACCGTGCAGGTGGTGGAAACCACCGATCGCGCCGCGGTGGGTGAGCTGATCACCATGCCGGAATATGTGGATGTGATTATCCCCCGTGGCGGCAAGGGCTTGATTGAGCGTATCAGTCGCGATGCCCGCGTGCCGGTCATTAAGCATCTGGACGGCATCTGTCATGTGTATATCGACCAGGATGCCGATGTGGACAAGGCCATCAAGGTGGCCTTCAATGCCAAGACGCAGCGCTATGGCGTGTGCAACGCCATGGAAACCCTGCTGGTGGATGACGATATTGCCGAGACGGTGCTGCCGCCGCTGGCGAAGCTGTATGCGGAAAAGGGGGTGGAGCTGCGCGGCTGCGAGCGTACCCGCGCCATTATCGACGCCAAGCCGGCCACGGAAGAAGACTGGGCCACCGAGTATCTGGGCCCCATTCTCTCCATCCGCGT
>CAYYIL010000052.1:0-5018 GCA_964471975.1 uncultured Piscirickettsiaceae bacterium | reverse complement strand
CCTCGGCCCACGCTGCGGGTGTTATTAGCCCCACCGCCCGCTGGGGTGTCCTGCTGCGTTCAGAATGGAACATCCTGCGTTTCCGGCTGTTCTTCAAAGTGCCGTCCCGCCACCTGCAGGTAGGACGGGTTGGAGGGGTTGGGCACCACATCAATTGCGCTTGGTTCCCGAACTCCCTGGGATTCGATGATGGCCAGCGCCTGTTCGATGGTGTCGGGCACAGGGGCGTCTGACACTTGCCGCCACCACTGTTCGGCGTAGCGTCGCGCGGTGCCCGTGTGCTCGAAGCACTTCCATTCGGAGGCGATAATGCGCAGGGCGCCGTAGTAGTCGATGCGCAGGGTGGGCGGCTTGCCGTCCCTGCCGGGCCACAATCGGTAGCGCACCTCGAATACGGGGCGGCGCTCCGGCTTGCGCTGGTTAGCGAGCACCGGCGCGGTGGAAGCGCTGCCCGCCACCTTGATGTTCTGCGGCTGCATCTTGCCGCAGGCGGTGCAGAAGCGGGCGATGGCGGGCATGGGTTCGCCACAGAATTCGCAGTATTTCTCGCCGGTTTCCGTCTTGGCAGTGCGCTTGCGATTGCTTTTGGGCGCACGGCCCCGGATGGAATCTACGGGGCCAAGGCGCTCGGTGGTGTCGGTAAAGTCGAGCCACAGACAGTCTGTTTTGCCCGGCGCGGGGCGCATACCGCGCCCGGCCCCCTGCACATAGAGCACGGGGCTAATGGTGGGGCGCATCCAGATGACGCAGTCCACATCGGGCACATCAAAGCCGGTGGCCAGCGCCAGCACAGTGACCAGGCAGCGCACCTGTCCAGCGCGGAAGGCGTTAATGATGGCCTCGCGCTCGGCCTTGGGCGTTTCACCGGTAACGGTCTCGACGGCGATGCCCTGTTCGCGCAGCATGTCGCGGAAGATGTCGGCGGATTCCACCGTGGGCAGGAAGGCAATCCACTTGCGCCGCTCTGCAGCCAGGCGGATGGCTTCCTGTGCCGCCGGTCTGAGCACAGTGCGCACCCGTTCATCCAGCTGGGCGATGTTGTAGTCGCCGGAGGTGGTGGCCACGCCGGAGACATCTACATGGGTGGCAATAGCCTCCGCAGGCGGACGCAACGGTGCCAGATGACCCTGCTTAAGCAGCTCTTCCACGGTGATGGTATCGGCGATGCCGGTGAACAGGGGATCATCACCGGCGGTTAGCCAAATACCGTTGCCACGGAATGGCGTAGCGGTAAAGCCGGCCACGCGGAAGGTGCACAGCCGCGCCAGTTCGTCGATCAGCTGGCGGTAGCGGCCCTTACCGGCGGTGTCCACCAGGTGGCATTCGTCGATGAGCACGCATTTGATGTTGCCCAGGTCATTGGCGCGCTTGTAGACGCTGCCGATGGTGGCGACGATGACGTCGGCGTGGGCGTCCCGGCGGTTGAGGCTGGCGGAGTAGAGGCCGACGGTCACCTCGTCCGGCAGCAGGGCGGCCAGCTTGGCAGCGTTTTGTTCCGCCAGTTCCTTGGACGGAGTGATCACCAGCGTGCGCGGGTGGTGATCGGGCCATTGGGCGAACAGGCGGCGCACGATTTCGGCGATGACCACACTCTTGCCAGCGCCGGTGGGCATGACCACGATGGGCGCGGCGTGTACGCCGGGGTACTTCGCCCACCAGTCGAACAGTCTGTCCACGGCGCGGGTCTGGTAATCACGCAGCTGCATCGTCGCCTCCCATCTGTTGGTAGAGATTCAATGAAGAGGTGCCTGCAGTGCCGTTTTCGATGCGCTTGCCGTCGATCTCATAAATGACCACATTTCGTTCAGGATCGGCATCCAATGGCTTGGCGATCCTTTCAAACAGCCACGGGTCATACACATGGTCAGGACAGCCCCGTTTCTGGGCATCGATGCTGAGCGGCCTGTCGTGGCGAACACAGTGCCAGCCGCCACCTTTAACCGGCTGGCCGTGGGCGCAGCTGCGGCAGGTGGGCAGGGGCAGAGCCTTGTCATGACAGAGGGCGTGATAGTCGCACCATTTACACTGATACCAGGCGGGGTCTTCGCTGAGTCGGACTGGGGGAGTGTCGGTGAAGATGATCGCCTCGGCCTTTTGCATCAGCACTTCAGCCTCACTCCTGTCATAGTCGATGCGCTCCAGATGCAAGCGGTCGTCATCCTTGCACACCGCCATGTAGAGGGCGCGGGTCATGCCGGACCAGTGCATGTAGCACTGCATCTGGGCGTAGTGTTCGGGCTTGGCACGCCTGACCCCTTCTTTCTCCAGCTGGTTGAAGCTCTTGAGGTTGTGGGTTTTGAACTCCAACACATGCCAGGTCTTGGGGGCGTCGGGGATGCCGACGCAGGCGCCATCCATGCTGCCGCCGAAGTGCCCGTCGCCGAAGGTGAATTGCTCGCCGGTGGCGGGGTCGGTGGTGTAAACGGTGGCACCGATGACGCGCAGCAGGTCAGCCAGTGCTTCTTCCTCCCGTTGACCACGAGCGAACAGGCGCAGCAGCCGACCGCTGTGGTGCACCCTGCGCGCCCAGCGGAAGGCATACCACAGCGCCCGCCTGCACGGGCGACCGATGAGGCTGGCCCCCAGGTGGGGGCGCAGGCCGTCATCAGCCTGACGTTGCACGGCATCTTCAATGGCGGCCAGGGTTTTGACCGCCAGTTTGATATCCGTACGAAAGCCTTCAAGCTGCGCCATGACTTAGGCTCCTGCTGGGGCGGTCTGCCACGGCGGCACGGATGCGCCCTGAGGCTGCTGGGGTGCCGTATGCGGCTGGGGTGTGGGCTGTGGCGCGGACTGCGCCATGGCCTTATAGCCCTTGATCACGTTGCGCTTGCCGTAATTGGCGTCGTCTTCAACGCGCACAATGGCAATCATGGGCTTGCCATGCAGCTCGCTGGAGTCGCGCGGTTGCAACACGCCGACGGCGTGGCAGATTTGTGACAGGGTGCGCTGAGCGATGTCGCGGGCAGTGGCGTTGTCGTGCCACAGGTTGAGGATGTCCCACAGCTTGCGGCCACGAAATTCGCCGTCCACCACCTCCAGCTCCAGATTCAGATACTGGCCACGGCCACTCTTCGCCTGCTTTGCTTCGGATGAGACGATCACCGCCGGATATTCACCAGCCGGAATGGCCTCGTAGTTGTTGTTGGGATCAACTTGAGTTGCGTCGAAGTTGAGGTTTGCCATGACTTAGTCCTCCATATTGGCAAGGTAGGGGGCAAACGGGTTCGTCTGCCCGTCGAACAGCAGGTCTTCGGCGATGCCGAAGCGGTTTTTGCTGATATGGTTCGGCGTGGGATAGCAGGTGATGATCCGCTCGCCGGTGGTGGTGGCCTTCTTACGCTCGCCGGTGCCGGAGACAAAGGTCTTGAGCTTGAGATAGGCCACGATGTCCACGTTGTCCGAGTAGTGCGCTACGGAACGCTTGTTCATTCGGATGGTGTAGCGCATGTAGGGTTCCTGGTCGGGCAGCTCGATGGTCTCGGTATCCGCGTGGGCGATGAACACGATGTGCATGTTCTTTTCTGCCAGCAGCCAGCCACAGGCCTCGCGGATTTGCGCATGGCGGTCGGCTACCGCCGCATGCCCGGCGCCGTAGCCGCCCATGGCCTGGTTGATGCTCTTGGGCTGTTTGGGATCGGCAGCGATGATCTCCTGCTCGATCAGGTGATTGAGCTGGGTGATGGAGTCAATCACCAGCGTCTTGAAGCTGTGCTCTTCCTGCCCCAGGGCGGCGATGGCGTCCAACACGTCCTGTGAGCTTCTTGCCTGTGGGAAGGTGGCAATGTCCTGTCGGTGAGCGATGGAGACCAGGCCGTCTTCCACAGGGATGAACACGGGGTCCGGCCACAGACTGGCCAGCGTGGTCTTTCCCACGCCGCCCTCCCCCACGATGGTGGTGATGATGGGGCGGGCGCCGGGGCGTTGCAGGGATGCGAGTGAAATGGCCATTTATGCCTCCTCGATGGTGACGGCGGGTTTGCCGGGTTTGACTTCAATGAAACGGGCGATGGTGTCGTACCAGTCCGGTTCGTTGTTGCGCACGTAGGTCAGCTCGCGCTTGTTCAGGTCCGCCTTGAAGCGCACCAGACGGTTGAAAAGCGGCTCCGGCAGCACCTTGCGCAAAGACTCCACATCGGTGATGCGCTCGTAGATGCGCGGCTTGAGCTTGATGACGGCGCCGTGCGCCTTGACCTCTGCGCCTTTTTCGCCAACCGGCACCGCCTTGATCAGTTTTGCCAGCAGGTTTTCGTAGCGAACTTTGGCCGCATCCGCTTCACGGCGGGCTTCCACTACCAGATCTGCCAAGGCGGTCACATCCAACTTGCCGCCATCGATGGGTTTAAGTTGTGCACTCATAGTTATCCTCCCATTGCCAGTTTCATCACCGCCCACCCTGCGAGCAGGGCGAGGTATCCATAAATCAGCAGCTCTGCGATTGTTTCTGTTCGCATCGCTTTTCCTCCCTTTCAAGCATTTCGCACACGGCGAGAACCAGGTTGTCCAGCATGTGTTGGACGGCAAACTCTCTGTCATACCATCCGGCGCTGCGCATGTATTCCAGCTTCTCCAGAAGGAATTCCCGCGCCTCTGCTGGTGTCATCACATCAGCCCCAGCGTCTTGCCCGTGGCCAGCGCAAAGGCATATAGCGCCAGTGATGCCGTTGCGCCCCAGAAAAAGCCGAGCATCCACGCCTCGCGTCGCTTGTGTTCTATCTCGTCTTGCTGGCGATGCCAGTGGTGAAAATCCTGTCCGATCATCCTGTGTCCTCCCTGTTAAGGGTGGGGCGGTTGCCAGCCGCCCCGGTGTAGCGCTTTCTTAGTCTCAGCCAGCTTGTGGGCTGGCTTGGGTCTATTACACAACACGTGTAATATCGTGTCAAGATGTTTTTTCACTAAACGTGTATTTCGTGGATAAAAAGTCCGTGACCCCTATCGTCAGGGCAAAAGAAAACCCGCGCGTGGCGGGCTGCAGGTTAGGGCATGGGGGTGTGCTTTAGGTCGGAGCTATACCGCCT
>CAYYIL010000051.1:0-5074 GCA_964471975.1 uncultured Piscirickettsiaceae bacterium | reverse complement strand
AGGACTTCTTCCCACTCACCGTTAATTATCAGGAAAAGGCTTATGCCGCCGGCAAAATTCCAGGCGGTTTCCTCAAGCGGGAAGGGCGACCCAGTGAATTTGAAACCCTCACCTCGCGCCTGATCGATCGCCCGATTCGTCCGCTGTTCCCGGAAGGGTTCATGAACGAAGTTCAGGTCGTGATTACAGTACTGGCGCTGGACCCCGAAGTGGGTACCGAAGTGCCGGCCATGCTGGGGGCTTCGGCTGCGCTGGCCATTTCCGGCATTCCGTTTGATGGGCCGATCGGTGCTGCCATCGTAGGATATCGCGACGGTCAGTATCTGCTGAACCCAAGTCCGTTCGATCTGGAAGAGAGCGCGCTGGAGCTGGCCGTGGCCGGTACCAAGGATGCCGTGCTGATGGTGGAATCCGAAGCGGCCGAGTTGCCAGAAGAAGTCATGCTGGGCGCGGTCATGTACGGTCATCAACAGATGCAGGTGGCCATCGAGGCCATTGAGGAGTTCGCTGCTGCGTATGGCAAGCCCAAATGGGACTGGCAGCCGCCGCAAGAAAATGCCGAATTGAAGCAAAAGGTAGCCGAGCTGGTGCGCTCCGATCTGGAAGCGGCCTTTTCCATTCCGCAGAAGCTGGCGCGGCAGGAGGCCGTGGCGGCGGCGAAGCAGAAACTGCTGGATGCGCTGGCCAAGTCTGAAGAGAACCCGGACGGCTACGGCGAAAAGGTGCTGCTGGACGCGTTCAAGAAGCTGGAGAAGGAGATCGTGCGCGGCCGTATTCTTGCCGGCGAGCCCCGCATCGATGGTCGTGATACCAAAACTGTTCGTCCCATTACCACCGAGGTGGGCCTGCTGCCGCAGGTGCACGGTTCCGCGCTGTTTACCCGGGGTGAAACCCAGGCGCTGGTCATCACCACGCTGGGCACCGAGCAGGATGCCAAGGTGGTGGACGAGCTGGGCGGCGTGTACAAGGACCGCTTCATGCTGCACTACAACTTTCCGCCGTTCTCCGTGGGTGAAACCGGCCGCATGGGCAGCCCGGGCCGTCGCGAAATCGGCCATGGCATGCTTGCCCGCCGCGGTGTGACCGCCGTGCTGCCGTCGGAAGAGGAGTTTCCCTATACCATCCGCGTGGTGTCCGAGATCACCGAATCCAACGGCTCCAGCTCCATGGCGACCGTATGCGGCACCAGCATGTCGCTGATGGACGCCGGTGTGCCCATCAAGGCCCCGGTGGCTGGGATTGCCATGGGTCTGATCAAGGAAGGCGACCGCTTTGCCGTGCTGACGGACATTCTGGGTGATGAAGACCATCTGGGCGACATGGACTTCAAGGTGGCCGGCACCGAGCGCGGTGTAACGGCGCTGCAGATGGACATCAAGATCAATGGCATCACCGAAGAGATCATGAAGATCGCGCTGGATCAGGCCAGGGAAGGGCGCATGCACATCCTTGGCGAAATGGCCAAGACCATTGCAGCGCCGCGCGATCAGGTGGCGCCGACGGCGCCACGCTTTACCACGCTGAAGATCAAGCCGGAGAAGATCCGCGACGTGATCGGCAAGGGCGGTGCGGTCATCAAGGCGCTGACAGAAGAAACCGGCACGCAGATCGACATCAAGGAAGATGGCACGCTGACCATCGCCGCCATTGATCAGGAGTCTGCGGATGAAGTCATCCGCCGCATCAACGAGATCGTCGCGGAGCCGGAGATCGGTACCACCTATCCCGGGACGGTGAAGAAGATCGTCGATTTTGGTGCCTTTGTGGAATACATGCCCGGCCGCGAGGGACTGGTACACATTTCCCAGATCGCGGATGAGCGCGTGGAAAATGTCAGCGACTACCTCAAGGAAGGTCAGCAGGTGCGCGTGAAGGTGATCGATATCGACCGCCAGGGCCGCGTCAAGCTGTCCACCAAGGAAGCAGACAAGTAAAACCCGTCTTGGAGCGCGCTGTCGCGCCCTCAGTCAGTGCCCTGGCGTCTGTTCCTGCAGGCGACGGGGCATTGTCTTTTTCAGCCAGGAGAATACAGGAAAGCCATGACCCAGACACACCCTGCCTTTGAAGCGATCGGACAGCATCACATCGATGCACTCAATCTCACCGTAGAACACTATCGCCACAGAAAAACCGGCGCAGAGCATTTTCATTTGAGCAACGACGACCCGCAGAACGTGTTCATGGTGGCGTTTCGTACCCTGCCCATGGACAGCACCGGGGTGGCGCACATTCTTGAGCATACGGTGCTGTGCGGCTCGGAGAAGTATCCGGTGCGCGATCCGTTCTTCATGATGATCCGCCGCTCGCTGAACTCGTTCATGAACGCCTTTACCAGCAGCGACTGGACCGCCTATCCGTTTGCGACGGAAAACAGAAAGGACTTTCAGAATTTGCTTCAAGTTTATCTTGATGCAGCCTTTTTCCCCAACCTGCATCCCCTGGACTTTGCCCAGGAAGGCCACCGACTCGAGTTCGAACCCTGGAACGATCCGGACGGAGAGCTGGTGCGCAAGGGCGTGGTCTATAACGAAATGAAAGGCGCCATGAGCTCACCCACGGCAACGCTGTGGCAGGCGCTTTCCAGCACGCTCTATCCCACCACCACCTATCACTACAACAGCGGCGGCGATCCGAAAGAAATTCCCACCCTCACCCACAAGCAGCTGGTGGCCTTCCATCGCGAACACTACCATCCCAGCAACAGCATCTTTTTCACCTACGGGGATATTCCCGCTGCCGAGCATCACGCCAACTTTGAAACCCTTGCATTGCACCGTTTTGAAGATCGGGTTCCGGTCAAGCGGGTCGGGCGCGAAAAGCGCTATATCGCACCGGTGCGCACCCAGACCACCTATGCACTGGAAGAGCAGGACCTGAGCAACAAGACGCATATCGTTGTCGGCTGGTTGCTCGGCGAAAACCGAGATCCCATGGAAGTGCTCACCGCCAATCTGGTCACCATGGTGCTGCTGGACAACTCTGCTTCGCCACTGCGCAAGGCATTGGAAGAAACCGATCTGGCGGCGGCGCCATCGCCTCTGTGTGGACTGGAGGATGACACCCGTGAAATGGCCTTTGTGGCCGGGGTGGAAGGCTCCGAAGCCGAGCATGCTGATGCCATTGAGGCGCTGATCGATAACGTGCTCAAGGATATTGTCAAAAATGGTGCCGACAAGGCCATGGTCGAGGCCATGCTCCATCAGCTGGAACTGGCTCAGCGGGAGATTACCGGCGATAGCTATCCGTACGGTCTGCAGCTGATGCTGCACAGTATGGCGGCCCCGCTGCACGGGGGGGATCTGGTTCAGTTGCTGGATCTGGAGCCGGCCCTGCAGACCCTGCGGGAGAAGATTCAGGATCCCCACTTCATTTCCGACTGGATCGAACGCTGGCTGGTCAAGAATCCCCACAAGGTGCGGGTGGTGATGACGCCTGATCCGGAACAGCGGGCCCGTGAAGAGGCAGAAGAAAAGGCGGCACTGGCCGAGCTCAAGGCGGCCATGAGCGCAGAAGAGAAAAACGCCATCGTGGTACAGGCCGAAGCCCTGCAGCTGCGCCAGGCACAGGAGGATGATCCAGACCTCCTGCCCAAGGTCACCAAGGACGACATCGATCGGGCCATCAAGGTCATTCATGGCGAGGTGGATACGCTGGGCGATCTGCCGCTGACCCAGTACGAACGGGGCACCAACGGCATCGTCTATGAAAGTCTGGTGCTGGATCTGCCCCAGCTGGACGACGCCGCGCAAGAGGCGCTGCCCGTCTTTAATGTGGCGCTGACCGAGGTGGGTTCTGCCGGCCGGGACTATCTGGAAACCCAGGCATTGCAGGCTGCGGTCACCGGCGGGCTGAGCGCCCGCTCACAGGTGCGTGAGGATCTGCACGATCCTCACCGCGTGCACGGTCATTTCATTTTGTCCGGCAAGGCGCTTAACCGCAATCATGCCCCCCTGGCCCAGCTCATGGAAGAGACCTTGCGGGCGCCGCGCTTTGACGAACACAACCGCATCAAGGATCTGGTCAGCCAGATGCGGGTCTCGGCTGAACGCGGCGTCACCCGCGCCGGGCACAGCTACGCCATGGGCGCGGCAGTGCAGGCCTTCACCCCGGCAAGCCGCTGGGCGTTCGAACGGGGCGGTTTGCGCGGCATTCAGACCCTCAAGCAGCTAGATGATCGCATTCGTGAGGACGATGGGGCGGTGCAGCAGCTGAGCGACACCCTGCAGGACATTCAGCAGCACCTGCTGGAGGCACCCAAACAGGCCCTGCTGGTAGTGGATGCGAAGGGCCTGCCGGAGGCAAAGCACTCCATGGCCGAATCATGGCAGCCCTTTGAAAGCGGTCCCATTGTGGAGTCGTCGCTGAGCCTGACAGCGCCCGGGAATGCCGTGAAGCAGGCTTGGATCACCAGCACCCAGGTCAATTTCTGTGCCGAAGCCTTTCCGGCCGTGATGCCCGGGCACGAAGATGCACCGCTGTTGCAGTTGCTGGCGCACATGCTGCGCAATGGCTTCCTGCATACCCGCATCCGCGAGCAGGGCGGCGCCTATGGGGGCGGCGCTACTTACAACGCAGGCGCCGGTGCGCTGGTGTTCTACTCCTACCGTGATCCGCGCCTGCTGGAAACCTTTGCGGACTTTGAGGCATCGCTCGACTGGGTGATGAGCAAGGAGGCCACCGAACAGCATGTGGAAGAAGCGATTCTGAATGTGATCGCCGCCATGGACAAGCCAGGCTCGCCAGCGGGTGAAGCCAAGAAGGCCTTTTATCAGCAGCTCTATGGCTACACGCCCGAGGTGCGCCAGCGCATTCGCGATACCATTCTGGGTGCGAATCTGACGCAGATTCGCAGCGTGGCTGAACGCTATCTGGATGTGTCCAGGGCGTCCCGTGCGGTGATTACCCACAGTGGAACTCGTGAAACGCTGGAAGAAGCCGGATTTGAGCTGATTACGCTGTAATGGCCGGTTTTATGCGTAAAAACCGCGTCCTTTCCGGCGGCGGTTTTTTTGTCATCCGTGAACAACCTTTAACCCATTGAAACATTGACACTTTTCCCATTGTTCCTACAATA
>CAYYIL010000050.1:0-5499 GCA_964471975.1 uncultured Piscirickettsiaceae bacterium | reverse complement strand
GACAGGCTTTTTCATCACACGCACCGATTTTTTGACAGATACCTTTTTGACAGGCTTGGCAGTCGGGCGCGATAGTGCGCTGGCCACCTTGATGCGCGCTGGCTTGCCCTTCATTGCCAATTGATATGCAGGCTTTGTGCTTTTGCGTGCAACCGGCGCTGGCTCAAGAATATCCACAACCACGCGCTGAGCCACACGCTTGCCTTTGCGCCCGAGCGAGAAAAACTTGAAGCGCTTGCTGCCCTTCAGGTCAAAGACCACAATCAGGTCGCTCTTGTTTCGGCCGGCGCGGATCCGCTTGACACGGGGATCCTTCAGGATCTGACGCGTAAAGGGAAGATGCCGCCCCACGCCTTTCAGGCGCACCACCACACGCGCCGGTCTTTTCAGCGAAAAGACGCGAAATTCGGCAGGCGAACTCAGGTCCAGCACAAAGCGGGATGATTCAGCCGTATGGCCGGTGCGTATATCGACCAGCTGAGCATAGCTGGGCAGCGTCCAGACCAAACCTACGATGAATACCAGCCACGGCCTGAAAACTGCGGCACGAAGGATGTTTTTACCTTCCATGGTCGTTGTCCCTTGTGTAGGAAAAATGCCCGTTCAAGCGGGTCTCTTTTTCTTGTCAAGGGACCTCAATCAAATTTCATGCCAAAACGCATGTCGAATTCCCGACACTGCTCACCACACACCTGCCCTTTGACCACGATATCCGGCTCTGGCAGAACACCCGCCCCCTTCTCGGGCCACTCCACAATGTGCAGACACGGCGGCTCCAGCAGATCGCGCAGCCCGACATATTCCAGTTCTTCCGGCTCGCACAGACGATAGAGATCCCAGTGGTAAATGGGGCCGTGGGGGGGGTCGTAGCGCTCATACAGCGTGTAGGTGGGACTCTTTACACGACAACCTGGCAGCAGGGCCTGGATCAGTGCCCGGGCGAAAAAGGTCTTGCCGGTGCCCAGATCACCTTCCAGCGCCAGCACGACGCCCTTTTCAAAGGCGCGATGTTCCACCAGGCAGTGCGCCAGCCGCTCGGCCAGAACACGGGTAGCCGCTTCGTCGTCGCAGCGCATCGGATGATTGAAGCTACAATGCTGACTCATGAACGACACTACCCACCTGAAGGAATCAATTCGTGACGAAGCGAAGCACCTCGGCTTTGCTGACTGCGGTGTGACCCACACCGATCTGTCGGCCTATGAAGCGTCCTATTTTAACTGGCTGGGGCAGCACTTCCATGGCGAGATGGATTACATGGTGCGCCACGGGCTCAAGCGCACCCGCCCGAATCTGCTGGTACCAGGGACGCAGAGCATTATCAGCGTGCGCATGAACTACTACGACTGCGACAGTGAAAACCCGCTGGCGCAACTGCACCGTGGCGACCATGCCTATATCTCTCGCTATGCGCTGGGACGCGACTACCACAAGCTGATTCGCAACCGCCTCAAGAAACTGGTCGCCTTTATCGAGGAAGCAACAGGGCCCTTCAACTACCGCATCTTTACCGATTCGGCGCCGGTACTGGAGCGCCCCATCGCCCGCGAAGCCGGACTCGGCTTTATCGGCAAGAACTCGCTGGTGATCCACCCACGTGCCGGCAGCTGGTTCTTTCTCGGCGAAATCTATACGGATTTGCAGCTGCCGCCGGATCCCCCGTTCGAAAAGCAGGGCTGCGGCCCCTGCACCGCCTGCCTGGATGCCTGTCCCACAGGTGCCATTGTGTCGGACGGTGTAGTGGATGCGCGCCGCTGCATCTCCTATCTCACCATCGAACACCCGGGGCCCATTCCCGAAGCGCTGCGCCCGCTCATGGGCAACCGCATCTACGGCTGCGACGACTGCCAGCTGGTGTGCCCCTGGAACCGCTTTGCCGAGCCCAACCGGGAAACCGACTTCAAGCCGCGCCACGCACTGGACCGCGCCACCCTGCTGGAACTGTGGCAGTGGAGCGAGACGGACTTTCTGGAACGTTTCGCGGGCTCCCCCATCCGCCGCATCGGCTTTGAACGCTGGCAGCGCAATCTGGCCGTTGCACTGGGCAATGCACCGCCATCAGGTGCCGTTATTGCCGCACTGGAGGCCAAAAAGCCGCAAATCGACTCAAAAATGGTGCTGGAACATGTGGCGTGGGCGCTGGCACGGCAGCGCGAAAAACGGCACCGTAAAAAAGTCGGGGACCCCCCTCTTCTGGCTGGGCGCAAGACCTATCTGCCCCGACGCTGCAAAGAGAAGCTGGCCAAAAGGGAAGACTGAACGGGTATGTCAGGGCGCACTCAAAGCCGGTCAAAAATTGAACCGGAGTCGGCGCTGAATAGCTTGTTATACAGGCGGGCGGCGTACACGTTGCTCATGCCGGCGATGTAGTCGCACACCACGCGCCGTTTTGCCCGCTCGGTTTCCGCCTGCTCGAACCGCGCATAGGTGTTGCGCGGCAGCAAACGATCCGCATTGCCCCACAATGCCTTGAACAGGTTCAGCACGATCAGCTGCCCCTTGTACTCCAGCCCCTTCACTTCCGGCAGGGTGATCACCCACTTGAAGACAAAGCGCTTCAGCAGGTCCAGTACGGCAGCCGCTTCCGGCCGCAGTCGCGCCTGATAGCGCAGCAGCGGGTGTTCATAGTCCGGATTCTCCACCACCTCGACCGCCTCGATCATCATGCCCACCATCAGGCTGATGGCGCGCTTGCGCGGGCGGGAACGACCGGAAAAGAGCCAGTCGTCCATTTCCGGCGTCCACATGCCCGCCTCGCGGAAGGCATCGGTCTGCACCACTTCGGCTTCCCATGCCTCACGGCTGATCATGTTCATGGCCAGCGCATCCTCCAGATCGTGGATGCCATAGGCGATATCGTCAGCCAGATCCATGATGGTGGTGTCGAACGCCTTGTCGCGGGTGAACTGCTGTTCGCTCACGCGTTCGATGCGGGTAAAGCGTTCACGATCCGACTGACTGAAAGGCGCCAGCACCCACTCGAACTCGGGCTTTTCGTCCAGAAAGATGGACTTGGGCGGCTGGTAGTGGTTGGGATTGAGCGTCAGGTAATCCTGCGCATCCGGCTCCGCCATGGCGGTTTTGAAAGGCTCGTAACAGCAGACGATTTCGTCATAAATGACCGGATACTTGAGCACCCCCAGCGTGGCACGGCGCGACAGATTGATGCCATTTTCCGCCGTGTATTCGCCCAACTTGGTCAGAATGCGCAGGGTCTGCGCATTGCCCTCGAAACCGCCGTGCTTGCGCATCATGTAGTTGAGCGCCATCTCCCCGCCGTGGCCAAACGGCGGATGCCCCAGATCATGGGCCAGACAGATGGCTTCGATCAGAAACAGATTGGGTAGCCATTCATGCCACGGCTGCCCCTCACCGCTGATGGAGAGCTGCTCCACCAGTCCCGAGCCGATCTGCGCCACCTCCATGGAATGGGTCAGGCGCGTGCGGTAGAAATCGCTCTCGTGCAGCCCCAGCACCTGCGTTTTCGACTGCAGGCGCCGAAACGACGCGGAGTGAATGATGCGCGCGCGATCGCGCTGATACACCACACGGGCGGGCTTGGGCGGCTGACCGCTGAGAAAATCGGTATAGCGCTCCGCCCACTCGGGCGCATCAGGGTGTGGCTGCATGCTAAAATTTCCGCAATTTCAATGTCACCGATTATAAGGAATCCCACGGTTATGAAAACCTCTCGTTTCCTGCTGGCCACCACCCGCGAAGTGCCCGCAGACGCTCAGGTCATCTCCCACCAGCTGATGCTGCGCGCCGGCATGATCCGCCGCCTCGCCTCCGGCCTCTATACCTGGCTGCCGCTGGGGTTGCGCGTGCTGCGCAAGGTGGAGCACATCATTCGCGAGGAAATGGTCGCCTCCGGTGCCCAGGAAGTGCTCATGCCTGTGGTTCAGCCGGCCGAACTGTGGCAGGAATCGGGCCGCTGGGACGACTATGGCCCGGAGCTGCTGCGCTTCAAGGACCGTCATCAGCGCGACTTCGTGCTGGGCCCGACCCACGAGGAGGTCATCACCGATCTGGTACGCCGCGAAATCCGCAGCTACAAGCAGCTGCCAGCCAACTTCTACCAGATCCAGACCAAGTTCCGTGACGAAATTCGCCCCCGCTTCGGCGTAATGCGTGCACGCGAGTTCCTGATGAAGGATGCCTATTCCTTCCACCTGGACCGCGACTCGCTGGCGGAGACCTATCAGGTGATGTACGACACCTACAGCCGCATCTTCAATCGCATGGGGCTGGATTTCCGCCCCGTTCTGGCCGACACCGGCTCCATCGGCGGCGATGCCAGCCATGAATTCCACGTCCTCGCCAACTCGGGCGAAGACGCCATTGCCTTCTCCACCGAAAGCGACTATGCCGCTAACGTGGAGCTGGCGGAAGCCGTCGCACCAGCGGTCGAGCGCCCTGCGCCGTCAAAACCGCTGGAAAAGGTGCATACGCCCGGTGTGTACAGCATTGAAGACGTGTGCGACTATCTGAAGGTGGCCCCTACCCAAGTGCTCAAGACCCTGATCGTACATGGCGCCAGCGAGGACGCCCCCTTTGTGGCGCTATGCCTGCGCGGTGATCACGAACTCAACGAAATCAAGGCTGAAAAGCACCCCCTTGTCGCTGCACCGCTCACTTTCGCCAGCGAAGAGGAATTGCGCAAGGTGGCTGGTGCCGGCGCCGGCTCCATTGGCCCCGTGGGGCTGGAAATCCCCGTCATTGTCGATCGCAGCGCCAATGTCATGGCAGATTTTGTCTGCGGTGCCAATGAGGACGACTACCACTACACCGGCGCCAACTGGGAACGCGACGCGCAGATTACTGAGGTCGCCGACCTGCGCAATGTGGTGGAAGGCGACCCCTCGCCGGACGGCAAGGGCGTGCTGCAGATCCGCCGCGGCATCGAAGTAGGCCATATCTTCCAGCTGGGCGACAAGTACTCCAGGGCGCTCAACGCCACCGTGCTCAACGAACAGGGCAAGGCAACCGTACTGCAGATGGGTTGCTACGGTATCGGCGTCAGCCGGGTGGTGGCGGCCGCCATCGAGCAGAACCACGACGAGCGCGGCATTATCTGGCCCGAAGCCATCGCTCCCTTCCACGTGGCGCTGGTGCCCATGCAGCTGCACAAGTCGCCCCGCGTGCGCGAAGCGGCTGAAAAGCTGTATGCCGACCTGCAGGCGGCAGGCATCGAAGTGCTGTTCGACGACCGCAATGAACGGCCGGGGGTCATGTTCAACGACATGGAGCTGATCGGTATTCCGCACCGCCTCGTTGTGGGTGACCGCGGCCTGGACAAGGGCGTCGTGGAATACAAAAACCGCCGCAGCGGTGAAGAGGCGGCACTGCCGGTGGATGAGGTGGTGGAACGCCTGCAGGCGCTGCTCGCCGGGAAATGATTCGGGCGGCCCTGCGGCCGCCTTTTTGCTCAAGGGCACCTCCGCAAAACCTCTGAACGGTCGCGACAGTGGCGATTCCGGTTCAAGGCAAGGCGCACCG
>CAYYIL010000049.1:0-5804 GCA_964471975.1 uncultured Piscirickettsiaceae bacterium | reverse complement strand
TGCTCAATACCTGGAACAAGGCGGTGGCTGCCGGCGACGACAGCGAACAGACCAAAGCGGATATCTGCCGTGCCTTTGAAACCGCTGTGGCCGAAACCCTCGCCATCAAGTGCAAGCGCGCGCTGCAGCAGACCGGTTACCGCACGCTGGTCGTCTCCGGCGGCGTGAGCGCCAACACCACCATACGCCAACGTCTCACTCAGGTGGCACAAACCCTGCGCGGCGAAGCCTACTTCCCCCGTCCGGAATTCTGCACCGACAACGGCGCCATGATCGCCTACGCCGGCCACCTGCGCCTCAAGGCCGGACAGCGCACCGATCTCGACTTCTCGCCCAGGGCACGCTGGTCGCTGGAAGACCTGCCACCCATCGAAGCGATTTAATCATCCGAAGCAACAGGGGCCTTTTCCTCGCCGCGCAGCAGGCGCACGATATTACTGCGGTGGCGCCACCACAACAGCATCGCCATCAGCGTGATCACCGCTGTCAGCGCCTGATCCTGCCCCGACAGCCACCATACGTCGAGGGGCGACAGGGCGCTGGCCGCCAGGGCGGCAGCCGAGGAGATTTTCAGCACCTTGGCCACAAATAGCCAGATCACGGCAAACGCCAGTCCCATCAACGGGTTCAGGCCAAACAGCACACCGAGGAAGGTGGCCACGCCCTTGCCGCCACGAAACCCGAAAAAGACGGGATAGAGGTGGCCGAGAAAGGCAGCAAAGCCCACCACACCCAGCTGCCAGCCCTCCAGACCGACCCAGCGCGCCACCAGCACCGCAATCAGCCCTTTCAGCAGATCACCCAGCAGCGTGATCGCTGCGGCCAGTTTGCCGCGCTCGCCGCCAATGCGCAGTACATTGGTCGCGCCCGGGTTGCCGGAACCCGCTTCACGCGGATCGCCCAGCCCCATCAGCCGGCAGACAATAATGGCCGACGAAACCGAGCCCAGCAGATAGGCGAGTGCAATCAATCCCCACAGCATCGGTGATACCATTCCCCTGTAAAAAAATGAACGGAGATTTTAGCATGCAGGCACAAACGCCCATGGACCGCATCTTTATCGAGCAGCTGGAAGTGAAGTGCATTATCGGCATCCTGCCCTGGGAAAAGCAGGTGCCGCAGCCCCTGCGTTTTGATATCGAGCTGCTGCTGCCGCTCAAGGCGGCGGGCGAAGAAAATGATCTGTCAAAAACGGTGGACTATGCCGAGGTGGCGCAGCGTATCGAATCCCTGTTAAGCACGCCCCACGACCTGATCGAAACCGTGGCGGAAAAGGTCTGCCACGAACTTCTGACCACCTACCCGGCCGTTCAGCAGATGCACCTGCGTGTCCACAAGCCGGCAGCGGTGCAGGCGGCGCGTAGTGTGGGTGTGGAGATCTGGCGCGGACGCTGACGCTTATTACTTCGCCATCTGCGCTTCCAGCGCCTTCTGCTCCTGCGCGATCTTCTTGAGTGCGGGCACAATCTGCTCCATATAAATCACCGCCTGGTGCTCGGTAATCCGGTTCAGGCGGGCGTAATCCTCCTCAAACTGGCGCCGGTTGGTTTTGGAGAGGTTGCGCTCGATCTTGCGCTGCACCGCCTCGCCGCCCAGTCGGGCCAATGTCACCAGCTGTTCCGGTTTCAGTTGGGGCAGCATGCGCTGCATAATGCGGTCGTCCACCGCCGCCAGTTTCTTCGCCAGATCGCGAAACACCGCCAGCTTCCTCTTGATGGCCGCCCGCTCTTTCTCGCCAGAAGCATTCAGGCGCGCCTCCACCGTCTGCTGCAGCGCCTTGATCACCGCAGGCGGCAGATTAAGCATCACCCTGCCAAAATCCAGCTGAATCTCACCGCTTTTGAGCCGCCGCACTTCAATATCCATCAGATGTACTCCGTCACCGCCGTCTGAAACTCGATTTCGCCCCACGCCTCCATTTCAAAGGCAGTGCGCATGACCCGCTCGATGGCGTCCTTGGCCGCCTCGACATCCAGCGGCGTGGCGGCATTGAGGTCCTCTTCCAGCTGCTTGGCCACCAGCGGCCCCACATTGCGCAGGATACGTGCGCGGAACTCGCCTTCATTCAGTGCCCGCAACAACAGCGCCAAATCCCGGTCATTGACGGCACGCAGCACCTTCTGCAGATCCTCATCACTGAGCAGATCCAGCTTGTGCGCCAGCTTGATAAAGCCGGCCAACAGGTCAAACTCACCGCCTTCACACAGACGCACCCCTTCCTGCAGCAGGATATTGAGCAGCTCCACTTCAAAGTAGTTGAGCCGCACCGTCGCACAGCCGGCCTCCACCCACCATTCGTCTTCGTGAACCTTGCGTATGCCCACTTTCATCGTACAATCACCGCGCGATTTCTGAATAGTGCAATCATAGCAAGCATTGCGCCAAAAAAGGCCTTGCGAGACCAATATGAAAAAACAGCTTAACCTGCCCACGCCCGACGCCGACGCCCTGCAACGCAGCGAAACCCTACGCGAGCGCATCGTGCGCGCCATCCGCCAGAACGGTCCCATGCCCTTTTCCGAATACATGCAGCGCGCGCTGTACACGCCCGGGCTGGGCTATTACAGCAATGGCCTGCCCAAACTGGGGCCGACGGGCGACTTCACCACCGCACCGGAAAGCTCGCCCCTGTTCGGCCAGTGTGTGGCGCGGCAATTGGATCAGGTGCTGGAGGTGCTGGGCGGCGGCAATATCCTCGAGTTCGGTGCCGGCTCCGGGCGCATGGCGCGGGATATCCTGCTCACGCTGGCCGATGCAGATGCCCTGCCGGAACGCTACCAGATTCTCGACCTGAGCGCCGACCTGCGCACCCGCCAGCAGGCCTTTCTGCAGGAATCGCTCCCCCCCGAGCTGTATGCGCGGGTCGAATGGCTGGAACGTCTGCCCGCGCCGGGCTGGCGCGGCGTTGTGGTCGCCAACGAAGTGCTGGACGCCATGCCGGTGGAGCGTTTCTATCTGGAACCGGACGCCAGCTGGCGCATGGGCGTGGATGCGGATGAAGCCGGTCAGCTCATGTGGACGCAGCTGCCCATCAGTGATGCCACCCTGCAGCGGGTGGTCAACGGCCTGCGCAGTCTGGTTCAGCCCACCTCGCTGGGCTACAAGGCAGAAGTGAACCTCAATATTCACCCCTGGCTGAAGAGCCTGAGCGACTTCATGGACGCCGGTGCCGTGCTGCTCATCGACTACGGCTTCCCGCAGCAGGAGCTCTATCAGAAGGAACGCCTCAACGGCTCGCTGCGCTGCTTTTACCAGCACCGGGTGCACGATAACCCGCTCATCTGGCCCGGCCTTCAGGACATCACCGCCCACGTGGACTTTACCGAAGTGGCGGAATCCGGCTTCGACGCCGGTTTCCGCGTGGCCGGCTTCACCACGCAGGCACATTTTCTGATGAGCACCGGCCTGCTGGAAAGCATTCCCACCGATCTGCCCGTGGCCGAGCAGCTCAAGCTGAGCCAGCAGATCAAGACGCTCACCCTGCCGGACGAAATGGGCGAAGTCTTCAAGGTGATGGCGCTGACCAAGAGGCTGGATACGCCGTTGATGGGCTTTCAGCTGGTGGATCTGCGCGACAGTCTGTAAATGTGAAAATATCTTTCAGTCCATGCGCACAGCGATTTGTGGAGGCGCCTTAGTTGCTGTCGGCGTCAGCAGCGGATCAAGTGCGGCAGCTGTCTGAGCGCAGCGAGTTCTGCCGCACCCGCTGCAAGCCCTACAGCAACTTGGCGCCGGAACCATGAGCGCGCAGCATGGACGGAAATAAACGCTTGAGAGCTGCGACCGAAAAAAAACGCCCCGCAAAAAAGTGGGGGACCCCCCTCTATAATGGTGCACAGCACACAACCGGGATACATTCATGGATCTACTGCAAGCCGCCATACTGGGCCTGATCGAGGGCCTGACCGAATACCTGCCCATCTCCTCCACCGGTCACCTCATCATCGTGGCCGACTGGCTCGGCCTGCCGCAGAACGCGGAAAACAAGGCGTTTGAAGTCATTATCCAGCTGGCGGCCATCCTCGCCGTCATTGCCCACTATCGTGACAAGTTCTCGCTGGAACACCTGCCGCTATGGTTCAAGGTGGCGGTGGCCTTCGTGCCCATCGGTGCGCTGGGCCTGCTGTTTCACCACCAGATCAAGGCGCTGTTCACGGTGGAAGTGGTGGCATGGATGTTCATCCTCGGCGGTATCGTGTTTCTCATTATGGAAGCGCTCTACAACGAAGGCACACACCGCACCCGCGACATCGAAAAGGTCTCCCTGCACCAGGCGCTTTGGATCGGCGTGTTTCAGGCCTTTGCCCTGATCCCGGGCACGAGCCGCGCCGGTGCCTCCATTGTCGGCGGCGTGGTGGCAGGGCTGGACCGCAAGACGGCAGCGGAATTTTCCTTCCTGCTCGCCCTGCCGGTGCTGGCCGCCGCTTCCGGCTTTGACCTGGTGAAGCATTACCACGACTTTGCCACCACCGGCTGGGCGCCGCTGGCCATGGGCTTTGCCGTGGCCTTTGTCACCGCCTGGCTCACCATGAAGCTGTTCCTCGGCTTTCTTGAACGTTTTACCTTCCGTGCCTTTGGCTGGTACCGCATCGCCTTTGGAGTCCTGCTGCTATGGCTGTACTGAACCTCTATACCGCCGAACAGGCCCGCACCATCGACCGCATTGCCATTGAGCGAGCGGGCCTGCCCGGCATTCTGCTGATGAAACGGGCCGCATTCAGCGCCTTTCAGCATCTGCGCACTCATTGGCCACAGGCGCAGCGCATCGCCGTGGTGTGCGGCGTGGGCAACAACGGCGGCGACGGCTTTGCGCTGGCGCAATACGCCACCCTTGCCGGCGTTCAGGTGGATGTGCTGCAGGTGGGCCCCACCCATAAAATCCGTGGCGATGCGCTGACCATGCTGCACGAAATGGCCGATCTGGGCCTGAGCGGTCTGCCCTTCGATGCCAACACCCTCGCCGAAGCGGATGTGATCGTGGACGCCCTGCTGGGCACCGGGCTCGATCGCCCCGTGGAAGGCGCCTACCGCGATGCCATTGACGCCATCAATGCCAGCGGCAAGCCGGTGCTGGCGCTGGACATCCCCTCGGGCCTCTCGGCGGATACCGGACAGGTATTGGGCAGCGCCATCCGAGCCGAGCTGACCACCACCTTTATCGTGCCCAAGGTGGGCCTGTATATGGAACAGGGGCGGGATTTCGCCGGAAAAATCGTTTGCGAAAATTTAGGCGTCCCGTCCGAGGTCGTCGCTACGCAGGCGCCCGTGGCGCGGGGCCTGCACTTGCAGGACTGCGTTTTACCCCCGCGACCGGCCAATGCCCACAAGGGCACCTGCGGCACCGCACTGCTCATCGGCGGCGACACACTGGCGGGCGCCATTGCCCTTGCGGCGGAAGCTGCGCTGCATGCCGGCGCGGGTCTCACGCAGGTGGTGACTCGCCCCGAACACCGCACCGCCCTGCTGTGCCGCAATCCCGCGCTCATGGTATTTGACACCCTTTCGCCGGAACACATCGAAGCGGCGGATGCCATCGGCATCGGCCCCGGGCTGGGGCAGCGCGACTGGGGCCGGCAGCTGCTGCGCCAGATCCTGCATCGGGACACGCCCCGCGTGCTGGATGCCGACGCCCTCAACCTGCTGGCGCAGACGCCCATGCGCAGCGACAACTGGATTCTCACCCCCCATCCCGGTGAAGCGGCGCGCCTGCTCGGCTGCAGCGTAGCCGAGGTGCAGGCCGATCGGATTGCTGCCGTGCGAAAACTGCAGCAACGCTATGGCGGCGTGATCGTGCTCAAGGGCGC
>CAYYIL010000048.1:0-6354 GCA_964471975.1 uncultured Piscirickettsiaceae bacterium | reverse complement strand
CAATGGTGCCCACGTTTACGTGCGGTTTCGTGCGTTCAAACTTTTCCTTAGCCATGTCAGAAAACCCCGTTTTTTAAACATGAATAACCGGCACAAGGGCCGGCTTGAAACAAACTGGAGCTCCCGACCAGGATCGAACTGGTGACCTCATCCTTACCATGGATGCGCTCTACCGACTGAGCTACGGGAGCAAAACCCTGTTTTAATGGAGCGGGCGATGGGAATCGAACCCACGTCATCGGCTTGGAAGGCCGAGGTAATAGCCACTATACGACGCCCGCGGAATATGGTGGAGGGTGGTGGATTCGAACCACCGAAGGCTGAGCCAGCAGATTTACAGTCTGCCCCCTTTGACCGCTCGGGAAACCCTCCGAAATTTCGAGCGTATTGTATCGACCCGAAGGGCAATGTCAAGCGTCCCTGCACATTTTTCCTGTTCGGTTTTCCGCCATAATGATGGCAGGCTTGATACGGAGGCACCCATGATCAATCTGGCATACGACCGCGAACACATCTGGCACCCCTACAGCTGCATTCCACCCCCACGGCCGCCGCTGCCCGTCGCCGCCACAGAAGGACACCACATCATTCTTGAGGACGGGCGTCGCCTGGTAGATGGCATGAGCTCGTGGTGGGCCGCCATCCACGGCTACAACCACCCGGAACTGGTGCTGGCCGTCGCGCGCCAGTTGAAGACCATGCCACACATCATGTTCGGCGGCCTCACCCATGAGCCGGCAGTTGATCTGGCCGAGAAGCTGGTCACGCTCACCCCCGCGCCGCTCAAGAAGGTCTTTTTCGCCGACTCGGGCTCGGTTGCCGTGGAAGTGGCACTGAAGATTGCCCTGCAGTACTGGATGGCGCGGCGCCAGCCCCGGAAGCAGAAATTCCTGACCGTCCGCAACGGCTATCACGGCGACACCTTCGGCGCCATGAGCGTCACCGACCCGGACAACGGCATGCACAGCCTGTTTGCCGGCGTCCTGCCCAAGCACTACTTTGCGCCTGCGCCGCACATGGGCTTTGACCTGAAGCTGGACGAGCCGGCCGACGACATTGCTGCCCTTGCAGCGCTTCTGGAACAGCACCATGACGAAATCGCAGCCATTATCCTTGAGCCCATTGTGCAGGGGGCCGGCGGCATGCGTTTCTACCGCCCCGCCTATGTGCGCCAGCTTCGCGCCCTCGCCGACGACTATAACGTGCTGCTCATCTTTGATGAAATCGCCACCGGCTTTGGTCGCACCGGCAAGCTGTTCGCCTGCGAATGGGCCGGCATCAGCCCGGACATCATGACCATAGGCAAGGCGCTCACCGGCGGCATGATGACCCTGGCCGCCACACTGACAACCGAAGAGGTGGCCTACACCCTGTGCAACAACCCACCGCGCGCACTCATGCACGGCCCCACATTCATGGCCAACCCCACTGCCTGCGCCGCCGCCAACGCCAGCATTGAACTGCTCCTGAAATCGCCCTGGCAGGCCCGCATTCAGCATATCGAAGCGCATCTGAAGGAACAGCTCACTCCACTGGCTGACCACCCCGGCGTGGCCGATGTGCGCGTGCTGGGTGCCATTGGTGTGATCGAACTGGTGCGCGACGATCTGGCCCCGCAGCTGCAGGACATGGCCGTGCGCGAAGGCGCCTGGCTGCGCCCATTCGGCAGGCTGTTCTACACCATGCCCGCCTTCAATATCGAAGGTACGGAACTGCAAGCCCTCACTGATGCCATGATTACCGCCATCAGACAGGTGGCCCGCCCATGAACTTTATCACTCAGCTTTCCCGCCGCCTGCGCCGCTGGCACACCGTACGCGAACTGCGCGAGGGCATCATTCCCTACCCGCTATGGAAACAGGTGGAAACGACGCCGCTGATCCGCACCGTGGACAAGGCTGACCGCATCCGCCTGCGCGAACTGGCCAGCCGCCTGCTGGCCGAAAAGCAGCTGCTCGGCACCGGCATCGAGCTCACACCCAGCATGCGCGCCTATATCGCCGCCGAAGCCTGCCTGCCCATTCTCAATTTGCCGGACGACCTGGACTGGTATGACAACTGGCATACCCTCGTGGTGCGCCCCACCCCGTGGAAGGCGCCCATGAACGGCCCAGCCACCGGCCCGCTTACGGAACAGCGCGAAGTGGCGCTGGCCGGCGTCACCAGCCTGCAGTGGCCGGTCATTATTGACTGGCAGAGCGCCAAACCGCACAAGCTGGGGCACCATGCCCATCAGGTCATCATCCATGAACTGGCACACAAGATCGACCTGCAGGTGGACGATGCGGCCAACGGCTACCCGCCGCTGCACCCCGACATGGATGGCAAGGCATGGTATGACGCCTTCAAGGCGGCGTTTGACGATCTGAACCGCTGCGTGCAGCACTCCCACTGCCACCCGCGCATCAATGGCTATGCCGCAACCGCCCCGGGCGAATTCTTTGCCGTGGCAAGCGAATACTTCTTTGCCGCCCCCTGGACACTGGTGCGTGCCTATCCGGACGTGTATGAACAGTTGCGTCAGTTCTACCGGCAGGATCCGCGCACACGCTTCCCCAAGCCCGCGAAGTAAGCACGGTAATCCCCGACCGCACTCCAAAGTGCAGGCAGTGCCTCGTGCTGAGCCCGGTACAGTGCCACATAAGAGCAGATCAAGGGGGTCCCCGACTTTTTAAGGGCTCGATTTTTGTGCGGCCGCACGGCAGCAGCCCAGAAATGGGGAACAGCCTGTTTTGACGACAAATGGACTTAAAACGTGCCCTACTGGCCGCAGCAGGCGCCGCTCTTGCTGAAAAACTTCATGTAAAGAAACACCAGCAGCAGCGCCGCCACAAACCCCATCACTGGCAGCATCCAGAAATGCAGCACCAGATCCCATCCCGTGGCAACAACCATGGGGGCGCCATCGTTCAGTTCGGCAAGCCCCGTACCATGCAGGGCATCACTGAGCAGCCAGCCGAGCGCCAGCAGCACAATCAGAAACAGGGCAAAACACATCAGGGCACCTCATCATCCACGCGCAACAGAAAGCGATCCGCGTCCTCTTCACTGCAGATCGAAACCTCCAGATCCTTAAGCAGACCATGGCGGATATCATAGATCAATCCGCTCAGCTGCAGATAATGGCCGGCTTCCCAACGCCTGCGCACGGCGGGAATATGGCACAGGTTACGCACCTGTTCGCGCACATTGACCTCGCACAGATAATTAATCTGCGCCTCCTTGCTCATGCCTGCCATCAGCGGCTTGTGCCACAGGGCATACTTGCGAATGGAGCGCACCCAATGTGCGACCATCCCCGGCGTATCCGGCGACAACGCCGCCTTAACGCCCCCACAGTCATAATGGCCAGCCACAATAATATGGCTGACCCCCAGCACTTCGACGGCATACTCGATCACGCTGAGCGCATTCATGTCGGCCGAATTGATCAGGTTGGCAATATTGCGGTGCACAAACACTTCACCGGGTTCCAGCCCGGCAATCACATTAGCTGGCACCCGGCTGTCCGAACAGCCGATCCACAACAACTGGGGTGCATGCCCGGCACTGAGCCTGTCGAAATAGGCAGGATCCTGCATCAGCTTTTCCTGGACCCAGCGGCGGTTTTTCTCGAACAGCGGTCCCAGATCTTCGAGGTTGTCGCACATGACCTGTCCTCTTTTCAGCAGATACAAAAAAGCCTCACACTGCGTGAGGCATTCAAAAAATCATACGCCCGCCCGAAAAGAGGAACAAATTAAAAATTCTTTTCGCCCACCCCAAAAGGTCAAGAAAGCCTTATAAAGCCAATGCGCTCTTACACCCCCTGCAGCAGCAGCTTGTCCGCCTGCTCGGCGCTGCACACGGTCACGCCCATGTCGCGGATGACACCATCGCGCACATCGTAGATCAGCCCATGCAGCTGCAACGCCTGCCCCCGTGCCCAGGCATTGCGCACCGCCGGGATATGGCACAGGTTGCGCACCTGCTCCATAACGTTAATTTCGCACAGGCGATCCCACTGCTGCTCCAAGGTGAGGCCGGCCATCTCGTCCTGATGACGCAATGCATACTTGCGGATGGGTCGAATCCAGTGCGCCACCATGTCGGGCGCCTCGTTCTGGAGCGCCGCCCTGACCCCGCCGCAGCGGTAGTGACCGGTGACCATGATGTGCTTCACCTGCAGCACTTCGACTGCATATTCAATCACGCTGAGCACATTCATGTCGGCCGAGTTCACCAGATTGGCGATATTGCGGTGCACAAACACCTCGCCCGGTGCCAGCCCGACAATCTGGTTGGCCGGCACGCGCGCATCGGAGCAGCCGATCCACAGATAATCCGGATCATGGGTATTGGCCAGACGCTCGAAAAAATCCGGTTCGGTGCGGTGTTTCTCTTCAATCCAGCGCTTGTTGTGGGCAAACAGATGCTCCAACCCTTCACACTGCTGACACATACATCCTCCAGTGGTGCCGCGAAAAATCGCGGCCTGAAAAAGTCGGGGACCCCCTCTTTCGGGGCAGGCCGCCCTATTTGGTCAGGGTCAGGAACACCTGCGGCAGGCGCTCCGGCAGATGCTCCACCCGGTCGATAATGGTGTAATGGCTGCCAAAGATACGCTTGACGTATTCATCCCCCTGCGGGTCGATATTGACGCAGTGGCTGAAGATGCCCTGCTGGTGCGCTTCGGCCACCGCCATGTGCGCATCCTCGATCAGGTAATCGGGATCCTTCACGTCAATGTCCGCCGGCTCCCCGTCGGTAAGCACCAGCAGCAGCTTCTTCTCCGCCGGCTGATGGCTAAGATAGTGGGTGGCATGACGAATCGCCGCCCCCATGCGTGTGGAAAAGGCCGCTTCCAGCGCGGACAGCCGCCCTTTCACCTCGTCGTCCCAGTGCTCGCCGAAACCCTTGATATGGTGGTAAAGCACGCGATGACGGGTGTCCGAGTGGAAGCCGGCAATGGCAAAACGATCGCCCAGCAGTTCCACCGTATAACTCATGATCGCCAGCGCCTCTTCCGCCAGCTCCAGCAGCGTGCGGCCGCTGCCCGGCAAGGTGTTGTTCAGCGACTGTGACAGGTCCACCAGCAGCAGCACCGCCATGGAGCGGTTGTCGGTGACGGTATCGTAGAGAATGCGCGGATCCGGATTGAGGCCAGCGCGAATGTCGATCATCGCACGAATGGCGATATCCAGATCCAGCTCCGCGCCCTCTTCCTGATAGCGCACGCGGCGCTTGTCCTGCGGCTTGATGGCTTCCACCATCTTTTTCAGTTGCTTGATCAGCACCTCGTGGCGCGCCAGCATGCTGTCGATTTTGGCCGGACTCTCCTGCGGGTGCAGACGCTCGTAGAGGGTGACCCACTCAGGACGGTAGTCGTTCATGGAGTAGTCCCACTCGTCGTAATAGCGCGGCGGCAGGCCCTGCGGTGTCTCATCCTCGTTGTCCGGGGCGTTGTCGAAGACCTCCTCCTCATCGCCGTCGTCGATGAAGATCCACAGGCAGCGGTTATCGTCCCGATAAAGGACTTCGGTGTCCTCAAAGAACATGTTGCCGCCCTGGTCGTCGGTCTGCGCACGGGTCTTGACGTAATAGGCCGTGCCCAGTTCCTTCATGTCTGCCAGAGTAAGGTGTTCGCCCTTCTCCGCCATCAGCGCATTGAAACGCTGGCGGAAATCCTCGATGACTTCGTCTTCCGGGTCAAAGTCCGGGTCCAGCAGGGCACGGGAGAGACGCGCAGCCCGGTAACGCAGGCAGGACTGCTCCGCCTCGTTGCAGGCGCCCAGCGGCGGAACGGGGTGCAGCGCCAGAAAGTAGCGCTTCAGGCCGGGAAAACGTGCCATGGCCAGCCGATCCACACGACAGTCTTCAAACACTTCAGTAAAGAAGCGCGCCGGTGGCGACAGGTTGTCGCCGATCATGGGCTGGCTCCAACGGTAGTGGGCCATCAGGTGGGCCAGCTGCGCCCGGTAGATCTGCACGCCGCTCAGGCCACAGGCGGGGGCGACAAAGTCGGGCATGCCCACTGCTTCGGCGTCACGGTCCAGAAACGGCGCCTGATAACTTGGCAGCTCCGGATCCACGGTAAAGGTGCGCAGCGGCAGTTCGCAGTCCCACAGGCCGGCAGCCAGCACGCCCAGCTGCCGCTCCACGTCCACAAACAGAGTGCCTTCGCGCTGACGGCGCAGCATGGCCATGCTGTCGGGCGTCTTCAGCTCGAAGTATTCCTGCTGATGGTCCGGGTTGTGGTTGTAAGCGCGGATGCCGTAGTCCATGAAGGCGCGCACGCCCTCCAGACTCAGCTGCTTGAACAGCAGCGGCATGTTTTCCAGCAGCGGCACCAGCCCCTTGCTGGGATAGAGGGAC
>CAYYIL010000047.1:3854-6890 GCA_964471975.1 uncultured Piscirickettsiaceae bacterium | reverse complement strand
TCCATGCCGCGGGCCTGAGCGGCCTGCAGGGCGTCGAAGATGACCGCCGCGCTGTCGGCGCCGGTCTGCTGGGCGATAACCGGCACATTGTTGCGTTCGCCCCAGGTCTGCAGTTGCTCCACTGCGGCGGCACGGAAAGTGTCGCCGGCGGCAAGCATGACTTTCTTGCCGTCTGCCTGCAGCTTTTTGGCCAGCTTGCCGATGGTGGTGGTCTTGCCGACGCCATTGACGCCCACCATGAGGATGACGAAGGGCTTGTCGCTGGCGGGGATCTCCAGCGGCTGCGCCACCGGTTTGAGGATGTCCAGCAGCTGCTGGCGCAGGGCGTCGAGCAGGGCCTGCGGATCCTTCAGTTCCTTGCGTGAGACCTGTTCGGTGAGCGCCTGAATAATGCGATCGGTGGCGTCAATGCCCACGTCGGCGGAGAGCAGGATCATTTCGATCTCTTCCAGCAGCTCATCGTCGATCTGCTTTCGCCCCAGAATCAGGCTGCCGAGGGCATCGGCCAGCCCACGGCGTGTCTTGCTCAGCCGTTCGCGCAGGCGGGCGAAAAAGCCGTTGCGGGGTTTTTCACGCACGGGCTCTGCAGGGGAAGGGGGCGTGTCCTCAGTGGCAGGCGCAGGCACGTCTGGATGTTCAGCGGCTGCGTGTGATTCGGTCGGAAGCGCCGCAGGCGTGTCGATCGCTTCGGCCGGTGCTGGCTCGGCGTGCGGTGCCGGTGCGGGTTGCTCCTCCGCGACCGCATTGGTCTGCGCGGCAGGGGCCGTCTCAGCAGTTTCCTCCGGCGCCTCGGGTTCAGCAGATGTTTCATCCTGCTGCACGGGCTGTTCCGCAGGCGTCTCCTCTTCGGCGTGCGTTTTCTTTTTGCGCTTGAACAGTCCAAACATAAACGGCTTCACTTGAATGAAAAATTCCCCGTATTATAAACGTCCCATGAAAATTGAAATCGGGATACCCATGAAACGTCTTGCCTTTCTGTTGGTGTTCATGCTGGCGCTGCAGCCGGTGTGGGCGAAGCTCTACAAAACGCAGCTGGATAACGGGCTGACGGTGCTGGTCAAGCCGGATCACCGTGCGCCGGTGGTGGCGCATATGGTCTGGTATCGGGTGGGGTCCAACTACGAGCCCAATGGCATTACCGGCATCAGCCACATGCTGGAGCACATGATGTTCAAGGGCACGGACACGCTGGGGCCGGGCGAGTTTTCCCGCCGCGTGTCGCGCATGGGCGGACGCGAAAATGCCTTTACCAGCCACGATTACACCGCCTATTTCCAGATTGTTGGCAAGCAGCATCTGGGCGAGGTGATGGCGCTGGAAGCGGACCGCATGCGCCATTTGAAGCTGGACGATAAAGAGTTCCAGAAGGAACGGCAGGTGGTGATGGAGGAGCGTCGCTGGCGCGTGGAAGATCAGCCGCCGGCCAAACTGTTCGAGCTGTTTAACGCGGCTGCGTTTGTCAACAGCCCGCTGCATCACCCTACCATCGGCTGGATGACGGATATCAAACACTACACCATCGACGACCTGCGTCAGTGGTATCAGCGCTGGTATGCCCCCAATAATGCCATTGTGGTGGTGGTGGGCGACGTGACTCCGGAACAGGCGGTCGCACTGGCAAAAAAATATTACGGGCCGCTCAAGCCGGAAACCATCGTGCCGCCCAAACCCCAGCAGGAGATCAAGCAGAGCGGTGTGCGCACGGTGGAAATGAAAGGCCCGGTCAAGGTGCCGCAGCTGGTAATGGGTTTCCATGTACCTTCGCTGGTCACTGCCAAGGACGAGAAGGAAGCCTGGGCACTGGAGCTGGCGGCCGCCATTCTCGATGGCGACAGCAGCGCGCGCCTGAGCACGGAGCTGGTGCGCGGCCAGCAGCTGGCGGCAGCCGCAGGTGCCGGCTATGACACTACCAGCAAGTGGGACCCGCTGTTTGTGCTGGAAGGCACGCCAGCCGAGGGCGTCAGCATTGAAAAGCTGAAACAGGCGCTGCTGGCGCAGGTGGAGCGCCTGAAGAAGGAGCCGGTCAAACAGGCCGGGCTGGATCGGGTGCTGGCGCAGGTGGAAGCCAGTCGGGTTTACAGCAAGGATTCCGTCATGGGGCAGGCCATGGCCATGGGCATGCTGGCGGCCGTCGGCCTGCCGCCCGATCTGGATGACCGCTGGGCGGAGAAGCTGCGTCAGGTGACGCCGGCAGACCTTCAGGCGGTGGCGAAAAAATACTTTACGAAAGATAACCTGACCATTGGCATTCTCTACCCCAACGGCGAGGCGCCGAAAAAGGCCGCCATGCCAGCAGCCATGCGAGGACAGTTGCGATGAAAGCGATCATGCGTGCAATGACGGGGCTGCTGTTGGTGGCCTGGCTGGCAACAGGCTGGACGGCGCCCAAGATTGAAACCTGGCACACCGCCAATGGCGCCAAGGTGCTCTATGTGCACACGCCCGATCTACCCATGGTGGATGTCGAGGTCACCTTCGATGCCGGATCGGCACGGGACGGCAGTAAATGGGGCCTGGCGGCCATGACCAACCGCCTGCTGGATACGGGTACCCGCAAACACGATGAAAACGCCCTTGCCGAGGGCTTCAACGCCCTGGGGGCGCAGTTTGGCACCAGTGCCGACCGGGACATGGCCTCACTCACGCTGCGCACCCTGACGCGCCAGCCCATTATGGACAAGGCGGTGGCACTGTTTACCGAAGTGCTCAGCCAGCCCACTTTTCCGCAAAAGCCATTTGAGCGGGTGCAGCGCAATACGCTGATCGCCCTGAAAGAAGCGGAAATGAAGCCAGGCACGCTGGCGGCGCGCGCCTTCTGGAAAGCGCTCTACGGCGATCACCCCTATGGCCATCCTGTCAGCGGCTTGCCCGACTCCATCAAGGCGCTGACGCGCGCGGATGTGCAGGCGTTCTATCGGCGTTATTATGTGGCACGGAATGGCCAGATCAGCATTGTCGGCGCCATCGACCGTAAGCAGGCCGAAGCCCTGGCCGAGCGTATCATGGGCGCGTTGCCGACCGGCCAGAAAGCGTCGC
>CAYYIL010000047.1:0-3754 GCA_964471975.1 uncultured Piscirickettsiaceae bacterium | reverse complement strand
GAAGCCCTGGCCGAGCGTATCATGGGCGCGTTGCCGACCGGCCAGAAAGCGTCGCCCATTCCGGTCCCTCAGCCCGTCAAACAGGCTGTGCGAATTGAAAAACCCTTCCAGTCCACACAGACTTACTACTATCTCGGCCAGATTGGTGTCCGGCGCGGCGATCCCGACTACTATGCGCTCTTTCTCGGCAACCACTTGCTTGGCGGGGCCGGCTTTGGCAGCCTGCTGATGGAGGAGGTGCGTGAAAAACGTGGACTGGTATATAGCGTTTATAGCTACTTCCTGCCGCTGAAACAGCCGGGCCCATGGCTGGTCAGCCTCTCTACCAAAAATGCCAGCGCCCGCGAAGCGGACAAGGTGGTGCGCCAGACGCTGAAAGCCTTTATGCAGCACATCGACGCCGAAAAGCTGCAGGCTATCAAGGACAATCTGCTCGGCGGCTGGCCGCTGCGCTTTGACAGCAATGCCAAGATCTTCGGCTACATCAACATGATCGGCTTTTACGATCTACCGCTGGATTATCTTGACCGCTTTCCACGGGAAATCCAGCGCCTCACCGCTGAGGACGTGCTCGCCGCCTGGCGGCGCCACATCCACCCCGACCACCTCGTGCAAGTGATGGTTGGCGGATTCAAGCCGGTGGAAGCAGATTAGTGGCTACGGAAAACGCCTTTCCCGCCCTGAGTGCCGTGCAAGACCGGATCACGGCTGGGGAGCGGCGGCTTTATCAGCAGCTGCAGAAAAAATTGCGGCCTGATGAGTGGTTCTGGTACGACCAGCCCATGAAACAGCGCGGTGCCTGGGCGGACTTTGTCATTCTCAGCCCCGAGCACGGCATTCTGCTGCTGGAAGTCAAGGATTGGACAGCGGAGACCATTCTTGCCGCCAACCCCGAGCGCTTCGAGATCAAGACGCCTCAGGGGCCTAAATCGGTCGCGAACCCCCGCCAGCAGGCGTGGCGCAATCTGCTGGCGCTGGTGGACCGGCTTCAGCGGGATCCGGCTCTGGTGCAGGCATCAGGCTCCTATCGTGGCAAGCTGGCCTTTAACTACGCCCATGGTGTTGTCTTTCCCAATCTGACGCGCAAGCGTTTCGAGGCGCTGGGACTGGATGGCATCATTCCGTCTGAACAGGTGCTCTGCAGTGATGAAATGACCGACAGTGTGCCTGAAGAGACTTTCCGTGCACGTCTTTGGGGTATGTGCGATTACCGCATGGCGCGCCCCCTTACGGAAAAAATGGTGGCGCGGGTCCGCTGGCATCTGTTTCCCGAGGTGCGCGTTGGGCAACAGGCCCAGCTGTTTGATGGCGTGGAAGCGTTGCCGCTGGATGAGCAGATTCGCCTGCTGGACCGTGAGCAGGAGCGGCTGGCGCGCTCGCTGGGAGATGGTCATCGAGTCATTCACGGGGTTTCCGGGTCCGGCAAAACGCTGGTGCTCATGACTCGAGCACGTCTGCTGGCTCAGATGGGCGCGGGACGTGTCGGTCTGATCTGCTTTAACCGTACCCTGGCCAAGGTACTGCGTGATCGTCTCGGCGGTGACAGCAGCGGGGTGGAGGTGCTGCACTACCATGCCTGGGCCCGTCAGCGGTTGCAGGAATTGGGGGTGAAGCCGGAGTCTGACTTCCGGCAGTGGCCCCAGCAACTGCTGCAGGCCCAGAAGAAGGCGCCGCCCGCCTATGCCGCCATGCATATTGACGAAGGCCACGATCTGGAGCCCGACTGGGTGCGCACCCTCGTGCAGGCCACAGAGCATGCGGGCGATCCTAGGCGGCAGAAGATCCTTTTTGCCTATGATGATGCGCAGAATATCTATCACGGTTCACGGCGCGGGCTGGGGTGGGCGTTGTCGGATGTAGGGATTCAGGCCAAGGGGCGCACCACCATCCTGCGGCGCAACTACCGCAACAGTTCTGAAATTACCCGCTTTTCCTTCCGTTTTCTGCAGGCCATTCTGGAAGAAGCGGGCCTTGAGGATGTGATAGAGGGGCTGGTACCTCCCGAACCCTCGGAATATGTGGGGCCCGCGCCCCAACAGTCGGTTTCGGCCAGCCTGTCATCCCGTGCTGAAGCCCTGGCGGACTGGCTGGAAGGGCTCCATGCTGAGCAGGGCATACCTTGGGATCGTATGGCCGTCATCTATATGCAACGATGTGATGCCGGGCCTGTGATTCAGGCATTCAAAGAACGTGGTCTGCCCTGGTACCTGGTCGGTTCGGCATCTGCAAAAAGCGGCTTTGATGAAAATGACGGCAGGATCAAGCTGATCACCGCGCACAGTGCCAAGGGGTTGGAATTTGATGCCGTGGCCGTAATTGGTGCCGAGCACCTCACCGATGGACAGCCAGAAGAAGAAACGGTGCGGGAGGGCAAACAGCTGTATGTGGCCATGACGCGCGCCAAAAAGTGGCTGCATGTTTTCTTGCTTGATCAAGCGCAAGAGGAGCAGGACTCACGGGATGAGGACTTGGCACCTTTCTGATCCAACGATAGAGTTAAATCATGTCTTTTTCCCATTACGCATTTGTAGCACCTGAAATTGCACCGGCTATGGCGGTTGCCATGGACGAGCGCCTTGGCATTGCACAAAACATTCTCATGCATACCCTCGATATGGAAGAGCGGGCTCGACTTTTGGTCGGAGCTTTGCAGCAGCAAGGCCAAAAGGCAGTGGCCGTGGAGGTGCCCAGTGCATTTGATGCGCAAAAACTGCGTCCTGCAGTAGAGGCGATTTTTTCAAGCCATGGACCTGGTTTCGTCAATATCTCCTGCGGTACCCACGTTATGGGGGTTGTAGCGGCCTGCGCAGCCGAAACATTGAGTTATCCCGTCGTTTACCTCCGTCCGGACGATATGCTGGTCTGGCTGGACAATAGCAACCCTCCTCTCCAGCTTCAGGATCAGATGCGGGCAGACATGCTGCTTGCCGCGCGTGGCTGGCAGATCGATGATGAAAAGCCGGATCCCAAGCTGGTTCAGGCTGCACGCTCCATCCGAAACATGTTGCATAAACATGGGGAAAGCACCCTTGCTGCGATTCGCAAGATGGCCACTTCCATTGCCGAGCAGGAAAGGGGTATGGCTGGCCAGGAAATGGAAGTAAAGCTGATTTTGCCAGGTCGCGAGGAGCGACGACTTGGAGAAATCATGGCCGACGCCGGGCTTGCACGGTGGGAAAAGGGATGGTTGAAATTGCCCAACAAAGGGCGCCAGTTCCTGCGGGGCGGCTGGCTCGAATGGGTCGCTTATGAAGCAGCGATTGAGCTTCAAAGGCACGACCCCAGCCTGCAAAGCATTGTGCATGCAAAACGTGCGGTATTGCAATCAAATCCCAACCACCAGCAGGAAACGGACTTGATTCTGGTCTATGACAATAAGCTGCATGTTGTAGAGTGCAAGGCCACGCTCAGGAAAGACGGCTTTGAGTGGAACAAGTTGCTGAGCTATATCTACAAGCTCGATACCATTATGGACATGCTGGGAGGCCGACTGGCCCGCGGCCTGCTTTTGACAAATAATCCGTCGCTGCCACGTACGACGCTTGAAAAGGGCAGAATGCGGCAGGTCACCATTACGGGAGCAAAACAGTTATACCAGTTATCTGAAACGTTACAAAAATGGCTGAAAAATGATTCGGCCATGTGGCCTCCAACCGTTAATTGATCTTTCCGGATTGAGGAAGATACATGAGATTAATAAAGAATGGTGTTCAAGAAGCAGATTTTGACAATATTGTCAAAGTTGAAATGGTAA
>CAYYIL010000046.1:0-7876 GCA_964471975.1 uncultured Piscirickettsiaceae bacterium | reverse complement strand
AGCTGATCGCCCCGATCGCCATGGACGAAGGTCTGCGCTTTGCGATCCGCGAAGGTGGTCGCACCGTCGGTGCAGGCGTGGTGTCCAAGGTTATCGAGTGATTACCACTTGAAAAATTGCAAGGGGGCTGGTATAGTCCCCTTTTTTCGTTTAGGGGTATAGCTCCAATTGGTAGAGCAGCGGATTCCAAATCCGCAGGTTGTAGGTTCGAATCCTACTGCCCCTGCCAGAATTTCTGACGACTTGCCTGTGATATCCATCACGGCAAGTCGTTTTTATTGAAGGCGGCTATGAGTAAACGTTCAGCACATACCGAGGCGGAAGTTCAGCAGCGTTCGGCCAGTGATCGCATCAAGCTTGCTGCAGGCCTGTTGATCGCGGTTGCAGCGGTTGTTGTCTATTACACGCAGGCCCAGCTTCCGCTCCTTGAGCGCGTGGGTATTGTCCTGGTCGGGGTCGGGCTGGGTGGTTACCTGGTCTATCTGACCGAAACCGGACAGCGTGCCAAACGTTTTCTGTCCGAGATGCGCAAGGAGTTGCGCCTCGTTGTCTGGCCGACGCGCAAGGAGACGCTGCAGACCACATTGATGATCATTGCGGTTGTAATTGCCATGGGCTTTTTCCTGTGGCTGGTTGACATGTTCTTCCTGTGGGCGGTCGAGCTGCTGACAGGCCGTGGAGGCTGAAATGGCTAAAAGATGGTACGTCGTTCATGCCTATTCAGGCTATGAAAAGAAGGTGGCTGAAAAGCTGAAGGAGTATGCGGAACGGGAAGGTCTGGATGACCATTTCGGCCGCATTCTTGTGCCGTCCGAGGAAGTGATTGAAGTCAAGGATGGCAAGAAGCGCAAGTCCGAGCGCAAGTTCTTCCCGGGCTATGTCTTGGTGGAAATGGACATGAACGAGGACACCTGGCATCTGGTCAAGCGTGTCCCGCAGGTGATGGGCTTTATCGGTGGCACGTCTGATCGTCCTGCGCCCATTACCCAGAAGGAAGTGGATCGCATCCTCCAGCGCATGGAAGAGGTTGTGGACAAGCCGCGCCCGAAGGTGGTTTTCCAGCCGGGCGAAATGGTGCGCGTCATCGACGGTCCCTTTACCGATTTCGAAGCGGTGGTCGAGGATGTGGACTACGACAAGAACAAGCTGCAGGTGTCGGTGCTGATCTTCGGTCGCTCCACACCGGTAGAACTGGAATTTTCTCAGGTCGAGAAAGTGTAGGGCAACAGCCCGTTTGGGGAGCTGAGGCCGCTGCGCCAAGGCGATATCAACCCGTCAGGAGTATATAACATGGCAAAGAAAGTCGAAGCCTATATCAAGTTGCAGGTCCCTGCTGGGAATGCAAACCCGTCACCGCCGGTTGGTCCTGCACTGGGTCAGCATGGCGTGAATATCATGGAGTTCTGTAAGGCGTTCAACGCCCAGACCCAGAATCTGGAAAAGGGACTGCCGATTCCGGTGGTTATCACGGTTTACAACGACCGGTCCTTCACCTTTGTAACCAAGACGCCCCCGGCATCCATTCTGCTGAAGAAGGCCGCAGGCGTACAGAAGGGCAGTTCCGTGCCCAACCTGGACAAGGTGGGCAAGGTAACACGCTCACAGGTGCGCGAAATTGCAGAAACCAAAATGCCTGATCTGAACGCAAACGACATCGATGCGGCCATGCGCATCATCGAAGGGTCTGCGCGCAGCATGGGCATCGAAGTGGTGGAGGACTAAACCATGGCAAAGCTGACTAAAAAGCAGAAGCTGATCAAGGAAAAGCTGGACACCACCAAGGTTTACTCCGCCGAAGAAGCGCTGAACCTGGTGAAGGAATTTGCGACAGCCAAGTTCGACGAATCGGTTGATGCAGCAATCCGTCTGGGCGTTGATCCGCGCAAATCCGATCAGGTTGTTCGTGGTGCGACCGTCCTGCCCCACGGTACAGGCAAGAACATCAAGGTGGCCGTATTTACCGGTGATGCCCAGGCTGAAGCGGCCAAGGCGGCCGGTGCCGACTACGTGGGCATGGAAGATCTGGCCGAAGAGATCAAGAAGGGCATGATGGACTTTGACGTCGTCATCGCCAGCCCGGATGCCATGCGTATCGTTGGTCAGCTGGGTCAGATTCTGGGTCCGCGTGGCCTGATGCCCAACCCCAAAACCGGCACGGTAACCCCGAACGTGGCGGAAGCAGTTAAAAATGCCAAGGCCGGTCAGGTGCGCTACCGCGTTGACAAGGCGGGTATCGTGCATGCCCCCATCGGCAAGGCATCCTTCCCGGTTGAGCACCTGAAGGAAAACCTGGAAGCGCTGGTTTCCGACCTGATCAAGGCGAAGCCTGCGGCGGCCAAGGGTACTTACATCAAGAAGGTGGCTGTCAGCAGCACCATGGGTCCCGGTGTGACCGTGGATCCGGCAAGTTTGGACGTCTGATCATTCAGGCGTTGGGCGCAAGCCCACGGCCCACGGGCCGGCAATGCGATTGGGATTTCTCCAGCTATTGGTGAAGGCCCATCGCAGACCATAGGTGTACCGGAAGGCCGGTACTTAAATTCAAACGAGGCCTATGTAGATGGACGGAGGCATTTTGCCTCCCATTGGAGGTTATATGGCACTGAAACTCGAAGATAAGAAGCGCATCGTCGAAGAGGTGCACGCTCTCGCGAGCGATGCCTATTCTGTCGTTGCTGCGGAGTATCGCGGGTTGACAGTGGAGCAGATGACCAACCTCCGTCGCCAGGCACGCGAAAGCAAGGTGGTGATCCGCGTGATCAAGAACACCCTGGCACGTCGTGCGCTGGAAGGAACGCAGTTCGAAGATATTGGCTCGGAACTGGTAGGCCCGCTGGTCTACGCGTTCTCCATGGAGGATCCGGGTTCTGCAGCACGCATCATCAAGGCGTTCCGCAAAGAGGTTAAGGCACTTGAGCCGAAGGTTCTGTCCATCGGTTCTGGCGCCATGTCCGGCGATCAGCTGGATGCGGTTGCTTCACTGCCGACTTACGACGAAGCCATCAGCAAGCTGATGTACGTCATGAAGGCGCCGGTCGAGAAGCTGGCACGGACCCTCAACGAGGTTCCTGGCAAGCTGGTGCGCACCGTCGCGGCAATCAAAGACGCAAAAGAAGCGGCTTAATTTTTAAAGTTCACACAATAGTTAGGAGAAATCATCATGGCAGATCTGACCAAAGACGATATTCTGGAAGCCATTGCCAACATGTCCGTAATGGAAGTTGTTGAGCTGGTTGAAGCAATGGAAGAAAAATTCGGCGTTTCCGCTGCTGCGGCTGCAGTGGCCGTTGCTGCACCGGGTGCAGCAGGCGGCGAAGCCGGTGGTGCTGAAGAGAAGACCGAATTCGACGTGGTTCTGAAAGCGCCGGGCGGCAACAAGGTTGCAGCCATCAAGGCGGTTCGTGCCATCACCGGTCTGGGCCTGAAGGAAGCGAAGGAAGCTGTAGAATCTGCTCCGACTGTCCTGAAGGAAGGCGTTTCCAAGGAAGAAGCCGAAGAAATCAAGAAGCAGCTTGAAGAAGCTGGTGCTGAAGCAGAAATCAAGTAATCTGCTTGAAAACGCTGCTTAAGCAGCGCGAAAGGCTGGTGACCTGTGTCGCCGGCCTTTTCGCGCTTCATCCACTGCATAAACCTTGGCGTCCATCGGGTGTCAAGGCTTATGCAGTTTATGGCGAGTCTAGTCGCCAACACAATGGGGAGGTGTGACACGCCCCACACGCGTGCACATTGTTCACTCATCCAGTAAGTCCTCGAGGTAAAAATGGCCTACTCTCTGACAGAAAAGAAACGTATTCGCAAGAACTTCGCCAAGCGCCCATCCGTACTAGATGTGCCGTATCTGTTGTCCTTGCAGAAGGATTCCTATGCCGAATTCCTGCAGAAGGATGTGCCCCCCGAGCAGCGCAAGGATGTGGGTCTGCATGCCGCGTTCAAATCCATCTTCCCCATCAAGGGCGTTGCCGGTACAGCAGACCTGGAGTATGTGAGCTATGACTTTGGTGAGCCCGAATTCGATGTGCGCGAGTGCAAGTTGCGCGGTGTCACCTACGATGCGCCGCTGCGGGTAAAAATGCGTGTTGTCATCTACGACAAGGATTCCGGTCCCGCCGGCAAGCGCAAGGTCAAGGACATCAAGGAGCAGACTGTCTATCTGGGTGATGTACCCCTGATGACCGATACGGGTACCTTCGTCATCAACGGTACCGAGCGCGTCATCGTCACCCAGCTGCACCGCTCGCCGGGTGTTATTTTCGATAGTGACAAGGGCAAGTCCCACAGTTCCGGCAAGGTGCTGTTCAATGCCCGCATCATTCCGTATCGTGGTTCCTGGCTCGACTTTGAGTTTGACCACAACGACATCCTCTATGCCCGGATCGACCGTCGCCGCAAGCTGCCGGTCACCGTGTTGCTGCGTGCCATGGGTTACAGCAATGAGGAAATGCTCGCCATGTTCTTCGACATGAGCGAGATCAAGGTGGAAAAGGGCCAGTTCAAGCTGAAGGTCAATCCGGATCATCTGAAAGGCCAGACCGCTTCGTTTGATATCGTTGTGAATGGCAAGACCATCGTTGCCGCAGGCCGCAAGATCACCAGCCGCACCATCAAGCAGCTGAAAGAGGCGGGCGTGGAATGGCTGGACGTCCCGGAGGAGTATGTGCTTGGCAAGGTGCTGGCGCAGGATCTGGTGGATGAGGAGACCGGCGAACTGATCGCCCGTGCCAACCAGACCATCACCCCGGACGTGCTGGAAGCGCTCAAGGCCAAGGATGGCTTTACCTTCAATGTACTCTATGTGGACGAGCTGGAAGCGGGCGATTACATCTCCAAGACGCTGGAGATGGATACCACCACGTCCCAGCTGGAAGCTCAGGTGGAAATTTATCGCATGATGCGTCCGGGCGAGCCGCCCACGAAGGAAACTGCGGAGCAGCTGTTCCACGACCTCTTCTTCTCCGAAGAGCGTTACGACCTCTCTGCAGTTGGTCGCATGAAGCTCAACCGTCGTCTGGGCCGAGACACCGACAAGGGTCCGCGTGTGCTCACCAATGAGGACATCATCGATGTGGTCAAGGAGCTGATCAATATCCGCAACGGCAAGAGCACCACCGACGATATCGATACCCTCGGCAACCGTCGTATCCGTGCCGTGGGCGAAATGGCAGAAAACGCCTTCCGCGTTGGCCTGGTACGTGTCGAGCGTGCCGTGAAGGAACGCCTCAACAATGCCGAAAGCGACGGGCTGATGCCGCAGGATCTGGTCAATGCCAAGCCGGTTGCGGCAGCGGTCAAGGAGTTCTTCGGCTCCAGCCAGTTGTCGCAATTCATGGATCAGGTGAACCCGCTGTCTGAGATTACCCACAAGCGCCGCGTTTCTGCATTGGGTCCGGGTGGCCTGACCCGCGAGCGAGCAGGCTTCGAGGTGCGCGACGTGCATCCCACTCACTATGGACGCGTCTGTCCGATCGAAACCCCGGAAGGTCCAAACATCGGTCTGATCAACACGCTGGCGGTGTATGCGCGCACCAATGAATACGGCTTCCTGGAAACCCCCTATCGCAAGGTGGTGGATGGCAAGGTCACCGACGAGGTGCACTACATTTCTGCCATCGACGAAGCGCAGTATGTCATTGCGCAGGCAAACGTGGAGCTGGACGAGGAAGGCCGCATCAAGGAAGAGCTGGTGTCTGCGCGCCACCGGAACGAGTTCACCCTGGCCTCAGCCAAGGATGTGGACTACATGGACATTGCGCCGCAGCAGATCGTCTCTGTTGCAGCCTCACTCATTCCCTTCCTCGAGCACGATGACGCCAACCGCGCCCTGATGGGGTCCAACATGCAGCGTCAGGCGGTGCCGACCGTGCGTGCCGACAAGCCGCTGGTGGGCACCGGCATGGAGCGCAAGGTGGCCATTGACTCCGGCGTGACCGTGGTCGCCAAGCGCGGTGGCGTGGTGCTGCAGGCGGATGCGGAGCGCATCGTGGTGCGCGTCAACGAAGACGAAATCCACGAAGGTGAAACCGGTGTGGATATCTACAACCTGGTCAAGTATCAGCGCTCCAACCAGAACACCTGCATGAACCAGCGTCCCATCGTCAAGGCAGGCGATGCCGTGGCAGCCGGTGATGTACTGGCCGACGGTCCATCCACCGATTTGGGCGAGCTGGCGCTCGGTCAGAACATGCGCGTCGCGTTCGTGCCGTGGAACGGCTACAACTTCGAGGATTCCATCCTTATTTCCGAGCGCGTGGTACAGGAAGACCGCTATACCACCATTCATATTGAGGAGTTGACCTGTCTGGCTCGGGATACCAAGCTCGGCCCGGAAGAGATTACCGCCGATATTCCCAATGTGGGTGAGCATGCCCTGTCCAAGCTGGACGAATCCGGCATTATCTACGTGGGCGCTCAGGTGAAGCAGGGCGACATTCTCGTTGGCAAGGTGACGCCGAAAGGTGAACAGCAGCTGACCCCGGAAGAGAAGCTGCTGCGTGCCATCTTCGGTGAGAAGGCTTCCGACGTGAAGGATACCTCCCTGCGCGTGCCCAAGGGTGTCGAAGGGACGGTCATTGATGTGCAGGTGTTCAGTCGAGAAGGCGTGAAACTGGATGCGCGCGCCAAGGCCATCCGTGAAGAGCAGCTGGCTGAAATCCGCAAGGATATTCAGGTGCAGTATCAGGTGCTTGAAGACGACGTCTATGACCGGATCGAGAAGCTGGTGCTCAACAAGCAGCTGAGCAGCGGCAAGAAAGTGACCAAGAAGTTGCTCAATGAAACACCGCGCGAGAAGTGGTTCGAACTGGAACTGGCCAATGAAGATCTGGTGCGTCAGCTGGAAGGCCTGCAGCAGCAGCTGAAGGACAAGCGCGAGGAGCTGGACGCCTACTACGAAGAGAAGCGCAAGAAGCTGAGCCAGGGCGACGAACTGCCGCCGGGCGTTTCCAAGATGGTGAAGGTCTATGTGGCCATGAAGCGCCGCATCCAGCCCGGTGACAAGATGGCCGGCCGTCACGGGAACAAGGGTGTGATTTCCCGTATTGCCCCGGTAGAAGACATGCCGTTTGATGAACACGGCCGCCCAGTCGACATCTGTCTGAACCCGCTGGGCGTACCCTCGCGCATGAACGTGGGGCAGATTCTGGAAACCCACTTGGGTCTGGCCGCCAAGGGCCTGGGCGAAAAGATTAACGCCATGCTGGAGCAGCAGCGTGCCATTGCCGAGCTGCGCGAATTCCTGAAGGAAATCTACAACAACACCGAGGGGCAGCCGGCAGATATTGATGCGCTGACCGATGATGAAGTCATGGAACTGGCTAAGAACCTGAAAGATGGTGTGCCCATGGCCTCGCCGGTATTCGATGGCGCGTCCGAAGCGCAGATTAAGAAGCTGCTGAAGCTGGCGGATCTGCCGGAAAGTGGTCAGATGACGCTGTACGACGGCCGCACCGGTCAGAAATTCGACCGTCCGGTAACGGTTGGTTACATGTACATGCTGAAGCTGAACCACCTGGTGGACGACAAGATGCATGCCCGCTCCACCGGTCCGTACAGCCTGGTTACCCAGCAGCCGCTGGGCGGCAAGGCGCAGTTCGGCGGTCAGCGCTTCGGTGAAATGGAAGTGTGGGCGCTGGAAGCCTATGGTGCAGCCTTTACGCTGCAGGAAATGCTGACCGTGAAGTCGGACGACCTCAACGGCCGCACGCGCATGTACAAGAATATCGTGGATGGCAACCAGTTCATGGAACCCGGTATGCCTGAATCCTTCAGCGTATTGCGTAAAGAAATCCGCGCGCTGGGCATTGATATCGAACTGGAGCAAGACAAATGAAAGAATTGATCGGATTCCTGAAAAGCCAGAAAAACACCACCGATTTCGATG
>CAYYIL010000045.1:0-8508 GCA_964471975.1 uncultured Piscirickettsiaceae bacterium | reverse complement strand
TATTGTAGGAACAATGGGAAAAGTGTCAATGTTTCAATGGGTTAAAGGTTGTTCAAGGATGACCAACCACTTACCAAATTAATTATAATGAGATGGGCGGTATTGGAAGGCTACTACTTAATTTCTATAGTTTTATTCAACCTTTCTTTTTTTCGGAAGTTAAGGCGCTATTATCTTGTTTAGTTAAATGGTTTATGTCCTCTAATTCGGGGTCGGAGAAAGAGTTGCTGACCATGGAAAATAGTTTTTCTATTTCTTCTCTATCCTTTCTGTTTTTTAAGAACTTTAATTCTTGTTTTAGCTCGTTTAAACGATCTATGTCATCTTGAATATCATTGATCCTAGCCAGCTTCTCCTGTTCTTTTTTTAGAATGTTTAATTCGATGTTGGAAATTTCTTCCAATATCTTTTCAAGTTCTATTTTCTTGTTCTCAATTATCCTTGAGAAGTTGTCTTTATCTATATCTCTTGAATAGTCAAAGATAATATTTTCAATTTCGCAAGAGATCTTTTCAAAGGTGTTATTACGGTGTTGATAAAGGAAAACTAGATTGCTTATCTCTTGTTTTAAGGTTTCTATTCTTTCCAAGCTTGGAAAGAGTTTTTTTTCTGAACTTTCAATTTTAGCTTCTAGGTCGGAAATTTGGTTTTTTAGTTGTAAAACTGCAGTTGCATAATCTGTGATATTCCTTTGAAAAATAGAAAATAATTTTACTTTTGTTTTGTACTCTGCTACAGCTGCAGAAGCGGTTGCCAATATTTTTGCGTACTCTCTCTCCGTGCTGATCGCATTAGCTGTAAATCTTTCTTCTCTTTCGATTAGGTTCTTGGCATGTTCTTGTTCGCGAACAATTGCATATTTGTATGCGTCTATTGTTTCCTTATGATCAGATATTGTTTCGTTATAATCTGTTAAAATAGCTATTTCACTTTTTTATCCTTTGTCATTATTACCTCCTCTTATTTTTTTTTATTTTCATTTCCCTTTCTGCTTTTAATGTTTTTATCAGTGTTGCCACCTCATTTCTTTCCCCCTTTTCTAGGGCGCTTTTTAGTTTTTCTATTGCGTGCTCGAGCTCAAGTATGAGTTTTGCCTGCTCATCAATTTTGGACTTCAGCTTTTCTTTTTCTGATTCAATCTTGAGGTTAAGTTTTTCTTTATAACTTCTCTCTCTCTCAGAACAAAAATGATGATAATAACCGTGAGCGATATTGCTGCTATTATCAAGATTGTTGTGGATTTTTGTGTATCTTCTTCTAGATACTGTCTTTTCCCTAATCCTACTTGTTTGTTAAGGGTTGCTATGGTTTCGGCTTGTTGGGCAATCTTGTCTTTCTGTTCAGAAATTTGCTCTTTTAGTTGGTTGATTTCTTGGTTTTTCGGTTGATTTCTTGGTTTTTGTCGTCGCTGCACCCTGTTGACGACAATAGAATTATTAAAAAGAATATTGTAGATATTGCTTTATAAGAGAAAAAAGTTTTCATACTTACTTAAGTCCTCTTGTTTTCTTTTCTTAGGGAGATGGGGCTGAATTTTTGAATTAATGTATCAGTTTTCTTTTTGGTCCGCAAGAAAAACCCCGCACGAGGCGGGGTTGGATGATCGATGATGTTCGGGGTCGAACTTAGAAGTCGCCAGTAGCTGCTGCTTCCATCATCTTGGCGATGGTATCACGTACTTTCAGGGCTTCCTTCTTCAGCTTGGGCGGCAGTTTCTTGCCCATTTTTACCATCATGTCCATGTTGAGGGTGTAGAGCCACAGTTCGCTCTTGCCGGTTTTGGGGTTCTTGCGTTCAACCACAACGATACGGCAGGGCAGGTAGGCTGCCATATTGGGTGAGAAGCTGACCATGTGGCGAGCAGTCACCGGGTTACAGAAGGAATAGACTTTCAGGTAGCCGGTTTCGATGCCGCGCGCCTTCAGCTCGTCAGACAGGGGCAGGGTGCCAACCGGCTTGATGCCCATTTCGGTGGCCACGGACATCAGGGCGTCTTCGATATCTTCGGGGGTGATGCCGTCGTCAACCTTGCGCTCCCAGGTGGTGGCGCAGGCGATTTCACCGCCACACTTCACCCACTTGTCCCACAGCTGCATGGCGGTTTCGCCAGCGCCGTCTTCCAGGTTGCTGGCGGCTTTCATGGTGCCGCAGGCAGACAGGGTGGCGATCGCGGCGGTCAGGAAACCGAGCTTGATCAGATTCATTACTTTCATAGGGTGCTCCTCGTTTGTTAGGCCCGTTGTCATGCGTAAAGCATAAGTCGTTAGCTTACGCTCATCGGAAGCTATTGCAAATTTGAAAAATTTGTCGTTTTCATAACTTTTTCTTATAAAGGATTGCTTATACAGTTAAATAAGCATTTGCTAATCAGTTGAAAATCCCAATGCTTTCAACAGGGTGCGATCCTTGTTCTGCTGCAGGCCGGTAAGGTGCAACGCAGACCACTCCCGCCGCAGCGGGTAGTGGCGCCGATAGGTCTCAAAGTGGCGGTGCGTGGCGTCCAGCGTGGACTGGCGCAGTTGCGCATCGTCCTGACGGAAGTCGTAGGCCTGCTGTACGGCCCACGCTGCCAGCGCTTCCCCGCTGAGGTTGGGGGGTGCCTGCAGGGGCGCTGGGGCAGGCGGCAGACAATCTGCCACGATCGTGTCATCAAGCGGAGGCAGAGCCAGAAAGCGACGCAGGGCATTAGTGGCCATGACACCACCGCGCAGCTTGGCATCCACGCTGTGGCCGGCAATATGGGGCGTGGCCAGCAGGGCCGCCTGCAGGAGATCACTGCGAATGGTCGGTTCGTTTTCCCAGCAGTCCACCACCTTGTCGCCCGGGTGCTCGAGCCAGGCGGTTTCATCGAGTATCCCGCCGCGGGCAGCATTGATAACCAGCGCATGGGGCGGCACCCATCCTAGCCGCTCGGCATTGAGCAGGTGATAGGTGGGGTGAGGGCCTTCGTGGGTCAGGGGTGTGTGCACGGTGAGCAAATCCACTTGCGGCAAAAGGCTTTCCAGCGGCGTATGGGGGAAGTTGGCTTCCCGTTCGCCGCGGGGCGGGTCATTGAGCAGGCAGCGCAGCCCCAGTGCTTCGGCGCGCCTGAGCACTTCGCGCCCCACATGTCCCACGCCGATAATGCCCAGGGTTTTTCCAGCCAGCGTTGTGCCATGGCGCTGGGCCCAGTCCAGCAGCGCGGCGATCACATACTCGGCGACGGCGACACTATTGCAGCCCTGGGCGGAAAAAAAATGAATGCCCGCCTGTGCCAGCCAGGGCTGATCCACATGGTCCAGCCCCACCACCGTGCTGCCCACAAAGCGCATGCGGCTGCCTGCCAGTAGTGCGGCATTGACCTGCGTGCGCGAGCGCACGATCAGTGCATCCGCGTCTTTCACCGTGGCGGCATCAATGGCCCGGCCGGGCAGCAGAATGCAGTCGCCCAGATCGCCAAACAGGGTTTCGGCGTGGGGCACGGCGTCGTCAATTACAATGCGGCGCAAGGGTTTAGAGGAGGACATGAGCATGCATCCCAAGGCGGAAATACGGTTGATCGAAGGGTCGGCAGGGCCATTGCAGACCCGTATTTTAGACAACGGCAGCGGGCGCTGGGCGCTGCTGTGTCATCCCCATCCCCTCTATGGCGGCAGCATGGACAACAAGGTGATCGTCACCGTGGAACGCGCGCTGCAGCAGAAGGGCTGGAGCACCTGCGTGTTCAATTTCCGCGGTGTGGGCGAGAGTGCCGGGGAATACAGCGGCGGGCAGGGCGAACGCCTAGATCTGCTGGCGGTGCACCGCTATCTGCAGGACCAGCATGAGGTTTCTCACCTGCTGCTGGGTGGCTTTTCCTTTGGGGCCTATATCAGTCTGAGCGCCTGGCCGCAGCTGACCCCGCAGCAGCTGCTGTCGCTGGCGCCACCGGTGGGCTTGTGGCCCTTTGACGGCATCCGCACGCCTGAGTGCCCGTGGGTGGTGATTCAGGGCGGGGCTGACGAGGTGGTGGCGCCCGATGCCGTATGGGCCTGGCTGTCCTCGCTGGAGCGCCGGCCCACGCTCTACTGGCGCGATGGCGTGTCCCACTTCTTTCACCGGCAGCTGATCTGGTTGCGGGAAGTAATCAAGCTAGAATATTAGAACTCTCTAATATAAAATAATCGCCATTTTCTTATATGGCGATAAGTTTGAGTTATGCATTAGGGCGGTTTACCCTGAATCCATTTGCCAACTGTCGCAGAATTCGAGGACAAGCCGATGAAAATTCGACCCTTAATTGCAGCCATGGCCCTGAGTGTGCCGCTGTGGGCGCAGGCCGAGGTGCTGAGCCTGAAAGCCTGTGTGCAGCAGGCGCTGCAGAATAATCCCGAAATTGCCGCGGCGGATGGTCAGATCCAGCAGGCGGCAGCGGCGCTGAAGGCTGCCAAGCGTTCGCGGCTGCCGCAGATCAATCTGGAGCTGAATGTCATTAACAGTAACGATGCGCTCAATGTTTTTGGCATGAAGCTCCAGGAGCGCCGCGCCACGTTCAATGACTTCGGTGCCAACGAATTTACCGGCCCCTCTGCCTTGGGGGTGAAGCCGAAAAACCTCAACCATCCGGGCGACTGGACCCATTACAACGGCAAGCTGCAGCTGCTGATTCCCATCTGGAATAGCGGCAAGATCAGCGGCTTCCAGGATCAGGCCGGTGCGCTGATGGAAGCGGCCCAGTATGGCAAGGAGGCGGTGCGCCAGTTTCTCGCCTATAACGTCTTCCGTGCCTACGACGCGGTGCATACCGCCCGGGCCTATATTGAAGTGTCCAAAAAGGCGCTGGAAGCCGCGGACAGCTATGTGAAGACCACGCGCAATCTGGTGGAGCAGGGCGTGCTGGTAAAGGCAGAACTGCTGCGCGCCGAGGTACACCGTTCCGAAGCGGCGCTGGCGCTGGAAACCGCTCGCAATCAGGAACAGCTGGCGCTGGCGGCCCTGCGCACCCTGCTGGCGCTGGATGAAACCCATCAATTGGATGTGGGGCCACGCGTCAAGCTGGATCTGCCGTCGGAAGATATTGCCGAGTTGGTCAGCATGGCCTTGAGCGACAATCCCAAGTTGAAAGCAATGCGCAAGCAGTATGAAGCCGATCTGGCCGAAGTGAAAATTGCCCGCGCTGACAAGTACCCCCATCTGAACATGCTGGCGGAGGAAAACGCCTATTCCGACCATGCCGGGCTGGGCGAATATGCCTATACCGTTGCAGCACAGGCCAAGTGGAAGCTGACCGACTTTGGCGTCACCGATGCCACCGTCAGCCGCATGCGCGCCAAGGCCTCCACCCGCATGAACAAGCTGGCCTCGGCCGAGAATCAGACCCGTCTGGAGGTGATTCAGGCGTGGCGCAAGCTGCAGATTGCCAACCGCAAGATTCTGACCACGCAGCTGAGCGAAAGTCAGGCGGAAGAAGCCAACCGCCTGATCCGCAAGCGCTATGAGGCAGGCATCTCCACCATTACCGAGCTGCTGGCCAGTCAGGCGCAGCTGGACAAGGCCCGTGCCGACCATGTGGCGGCCATTTATGAAGCCAATGTGCAGAAGGCCAGGCTGCATCTGCTGACCGGCACCATGACCCCGGATATCTTTTAAGGAGTAATGACGATGAAAGCACGACAGTTTGCATTCTTGGTCTTGCTGGCCGTCGCCATCGGGCTGGCTGGCTGCCAGTCCGGGCAGAAGGAAACGGCTGCTACGGAAAGCGCACCGCAACAGCCGGTTGAGGTGGTGGTCTCCAAGGTGAATCTGGGCACCGTGCCCCTGACCGTGGTCGTCCCCGGGGCGGTGGTGCCGGATCAGCAGGCACAGATCGCTTCGCGTCTGATGGGCTTTATCCATGATCTGAACGTGAAGGAAGGTGATCACGTCAAGAAGGGCCAGCTACTGTTTACGGTTGACCCCACCGACGTGAAGAGCCAGATCGCGCAGGCGGAAGCGGCCTACCGCCAGGCGAAAGCGGCCCTGGACGATGCGCTGGCCGATTACGAGCGCTTCAAGAAGCTCTACAAGGAAGCCTCCGTTTCAAAGCAGCAGTTCGACAAGGTGCGTCTGCAGTATCAGGTGGCGCAGCAGAACCTGGCTGCCGCCAAGGCTGCCTATGATCAGGCACGTGCACAGCTGAAATATGCGCACGTAAAGGCGCCGTTTGACGGCGTGGTAGTGAAAAAGATGGCCGCCAATGGCGACCTGGCCGCGCCGGGCAAGCCGGTGCTGATCATCGAAAACCTGGAAACCATGTCGGTGCAGACCGATGTGGCGGAAGATCTGTATGCGCGTCTGCATATCGGCGATGAAGCCACCATGTGGATCGACGGCGTGGATCATCCCGTCACGGGGGTGATCTACACCATGGTCTCCGCAGCCGATCCGAAAACCCGCACGCACACTGTGAAGCTGAGCCTGCCCAAGGACCTGAAGAATATCAACTCCGGCACTTTCGTGCGTGTGAGCTTCAAGGTGGGCGAGCGTCAGGCCATGATGATTCCTGCGCAGGCGATGGTAGTACGTGCCGGCATCACTGGCGTGTTCGTGGTGGACAGCGACAACAAGGCGCATTTCCGCATGATCCGACCCGGTCGTCGCATTGGCGACATGATCGAGGTGCAGGCCGGCCTGAGTCTGGGCGAGCGTATCGTCGTCAGCCCCAACAACAAGACACTGATGAACGACGAGCCGGTCAAGGTGGTGAAAACGCTGGACAGCGACAAGGGAGCCTGATCCATGGCAAACGAACCCCATACCCAGGAGCTGAATCTGGCGGGCAAGCTGGCCGCCCTGTTCATCCATTCCAAGATTACCCTGCTGATCATGCTGGCGCTGTTTCTGGCCGGCATGCTGGCACTGGTGCTGACGCCACGGGAATATAACCCGCAGATCGTGGTACCGGCGGCCAATATCATCGTGCCCAAGCCGGGTGCGACGCCGCAGGAAGTGGAAAACATGGTGGTCAAGCCGCTGGAGAACATCATGAATGCCCTGCCAGGGGTGGATCACACCTATGGCATGGCCATGAACGATGTGGGCATCGTCACCGTGCAGTTCGAGGTGGGCGAGGACCAGACCAAGTCGCTGGTAAACCTCTACAACCAGGTGATGCAGCACATCGACGAGATTCCGCCGGATACGATGCAGCCGATCATCAAGCCCATCAATGTGGATGATGTGCCCATCATGACGCTGGCGGTGAGCTCCGAGCACCTGTCCAGCTTTGCACTGCGGGATGTGGCGATGAAGCTGGTGGAGCACATCCGCAATATTTCAGATGTATCTTTCACCAACGTGGTGGGCGGTAAGCCGCGCGCCATCAACGTGTGGCTGGATGCACAGAAAATTGCCATGACCGGCCTGACGCTGGATCAGATCCGCGACATGCTCAAGGGCAACAACGCCTCGCTGCCGGTGGGTGATCTTGTCAACAGCAACAAGGCGCATCCGGTGCGAGTGTCCGGCTATCTGCAGAATGTGGACGAGGTGGGCGACATCATTATCGGCGTGGTGCAGGGCCGTCCCATTTTCCTGAAGGACATCGCCCACATCGTCGATGGCCCCATGGAGATCGATCAGGATACCCGCATCGGTTTCGGGCCAGACGGCGACAAGGCAGGCCTGCATGACGAAATCCCGCAGGTGACCATCACCATCGCCAAGAAACCGGGCACCAATGCGGTGACCGTCGCAAACCGCGTACTGGCCAAGCTGGAAGAGATGAAGCGCTCCGTGATTCCGCTGGGCGTCGAGGTAGTCGTGACCCGCAACGACGGTGAGAAGGCCGACGATGCGGTGAATACGCTGGTGGAACACCTGGGCATCGCCGTCGGGTCGGTCATCATCATCCTGATGATCTTTCTCGGCTGGCGCGAGGCAGGGATCGTTACATTGACAGTGCCGCTGATCCTGTTTGTGGTGCTGGTGGTGGGGCTCATCGCCGGACAGACCATCAACCGCATCACCCTGTTTGCGCTGATTCTGTCGCTGGGTCTGCTGGTGGATGCGGCCATCGTGGTGATCGAGAATATTCACCGCCACATTCACGAAGGCTTCGATCCCAAGCGCTTCGATCAGATGCTGATCCAGGCCACCAATGAGATCGGCAACCCCACCAATATCGCCACACTGGCGGTGATTCTGGCGTTTATCCCCATGCTGTTCGTAACCGGCATGATGGGGCCGTTCATGGCGCCGATTCCGTTCAATGTGCCGGTAGCCATGATCGCCTCGCTGGTTATTGCCTACATCCTCGTGCCCTATGCGGTCTATCACTGGATGGGCAGGCGCGCCATCGCCGAAATGGAGAAGCGCGATTCCCTGCTGGAGGAAGAGGAGCACAAGGAAGACTGGCTGCAGCGTGGCTACAAGCGTTGGATCGTGCCACTGATCGAAAGCCGTACCAAGCGCAACCTGTTCTTTGGTGCCACCCTGCTGGCGCTGATTCTGGCGCTGCTGCAGCCGGCGCTGCCGTTCCTGCAGAAGGACATGAACGGCCCGCTGCCGCCC
>CAYYIL010000044.1:0-8600 GCA_964471975.1 uncultured Piscirickettsiaceae bacterium | reverse complement strand
GTGTCGGGCGTATCCCGGATGGCGCGTTGGTGGAGCGTGCCGTGCCCACCGGCTTCGATCGGGGCAATACCATCACTCTCAATTTGCGTACGCCGGATTTTACGACCGCAACACGGCTGATGAATGCCATCAACAAAAAGTTTGGTGCGGGCACGGCGCGGGCACTGGATGCCGATTCCGTGCAGGTGCAGGCACCGCGCATTCCATCGCAACGGGTCTCGTTTATTTCCATGCTGGAGAACATTGAGGTAAATCCTGACGATGGGCCGGCGAAGGTGATTGTCAATTCCCGTACCGGTACGGTGGTCATCAGCAAAAGTGTTCATGTGATGCCGGCGGCGGTGACCCACGGGGGATTAACCGTTAAGATATCGGAAAATCCGCTCGTGGCTCAGCCCAATCCCTTTGCCGGCGGCAACACACAGGTGACACCTAACAGTGCTGTCAGTGTCGAGCAGGGCGGTGAAAAGCGCATGTTCAAGTTTGGGCCGGGTACCACGCTTGATCAGATTGTGCAGGCGGTCAACAAGGTGGGCGTGGCGCCCAGCGACCTGGTGGCCATTCTCGAAGCGCTCAAGCAGGCGGGTGCATTGCAGGCTGAGCTGATGATTATCTGAGGAGGGAATGCCATGGCACTCGAAACCATGATGCCTCAGGCGGCGGCCAGCTGGGAAGTTTATGCCAACCTCAAGGGGCTGAACGATCTGCGCAAGCTGGCGCATACAGACCAGAAAACGGCTCTGAAACAGGTGGCCAGACAGTTTGAGGCCCTGTTTCTGGAGATGGTGCTCAAGCAGGCGCGCAAGGTGAACTTTGACGACGAACATCTGATGACGTCTGAGCGTCAGGCCTTTTTTGAGGACTGGCGCGACAAGCAGCTGGCGCAGGATATCGCAGCTAAAGGTTCGCTGGGACTGGCCGATCAACTGGTTGAGCAGCTCTCCCCGAAGCATCCGATGCTGACGGTGGAAGAATATGAGAAACTGAAAAAAGAAAACAGGCTGCCTTCAACCCTCGACCAGCTCAGGCTGCGCGGGGTTGCCCGACCGGAAGGATAACGCACCATGGCGGATATGCTCACCATCGCGCTGAGCGCGAACAAGACCTTTCAGCAGGCACTGGATGTCACCAGCCATAATGTTGCCAATGTCAGTACGCCCGGCTACAGTCGTCAGCGTGCCGAAATTGTCAGCAATGCCCCCCAGATTGTCGGGGCGTCCTTTGGCGGTGGCGGCAGTCGGGTGGATACCATCAGGCGCGTCTATGCCGATTACGTCTGGCGACAGCAGTTACAGGCCACCTCTCTGGAGAGACGCTATGATGGCGCGCTGAACAATGCGAAGGAGGTGGAGGGCATTATCGCCGCCAACGACAACGGTGTGCAGCAGTTCCTGCAGCGGTTTTTCGACAGCCTGCAGAACCTTGCAAACGACCCGCTTTCCAATGTCAACCGTCGCATGGTGCTGGATAACGCGACCAACCTCGAAAGCCACATACAGAACATTACATCGTTTCTGAACGATAACCAGACGCAGACCAATGCCCAGATCAGAAGTCTGGTGGATGAGGTCAACCAGCAGCTGGATATTATTCAGCAGGCCAATGCAGCGGTCTTCAGGGCACGCACAGCGGGTAATTTTCCACCCAACGATCTGCTCGACAAGCGTGATCAGGCGATCATGGAACTGGGCAAACTGGTGGATGTGCGCACGTTTGAACAGAAAAACGGCTACGTGGATGTCTATATTGGCAATGGCAAGCTGCCGCTGCTGTCTGACAATACCCGCACTGCATTGACCGCCGAGCGCAGTCCCTACACCAATGAAAACCGGGTGGAAGTCTATATGACCATTGGCGATCAGAAGCGCATTGTCAGCGACCTGATTGCCGGCGGGCAGCTGGGGGGGGTGCTCGACTTTCGCCGCAACATGCTTGATCCTGCCCAGCAGGAGCTGGGGCTGACACTGGCGGGCCTGACTGCGGCCATGAACAACCAGCATCGCCAGGGCTGGGATCTGGGCGACAAACCCGGGGGTGATCTGTTCAAGCCGCTGGATACGACGGCACTGGGGAGCCGAGATAATACCGGTGTTGAGGATGGCAGCGGCATCCGTGTGACCAACAATATTACGGACTATACCTCGCCGCCGCTGAGCCTGACACCGGCACAGGTGGAAAAGGCCCAGGCGGACATGTTGCCGCGTTCATACCGTCTGCAATGGGATGGGGCGCAGTTTCAGGTGTTTGACAATGCAACGGGACAGAATCTCGGCACCATTCCTGATGGAACCAAAACGGTTTTTGAGGGGCTGGTATTTGATACCACCGGTACAGCCGCCAAGAACCCGGGCGATACCTATATCATCCACCCCTATCAGGACATGATGGCGCAGTTCCACAAGGCGATTACTGACCCCAATGCCCTGGCCACCCGCGGTACGGATCCTGTGACGGGAACTGGTCGGGCGCCGGCAGGGGACAACAACAATATCGCCAATATGGCTAACCTGACCAATAAGGTACTGCTTTACAAGGATGCCAGCGGCAAGGCTTCGGAAACATTGCTGGGAGGGTATTCACGCATGGCGTCTCATGTGGGGCTTTATACCCACGGCATGCAGATCAGTCTCGACAGCCAGAAGCAGGTCCTCAAGCAGGTCACCCAGCACATGCAGTCCATCTCGGGCGTCAATCTGGATGAGGAGGCAGCCAACCTGATGCGTTTTCAGCAGGCCTATCAGGCTTCAGCGCAGATTATTCAGGCATCGAACAAACTGTTTGATACACTGATTGGCGTGATGCGGTAGGGAGGATATCAGAAATGGTCGCGCGCATTTCCACCACACAGTTCTATCACACCGGCCTTGACGCCATGGAAACCCACTCTCAGAAGCTGCTGCAGATTCAGGAGCAACTGAGCACGGGCAAGCGTGTCAATCGCCCCAGTGATGATCCGGCAGCAGTGTCCAAACTGCACAAGCTCAATCACGCCATCAAGACCATTAATCAGTTTGTGGAAAATGGCCGCTATGCCAAATCGCAGCTGGAGCTGGAAGATACCGTGCTGAACGATGCCACCAGCGTGTTGCAGCGGGCGCGCGAGCTGACCATTCAGATGATGAACGACACCTACAGTCCGGCAGATCGCAAGGCGACGGCGCAGGAAATCGATCAGCTGATCAAGCATTTTGTAGGATTGGCCAACACGCGCAATCCGGAGAAGGAGCTGTTGTTCGCCGGACATGCCAGTAACATTTCCGGCGCCTTTGTTCCCGATCCGGCCAACCCGGGCTTTTACAAGTACCAGGGGGCGCAGTCAGGCCAGCGTTTTGTGCAGATTGGTTTTGATAATGACAATTATATTGCCCCCAACGATCAGGGTGATGCTTCACGGGTGCGGATCGGCGATCGCGGTGATGCAGTCTTCAAGGCAGACAATGCGGCTGGTGCAACCATGACCGTTTCCCGTCCGGGTGGCGGCACGGCGACGGTTGAAAACAACATTATCAATGTCCTGGTCAATCTGCGGGACTGGCTCAATGCCGGCAAGCAGCCCCCACCGCAGATTGCTGATCGCCTGTATCAGGGTATTACCAATATCAGTCAGGCACAGGCCAAGCTCGGTGGGCGCATTAACCGCATCGACAGCCAGTATGACGCGCTGCAGAACTTTCAGCTGGCGCTGAAGGACCACAAGAAGAACCTGGAAGAAGTCGACGTGGTCAAGGCCACGGCTGATTTTACCCAGACGCAGGTGGCCCTGCAGTTTGCCCAGCAGGCTTTCGTAAAAGTGGAACATCTGTCACTTTTCAATTACCTGCGTTGAAGGCTGGCATTGATATTGCAGTAACGGGGGCATGGTGACAAAATCACGACACATGCCGACCTTGCCCATCTATCTGCTGCTGGGCAGCATCGCCTGGAGTGCACTCTCTGTTGCCGTCCTGGCCGGTTTTCTTGTCTGGCAGCATGAGGCTGACCAACAGAAACCTGCTGATGTGCAAAACGCTCGCACGCTTTCATTTGTGCGCCAGGCCCAGTCAGCGTCTTCCCCCGAGCAACCGTTTTCAGTTGACACGAAAACGCTTTTTCGACTGCCTCAGCCGATCCAGCAGCGGTCTTTTTCACGGATTGCGGACAGTGCGCCAAAAACCGAGGTCAAAAAAGTTGAGGACCCCTCTTCTGCGGCGCATGCCGCAACAGGCCGGTCCGAGGACGTTCCATTGGACTACATGGTGTTCGATGATGAAATTATCATGCTGCTGGATCAGGATCGACTGGATTATCGAACCCAGCTGCGTGCGCTGGTGCGCCTGATGCTGCTGCCGGATTTGAAGGGCAGGGCGCAGTTGCTGGACAGGAGGGGGATTCCACTGCTGCAGTTGCCGAGATTCTATGGGCGCATCGTCTGGAAGGGGCAGCCGGTGCGTTATCCACGCCAGGCGCAACAGATGGCCCAGGCCCTGCTGGCGCGGGCAAGAACCGTGCAGGAATCGGGACACAGCTGGCGTGAAGTGCATATTCCCCTCAGGAAGGCCGAACACCTTGAAGATGCCGTGCGCTGGCGCGAGTTGATTGTGCAAGAGAGCAGGCGAAACCGCCTTGATGCCGCGCTCGTTTCGGCGATTGTCGAAACGGAAAGCGGATTTCGCCCCCATGCCAGAAGCCGTACGGGTGCCATTGGTCTGATGCAGGTGAAACCGGAACAGGCCGTGCTGGACGTCATGAAACATTCGGGCAGGCGCGTGAATGCGCGGGCTTTGCTTAACCCCGAAACCAATGTGGCAATCGGCAGTGCGTATCTGGCCCTGCTGCAGAGGAAATATCTGGCTGGCGTGCACGATCCACGCAGTCGCGAATACCTTCTGGTGGCAGCCTACAATGGCGGCATTAATGCGGTGCTGAAACAGTTCGGCAAGACGCGGGAGCAGGCGATTGCCCGAATCAACCGCCTTAAGCCGCAACAGGTCTATCGCATCCTTCGTTATCAGTTTCCGCGGCGGGAAACGCGCCTCTATCTGGAAAAGGTGGTGCAGCGCAAGGCTCGCTATCAACAGTGGTGGCAGCAGCATGTCTGATTTCTGGCGGGAGCGACCGGTACTGGTCACCGGTGCCGACGGCTTTATCGGCTCGCACCTGAGTGAGCTTCTGGTCGAGAAGGGCGCCCGCGTCCGCGCGCTGGTGCAGTACAACAGTTTCAACAGCTGGGGCTGGCTGGATGAATCGCCGTTGCGCGATCAGATGGAGGTAGTGGCAGGCGATATCCGCGACCCCCTGTGCTGTCGCACCATCAGTGAAGGAATGGACACGGTCTTTCATCTGGCCGCGCTGATTGCGATTCCCTATTCCTACCAGGCGCCGCAGAGCTATGTGGAGACCAATGTCTCCGGTACGCTCAATATGGTGCAGGCGGCGAAGGAGGCGGGCGTGCGCCGCTTCATGCATACCTCTACCTCCGAAGTGTACGGGACGGCGCAGTATGTGCCCATCGACGAAAAGCACCCATTGCAACCGCAGTCGCCCTACAGCGCCAGCAAGATCGGGGCGGATCAGATGGCGCTGTCCTACTGGCATGCCTTTGAGCTGCCCGTGACGGTCATGCGACCGTTTAACACCTATGGCCCGCGCCAGTCCGCCCGGGCCGTCATTCCCACCATCATTACCCAGATTGCCGCCGGTGCAGAGCAGATCCAGTTGGGCGACGTGAGCCCCACGCGGGATTTCAATTACGTGGAAGACACCTGTCTCGGCATGCTGGCGCTGGCGGAGTGCGATGCCTGTGTGGGCGAGGTGGTGAACATTGCCTCCAATTATGAGATTTCCGTGGGCGATACGCTTGAGTTGATCAGAGAACTGATGGGCTGGGACGGCCAGTTTGTGCAGGACCCGCAGCGGCTGCGCCCGGCAGGCTCCGAGGTGTTCCGCCTGTGGGGTGACAATAGCAAGATTCGCGAACTGACCGGCTGGCAGCCGCAGATCGACATCCGCGAAGGGCTGCAGCGCACCATCGACTGGTTTACCCATCCGGACAACCTGCGTCGCTACAAGGCCGACCGCTACAATGTCTGACTTTTCACCCCTGATCGAACGGCTGCGTGTCGGTTATGGTGCGGATGAAACCGTGCCGCTGCATGCGCCTTGTCTGGATGAAACGGATGCCGAGGCCGTTGCTAATGCGGTACGCAGCGGTTACGTGTCCTCCGTAGGGGCGGAGGTGGCAGCGTTCGAGCAGGCGGTGGCCGACTACACCGGTGCGGCCCATGCCGTGGCCGTGGTCAATGGCACGGCCGCACTGATGCTGGCGCTCAAGGCTGCGGGTGTTCAGCCCGGCGATCTGGTCATTACCCAGAGTCTCACCTTTATCGCCACTGCTAACGCCATTGTGCATGCAGGCGCCGAGCCGGTCCTGCTGGATGTGGACGAGACCCTGTCGCTGTCGGCGAATGGGCTTGACACCTTTCTGCGCGAGGAATGTGACGGCAATATCCATCGCGCAAGTGGGCGACATATCGGGGCCATTTTGCCCGTGCACACCCTGGGCTTTATGGCGGATATGCCGCGGATCATGGCGCTCGCGGAACAGGCAGGCATTCCTGTCATTGAAGATGCGGCCGAAGCCTTGGGCAGCCGGTTGAGTGGCCGCCATGCCGGCACATTTGGTCGCGCCGGTGTGCTCAGTTTTAACGGCAACAAGATTCTCACCACCGGCGGGGGGGGCATGGTGCTGACCGACGATGCCAGGCTGGCCGAGCGGGTGCGTCATCTCTCCACCACGGCCAAGCAGCCGCATCCGTGGCATTTTGTACACGACGAAGTGGGCTATAACCTGCGTTTGCCCAATCTGAATGCCGCATTGGGCCTTGCACAGCTTGAAAAAGTACCCGGAATGCTGGCGTTCAAGCAGCGGCAAAAATCGGCCCTGCAAAAAGTCGGGGCCCCCCCTCTGCTGGCAGGCAAGACGCCGGATCAGCAGCCCAATTACTGGCTGCTGGCCGTGCAGACGCAGGATGTTCAGCAGCGTGATGCCCTGTTGCAGGCGGGGGGCGATCACAAGGTACAGATGCGCCCTTTCTGGACGCCGCTGCATCAACAGCCGCCGTATCGCGAGGCACTGCGGTTTGGGGAAATGGACAACAGCCAGCGGCTGTTTGAAACGACCGTGTGTGTGCCTTCTTCACCTCGGTGTGCCAATGGCTAAACGACTTCTTTTGATTGGAAACGGTGGCCATGCCGCCAGTTTGGTGGAGATGGTCTCGCATCTGCCCGAGTGGACGATCATGGGTGCGATAGAGCAGCCGGGCGCACCCTGTCGCCGTCATAAATCGGCGCGCGTGATTGGTTTTACGCCGAATCTACCGGCACTGGCCGCGCAGGCGGATGGTGTCATCATTGCCGTGGGGCAGATCAAGAGTGCGGCCGTGCGTCGGCGGCTGTTTGCCCAGCTGTGTGTCATGAATGCCTTCTTACCGACGCTGATTGCCCATAATGCCAGCGTTTCCAAAACAGCCCGGCTGGGCAAGGGGACGGTCGTCATGCAGCAGGCGCTGGTAAATCGCTTTGCCCGTGTGGGCGTGAATGGCATTATCAATTCACAGGCGCTGGTGGAGCACGATGTGTGCATTGGCGATCATGTGCATGTGGCCACCGGCGCGCGCATCAATGGCGAAGCCCATATTGGCAGTGGCTGTACCATTGGCTCGGGGGCGATTGTGTTGCAGGGAGTCCACATTTGTGATGATGTGATTGTGGGGGCGGGCAGTGTGGTGACGCGGGATATTACCGAGCCGGGCGTCTATGTGGGCGCACCCGCCCGGAGGGTATCATGAGCGTGTTCATCATCGCCGAGGCGGGCGTCAATCACAATGGCGATATCACGCTGGCGCATCGTCTGATTGACGTGGCCGCGCAGGCCGGTGCGGATGCGGTCAAGTTCCAGACCTTCATTCCGGAAAAACTGGTGGTGTCCGCCACCCCGCAGGCGGCCTATCAGGCACGCAATACCGGTCAGCCGCAGAGTCAGCTGGAGATGCTGCGCCAGCTGGCACTGCCACTGGAGGCCTTTGCCGAGCTCAAGGCGCACTGCGACGAGGCGGGCATTGAGTTCATGTCCACCCCGTTTGAGGAGGAAAGCCTGGCATATCTGCTCTCGCTGGGCATGCGGCGCATCAAGATTCCCTCCGGTGAACTGCTCTCTACGCCGTTTCTTCGTGCCATTGGTCGGGCAGGGCTGTCCACGATCCTTTCCACCGGCATGGCAACCCTGGATGAGGTGCGTCATGCGGTCGAAACTTTGCTCCATGCCGGTTTGCCCAAGGCGAATCTCACCATCCTGCACTGTACCAGTGCCTACCCGACGCCGCCGGAAGCCGTTAATCTGCGAGCCATGCGCACGCTGGCGGATACTTTTCAGTTGCCGGTGGGCCTTTCGGATCATACCGAAGGGCTGAATGCTGCGGTGGCGGCAACCGCTTTGGGCGCCAGTGTGCTGGAAAAGCATTTCACGCTGGACAAGGCCTTGCCTGGCCCCGATCACCGCGCCAGCCTGGCGCCTGACGAACTGCGAGCGCTGGTGGATGCCGTGCGCGAAACGGAACGGATGC
>CAYYIL010000043.1:5534-8832 GCA_964471975.1 uncultured Piscirickettsiaceae bacterium | reverse complement strand
CAGGACATCGAGGAAATCTACGCACAGCTGGCGCAGGAACAGGCCATGCGCGAACAGTATGGCGTGAAAACGGAATTTGACGGAGGGGAAAGCAATGAAGCTCAAGCCGCAGTTTAGGGACGGGGCATTTCAGCTGGACGAGGAGGCGCGCACACTGACGCTTTCTTTCTCCAGCGACGAACCCTATGAGCGCGCATGGGGCTGGGAGATTCTCGATCACGGCCCGCAGTCTATTGACATGACGCGATTGGAGCGCGGCGCACCCGTGCTGTTCAACCACGACCCGGACAAAGTGATCGGCGTCGTGGAGCGCGCATGGATCGACGGCAATAAGGCACGCGCCACGATTCGCATGGGCGAAAGCGAAAAGGCGCAAGAGATTTACAAAGACATTAAGGCAGGCGTTCTCCGCAATGTATCTGTGGGATACCAGATACAGGAGATGGTCAAAGAGGGCGAGCGGGATGGCGTGGACGTCTACCGCGTGACCAGATGGCTGCCTTTTGAAGTGTCTGTTGTGAGCATTCCGGCGGACACCACCGTGGGCATCGGGCGCGAGCTTGATGCGGAAACTGAAGTGAAAGTGCAGGTCAAAAAGGGGGAAGACACCATGACCGACAAGAAGCAAGAGCAGGCTGTAGAGCCTAAAGTGGACGTCCGCGCCATTGAATCCGAAGCGCGGGCAGCAGAGCGCAAGCGTGTGGCAGAAATTCAGGCCATTGGCGAGCGCACTGGCATGGCAGAGCTGGCGCGCCAGTTCGTGGAAAACGGCAAGGGCGTTGACGAGTTCCGCGCTGCGGTGCTGGAGCAGATGGACGTGAAGCCCAAGGTGCAGACCAAGGCTACCGACGAAATCGGCATGTCCGAAAAGGAAAAGCGCCAGTTCAGCCTGATGCGTGCGCTGCAGGCGCTGGCCAATCCCGGCAACCGCAAGCTGCAGGATGCCGCCCGCTTCGAGTTTGAAGTGAGCGAGGAGGCGCAAAAGCGCTCCGGCGTGCAGGCGCAGGGCATTCTGGTGCCGTTCGACGTGCTGAACCGCGCGCTGACCAGCACTGGTGCCGACACCGGCTCAAATACCGTTGCCACCGAGCTGATGGCGGGCGACTTTATCGAGCTGCTGCGCAACCGTTCAGCGGTCATCAACCGCGCCACCATCATGCAGGGATTGCAGGGCAATGTGGCCATTCCGCGTCAGACCGCTGCCACCACGCCGCAGGCACTGACCGAGACCGGCGCCACTACCGCGTCCGACATCGCGCTGGATCAGGTCACCCTGACACCGCGTCGCGTGGGCGCGGCCTCTGCCTACTCCAAGCAGCTGCTGGCCCAGTCCTCTCTGGATGTGGAAAGCCTGATCATCAACGACATCGTGCGCGAAATCGCGCTCGAGATTGATGCGGCCTGCATTAATGGTAGCGGCACCAATGAGCCGACTGGTCTGCTGAACGCCACCGGCGTAAACCTGGTCGCCATCGGCGCCAATGGCGGACCGGTCACTTGGGCGCACATCGTCGAAATGGAAAGCCTCGTCGAGGCTGCTAATGTTGACCCGACCACTGGCGCGTATGTCGTAAACGCCAAGACCAACGGCTACTTCAAGACAACGCCGAAAGAGGCTGGCATGCCGGTCTATCTGGTGGAAAACGGCATGATGAACGGCTATCCCGTCGCCGTCTCCAATCAGATGCCGTCCAACCTGACCAAGGGCACCGGCACTGGTCTGTCCGCGCTGGCGTTCGGCAACTGGACCGACATGCTGATCGGCTTCTGGGGCGGTATCGACATCACGGTTGATCCTTATAGCGCCAAGGACAAAGGGCTGGTGGAAATTCAAGCCGACCAGTTCTACGACATGGCACTGCGTCATCCTGAATCCTTCAGCGTGATCAAAGACGCTGTGGTGTAAGGAGTGAGCCATGCGTATCAAGCTGATCAAGCCCGTCGTCGTTGACCAGCGTCACATTGCTGTGGGTGATGTGGCTGAGGTTGAGGAAACGGTCGGCAAATTCCTGATCCGCCGCGGCATGGCCGTGGAGGTTCAGGAGGATGCCGAGCCGGAGGTGAAGCGTGAGCCTAAGCGACCTCGCCGCAAGCGATCTTAACGCCATGCTATCCAGCGACTGGGGCGAAACAGCCACGGTCGCGGGCGTGGACGTCGCGGCGGTGTTTGAAACAGACACCGGCGCAGTGGACGAAGTGGAAAACACCATTCCGTCCCTGCTGGTGTCATCAAGCGTGGCGGCATCAACGGGGGGCACGGTCATTTATGGCGGTCAGGGATACACGATCATTCGCATCGAGCATCCTTGGCCAGACGTGCAACGGCTATATCTCTCTGACGATGCGAGGTTCGCGATATGACGCGGCAGGAAGTTATTGACGCGGTGAAAGCGGCGGTGAAGGCCACCGGTGTGCAAGCCTACGAATGGTTGGCGGGCACGCTGGAGCCGGACGCGCTGCCTGCCGTGGTGGTGCGGGATACGGGCGATGAAGTGATTAACGAGCTTTATCACGATTCACACCACCTCACCATCGAGGCTGCCTGCTTTACGTCATCTGGTGCGACCACGCTCACCGACTGTCGGGCGCTGATGGGCATGATTGCCAATGCCATCGGCAATTCAATCAGCGGTGCGCAACTGACTCAAACTCGCCTGAACGCTGAACAGGACGATCAGGCCATCGCAGTGGGAACGCTGTTTTTTAGGATTCCATATTCATCGGCCAAACACGAGGTATAAGTCATGGCTGTATTACTCAGGGAACAATCGCAGGTGCTGCTGGCCAAGCTGGAAAGCACCTACGGCACTGACCCGTCGCCCACCGGCGCGGATGCGCTCTATGTGCGCAATATCAGTGTCACCACCGACTTGAACAAGGTCGAACGCAATAACATCACCGGCTTCCTCGGCGCACAGGGTGCCATCACCACCGGCACGGCTGTCAATATCGAGTTCGAAATGGAGCTTGCGCCGTCCGGCACGGCTGGCACGGCTCCGCACTTCGCCAGCGTGCTCAAGGCATGCGGCATGTCGGAATCGCTGGTGGATTCAACCGGTGCCGGTGGCGCGCCCAACGAAGTGCTTTACGTGCCCAATGACGCAAGCACTGATTCAGTGACCATCTACTGGCAGGTGGACGGGCTGCGTCATGCCGCTGTCGGATGCCGTGGCAATGTCACATTGACACTCAACAGTCAGGACATTCCGGTGCTCAAGTTCCGCTTTACCGGTCTTTATACCACACCGGTTGCGGCGCAGGCGGCACCGTCTGGCGTCAACTTCAGCGCCATTCAGTC
>CAYYIL010000043.1:0-5434 GCA_964471975.1 uncultured Piscirickettsiaceae bacterium | reverse complement strand
TCCGCCAATAACGACTTCGTGATGACGTTCAAGTAAACCCACCCGGCCCGCTGCGGCGGGCCATTTATGAGGACTGAATATGGCACTGAAACTGGCCAAAGAACGCACATTCAAATATCCCGTCAAAGTCCAGTACTACGACGAAGACGGCAAGCTCAAGACCGGCACGTTTACCGGCATTTTCCGCGTCCTGAAAGGACACGAAATTACAGAGGATTCCGACGCCAAGCTGATTGATCTGATTCTGGCGGGCGTCGCAGGGCTGACCCTGCAGGATGAAAACGGCAACGAAATCACCGGCGATGATCTGGTGGCCGCCGTGAAAGACGACACCGAATTGGCGATGGCCTGTATCGAGGCATATAACGACGCCATGGGAAAGAAATCGCCTCGGAAGAAGGCAATTTAATCGGGGCCGTCCGCTGGATATTGCGCGGCGACGATCAGGCAAACCTTGCCAAGGCGCTCGCGGAATGGGGCCAGACACCAGCGGAGGCACCGCCAGAGGATTACGAAGTCTGGCCTGAAAATCACGCCGCCATCCAGCTGTTTCTCGCCTGTCAAAACTGCTGGAAAAAGCTGGTGGTCAGCAACATGGCCGGGGCGCAGATCATCTATGACGGCCTCGACTACACGCAGGTGGCGGTTGTTATGGACATGCTGTTCGCCGACGTTGATAAGGCGGATGTGTTCAACCGGTTGATCATTTGCGAGCGAGAAGCGATCAGTCTGTTGAACAGTCAGGGCTGATGCGACAGGCCGATGGCGATGAGAAACAGCGCCACCACAAAGAGTCCGATGGTTGTCCAGAGGGCGAGTTGTAAAACGAAAGCAAAGAAGTCACGCATAGGGACAGTATAGCGCATGGCACAGAAACAGGACCTCGCCATTGTATTGCGGTTTGATGCCAAGACGGGGCAGCTCGCTGGCCAGGTGCGCAATGTTGAAAAGCTGCTCAAGCAGGCGGGGGCTGCGGGCGAAGAGAGTGGGCGCCGGATTGATCGTGGCTTTGGCCGTGCGCGCAAGGGCGTAGAGAGCATCTCTCGTCAACTGCGGCAGTTTCAGAATATTGCCGTAGGCGTGCTGTCTGTGCGAGCCATCAGTGGATTCACTGGCGGCTATCTCCGGCTTGCTGACAGCTACAAGCAGCTGAATGCGCAGATCAAGCTGGTATCTGGCTCCACTGCAGAGTTTGTTCAGGCGCAGAAAGCCCTTCAGCGCATCGCCTATGAAACCCATGCCGATATGGGCGCGCTGGCCAAACTGTATGCTGCGATGGCGCCCAGCCTGCAGCAGCTTGGCATGGGTGTCAAAGACAGTACGCGCGTCGTGGAGCTGTTTAACAAAGCCCTCGCACTGTCACAGCCGACCGCCGAGGAAGCCGCCTCTGCCACCTTGCAGTTCGCTCAGGCAATGGGTTCCGGTGTCCTGCGTGGCGAGGAATTTAACGCCATCATGGAAAACGGGCGTGGTGTGGCATTGGCGCTGGCCAAGGGCCTTGGTGTGCCGGTTGGCCAGCTGCGTTCGATGGCTGAGCAGGGCCAGCTCACGTCCGAGGTGGTGATTCAGGCGCTGCAACGCTCACAGCAGTATATCGAGGGCGGCTTTGCGCAGCTGCCGCTGACCACCAGCAAGGCATGGCAAGACCTGCGTAACGCCATTACTGAGTCCGTCGGTGAGGTTGAAAGCGCCATCAATTCATCCGGCGCGCTGGCTGACATGATAGCAAGCATGGCCAAGTCTCTCGCCGCTATTGACTTCGCCACGCCGGTCAGAAACGGCATTCAGGCTATGCGCGAATATCTTGCGCTGGCTGATTACCTGATGAGCGCCAGCGTTGGGGGGTTAATGCTGGTGTGGGATCACATCAGCGAGTCGCTCGGTTCCGCCCTGACCGGCACCAAGCGGATTGCGCTGGAAGCATGGCGGGCAGTCGCAGAGTTTATCGACAATGCGCTGCATGCGCTTGCCGACATGATTGGGCGTGTGTCAAAGCTAATCCGCGCCACCATGCCGGGCGTTGCTGATGCGCTTGACCGTGCGTGGGTTTCGCTGGAGCAGGGCGCATCATTCGGCATGGAGGCACGCCGCGCGCTGCAGGATTTGGGCAACGCGGCAGCGGCATCCGCCAAGCAGCACAAGGCGTTCCGCGACGCGATCTATCAGGGCGTTGAGGCAAGCCGCAAAGCGTATGAGGCTGCCAAAAAACACAAAGACGTGCTGAAAGAGCACGAACAGCAAGCCAAAAAGACGGCCATCGAAACAGTCAAGCTGGCACAGGACACAACCAAGCTCGCCAAGGCTTATCAGAGTGTCGCCAAGTCTCTTGATCCTGTCGGCGCAAAAATGGACGACTACCTCGACAAGCTGGACACCATCGAGCGCGCCTATGCCGCCGGAATCATCACCACAAAAGAATACTACGAGCGGCTGGAACAGCTGCACACGCAGGTGAATAAGTCGCTTGAGGACGGCAAGGAAAAAGCCGCCAAGACCGCCAAGGAAACCAAGGACGCACTGACCAAGATTTTCGAGCAGGCCGTCAAGCGCATCGATGATGCCTTTGTCAGCATGTGGCGCAATGTTATCGACGGCAGCAAGGATGCGATGTCGTCAATTCGCGACCTGTTCAAAAACTTGCTGGCGGAGTTGGCACATGCTGCAATCACCCGTCCGATTGTGATCGGCATCAGCGGCAGCCTTGGACTGGGAACGGCAGGGACTGCGGCGGCATCTGGGCTTGGTGGCATTGGCGGCACTGGTCCGCTCGGCTCGCTGGCGCAGCTGTCTGACCCGATGCTTTACAAATACGGCATGTCAGCCTATACCGGCCTGACCAGCTTTTCAGAGATCAATTCATCCATTGCCACCATGTGGGGGCAGGGTCAATACGGCGCAGCCCTTGCGACCGGCGCAGGCGCTTACCTGCCAATTGTCGGCGGCGCACTGTCCGGTTTCAGCAAGGCCGGTCTCGCTGGCGGCGTGGTCGGCGGTGCGGCGGCCTATGGCCTGACATCTATCGGCGCGGCGCTGGCGGGACCGATTGGTGCGGCGGTCGGCGCAGCACTGGGCGGTATTTTCGGCGGGGACATCGCCAAGGGTGTGATCACCGGCATCACCGGAGGCAGCTGGGAAGTCAAGGACCGTGGCATTCAGCTTAATGCTGGCGGCGGGCGCGCCCATGCCAATCGTTATCTATACGAAAGCAAGGATGGTGGCTGGTTCAACAGCTCAAAGCAGCGCTTCCGCAATATCGGTGACATCCCTGACCTGGCCAGCGCAATTGATACGGCTTTTGCAACCATCAGGGATAAATTCGGTGTGCTGGCAAAGCAAGCCGGAAAGACGCTGGTGGACAATTTTGACACCCAAGTGCGTGTCAGTCTGAATGGCATGGATCAGGCGCAGGCGCAGCAGGCTGTTGCCGATGCGGTGCAGAAGCTGCAGGCGGACTATGCCGACGCGCTGGCTGGCAGCAGTGGTCTGGCTGCGCTGTTCGAGGATGTGCGCAAGTCGCAGGAACGCATTGGAGAAACCATCAGCCGTGTGCTGACAGAATGGGATGCACTTAACGAGCAGATCAACATCACCAACCAGAGCATTTCGCAGTTCAGTGTTGCGGCGCTGAAGGCTAATGATGCCATTGTTCAGCTGCTTGGCGGCGTGCAGAATGCGCAGGCTGCGCTTTCCACCTACTACAACGCATTCTTCACACAGGCCGAAAAGCAGGCGCGCCTGCAGCAGCAGTTGAACGATGCGCTCGCATCTGTCGGGCTGGTGCTGCCTCCAACACGTGATGAGTTCCGCAACCTTGTCGAATCGCTTGATCTGTCCAAGCACAAGGCGCGCGAGCAGTATGCCGCGCTGATGAGGCTGTCCGGGCTGGCTGACCAGTATTACAAGGCAAAGTCATCGCAGGCGAAGACGGCGCTGAATGATCTCAGGCAGTCTGTGACGGCCCAAAAGCAAGCGCTGCAATCCGCACATCAACAGCGCCTCGATCAGCTGAATGCCGAGCAACGCACGATTGAGCAGACGGCGCAGTCTATTGATGCATTGCGCAACGCACTGCAAGGCACGATGGATGCCATCAGAAGCGGAACCTCCGGTTTTGGCATGGACTATCACACCGCGCAGGCGACGGTGGCGCAGGCGCTGGCTAATGCCCGTCGTGGCGCGCTGCCAAATCTGGATGCGCTGCGCAAGCCTCTGGAAGTGCTCAAGCGCAACAGCAGGGATCAATACGCCACGCTGGAGGATTACAAGCGAGACCAGGCCATCAGCCTGAATATGCTCGATGAGCTGAACAGTATCGCTGGCCATCAGAAATCCATACAGGCGCAGCAGCTGGATGCCATCAGAGAACAGATTGCACAGGAAAACGACCAGTATCAGAAACAGCTTGCGCGGCTGGACGGCATTCTGTCAACGGCGCAGACGCAGGTGGATGCGCTGTCAGGCATCAATAGTGCAGTGATGAGCGTGGCCGATGCCATTAACAATCTGCAGAACGTTATTGCTGGGCTGCAGACGGCGCAAACGGCACCACAGGTGGCCGCCAGCCACTACAGCAGAAGGGAGATTCGCAGCTATGTGGACAGCATTCTGAACACGGTTGGCGACGGCCATGCCGCTGCCGTACAGATAGCCGGAGCGATGCAGCAATATGGTGTGCCGCTGGCTGATGTGGCAGGGGCATACGGCATGACAACTGATCAGGCGCGTCAGTGGCTGGCGGACAGAGGCGTGACTGGCTTCGCATCTGGGGGACTTCACGCCGGAGGCCTGCGGCTGGTGGGCGAGAACGGCCCTGAGCTGGAGATTACTGGCCCGTCGCGCATCGTCAATACGCGCCGCACGCAAGAATTAATCGCTGGAGCGGGGAATGACATGGCACGCAAGTTGGATGCCATTGCCGAGCGTCTCGACCGTCTGGAAGGCACCACGCGTGCCGTCGGCATCGAACAGATCAAGCACACGCAGAAAGCCGCCCGCATCCTCAACAAGTGGGACTACGACGGCCAGCCGGGGGTTAGAGCATGATTGTCATTAAGCCGCTCACAATAGATGACACCAAGCTGACCAGCACCAACGTGCTGGAAAACGACTATCCGGCTTACAATCCCGCCGCCACCTACAACACCGGCGACCGCGTGACCGTGGCGGACGCTGGCGTGCATCGAAACTATGAGTGCCTTGCCAATGCCACCACCGGCATCTATCCGCCGGACGATGCCACCAAGTGGCTCGACTTGGGCGCGACCAACGCATGGGCCATGTTCGACACCAAGGTGGGCACGCAGACCAGCAATGCGAACACCATCAGCGTCATCATTACGCCCGGCCAGATCACCAACAGCATCGGCGTGGTCAATGTGGTGGCAAACAGCATCACGGTAACCGTAAACGACCCGAATGAAGGGCAGGTTTATAC
>CAYYIL010000042.1:0-8869 GCA_964471975.1 uncultured Piscirickettsiaceae bacterium | reverse complement strand
GATCAGGCCAACCTGCTGGGCGTGGCACCGGCGCAGGTGGGCAAGATGCTGCACGACTATGTCTCCGGCTTCAAGATTGGCGCCATGCACCTGGATGATGCCCGCGAGCCGGTGCATATCGTGGTGCGCCTGCCCCGTTCCGAGCGTTCGGCGCCGGAGCAGCTGATGAGCCTGCGGGTGGCCTCGCGCACCGGTGCAGCAGTGCCGGTAAGCGCCGTGGCCAAGATCGAGAAGGTGATTCAGGCCAAGCCGATTCTGGATCGCGACCAGCATCAGATGGTGATGGTGGGCGGCGAGCTGCTGAAATCCAGCCCGGTGTATGCGGTGCTGACGCTGGACAAGTGGCTGGACGGCAAGACGCTGCCCAAGTCCGGGCTCACCTTCCATACCGCCAACCTGGGCTTTGTGGAGGCGCAGCCGAAGGACATCACCGACTACACCATCCTCTGGGGTGGCGAGATGCGCCTGACGCTGGACGTGTTCCGCGACATGGGCAGCGCGTTCATCGTGGCGCTGATCTTCATCTACCTGATTCTGGTGGCCTACTACCGCTCCTTCATGATCCCGGTGATCGTGATGGGCGCGATTCCGCTCACCATGATCGGTGTGTTCCCGGGCCACTGGCTCACGGGCCAGGCGTTTACCGCCACCTCCATGATCGGGGTGATTGCGCTGGCGGGAATCGTGGTGCGCAACTCGCTGCTGCTGATCGACTTTATCCTCGACTACCGCAAGCAGGGGTACAGCCTCAAGGATGCGGTGATCGAGGCGGGCAAGGTGCGGGCGCGTCCCATTATCCTGACCGCACTGGCGATCATCTTTGGCTCCGCCATCATGATCACCGACCCGGTGTTTGGCGGGCTGGCGGTATCGCTGATCTTCGGCACCCTGTCGTCCACCCTGCTGACGCTGTTCATCATTCCGCTGCTGTATTACATCTGGCAGCTGTATTTCGGCGACGAGGATCTGCAGGCGGATCCCTCCGAGCTGGAAAAGGAGCTGAAGCAGGCCTGACGGGCCCTTTCAGTCCCTACATTCAACCCCGTCGTCCGGCGGGGTTTTTTGTGCCTGGCAAAAAGTCGGGGACCCCCTGTGTGTGGGAATGTCCCGGTGCGGGCAAGGTGTGTGGTCGGCAGTGGTTGAAGGCACGACAGGGGCTGAAGCCCCTGTTTCTTCTCAGGGATTGGCGTGCAGGGGCTGCCAGCGTGCCCGCATGGCAGGGGTCATGTGCAGCTGGCCATTCTGATCAATGACGGCAGCCAGTTTTATGCCCATGCGCTGGGCCACGGCACGCCAGCGTTTTGGGCCCGCCACCAGTAGTGCTGTGGCGGCGGCATCGGCGGTGGTGGCATCGGGGTGGATCACGGTGACGGAGACCAGCCCGTGGGCGGGCCAGCCGGTAGTCGGGTCGAGAATGTGGCTATAGCGGGTGCCCTGCCAGTCAAAGTAGCGCTCGTAGGTGCCGGAGGTCACTACCGCTTCACCGTCATGCAGGTCGATGCGGGCGATGACCTGTCGGGGGTGAAACGGGTCTTCCACGCCGATATGCCAGGGCGAGCCGTCCGGCTTGTTGCCCAGCGCCTTCATGTCGCCACCAATATTGACGATGGCGTGGTGAATGCCCAACTGGCGCAGGGTGTCCAGTGCGATATCCAGCGCCAGCCCCTTGGCGTCGCCGCCGAAATCCAGCTGCACGGCGCGATCGCGACTGATCAGGGTATTGCCGTGGAAGACGATGTCGCACAGAGAGGGGTGCTGCTTCAGCCAGGCATCGATCTTGTCCTGCGGTGGCGGCGGGCCGTGCCAGTCTTCGCCATGAAAGCCCCACAGATCGATCAGGGCGCCAATGCCCGGATCAAACAGGCCACTGGAGGCGCGGCACAGCTGCTGGGATTTCAAAATGAATGCCTTGACGGAGGCGGGCACGTCGATGGGCTGCCCTGCTGCGATGGCGGCGTTGACCTTGCCTATGATGCCGCCCGGTTCCCACGCATGCCATTTGCGATGAAAGCGTTGAAAGCGCTGGTTCAGCGCGGCAAACGCCTGTTCCGCCTGCCGGGGCGTGTCGGCATAGAGGGTGACATCCACCTGTGTGCCGAACACATAAAACTGCTGGGTTTGAGGTGCGGGTGCCCGTGCGCAGGCGGCGATGAGGAGCAGGGTGAAAAGAAGAAACCGTTTCATCCGCAGGGCTGTGGGAGGTGAAGTTTTTGGGTCTCCGGTCGATAAAGACGATGACAGGGAGGCATGCAATGTCCAGAAGCGAGCACAAGAAACCCAGTTTAGACAGACGTCAGCGTAAAAACAAGCACGCCGTGCCCGCGCAGCCACAGCTGTTCTATTTCATGCGCCTGCTGGAGCGGGCGGAAGACCGACATATCGTGGCGCAGTTCAAGAAGGAAGAAGCATTCCACCATGTGCCCTTTGAGCTGGTGGAGAAGTTCATGCGTCAGGTGCGGCAGCAGAATCTGTTTGTGAAGGTGATTGGCCTCAGCGGCAAGCATGAAAGCCTGCTGATATCCAAGGTCTCCTTTTCCATGGGCGGCATGATCCGCCTCTACGAAGGCGTCAGCGTGCGGGAAGAGGAAACCGCTTATCTGCGCATCTATCCCTGCGCGCGACGGGGCAAGATCATTGTGGAGCGCCTGCGCGGTCCGACCTATACTCCGAAGGAAATCTATGCCCACCGGGAAGAGTGCCATATCATCCGTTTTATCGCCCACTGGATTGTGGACCATATGGACTGGGAAAAGACCAAGCTGCGCAATCTGGATCTTTACAAGCTGTTCGTGCGCACGCGCAATGAGCAGCTGCAGCGCAAGCTCAAGCAGCTGAATGAGCAGCGCCAGTTCGGTCGCTTTATGGGGAAAGCGAAGGCGGCTGCGAACGGTTGAGCGGCTTAATGATCCCGGTTGACGGCCAGGTCAGCGAGGGACGCCAGTGCATCGCGGTAGGGGGATTCCGGCAGGATGAACAGCAGCTTCTTGGCCTTGTCGGCTTCCTCACGGGCACGCTGGAGCGTATAGTCCAGTGCGCCGCTGCGCTTGATGACGTCGATCACCTGCTCCAGGTACTGGCTGCCGTCTTCCGCCTCGATGGCCGTGCGGATCAGTTCGCGATCGGCAGGCTCGCCGTGATGCAGCACGTAAATGAGCGGTAGTGTGGGTTTGCCCTCCGCCAGATCATCACCCACATTCTTGCCCAGTGTCTCCGGATCACCCATGTAGTCCAGCGCATCATCCACCAGCTGGAACGCTGCACCCAGATGGCTGCCATAGAGAGCCAGCGCCTCCTCCCAGTCGGGGCGCTCCACCAGAATCGGCCCCACCCGCAGCCCCGCTTCAAACAGCTTGGCCGTCTTGCGGTAAATCACCTCAAGGTAATGGGCTTCATCCACCTCGGCATTATGGATATTGAGCAGCTGCATCACTTCACCCATGGCGATGACATTGGTGGTGTCGGCCATCATTTCGAGGATGCGCAGCGAGCGGGGCTCTACCATCAGCTGGAAGGCGCGGGAATAGAGAAAGTCGCCCACCAGCACACTGGCTGCATTGCCCCAGACATCGTTGGCGGTTCGGTGCCCGCGGCGGGTGTGGGATTCATCCACTACATCGTCGTGCAGCAGCGTGGAGGTGTGAATGAACTCGATGGCAGCCGCCATGACATGATGATGGGTGCCTTCATAGCCGCATGCCCGCGCGCCCAGCAGAACCAGTAGCGGGCGGAAGCGTTTGCCGCCGCTGCTGATAATGTAGTGGCCGATCTGGTTGATAAGCACGACATCGGAGGCGAGGCGGCTAAGGATCAGCTCATCGGTGGCTTTCAGGTCATCAGCGATCAGGGCACGGATGGATTCCAGATTCATGCACGGTGTCCGTTTATTTTGACTCGCCACATTGTAGCCAAAAGCCGCCGTGAACGGGTTTGCGCTCGCGCACAAATCCAGTGGGCAGGGGGATGCTTCGGCTACGTATGCGATGATTTGCCTGCAGAGACAGTGTCTGATTCGCAATACAACTCAAGGGTTTGCAATGACTTGCGGTGATGGTTATAATTCGCCCTTTCTTTGAAAACCCCTAACAGGACGGAAACAGAATTATGCCAGTAGTCAAGATTCGTGAAACCGAGCCGTTTGACGTCGCCCTGCGTCGTTTCAAGCGCGCATGTGAAAAGGTCGGCATTATTGCCGAAGCGCGTCGTCGCGAGTATTACGAAAAGCCCACCTGGGCCCGCAAGCGCAAGAAGGCCGCTGCGATCAAGCGTCTGGCCAAGCGCCTGTCCCGCGAGCGTCGCCGCATGATGCAGAACCGTCGTCACTGATCGGTTTAAGCCATGTCTGACCTCAAGGCGAAACTGACTCAGGAAATGAAGGCCTGCATGAAGGCAGGCGACAAGAAGCGTCTGGGTGTCATCCGCAGCATGCTGGCCGCCATCAAGCAGGTGGAAGTGGACAGCCGGAAGCAGCTGAGTGATGACGACGTCATCGCCGTGCTCGACAAGCAGGTGAAGCAGCGTCGCGACTCCATCGAACAGTATGAGAACGCCGGCCGCCCGGAACTGGCTGAGCAGGAACGCTACGAGATGGAAGTTATTCAGGAGTTTCTGCCGCAGCCGCTGAGCGAAGCCGAGATCGACGCCATGATTGACGAAGCCATCGCCGAAACCGGTGCCAGCGGCATGCAGGGCATGGGTCAGGTGATGGGCGTACTCAAGCCAAAGATGCAGGGGCGTGCCGATATGGCCGAGGTCAGCAAGAAAGTGAAGGCGAAACTGGCCGGTTGAAAAAACGGCCGTCTCGCGCTTCAATGAAAAGCCTGCCGATGTGCAGGCTTTTCTGTTTCTGGCATCCATAACGGGGTGTCATACCCATCAGGAGACGTATGGCCGGTCAGATCCCGCGTGACTTCATCGAGCAGCTGCTGGCGCAGACAGACATTGTGCAGGTGATCGGCCAGCGCGTGCCGCTGAAAAAGGCGGGGCGCAACTATGTGGCCTGCTGCCCCTTTCACAGCGAAAAGACCCCCTCCTTCAATGTCGTGCCCACCAAGCAGTTCTATCACTGCTTTGGTTGTGGTGCCAGTGGCGATGCCATCAAGTTTCTGCAGGAATACGACGGCCTCAGCTTTACCGATGCCGTTGAGGCACTGGCACAACAGGTGGGGCTGCAGGTCCCTTATCAGAAGGTGTCCCCCGAGCAGGCACAGCGCCAGAAAGAGCAGGCTACCCTGTATGACCTGATGGCGCACGCCGCACGCTTCTACCGGCAGCAGCTGCGCGACCATCCCGAAGCCGAAGCCGCCAAGGCCTACCTGCGCGAGCGAGGGCTGACCCCGGAAATCGCCAAGCGCTACTATCTCGGCTTTGCGCCGCCCGGCTGGAACAGTCTCGATCGCGCCTTTACCCCCATCGCAGCCTATGAGGAGGCATTGGAAACGGTGGGGCTGCGCATCCGCAAGGAAGGCAGGCAGGGCACTTATGACCGCTTCCGCAACCGCATCATGTTTCCCATCCGGGACGTGCGCGGCCGGGTGCTCGGCTTCGGCGGGCGCGTGCTGGGCGATGACAAGCCCAAGTATCTCAATTCGCCGGAAAGTCCCATCTTCCACAAGGGGCAGGTGCTCTATGGCCTGTATGAAATGCACCAGGCACGGGTCAAACCCGATCTGATCATCGTGGTGGAAGGCTATATGGACGTCATCGCCCTGGCGCAGCACGGCTTCCCCAATGCCGTGGCCACGCTGGGCACGGCCGTGACCGAAGCCCATCTGGACCGACTGTATCGCGAAGTGGATACGGTTGTGTTCAGCTTTGATGGCGATGCTGCCGGACGCAAGGCGGCATGGAAGGCGGTGGAGCTGCTGCTGCCCCGCCTGAGCGAAAGGCAGAGTGCCCGCTTTCTGTTTTTGCCGCCGGGCGAGGATCCGGACAGCTGGGTGCGCAAGCAGGGGGTGGAGGGCTTTCAGCAGCAGCTGGACAGGGCGCCGCCGCTGGTGGACTTCGTGGTCGAGCAGATTGCCTCACAACTGCCGGTGCCCCTGAGCGAACAGGAGGGCCGGCGGCTCTTTCTGGCGCAGATCAAGCCGTGGCTGCAGCAGGCGAAGGGGTGGTATCAGTCTGCGCTGGCGGAGCAAGCAGCCGGTGCACTGGGTATCCCGGCATGGCGACTGGGCAAGGAGCTGGGCATCTATCTGCCCTACGCCCGCAGCGAGGGCGTCAAGAAGCCCCGGTGGCAGGCGCCGCCGGTGGTGGGGCTGGCCCATCGCATCGCCCGCCATCTTCTGGCCGAGCCGCACAAGGTGCGCGACTGGTTCAGGGCGGATGACGTGGCGCTGCTGCGAGAGGCGCCGGTGGAGGGGGCGTCCATGCTGGCATGGCTGATCGAAACCCTTTTGCAGACGCCTGACACGGGCGCAGTGCAGGCGCTGCTACAGGAACATGGCCATGATGCGCTGTTGGCAACGCTGCAGCGGCTGGAGCTGCCTCCGCCCGGCGAGAATCGCGATGCCGAGTTCCAAGTGCTATTGCAGCGCCTGATCGAGGCCATCGAGCTGGCCACAACCGATGACATTTCGGCCATTGCCGCCTTGAAACGGGGTGAATAGCCCCTACATACAGGGCATGAGCCGTTCAAGTTTTTCGGTGTGCATGCAGATAAACTGTTGAAAGGTGTTATAATTTACCATTTGAACCGACTTATCGGCAAGCAGAGTAGTCGCCTGAACATCTCCGGTCAGACCCCCTGAAACGTGATCCCGAAGCGGCACGTCAGCGAGCGTGTCACCGGTTGGCTTTTGAGCCGCGACCTGGCGAACATGCGTGAACCCGTCCCCAGCTGGACACCGATTGCAATTGTGGAGGACACAGCACAACTATGGCCCAGGCTACTCGTCAAGAACGCAAACAGCAACTCATCGACCTGATCGAACGCGCCAAGGAACTTGGCTACCTGACCTATTCGGACGTCAATGACGTCATGCCGGAAGATGCGGAAGAGGATCAGGTCAATCAGGTGATTACCATCCTCAAGGATTTCGGCATTCCCTTCTTCGAGTCCACCCCCGACGCCGACGAGCTGATGACGGTGGAAGGCGGCGTCTTTGACGAAAAGGCGGCCGAAGCGGCGATGATCGCCCTCTCCGAAGTGGATTCTGAGTTCGGGCGCACCACCGACCCTGTGCGCATGTACATGCGTGAAATGGGCTCGGTGGAGCTGCTCAGCCGCAAGGGTGAGATTGAGATCGCCAAGCGCATCGAAGCCGGTCAGCGTGGCATGATGAATGGTCTGGCGCGTTATCCGCTGCTGGCAGAGCGCATTCTGGAAGCCTTCGAGCGCATGGACGACGGCGAGGGCAAGGTGGCTGACATCATCCAGGGCTTTCTGCGTCCCGAGGACTTCGAGGATATTCCGGACGAGAAGCTCAACCCGGATATCGACAAGGCGCCCAAGGACGGCATGGATCCGAAAGAGGTCAAGGCCTTTGTGGATACGCTGCGCAAGCTGCACACCGCCGCAGAAAAGGCCGAGCAGAAATATGGCGCCGACGATCCCAAGGCACGCAAGAAGCGGGAAGCGGTGGTGGAGCACTTGAAAATGGCCAAGCTCACGCCCAACTTTACCAATGCCTTCCTCGCCGAGCTGAAAGGCAAGATTTCCGAAATCCGCAAGTTCGAGCGCGTCATCCTCGATCTGGTGGTCAATCAGGCTGGTGTACCGCGCAAGGATTTTCTCGAGCTGTATGTAGGGCACGAGATTGACCGCGACTTTGTCGATCGGGTGATTGAGCGCTTCCCGGACAAGGCTGAGCAGCTGGAGGCGCTGCGCCCCGAGATCAACCGCGCGCAGAAGCGCCTCAAGATGATCGAAAGCCGCATGCCCATCAGCCACTTCAAGGACCTGTACAAGGACATCAGCAAGAACGAGCAGAAGATGCGCGCCGCCAAGCGTGAAATGGTGGAGGCCAACCTGCGTCTGGTGATCTCCATCGCCAAGAAATACACCAACCGTGGCCTGCAGTTCCTCGACCTGATTCAGGAGGGCAATATCGGCCTGATGAAGGCGGTGGACAAGTTCGAATACCGTCGCGGCTACAAGTTCTCCACCTATGCCACCTGGTGGATCCGGCAGGCGATCACCCGCTCCATCGCCGACCAGGCGCGCACCATCCGCATTCCGGTGCACATGATCGAGACCATCAACAAGCTCAACCGTGTGCAGCGCGTGCTCATCCAGAAGCTGGGCCGCGAACCCACCCCGGAAGAGCTGGCCGAGGAGATGGAAATGCCGGAAGACAAGGTGCGCAAGGTGATGAAGATCGCCAAGGAACCTATCTCCATGGAAACGCCGGTGGGGGATGACGAAGACAGCTCACTGGGCGATTTTATCGAGGACACCAACATCCCCAACCCGTCCGAAGTGGCGGACTGGGAAGCCATGTCCGAAACCGTGCACGAGATGCTGGCCTCCCTTTCCCCGCGTGAGGCCAAGGTGCTGCAGATGCGCTTCGGCATCGGCATGAACACCGACCACACGCTCGAAGAGGTGGGCAAGCAGTTCGATGTCACCCGCGAGCGCATCCGTCAGATCGAAGCCAAGGCGCTGCGCAAGCTGCGTCATCCCTCGCGGGCGGATCGCCTCAAGAGCTTCCTCGAATAAGCGGTCTTTCAGCCGTTCGGGTATAATGCCAAGCCGCCTTCGGGCGGCTTTTTTGTGGCGGCGCACCCTGAAAGTGCAGCCAGATCTGCCCGCCTTCCCTTTTCGGCGAATGCAGGGCAGCGTTCACAACACGCCCCCTTAGCTCAGTTGGTTAGAGCTGCCGACTCATAATCGGTAGGTCGCTGGTTCGAGTCCAGCAGGGGGCATTATCCC
>CAYYIL010000041.1:6876-9419 GCA_964471975.1 uncultured Piscirickettsiaceae bacterium | reverse complement strand
GAGGTGTTTGTCCTTGACTTCAATGGCAAACCTTATCTGTCCGTCTTTTGAGATACACTCAATATCACCAGCCATGCCAGTCGCATTGTCTGCAGCATTGATAGCCTCTCTACGCACCTCCTCGCAAAGATCAAGTTTGGCACTCGTGGCCTGAAGCAATGCCGCAACGACGCTCAAGGCACGGTCACCCCCGCTTGCCTCAGAGAGAAAAGATTGCACCAGATCAATAGTCTGGCCTGCACTGATTCTTGGCGGAACAGGGTATTCGAATGTTTGGGCTTCTAATTTCTTTCGGATGCTCCGTAGTGTTTTGAGAAATATCTCTTTGGTTAACGCAGGATCGTCGCTTTCCTGGACATCGGCAAGCAGATCATAGAGACTTTCCCAGTATTTTCTCCCTTTCACATTTTTGGGATCAGCTTCCAGTCGTTCTCTGCGCAGTGGTTTGCTGACGTAAGGGTCTGAGCTATCACCAAGGACATGCTCATTTTCCTTGTTCCACGGGACAATGGTTTTCTGGCAGAAAGAACGGGGGTCCCATTTGCCATCGCTGCCATCGCCTTTTTGCAGACATAATGCATCACACGCATGACAAGCCAGCTTGCCCAACAGTTGCGTGGGCAAGCAAAATCGGATGGATACAAAGCCGCAATCAATTAGCTCATCAATATCAGGATCGGTCTGATATTCAGGTTCATTGAGGACGTCATGCCAGAGTTCTGTGAGTAGTTTCGTAGCCTCTATAGGATCAGGCTGTTGATCGTTCATGTCGGATACCTTCTGGATCAAAATTCATCCACAAAGATTCTTGGCGCAATCCTTTAGAGGCGTTGCATCGTTTGATAGGCGCATCAACTCTGAACCAGTTTGAAAACAACTCGTCATAAAGGTCGCATCGATACCCTGATATGACAGCCCGCCCCTGAATATTCTGCAAGACATCAGCAAGCTCGCGATGATCGTCGTCGCTCATTTCAAAGGCGTAGGCCTTTTTGTCACCACGGCTATCATGGACATAGGGCGGATCGAGATAAAAAAGCGTTTCTGGCGTATCGTATCGCTGAATCACCTCAATGGCTGGGGCGTTTTCGATCTGAACACGTTGCAACCGTTGCACAATTTCCGGCAGTCCTTCCACTGCGCCCAGCCAGCGAGAGACAGCGCCTGCCATCCCCGCGCGCGATGTTAATACACAATGTGCCCAGCGTCCTTCACTGCTGGTCTGCGCCAAGCCGGTGCGCGTTTGCCGCGCTCTGACATAAAATCGTCTCGCACGCTCCAGTTCATCCAGATCAGGGGCATATTCACATGCCCGCACCAGCTCCTCGCGCGAGAACGGTGTAAGAGAGATTGCGCGTATCAGTTCGTCCCCCCGATCCCGTAGCACCCGGAAGAAGTTGACAAGTTCAGAGTCGATATCGTTATACGTCTCAACAGGCGCAGGTTTCCTGTTGATCAGAACAGCAGCTGATCCTCCAAACACATCACAGAAGTGGGTGGCGTCCTCTGGCAGGTAAGGCAAGATAAAGTCGAGATGAGAATATTTGCCCCCATACCAGCCAAAGGCAATCATCTTCTTACGTCTTTTCTTGGCACTGTGCATGAGTCTGCGCGTTTCGGTTTCTTGTTTTGCAGGTGTGGCGGTAGACATGGCCATGCTCCCTCTTTCTATTCCCATGAAGTATAAATGCAGGCGATCGAATAGTCACCGATTAACGTTGTTGGGTAGAATTAATGCATCGCTCTGATGGGTGCAGGGCGGCCATTTCTGACCGCCCGTGGTCGATCAGGCTGTTGCCGCGATTGCGGGCGCGTTCAGCTGTTGTGCGACTTCCTGCCAGTCCGTTCTGGGCGGCAGGCCTTCATGAAACTGCTCTTGCCAGCGACTCACAAGCGTCGGCGTCCACGGCGCACCCGCTTCGATCACTTCATTCAGAAAGCGCTCGCGGGCCTTTCTGGCCGAAATCACAAAGCGCTCGCAGTGCCCCGCCATCTGTCGCGCCAGCGCCAGCGCGTCCTCAAACCGGGATGCCGGGATATGCTCAATGGATGTGACCCCAAAGACGGCACGCAGAAAGTTATAGGCATGCTGGATGTCGCCCGTGCGCCACACCCAGCCGGTAAAAGCTGGCTTGAGGACGTTGCGGATCTGATCCAGCTGTTCCGAGGTGAGCGTGCCCTCATCACGAATGGTGCGCGGAGTGGGGATGGTATTCAGCTCCATCTCGGTGATGTAAGCGATCACCTCCGCCAGCCTGCTGCGTGGCAGATCCTTGTATGAGGATACCCGGAATTTGTTATGCACCCGGCTCCAGATTTCCGCATAGGCCCGGCGGCGCAGATGGCCAAGACCGGCCGTCTTGTTATCCACCAGCTCGCGCAGCAGCTGCTGTTCGGAAGAGGTAAGGGTTTCGGGGGCTTCTGGCTGTCTCGGCTGGGCAAGGCCCTCAAGGACATCCAGCACCCATTTTCTGAAGGCCTTGGCCGGTTCCGTTCTGGCGAACATGGCGATCAGATGACAGCCGCGGGGGGAGAATATGCGG
>CAYYIL010000041.1:0-6776 GCA_964471975.1 uncultured Piscirickettsiaceae bacterium | reverse complement strand
CCCGCGCACCAGCTCTCGCCGGTGCAGCACAGACACTACCGAGGACAGGCAACACAGTCAAGCGCCTTTGTTGCCCGTGCTGAATTTTACCATATGAGTAAATCCACGACAATCCACGACAATCCACAACCTCGACACTCCATCCCATTTTTGCCTCTCGATTCTGCTTTGTCCGCCATGTCGTGACGGTATTTTGTTGCTATAGATGGAGGGATGGCTATGGCGGTCTTAACGCTTTCCGGTCGTGCCGCAATCGCGGCAACTTTGAAGAATCAACCCATTCACCTGGCGTGGGGGCGGGGCGATCCTGCCTGGGATGCTGCGCCGGTTGCCGAACCGCTTGACGCCACAGCGCTCGTGGATGAAATCGGGCGGCGCCAGGCGTCTGTCGTGCAATTCTGCACCCCTGACGCAAATGGGGGCATTATCGTTCCCAACGGACGATTCAGTGAGTCCACTGTTGCCACGAATCACTTGTATTGCCGCTTCAACTTCGACTACACCGAGGCTGTGGGCGAGAGCATCCGCGAGGTCGGGATTTTCATTGGCACGGTGCCGGTGAGCACAGTTCCGGCTGGGCAGTTCTATCTGCTGCCGAGCGAAGTGTCTGATCCGGGATTCCTGCTGGTGCTGGAGCGGTTCACCAAGTTCGACCGTAGCGCGGCTGTGCGCCAGGCATTCGAGTTCGTGATCACGATTTAAGGGGGGCAGGCATGGGACAGATCAACCTGGTCGGCTACTACGACCGCACGAATGACACCAAGCATTACGAGAAGCACCTGTTCCGCGCCGGCTATGTCCTGCAGTCCGCGGAGCTGAATGAAATCCAGGAGGTCGGCAAGCGTCGCCTCAAGCGGCTGTCTGATGCCATTTTCAAGGATGGAGACATCATCCGTGATGCGGGTATCGTCATCGACGCGAACACAGGCACTGCTTCTCTCGAAGGTGGAGCCATCTATGTGGGCGGTGCCGTTCGAGGGGTGGAGCCGGCAACACTGACCATTCCCACTACCGGCCGTGTGCTGGTTGGTGTTTATCTCAAGTCATCCGTCGTTACCGAAGTAGATGATCCAGAGTTGCGTGATCCGGCCACCGGGGTGCGCAACTATAACGAGCCCGGTGCTGCACGCCTCAAGGAGTGGATTGTCTGGGGGTATCAGGGCGACGGCCAGAGCGGCGAGTTCTATCCAGTCCATGAGGTGGTGGACGGCTCTGTTATACACAAGGAACCGCCACCGCAGCTGGACGCCGTCACACAGTCCATTGCTGCGTATGACCGCGACTCTGCAGGTGGCACCTACATCGTTTCCGGTCTGACAGTCAATCTGGAATCCGTCGGAGCCAATGACCAGCAGGTTTACACCATCAGTGAGGGTCGCGCGCGTCTTAACGGCTTTCCCATTGAGCTGCCGGCTTCACGCCGTGTAGCCTACAACGCCGCACCTGATCTGCTGCGCATTGAAGCGGAGCCCAAGGTGTCGCAGACCGCAAATGCCCAGCGGATTAACCTGGACTTCGGCCCTGCGGCCAAGATAGAGCAGGTCAAGATCACCGAGGAGAAGACTGTCACTATTACGCACGGCTCTTTCTCCGGCGCGGCAGATATCCTGCCTGACACCGCTGTCATCCAGATCATGAGCGTGGTGCAGGGTGGCACAACCTATATTCAGGGCACCGACTACCGCCTGCAGGGCGGTGCGGTAGACTGGTCGCTGACTGGCAATGAGCCTGCGCTCGGCTCCTCCTATCAGGTGACCTATCGTTATATTGCGACGGCTACCATTACGAGTCCTGACGAGTTCGGCTTTACCGTTGCCGGGGCCGTGCCCGGCACGCTGGTGTTAACCACCTACCAGGCCAAGCTGCCGCGCATCGACCGTTTGTGTCTGAATGAAAAGGGCGAGGCGGTCTGGGTCAAGGGTGCGGCTTCGCTCTATGGCGTCTCTCCACCGGCGGTCGGTTCCAACCTCCTGCCGTTGGCCACGGTGCATCAGACATGGGTGCAAGCCACCATGAATGTGTCGCCAGATGGCACGCGCATGGTGCCCATGTCCGATATCGCGGCGCTCAATCAACGGGTGGATGCGCTCTATAAGGAGCTGGCCATTAACAAATTGAGCGTCGATCTGGCAGGCCGCGATTCAGGCCTACGCCGTGGCCTGTTCGCCGATCCGCTGGTGGATGACAGCATGACGGATGCAGGCATTCAGCAGACGGCGGCCATTGTGGACGGCGAGCTGTCCCTGGCTATTGACGCACAGACGTTGCCACTGAACAACGACGTTCAGGTGGGCACCACTTGCGCTTATGCGCCCCAGGTTGCGATTGCACAAGAGGCGCGCTCCACCACCATGAAGTGCAATCCCTACCAGGCATTCGATCCTGTGCCTGCAACGGTCAGGCTGACGCCCAGCGTGGATCGCTGGACGATTACACAGAGCCGCGTGGTGGATAACGTGACACGTCGCTTCACCCGCTGGGGCTGGTGGTGGTGGGGGCGTAGTGCCTCTGTCAGCACTCGTAATGAGGTGATTTCCGCCAGTTCCAGTGAGATCGAATATCTGCGTCCCATTACCGTCCACTTTGAGATCAAGGGATTCGGCCCCGGAGAAACGGTCAAGCAGTGCCTGTTTGACGGGATTGATGTCGCAACCAGTAATGTGTGAGGTGACAAATGGTAGCAGCTAAAGCAGACGCAAACGGCATTGTCCGGGGACAGTTCCAAATTCCGGCTAATGTGCGTGCCGGCACCAAGCGCGTGCAGTTTATTGGCTCCGGCGGCTCTTATGGCGAGGCACGCTTTACCGGGCAGGGGCGCCTGATTACGGAGAACATCCGCCGCGTGACGGAGATTACCGAGTGGCGCTGGTGGTGGTGGAACACCGATCCCCTGGCGCAGACCTTTACACCTGATCGCACCATGATGGCGGCCGGGGTGGACATCTGGGTGGGTGCGATTGGCGGCTCAGATGTCGAGGTACAAATCCGTGGCACCTCCAACGGCTTCCCGAATCGCAACGTCATCGCAAGTGCCCGCATGCGCGCCGCAGACCTGGTGGCCGACAGCTGGAATAACTTTAAGTTCGACACGCCAGCGCTGCTGGATGGGGGCACTGAGTACGCCGTAGTCGTCCTGTGCGATGACGCCGACACCACAGTAGGCATTGCCGAGCTGGGCAAATGGGATTCTGCGCACGGGCGCTGGATCACCTCACAGGCCTATCAGGTGGGTGTGCTGCTTTCCAGCTCCAACGCCAGCACCTGGACTGCTCATCAGGATCGCGACTTGGCTTTCCGCCTCTATGAGGCGGTATTTACTCAAGGCGAGACGGTTGTTGACCTGGGTTCTGCCACCGTATCCAATGCGACCGACCTGCTGGTGCTGGGCGTAGCACAGGCAAATGGCACCAACGCTACAGTCGAGTATCGCCTGACGCTTCCTACGGGCCGTGTCATGACCGTGGGGGATGGACAACATATCCAGCTGGATGCTCCGGTGTCAGGCAGTGTCAACGTCAAAGCTGTGCTGCGTTCCGACGCGGGTGTCAGTGCTGTAATCTGGCCCGGCACGCAGCTGGTGGCGGGCACCATTCGTTCCAGCGGCGTCTATGTGACGCGCGCCATTCCTGCAACGAACGCCGCCCGACTTATCGTGGTCTATGACGCAGCCATCCCGTCAGGCGCCAAGGTGACGGCCGAGTATCAGGTGGACAATGCTGCCACCTGGATGCCATTGGCTTCGCCCACCACCAGCCCCAGCGACATCGAGGGCTTTACCGAATATGAGTATGTAGTTTCTGCACTGACCGCAAAACAGGTGCGAGTCCGCCTGACACTTAATGGCTCCGCGGCGGCACGTCCACGCGTGCGCAATATCCGGGTATTGACTGCGGGGTGATAAATGATTGATCAGCGCACGCAAAACCTCGGCCTGCCGCTTCCCCACCAGCAAAATGAGCTGGCTGAGGATGTGGTCAGGCTGCGTGATGCGCTGTCGCAGATTGACCAGCTCATTGCGCAGAAAGCCGACAAGGCCGAGCTGGCCGCCAAGATCGAGCAGCTTATAGGTGCAGCACCCAGTTCGCTGAACACATTGAGTGAGCTGGCAGCGGCGCTGGCGAATAACGCCAACTATGCGTCTTTCGTGTCCAACGAATTAAAACGCCTGGATACGCTTATTGCCGGGGAAACGGACACCAGCGCCACGCGGTTCAGGAAGCTGAAAAATCGGCTGGCTTTTGACATTAAGTTTTAAGAGGAGGGGTGTATGGCTACAGGCTCATTGTTGAACGATGCGGTGGTCGCGCTGCGCGACAAGGTGATCGCGGCATCCGCCAATGCAACGCCGGAGGAGCTGGCCTATATCGGCACGGCGCTGGAAAAGATCGGCGGGCGCATCTCGGTCATGGACGTGATGGATGCTGCCAATGGAGCCAAAACAGATGCGGTTAATGCAGTCACGGCCGCCAAAGATCAGGCGCTCGTTGACATCGGCAATCTGCGTGACGCTATTCTGAATCTGCTGGCGCAAAAGCGGCAGGAAGAGGTGGCGCTGGCGACCAGTGCAATCGACCAGGCGCGCACAACAGCGGAGGCTGACGTGAAGACCAATGTGGATGCCGCCGTAGCGAACGTGAACGCCCTGATCGCGCAGCTGACTGCTGATTCCGGGACAGCCAAGGCGACCATTGACAAGGCGATCACGGATGCGCAGGCAGTTGCCAAAACGCTTGCGGCGCAGCAGAACGTATCGCGGACACGCATCTGGTTCTATGGCGGTTGATCCGCATTTGTTGAGTATCCAAGCATAGGAGGGTGGCATGAATGGAGTTTTAGGCCGGGTCAGCCCGGCGGTAGCCAATCAGGACGTGCTGTTGTATCAGGCACCGACGGGCATGTTCGGTGTCGTCACTGCAGCGGCTGTCAATCGAAGCGCGACGGCTGCAAAGATGCGGCTGGCCATCGTTGATAAAAACGACCTTGCCATAGGTTCGGTTGCAGTTGTTAATGGCGGCAGCGGCTACACCAGTAAGCCGACGGTTAATGTAGTAGGCAAGGCGACCACGCCCGCTGTGGTCGAGGTCAATGAAATGTTTATGACCGGGTTCCTGGTCAATACCGCCGGCTCTGGCTATACGCCGGGGGACATTCTGACTGTCTCCGGTGGGACGGGGACGCCGGCGACCATCAAGGTGGCCACGACTGCGGCCAATGGCGGTATTGTCACGGCGACAATTGTCAATCCGGGCAGCTACACCACGTTGATCGATACGAGCACTGGCCCAGTCGGCGTAACCGGTGGCACCGGTACCGGCGCACTGCTGGATACGTTCCAGTATGGCATCAAGTCGCTGACGTTGGTCAATCCAGGCAACGGCTACAAGGTAGCACCAACCCTTGAGGCGCCACAGACGGGTGCGACCGGATTCAGCGGCAGCGTGCAGATGACTGTGCTGGTGGAGGGGAATGACTACATCGAGTTCGACGTTCCTCTGAATCCGGGGGCCGTCTTTGAACGCGACAAGATCGTCATCGGGCCGGGACAGTCGCTGTTCTGCCGCGCCAGTGCATCGGATGCCCTGAATTTCTTTGCCTGGGGAATGGAAGAAGTCGCCTAACGGATAGGAGGGGAGCATGGGACGAATTATCAGTGACATGCGGGCCGCAGCAGGCGGTACGCAACAAGGGGATGCGGCGATTCCTGCAGAGCGCCGCCCGGCCTTTTACAAAGTGGGATGGCATCCCCAGTTAGATGCCAACCACTTGCGCACAACTGCGCTGAACAAGGATCTGGAGAGCGCTGCACCCTTTAACAACACCAACCTGCCAGCCTGGACGAGTATTCCGGGGTACAACGATTTTGGCATTGGTAACAATATCGGCTGGAGGGATCAGGACTTTGGTCTGTATGAAGTGTATGGCTATGCCGATATCCGTTATATACCGGGCGGCAACGGTAACTATTCGCAACATATCAATTCCACATCACGCTGCGGCGAGTTGGGCAACGACATCGTCAATATCAGCGATCTGTATCAGCTGAAGACCTGGCGTGCGCGAGGCAATCAGAGTTATGGCACAGCGTTCAACTTTGCATTCGTGAACGCTGACCTGCCTGATCGCTCCAAGGCGCTGCTGCTGCAGAATGGACGCCTGGCGCTGGTGGATCGTGACAAGTGCATGTTGCCGGATCGCGCCAAGGGCGAATATACGCGTACTAATTCCGTGGTAACGCCTGCGGTTTCAACGGGTAGTCTGAATGCACAGGTGGGCACTGCCAGCTATAACCATGCCCGCAACGAGCTGGTCATTGTCTGGCCGGATGCCACCACCACCCGGCGCGTGCATTTCCGCGTCTATAAGGACGTCAAGATCACCGGCCATGATCCCATCGATCAGGTAGTTATCGATGCCAAGGGCACGGAGAGCTTCTACGATCTCAGCGCCACGGTCATCCCTTACTGGAATGGCGAGGCCCAACACCGCATGACGCCGGTGCTGTGCGATAACGGCGACGTGGTTCTGGTGCACTTCTCCACCAATAACAGCACGACCGGTGGCAAGGGCATCTACGCATCACGCTTTGTTCGCAATGCCGACGGTTCCTTCACGGCACCTACTACGGTCGAGGCCAGCATCGCGTCGCATGCGGCCACTTATGGCTATGACAACAACAGCGTCTGGTGGGGCATGAAGCGCATGCAGTCCCGCGACGGTAACCTGGTGCTGTGCTTCAGTCAGTATTACTACTGGGGTGCGGGCTTTATCGGCCTTGT
>CAYYIL010000040.1:0-10118 GCA_964471975.1 uncultured Piscirickettsiaceae bacterium | reverse complement strand
CCCATGTGCAGCTTGCCGGAGGGATAGGGGAACATGGACAGGCAGTAGAACTTCTCCCGATTGGGATCCTCTACGGCCTTGAAGGTCCTGTTTTCATCCCAAACCTGTTGAATCGCCTTTTCAAGCGTCTGCGGCTGGTAATCCTGCATGCTAAACCCCATAATAAAAATCGTAACTGCACAATTATAACGGGAGACCCCTATGCTCAACGAACAACAGAAACGCGCTTATGCCGCCCTGCTCAAGCGCGCGCAGGAAGCGGCAAAGGAAGCCGAAGACAAAATCCTTGAGACCATGCACGAGGTGATCGACAAGGCCTCGGAAGTGGAAGCCGAATTTGCCGAGCTGAGCAAGGAAGAGCTGGAAAAGGTCAAGGCTGCCCTCAAGGAAGACCTGAACGCCATTGCCAACTACTTTGAAGAAGTGGGCGCAGGGCTGGAAGAGATCCTCACCATGGATGCGGCCTATCTGGAAGAGAAGTTCCTCGAGCTGTCGGAAAAGCTGGCCGACCCGGCACAGCTGGAACTGCTCAAGCTGCGCATGCTCGCAGCCATGAAAACACACGAAAAGGATAATGCGACCAAATCGTAATCGCCCTTTCTGCTCGCTTTACCGCATCACGCACGCCTGCACGTGGGCTGAAACGCGCACATCCTGCGTGCCGGCCTGAATGGCGGGCGCAGGCGCTGCGTCCATCATCTTGGCCATGGCGGCCCGAAACACGGGGCGTGGCGCTTCACCACCGGAAAGATTAACCGTCTGAATCAACACTTCGTTGCGACCCAGCGCCTGCGCATGGGCTTCGGCCCGGTTGCGGGCCTCCTTGAGCACGGCCACTTCCAGCGCTTCCCTTGCAGCACGACGCCGCGCCTCGGACACAACCGGCGTAATCCCGGACAGGGTCAGGTAACGCTGCAGCGCCGCCAGTGCACGGGTGGTCTGATCCGCCACCGGCCCCTTGAGCAACACCCCGTAGCGCCCACGCCAGGCAATGATCACCTTGCGCTTGCTCTCGTAAACCGGCCAGCTGCGGAAGGTACGCGTCTGCACCTCCACCTCCGGCGCATAGGGCTCGGCTGCAGCCTTTACCGCCTGTGAAATGCGGTTCAGCTGCGCATTCAGCGCCGCCATGTCCGGCGCCTGTACCTCGGTGTAGAGCGACGCCTGCAGCCGGTCCACCTCCACCGACTGACTGCGCTGCATGCTGAAACCGATCTCTGTGCCCTTGCACGCCTGCGCATGCCCGACAACGCTGAAAAAAAGCAGACAGGCACCCATTAGAGCACTTTTGGTATGCATGGCCATCACCTCGAAAAAAGCCGATTTCAAAAAGTCGGGGCCCCCCTCTCAGCGGCGCTCAAACCGTGCCATGATGGTGGCCGAATCCAGCGCATGTCCCTCGATCCAGCGCGCTGCCTGCTCCGGCGGCGTGTCCACCGTCAGCGGCGCCTTGGCCACGGGCAATGCCCATACGGTCATGTAGTAGCGGTGCGGTCCATGGCCGACCGGCGGACATGGGCCGCCATAGCCCGGCTCGCCGAACGTGGTCACACTTTCTAACGCGCCCAGCTCCTGCAGCCACGCACCGGCACCCTCGGGAATGGCATGCACCGTGGAAGGAATATTAAACACGATCCAGTGCCACCAGCCGCCGGGATGGGGCGCATCCGGATCGTGCATGGTGATGGCGAAGCTCTGCGTGCCGGGCGGCTCGCCGCGCCATTCCAGCGGCGGCGACAGGTTGTCGCCCGTGCAGCCATAACCGCGATAGACATACTTCAGCGGGAACCATTCACCCAATGTGGGGCTCATCAACTCCATGCCACCCTCCTTTTCCCGATGATTCAGGTGTTTTCATGCTACCGCGATGACGGGCAAAAGGGAACACTTCCCTACTCCCTCCGCCACCACACAGAAGCCGCAAGGTGCGCCCTACAGCTCTTCGGTCAGGATGCGCTCCTGCTGGCGGAACTCGTGAGCCAGCGCCTCCAGCCGCTTGGCGGTATCGTGCATGGTAGTGGCATAGACATCGCCAATGGCCGCCTCCACCAGCAGCACCAGCTCATCGAAATGCTCCCGGTCGATGGTCCCGGACACCTCCTCTGGCAGCATCTCCTCGAAACGCTGCACCACACCTTCGGCGCGCTTGCGAATATAAGTTCTCACGGCTCAATCCTCCTTGAAAATGTCATCACCACTGGCCAGGATCAGCGGATCGGGCTGTCCGACCACGTCCACATCCTTGTCGTCATAGTCAAAATGGCTCAGCACATAGCGCATGGCGGCCAGTCGGGCACGTTTCTTGTCGTCCGACTTGATCACCGTCCACGGCGCATGCCTGGTGTTGGTGTAGAAAAACATGTCCTCCTTGGCCTTGGTATAGTCGTCCCAGCGGTCCAGTGACGCCAGATCCATGGGGCTCAGCTTCCACTGCTTGAGCGGATCCTTCTTGCGCGCATTGAAGCGACGCAGCTGCTCCTTGCGGCTCACCGAGAACCAGAACTTCATAAAGAGGATGCCCTCTTCCACAATCATCTTTTCCAGCTCGGGCGCCTGATGGAGGAACTGGTTGTATTCGCTGGGGGTACAGAAGCCCATGACCCGCTCCACCCCGGCGCGGTTGTACCAGGAACGGTCGAAGAAGACCATCTCGCCCGAGGTGGGGAAGTGGCTGATATAGCGCTGAAAATACCACTGCCCTTTCTCGATTTCGGAAGGCTTGTCCAGCGCCACCACGCGTGCGCCACGGGGATTGAGATGCTCCATGAAGCGCTTGATGGTGCCGCCCTTACCCGCTGCATCGCGCCCCTCGAACAGGATCATGAGCCGCTCGCCGGAGCCCTTGATCCATTTCTGCAGCTTGAGCAGCTCAATCTGCAGCAGACGTTTCTGCGCCTCATACTCCTTGCGCGACAGCTTCTCTTCGTAGGGATAGCCATTCTGGCTTGATACAATCTTTTTACCCATCGGCGATCACTCCATTAACATTACTTTTCTATTATGGATTTTATAATTGATGAGCAATATTCCCATTGACCCAGATCAATTTTTAGCCCAGGCCCACCAGCGGCTGGCGGCCGTACAGGCACGCATTGAACGCGCCTGCGCCGAAGCCGGCCGCAACCCGGATGAGATTACGCTGCTGGCGGTGAGCAAGACCAAACCGATCGAGATGGTCAACGCCTACGCCACACTGGGGCTGAAGCACTTTGGCGAGAACTATGTGCAGGAAGGAGTGGACAAACAGACACAGCGTCCCGACCTGTGCTGGCACATGATCGGCCCCATACAGTCCAACAAGACCAAGCTGATTGCACAGCATTTCCACTGGGTGCACAGCATCGACCGCCTCAAGATCGCCCGCCGCCTCAACGAACAGCGCCCGCCTGAAAAAGGGCCCCTGCCTGTGCTGATCGAAGTCAATACCAGCGGCGAGGCGAACAAGGCCGGCATCATGCCCGAAGCGGTCGCCGAGCTGGCCCATGCCATGGCTGAGATGGAAAACCTGCAGTTGCGCGGCCTGATGACCATCCCGGCACGCAGCCAGACGCTGGAAGAACAGCGCAAGCCTTTCCGCCTACTGCGGGAACTGCTGGAAGACATGAATCGTCAAGGGTTCAAGCTGAATATACTGTCCATGGGCATGAGCGCCGACCTGGAAGCCGCCATTCTCGAAGGCGCCACCATCGTGCGCATTGGCACCGACCTGTTCGGCCCGCGGGATTACAGCATGCAGAAATAGAAAACCCCGCATAAAGCGGGGTGATCTCCTTTTTGCAAGCCGGGCTCGACCGTCAGGCGGTCGATGTCTCCGGACGCGGGGTATTTGCCTCCGCCCGCGCAACGGAGGATTCACCATCCTGAGAAGACGCCTCGGTAGCTGCCGTCTGCTCTGACGCCGGCAGCTGAGCAGGCGTTTCAGCCCCTGCGGCTTCTTTGACTTCTTCACCCTCTGCCACCTGATCGGATTCCTCCGGCGTATCCATCTTGATGCCCAGCAGATCGGCCATCTGCTGGCGCAGCTGCTTGATCAGGGCTTCCAGCTGAGTCGGATCCTGCTCGCTGTCGCTGCCCAGCGCGGCCATCATGCCTTCCACCGAGGTATCGGCAAACTTGAAATGGGCGCTAAGGGATTGCTCCACCTGCACCATCTGTTCGTGCCACTGCGCAATACGCAGCTGCTGCACCTGTGGATGGGCTGGCCGTGGCCCATGTCCTGGCCGCGCTGTCTGCTGATACACCTGTACCGCCGCCTGCTGGCTGTGACGCACCTGAATGCGCTGATGCATGTCCAGATCAAAGCTGGCCAGCTGGCTTTTATCAAAATGCATGTGGTTCAGCTCATCGACCGCACTCTGCATGTCGCCGCTGAAGAAATCCTGCGCCAACGCCCCCACCTGCTGCATGACGTCCTGCAGCGCCTTGAGCTCGTCCTCATTCAGATTGCCCTGCACATGGATACCGATACGAGCATCGAACTGCCCCGCTTTCAGTTGAGACAGACTGCCCACCAGTGCGGTGTTCTGTCCATCGGTCGCACCCGCCGCCACCAGCGTTGTCTGCTGCATGGCACCGAGCTTCTGGCGCACGCTGATCTGAACGCGATCGCCTTCGCGGGTGGTCAGTTCAAAGGTGAGCGTATTACTGAGACGCGCCTGCCAGGTTGCCTGAGCGCCAACCGCCACTGCCGTCAGAGACTGAGGGGCTGCTTCACGCTGGGGATGATGCACCGCCCGATCCTGCTGCGTCGTTTGGATCAGCGGGTTATCCACGTTGGGACTGGCCAGGCGGCCAAGAATGGATGCCGGTTGTGTTAGCGTGTTCATGCCGTGTCCTCCCTGCTACCTAAAGGCTATCGGCGGCAGCAAGAAAACCTTGAGAACCCTTGCGCAACCCCTAAAATGAAGGCAACCCTCAACGGACAGACACCATGGACGCAACCATTGCCTTTATCGGCGCCGGCAATATGGCGCGCAGTCTGATCGGCGGCCTGCTCAACAGCGGCTACGATCGCCAGCGCATTCTGGCAACCGACCCCAACGAAGCCGCCCGCCAGCAATTGACCAGCACCCTTGGTATCGCCGCCTATGCAGACAACTGCGAAGCGGCGCAACAGGCCGATGTGGTGGTGCTGGCGGTCAAACCGCAGCAGCTGCAGGCCGTGTGCGGCGAGCTGGCGGATACGGTGCAGCAGTACAAGCCGCTGATCGTTTCCATCGCCGCCGGCATCCGCTCCAGCGATATCGATCGCTGGCTCGGCGGCGACATGGCCATTGTGCGCGCCATGCCCAATACGCCTGCGCTGGTCGGCAGCGGCGCCAGCGGCCTGTACGCCAACGCCGCCGTCTCCACTGAACAGAAGGAGCGGGCGGAAAATATCCTGCGTGCGGTGGGCATTACTGTGTGGGTGCCCAAGGAAACTCTTCTGGATGCGGTGACGGCCGTCTCCGGCAGCGGGCCAGCCTACTTTTTCCTGTTCATGGAGGCGCTTAGCGAAGCGGGTGAACGCCTTGGCCTGAATGCCGAGGATGCCCGCCTGCTCACGCTGCAGACGGCACTGGGTGCGGCGCGCATGGCCATGGAAAGCGAGGAGCCGTTTGCCACGCTGCGAGAAAAAGTCACCTCACCGGGTGGCACCACCGAGGCGGCTCTGAAGGTGTTTGCCCGCGAGGGCTGCAGTGAAATTATCGACCAGGCGGCACAAGCTGCCTATCAGCGCGCGGGTGAACTGGCCGAGCAACTGGGGCGTGACACAGAGGAGAATGGATAATGGGGGCAGGTACACAGGCGCTCGCCTTTCTGCTGCAGGTGATCTTCGGCCTGCTGGTCTTTCTGTTTATCGTGCGCTTTCTCATGCGCGCCACCTACGTGGACTGGCGCCTGCCACTGGTGCACGTGGTCGCCCGCCTCACCAACTGGGCCTGTGCCCCGCTGGGGCGCATGATTCCCACGCGTGGACGCTGGGACTTTGCCGCCTTGGCCGCCGCGTTCCTGATTGAAATGGTCTATGTGCTGCTTATTGGAGCTGTCACCGGGCGCAGCTTTGGGGTGGGTGTCGTCTTTATCGCGCTGGCAGAAACACTGAACGTGCTGCTGGATACGCTGTTCTGGCTGGTCATTATCGCCGTGATCCTCAGCTGGATTCAGCCGGGGTACAACCCCAATCTGGTGATTTTCCAGCAGATGGCTGAACCGATCCTGCGCCCTTTTCAGCGCTGGATCCCACCCATCAGCGGGCTGGATCTGTCACCCATAGCGGCCATTATCGCCATCAAGCTGGTGCAGATTCTGCTGGTGGGGCCCCTGGCGGGCTTTGCCCAGGGCTTCGTGCCACCCATGGGGTTTTAAACCATGCGCTGGGACGGCGACGATCTGATCCTGCCCATCCTGCTGCAGCCCAAGGCCAGCCGCGACAAGATTGTCGGCTGGCAGGGGGACGAGCTGAAAATCGCCATCACCGCCCCACCGGTGGATGGCAAGGCCAATGCACACCTGCTTAAATTCCTCAGCAAGCAGTTCAAGGTGGCCAAAAGCGCCATCACGCTGGAAGCGGGCGAGCTGAACCGCCACAAGCGCGTGCGCATCCACGCGCCGCAGAAACTTCCGCCGGAACTGGAAAAATAGGGGGTCCCCGACTTTTTCACAGGCCGATTTTTCGCGCACACAAAAAAGCCCGCAGCTGCGGGCTTTTTCATGCGCTCGAAGGCTTTCAGCCACGCTGTTCCAGCGAAATATAGCAGCGCGGGCCGGGGCCGGTATAGATCTGCGTGGGACGGAAGATCTTGTTGTTCTGCAGCTGTTCGCGCCAGTGGGCCATCCAGCCGGCAGAACGGGCCACCGCAAAGATGGAGGTGAACATGAGCGGGTCGAAGCCCATTTCGCGGTAGAGAATGCCGGAGTAGAAATCCACATTGGGATAGACGCCCTTGGGCCCCAGATACTCTTCGCACACCCGCTCCACTTCGCGGGCGATCTCAAAGGTCTTGGACAGTCCCGCCTTGTCGCGCAGCACCTCTTCAGCCAGCTTCTGCAGAATGGTGGCGCGAGGATCCTTGGTCTTGTATTCGCGGTGGCCCATGCCCCAGATGACCTGCTTGTTCTTGAGGCGCTTCTCGATATAGGGGCGCACGTTTTTCACGTCGCCAATTTCGTCGAGCATCTCGATCACTTTCTGGTTGGCGCCGCCGTGCAGCGGACCGGACAGCGCGCCAATGGCAGCGGACATGACCGAACAGGGGTTGGCCAGCGTGGAGCCCACTACCAGCGTGGTAAAGGTGGAGGCATTAATCGTGTGCTCGGCATGCAGCACCAGACAGGCGTCCAGCAACCGCGCCCACTCCGGGTCGGGGTCTTCGCCGTTGAGCATGTAGAGGAAGTTTTCTGCATAGGTGAGATCACGACGCGGCTCGATGGGATCGTAGCCGTGACGCAGGTGTTCCCACATGGCTACGAGTGTCGCCATATGCGCGATGATCTTGATGGTCACCTCGTTAATGTAGTCACGGCTCTCTTCACCCCCCTCCAGGTATTCGGTGCTGGGGTAGAAGCTGGCCAGAGACGCCACCGCCGTCTGCAGCATGTGCATGGGGTGAGTGGTGTGCGGGAGGTTTTTCATCAGCTCGCGCAGGTTGTATTTGACGCGGCGGTTTTCACGCATCTGCTGGTCGAATGCTTCCAGCTCTGCCTTGTTGGGCAGCTCGCCGTAGAGCAGCAGCAGCGTGGTTTCCTCGAAGGTAGAGTTTTCCGCCAGGTCGGCGATGTCGTAGCCACGATAGGTGAGAATGCCCTTTTCGCCGTCGATGCAGGAGATGGCCGACTTGGTGGCGGGCACGCCCGCCAGACCGGGAATGTATTCTTTACAGCTCATGGATCGCTCTCAGACGCTGAAGGAACTGCCACAGCCGCACGTGGTGGTGGCGTTGGGGTTTTCGATGACAAAACGCGCACCCTGGAGGTCTTCCAGATAGTCGATCTTGGCGCCGACCAGATACTGGAAGCTCATGGGGTCGATCAGCAGGGTGACACCGTTCTTTTCCACCACAGTGTCGTCTTCCGCCTGATTTTCATCAAAGGTGAAGCCGTATTGAAAACCGGAGCAGCCGCCGCCGGTGATATAGACGCGCAACTTGAGGTTGGGGTTGCCCTCCTCCTCAATCAGGCTTTTCACCTTGTTGGCTGCCGCATCGGTAAAGATGACGGGATCCTTGGGCAGTTCGCTCATGGCCTGCTCCTTCCTGTTCAGAATAAGAGCGTTATTCTAACACGCCGACACCCGCTATCAGGGCAGCAGCGCCGGCGCCTCCAGACCGAGAGTTTCGTCCAGATCGAACATCAGGTTCATGTTCTGCACCGCCTGCCCGGACGCGCCCTTGACCAGATTGTCGATCACGCTGGTGACCACCACCGTATCGCGCCCCTGCGGACGGTACACCGCCATGCGACACATGTTGGAACCTTTCACCATGCGCGTATCCGGCAGGCTGCCTCGGGGCATTACATCCACAAAGGGTTCCTCGGCGTAGGTTTCCTCAAAAATCTGCTGCAGCTCCTGCTCGGAAAGGCTGCGGCTCAGCTTGCCATACAGCGTCGCCTCAATGCCACGTATCATGGGCACCAGATGGGGCACGAAGGTCAGGTTTACATGGGTTTCGGCCATGTGGTTGAGCTGCTGCTCGATTTCCGGCAGATGGCGGTGGCCGTGGATGCCATAGGCCTTGAAGCTTTCGGAGGTTTCCGCCGCCAGCGAGCCCACCTTGGCTCCACGCCCGGCGCCGCTGACGCCGGATTTGGCATCGGCCACCAGATGATCCACATCCACCAGCCTGTGCTTGAGCAATGGCCAGAAACCCAGCTGCACCGCGGTGGGATAGCAGCCCGGGTTGGCGATGATGCGCCCCGTGCGGATACGCTCGCGGTTCAGTTCCGGCAGGCCATAAACGACTTCCTCCAACAGCTCAGGCGCCGCATGGGGCATGCCGTAGAAGTTTTCCCACACGCGCAGGTCATTGATGCGGAAGTCGGCGGCCAGATCGATCACCTTCACGCCGTGTTCCACCAGCTCGGGTGCCAGCTTCATGGCCACACCATGCGGGGTGGCGAAAAAGACAACATCACAGCCTTTCAGCTTTTCCACATCCGGCTCGCTGTACTGCAGATCGGGATAGGCTTCGCGCAGATTGGCAAACAGCTCCCACACATACAGCCCTGCCTCGGAACGGGAGGTGATCACCTTTACGAACGCTTTCGGATGCTGCGCCAGAAGGCGCAACAGTTCTACACCGGTATAGCCGGTGCCGCCCACAATGCCGATTTCCAGTTTGCCGTTTTCAGTCATCTCTTTATTCCTCATTGAGCCAGTGCGCCAGCCAGCGCGCCTCGAGTTCCTGCGCCTGCCGGGCCAGATCCTGCTGCAGGCCATGATACACGGCCAGCGTGCGCTCGCCAAAAGGGGTCAGCCGCGCACCACCGCCGGATCGCCCGCCGGCTTCCTTTTCCACCATGGGCTCCGGCCCCAGGGCATTCAAGGCCTGCACCAGCGTCCACGCCCGTTTGTAGGACATGCCCATTTCCTTTGCTGCCTGACGAATGGAGCCGGTGCGGGCAATCGCTTCCAGCAGGGCCACGCGTCCCTTGCCCACATACTCGCCGGTTTTCGGGTTTACCAGCCAGAATCGCGCGCGCAAATGTGTGGCATAGGCATCGCCCGGCAGCTTGCTTTCTTTCTTCCCTGCAGTGCTCATGCGTTCTATTATGGCATGATGCAGTTCATGGAACGCTGATCTATTTGACAGCGGTACCCTTTTCCCGCTAAATTCAAGGTGCCGTTAAGTCAATCAAGAGGAGAAGACCATGAACGTGTGCGGACTCGACCGCTGGTTGCGAATCATTGTGGGGATTATTCTGGTCGGCTTTACCCTGGCAGGTGCCATCGGCCCATGGGGTTGGATCGGGCTGGTGCCGCTGCTGACCGGCCTGTTCAAATGGTGCCCGCTTTATGCCATTTTGGGCTTGCAGACCTGCGGACTGGCCGAGCAGAAATACGGCAAGTAAAAGGGAAATGCCCAATGATGAAAAAAACCGGAGCATGGCTCCGGTTTTTTTATGCCCGCCTAGAAAGG
>CAYYIL010000039.1:0-10785 GCA_964471975.1 uncultured Piscirickettsiaceae bacterium | reverse complement strand
GTCTTAATCCTCTTTGGCGAGGTGGGGTTTTTGAATTAGCTGTGGATAAAAAAGTGCTTTTATAACAATGGGTTGCGATGGCGCCGCTCAACCGTTTGGGCTGTTGTACATGTTGAGATGCATTTATCCAAGTTGTGTCTATGGGCGTCTCGCGATTCATTTATTGTTTTCTATAACCCGACTTGTTAAAGAGCCCCTTTATCTTATCACATTAGAAGGGAGGTCCTTTCAGTGGGAAATTCTCCAGGGAGAGGTCTTGCAGAGTTGCCTTGAAGCTGCGAGCGCTCTGCATTAGAAGCTGCATGAGGCTCTTGTCTTCTTTCCAGTTTTGTCTATCGACACTCCACTGCTGGAAATAGAGTGTGCGACCTTCCTTGTTGAGGAGGGTTGCTTCTTCCCTGTCCCTGGGGCAGACAAAGTGTGTTTTGGGATCGAGAATTTCTGTAGCGAGGTAGAGACACCAGAGGTCAATCTGGGGTCTGAAAGGTTCAACAAGATCGAGCGCCAGGGATGGTCGCGCAGGGTAGGTTTGATGAAGGAAGCCCAGCCACGGATCGAACCCAAGTGCGGAAACAACATGAAGCGCCTCTGTGGTAAGCAGGGTGTAGCTGAGTGAGAGCAGACTGTTAAAAGGGTCTCGGGGCGGGTTTCGATTGCGGCCGGTGAAGTGCCATGTTTCTGGAATGCGCGTGGCCAGTTGACTGAAATAGTGGCGTGCGGCAGCGCCTTCTGTTCCGAGGATGGTGTCGAGCGTGAGGGTTGCGGGTTTCCTGATGGTTTCCAGAGGGCCAAGGGGGCAGTCGAGAATCCTGAGTGTGTGGCGTTGCGCGTGGAGTTTTTGTTCGATCCAGTACCAGGCAAGTTCGGGTTGGGCGGTGCTGTTGGCGAGATGATACTGGCGATGCCTCAGGGTGGTGCCGGGTGCGAGGGAATTGGTGATCCATGCGGGTTGGGCGCGCCCACGGGTTGGCAGGATGACTGTGGTGATTTCGGCTTGGGCGAGCGTGTGCCAGAGTGTGGTGCTTGCGGTGACGGGGGTGGCAATGATGATGAGGTTGATCAGTTCGATGGGAACGCTTTGCAGGTGCCGGTTGTTGAGGCGAACGGACAGTTGGCCGTCACGCAGCTGAAGCGTGGTGCCCTTTCTGTCGAGGATGAGGGGGTAATTGTCAATCATGGGGCTGGTCCTCGTGGCTGGTGTTTAGGCTGATCCATTTCTGGAGGCGTTGCCAGGCTGTCATTTTTTCGGGTGGAGGATTGGCCAGGGCGCGTGCGCTCTTGCCCCACAGGTCTATGGCCTGCAGATGTCTGATGGGGTAGATGCGCAGGTCGTCTTCGCTTGCTTTGATGAGGCGTTCCAGTTTCCTGATGAGTTTTTCGAGCCGGTAGTCGTCTCCATGCCATGCGAAGACGGATTTTTGCAGCGGCAGACCGCCCTGTTTTTTAAGAAATTTGTGGACTTTCTGGATGCGACGCGGTGAGGTGATGTCATAGCAGATGAGGTGCCAGTGGGGCTTTTGCAGTTTGGGGCTGTTGAGGTCGCGGTGTTTCATGGTTGTCAGTGAATGTGAAAGACCTTTTTGAAGAGTTTGAGGCTTTTGCCGGTGCCACACACTTTGATGGGGCGTGTCTTGTCGAGCCAGACCATGAGCAGTTTGTCTTCGTCGGGGTTCATGTGCTCGATGAGCTGGTGCTTGAGTTGATGAGCCTGATCTGTGGTGAGCATGCATTCATGGACGGATTTCTGGCCGTCCATGCGCCATGCCTTGAGGATTTTCAGGGCACGGTACAGTCGTTTGGGATGGCTGATGTCGTATGCGATGAGAAGGGGGCGCTTCATGGCTCTGGTGCAGTGTTTTTGGAAAGCGGCTCCAGCGCTCCGAGTCCAAGGGAGGTGTTTTTGCCAATGTGGAGCCATTTGGCGGCCTGGAGCATAAGACTGTGCCTGGCGTCTGGAGCATGCAGGTTGAAGGTGCCTGTGATGCCGCTGATGTCTATGGGGCGCTTTTGACGATTGGAGTAGCGTTCGAGCCGCGTCCAGCGGAAGCTGTGGGTCATGGGGCGCTCCATGAGGGTAGCGGGTATGTCCGGTTCGAGTGGCAGGGTTTTGTCAAGCAGGCTGTCGTTAAGATCGCGCAGGCGATAGTAGAGGGCGTGATAGAGGTGATCCGGCCTGAAATTGGCGGGCTTGATCAGGCGCTTGCGTTCGTAATAGCGCCAGGGGGTGGCGATCTGCCAGTGGTTATGCGGGGGTTCGGACTGGATGCTGATGGGTGAAGGCCGCTGGATGCTGTCGCTTTCGGGATCGAGGAGGGGGGTTCCGTGGCTGTCGGTTATCTGAACGATGGTTGCAGGAATCCTTTCCTTTCCAAGACCCTGCTGGGCTACTTGCTGCCATGTCCATGCGATCAGAGGGGCCTGTTCAAGTGCGTAGGGCCCCATGAGTGTCTGGTGAAACTGCCAGGTCTGGTTGTCTGAAAGGGTTTGTGACCCCCAGTGGCTGTCGCGGAGGATGTAGGGGATGCGTGGAGTCTGGCCGGAGGGTGCAGCAATCCTGGGTTCAAAAAGCTGGGTATAGGGGCAGCTGGTACGAATGGGGCACGCGCTGCAGTCGCTGAGGTTGGTGATGCAGGCAGAGCGACGCAGCTGGTGGCCAAACTGACCGCGCAGCATGGAGCCGGCATACACGGGTTTTCTGAATGTGCCCATGAATGCAAGGGTGAATGTGAGGCGGACGACGGGAATTTCGATTTTCATGGCTTGGGCAGTTGTGTTGGCAATTGTTGAGGAAGCTCGGTGACCTTCCCGGGCTTTTTGGTGCTGTTGAGCAAAAGTGGCAGAAGGTTGTTTTCAACCCAGGTGGACAGGCGTTGCCACTGATCGGGCTCGATGGGGGTGTAGCCGTGGGCCAGAATGGAGTGGTTGCGAATGCCGATCAGTTCCCTCAGGGTGCTGGCGTTTTCATCCCAGAACCCTTTTACCGACGGAATGTGGTGGGCAGCAAGCTCCCATGCCTTGAACAGAGGGGCGCGGATGGTGCCGTCGGGATCGGGTGAGAGGGCGATGCTTTCGGGCACCCTGTCGGCCGGGACATTGGCGGTGTCGATGTTGAGGTTGCTTTTCAGCAGCCATTGGGCGCTCCATTCAATCAGGCGGTAGGTGCGCGCCACGGCATCGTCGTAGCGCTGTTGCAGGGCACGGCGCTGGGCGTTGTTCCAGAGGTCAAACAGCTTCCAGGGTTGATTTCGTGCAGGGTCGTTGGCGGTGAGGTAGCGGAGCTGGGTGTAGTAGCTTGCGCCCCAGATGGGGCCGAACCTGGGCTTGAACTGTTCAAGGATGGCGTGAGCTTCCTTGTGGTCAAAGCGGTCCCAGGCGGCGAAAGCGCGGCTGATTTCCAGGGCCTGTTCATGGCGGGCTCGCAACCGTTCGTCATCGGGGGGTGTAAGCCTTTGCAATAACAGCGCGGCCTGATCATAGGCGTGGCTTTCCCAGAGTTTGAGAATCTGTTCCAGTTGTCGTAAAAAACGGCTTTTTTGAATTGAAGCGGAGACGACCCGCCCGCTTTGAACCTTTTGAAGATTGGTGCGGGCACCGGTAACCAGGGTTGCCTCCAGGTTTCTGTCAATGGCCAGCATGACCAGCGCTGCGCTCATGGCCTTGGTGCCCCCGGTAAAATCGGCGATAATTTTTTCTTGCCGGTCGCGTTTTTCCAGCCAGTCAAGCAGTTTTGTGTACGCCTGATCGATGTTGTCTGCTGGTACCTGCAGGATTTCGTATTGTTCGGGTGTCAGATTAGTCTGATCGGCAATGCCGCCCTTTTTTTCGACCTGGGTATAGGACCCTTTGTGGCCACTGGCGGGGTCATCGGTGGAACACACAAAGCTCACATGATCAGGATTGTGCTCACTGATCGATTGAACGTTGGGCGCATCGCTGCCACCTACGGTTACGATCAGGGTACGCTTCATGGGGTTTCCTCCAGTTGCTGTAATTTTTTGCTGTTTTCCTTTTTGCGTTTGGCAGGCCAGGGCAGCAAGGTTAGTGTCTTGCGGATGAGATTTGCTGCTTCAGCCCGGGCAGACGCATCTGCCCAGCCCATCGCGTCCTGGAGCAGCTGCTGGCGCGTCTGGGCGAAATCTCCGCCGGGTTCTGGTTTTCGATTGAAGCGCAGCAGTTCCTGATACCTTGTGCGCAGGGCTTCGACCTGCCTTTGCTCGGCTGTCATCTGTTCAAGCCGTGCCTGCTCAGCCGCGGCGCGTTCTTCTGCCTCGGCCTGTTGTCGGGCCTCTTCTTCAAGCGTTATTTTTCGGAGTTTCAGCTCGGCGGATAGGCGTGCAAGGTGCTGGCGTGGTGCCGAAAAGCGTTCTTTTAGTGGGGCAAGCGCTTCGATGTCGCTGGAGGGGTCGATTTCCACAAGCAGCCAGCCAAAGGGGATGAAGTGTTGCACGCTGGCATTGTCCTTTTCTTCAGCGGCCAGCCACCAGGTGGTGGGGGTGCTGTCCCAGCGGGTCGGCCTTTTTCCGGGTGGGCTGATTTTTATGTGGCGCACACCCTCGAGGGTGACGGATTCAGCGCCGCTGTGGCGTCCGACGCGCAGCAGGAAGGCTTTGTGCGTGTCCAGCATTGGGCTGATGTGCTCCAGAAGGGCGTTAATGGCCTGTTGCCAGTGAGGGTCCAGATAGCCAGCACGTTGCAGTTGGGCATTTTCCTGTTTCAGCCGTGGCAGATAGAAGGCATTGCAGGCGAGGGCCAGGTTTTTTAGATCCAGATGAAGTTCGGGCAGGTTTTCATGCGAAAAGTCTGGTGTATGCAGGTTGAGCTGCCCATGAAAATGGCTGCCAGGCAACAGGCATTCTAGGGTCTGGTAGAGGTTTTTCTTGGTTTCCTTGTTCTTGCGGCTGCGGTTGAGGGCAAACAGTATCTGGGCGTTGGCGTTATCAGTGGGGTGGGCGTCCTTGATGTGCAGCAGTCGAAAGGGGTCCTTGTGAAACTTTCCGTTAAGAAGTGTTTTTTCCAGTTCTGATGCAGCATGGCGCTTGAGGCCCGAGCCATCACGCGATTGAGGGTCAGACAGATCTCCGGGCAGAGGGCGTCCATGATTCAGAATATTGAGCACAGCCGTTCGCATCGCCCCCTTGAGTCCGCTGCCGGGGAGGAAGGGCTGGCGGTCTATGGGGTTGTAGGCCGTGCGCTCAATTTCCAGTTTGTTGATGACGGCCTTTCCGCTGGATTCGCGCTGAGCCGCTGTGCCGATGCGTTGCTGGTAGAGTTTGTCCACACCGCTGGCAACAGGGACATGGTGGACGGCTTGAAGGGCAAGGGTTTCACGCAACTCGAAAAAGAAATTCTGCAGACCAAGCAAGGCCTGGCTGGGGCTTGCAACCTCGGTGGCCTTTTGAAGCCGCTCTCGTTGTGCATCCGTCAAGGCAAGGAGGGCCCGATGGTCGAACTCGTGCAGGACGCCGTCAAGGATGACGTAGTTTGTGGGCGTGTAGTCTTCGTCCGTTCCCATGTGGAGTGGTGAAAGGGGGGTAAGGCGCAGGGTGTGTGTCTGCAGGAAGCGATTCATGGCGTATCCTCCAACTTGACGGCGACAACGGGCGCATAGCCCTGATGAACCGTCTCTTCTATCGCTCTGGAAAGGCTGCCGCGGCCGCCCAGGCCCTGACCCAAAAAGGTGTTTGATCGATCGGGCGTCAATGGGGTCAGCAATGCGCCGGTATCCGCAAGAAGAATGGGATTCTTGAAGGGGCGGCCGCTGTGTACAGCCAGATCGCCGTGGCGACCAAAACGGGTAAAGGGCTGATACCAGCAGCGCTGTTGGTCAAGTGGCAGGCCCTGAGGTGCGGAAGGGGCGAGAGTGAGCAGGGCATCCGCATTGGGGTGGGCCGGGAAGAGGGCGCGGCTGTGCTCAATGATCTCAAAACGTCCATGGCCGATGCTGGCATCCCGTGCATGCCCCATGGCGCCGATGTCCTGGATATGGTGGAGGATCGAGTCGGCGCTGATGCGGTCATCGTGGGTAATGTAGAGGTCGAAGCGGGCCTCTTTGTCCACCCAGAAAAGTGCGCTCTGATAGGGGGCGAACATGCCGGTTCCGGTTGTGCCGGTCATCCTGTTGATGGTGTTGTGGGGTTGTGTCGTTTCAGTCATGTAATAGGGCATGGGTAAGGCATCACTGAGCCATGCGGTCACGGGCTTTTCCACGGCTGAGAGAGGCACCCAGGCACTTTTTTTGAGGCGTTTTCTGTCTGCGCCGGGAACGGGCGCAAAGCGCGAAAGCGGCAGTGCCGGGCGAGGCAGGTGGCCTGCAGGCAGGGCATCGGAAATGACAGCAAAGGGATGACCTTCGGTATAACCCTGCAGGCACTCATTCAGGCGAGATTCACTTTCCTGGTTGCGGATGGACCAGCAAAGATGACCAAAGAGGCTATCGCCTTTGAGAGGGCCTGTCTGGGGTGAAAGCAGGCGCAGGGCAAGCTTGAGTGTATGCATGATAGGCTCCAGTTTAGAGCGTCACTTGGTCGAGCTTCTGTTGAATGTCGGCATCGTCCAGCTTCAGGTCCCTGAACTGCAGTTTTCCATAGCCGCGGGAGAGTGAACCGCCAAGTCCGGTCAGTTCGAGCAACTTGAGTCCCTGCAGGATCACAGGCAGCAGATCATCGCCTTCCAGTTGCCTGTAGGTCAATCTGAAGACGAAGCGGCTTCCGGCCGGTACCCGTTCGGTATTGCGTGGGGATTGCGCGACCCCCTTGATCCGGTCAATGCTGTTTTCCATCTTGATTTCTGTCATGGGCAGGTTGCCTTTCTGGAGCAGTTCAACCCATTCCGGATCAAGAGGACAGTCCCAGAAGGCCAGCCGGGAAGGGCCAATGTATCGGACGAGCTCGTCGTTGTCGTTGACACCTCCAGGCGCATAGCCGAACAGCCGCAGGAGGTTTATGGCCTCTTCCCGGCGCTCACCTTCGAGCTTGTCAATGTCCTTGAGACGAAGAGGCTGGCCGTCGGAGAGGCTTGCCAGACCCATCTGCCATTCCAGATTGCTGCGTATCTTGCCCTTGAGACTGGAACCGGGAATGTAGGGTTCATTGGTAATGGGATTTTTGATGACGGGGTTATCGGTACCGCCAATGTGCATTTCCAGATCGCCACTGCCGATATGCAGTCCGGTGAGCAGTTCGATGGTTCCACTGATTGTGGAGATTTTTTCAAGTTTCATGTCAGTCCCCCTTGGCAAGTTTGTAATACCCGAGAAAGGCCTCGAAAAAGAGCTTGGCGGTCGTCATGTCCTCGGGATTCCTGATCTGATCGATGACTTGGTTGAGCATGTCGGTGAACGCGCCATCCACAAGTTTGCGCCCCATGGCATAAGCAGCCTTGGCCTTGAGCATGCGCACAAAGGGCATCAGCGTCCTGAACTGGGCAGGCGCCGTGCGGGTTTTTTCTTCCCACATGACCAGTTCGTCGTAAAAGCGGCGAAGTTGGGTGCTTTTGTTGCTGTTTTTGTTTTCGGAAATGATCCGGGCGGCTTTTTCTGCCTGCTGATCAAGCAGGTCGATCCGAATATTGCCTTCCTCATCGTAGAAGGTTATGGACATGCCAAGCTTGCGATCATGTGCAATCCGGTGGCGTTGCTCTCGTCGATGGTTTGAGTATCCGTGTCTGTTCATGATTTATCTCCTGGTAGATCGACGTTGATAAAGGTAAAGGGACAGAGGAATCCGCATGGCATTGCCCCATTTATCGATTGAATCCCCGAGAACTTGTGCCAGCCGGGTTGTAAGCGATCGGCGTCTATCACGGTTGTCGGCGCCGGGGTACCGTCGTTCCAGCATGCGTACCGTTCGATAGGTAAACCAGGCACGCCAGATGGCATTTTGGGGTTGAGGGTTCGGGCTGTGGAGGTTGTCTGCCATCGCTGTCAGATCAAGCAATCCATACAGGTAGCGTGTGCTGAAGTCATGCTCTTTGGCAAGTTGTTCAATATGCTCATGTATTTCAAGCAGCTTTTGAAAGTCTTGCCAGAAAATGGTCTGATCAAAAAGGGTGATGGCGTTTTTACCCGGCAATGCCTTGGCTCGCTCGAGCGCGTCATCCGCGGACTCAGCCAGTTGGCGGATAGGGTAGCGGGGCTTGCACATGACAAGTCCGGCGGAAAAGTGAATACCGGGGTTTTCAGCCACATAGCGTTGAAAATCATCGTGCATGCGCTGCGCCAGTTCCACGGTCTGTCTCCAGGGACCGATGAGGAAAAAGTCATCGCCCCCTGCAAAGACGGTGTAGGTGTCTGGATAGTCATTGCGGCATAGCCAGGGGAGGTAAAGGGTAAAGAATGCATTCATCTGTCTGGATAGGGCGGCCCATTTGGCAAAGCTGGGACGTGCAAGGCCGCGCTCGAAAATGGTGCCGAGGTTGTCTACGTCACCCTTGAGCACGTGCAGCGCTTCCGTGCCTGTCCAGCGACCATTTTCATCCAGGTAGAGTGCATCCCTTGCGAGGTGTTCAAGGCTCTTGGGTTGCGTTGGAATCCAGGGCTCGTCTTCTTCAAGACCGGCATAGCGCTCGGCTTCCCATTCGTTGAAGTCTCCCTTGAGCGGAATGTAGGCGTTAATTGCGCGACGTGCATAGCCATTGAAAAGCGGTTGGGTTTCATCAGTTGGCAGGGAAAAGTCCCATGCTCGACGCAGTTCTCCTTCACTGGCGAGTCGTCCAAACTGGCCACTGGCTTCCTGGTCACCCGTCAGGCTGATGTAGTAGCCGAGAAGAGGAACTGCAAGGGTATTTGCTTGAATGTTGTTGCGCGTAATCAGGATGCGCTGCCGGGTTGTGAGCAGGCGGCCCAGGTTAATTTGATCCTGGGACAGTCGGCTGATGAAAACATTCTGTTCGTTTTCCAGAGGCACTTCGGCTGGTGCGCGTCCATTAATGGCACAAACGCCCTTGTCCGGATCGAAACTGGATAAAAATTCATGGAAAACAGGGGCAGGAGCCTTGTCTGCACACAATTGAAACCGTTGGGACTTGGCATTTTCCAGTTGTTGAAAGAGTCGATTGATCAGTGACGCAAATGGAGGCGTTTCCTGTGCGGCATAGCTGCGGAAGTCAGCGGCTGTTGCAGGCGTCCAGCTCAGTCCAATGCCGGATTCACCCCAGGTGTGTTGCAGGAACCATTCGTCAAACTCCTTTTGAACTTTCTGCAGGCTTTCCAGAATTTCCGGGCGATTTGGTGCCACTATGAGAAATTTGCCCGCTGCATTGATGACTTGACTGGTTGGCGGCAGCCCGAGCTCATCAAGAATGCGCAACGCGGCACATTCGCTGAGGAGAGAGACGTAGGCAGACCGACCTCGGAGAAGCTTGGCAGCCCGCTTCTGCGTTTCCCCTCCGCTGGCAAAAATGAAGGGCTGGATTCCAAAAAAGTCCCCCATGATGAGAAGGAACTTCTCAGTATTCCACGCGGTATCAGCCAGTGGCCCGTCTTGACGTTCGGCATCCCACTGCGCACGCAGCTGTTGCTGAACGGAATGTTGCGGCTCATCCGCATGAAAACGCCAGAGCGCCGTGGCCAGCGCTGCGGTGGTGCGACTGTGGTCATAAAGTGAAACATCCGGTTTTACACCACCTGCTGTTGCAGAAGGAATAGAAGATGTATAAGTGGCAAGCAGCGCATCAAAATGGTCAAGCCACAGGCTCCAGTTGTTGCGGTGGGAGGGTGGAATGTCAGCCAGTTGAGAACGGAAGCCATTCCATAGTTTTCTATATTCTTGCTGCGCTGCCTTGTTATTGGACTGCTCGACATCATCAGCGGGCAAGGGGAAAAGTGACTCGATCTTGAGAGGAGCCAGGGGATAACGCCATTTGAGGGCGGTGGGCGCACGAGGTGTATTATTGGTTGCGATGTCAAGCTGCTCAAAAAGTGTAAGCAGGCGTTGGGTGTAGTGATTTAAAGAACCCGCTGCACCCTCAGGTGACTGATTGTATTTTTCAAACGATTCACGTTCAAATCCCGACGCAAGGCGATCTGCGGTAGCGATAATCCACTGCAGTGCGGTTTCTGGTTTGTGGTGACGTGCGGCAGCATTTATGAGAGAGTCATCGGTTTGAGTACCTTTCCAGCTGGCGAAAGGCTCGGGACTTTTCCCTTTGATGGGCGGGAGCTGGTCTTCTATCAGGTCGATGGCCAGCGCAGTGTAGGCCGCATGGATATGGGTGTAATGCCCGTTCCATTGAGGGCAATAGAGTTGTTTCTGGATGTCTATGCGTTTGTTGCCTTCGGCATCCTTTTCATGGGCTTCATCAATTCGTGCGCGCTCGGCAAATTTTCCAAGGTCATGTACAAGGGCAGCAAAGGCGACTCTACAGCTGGCACTTTGAATATCTTTCATATCGGCTTGCTCCAGAAGGCATCGTGTTTTTGCATTGTAGCGAAAACGATGCATTAAGACGGTTTGACAATATTGTCAAATAGCCGTCACTGGAGAATGACCGCCTGAAACATATATCGTATCGCTGACTATTTCTGGTTTTGTGCCGCCTTTCTAAAAGTGGCGCCAGCGAATAAAACGTTTTATTGATTGCTGAATGTCAGAGTAAAGCCAATATCGCTGAGGTGCCTGGCTTCGGTTTCCAGGTCCAGCGCGGTGAGCGGGTGCTGTGCCAGCCAGTCATCATCAAACTGCAGGTGCAGGTGTTTCTTGTCCTTGAGGATAAGCAGCGGTTCGGGCTGGTCAGGCTCGCGGCCGCGGTGCAGGCGCACGGCGAGGCGCAGCAGAATGGTGAGGTTGC
>CAYYIL010000038.1:0-11058 GCA_964471975.1 uncultured Piscirickettsiaceae bacterium | reverse complement strand
GCATGGGTATTGTCTCCTTCTCTGATTGCAAACCGCACACTCTCGCTTGGCTTTGTCGTGCGGTGGAGGATGTCTCAACACCCAACAGTTTAACAAGGTTTGATGACATTTCTGTGTCGCGACACCTGCGCCAACATGGTGCAGGGATTCACCACATCGTAGCACCCCCTGCCTTCATCGCACCTGGTCAACCCTGCGCCAATTTGGCCATTATTCCCGCCTTTTCAAGCGCTTGCGGCCATAAGAATTTTTAACTGGCAATCTGGCATGGGGTTCGCTAATATTGGGAGACAATTTTTTCACTCTCACGTTCAACCAACCAAAAGGAAAGGCCCTATGTCTCAGGACGTCCTCAATTTCATCAAGGAAAACGACGTTAAATGGGTTGACCTGCGCTTTACCGACACCCACGGTAAGGAACAGCACGTTACCATCCCCGCTTCCAAGGTGGACGAAAGTACCTTTACCGAAGGCGAGACCTTCGACGGCTCCTCCATCGCCGGCTGGAAAGGCATCAACGACTCTGACATGGTGCTGATGCCCACCACCGAAAACTACTATCTGGATCCGTTCACCAACGATCCGACGCTGGTGCTGCGCTGCGAAATCCTGGAAACCGACTACACCCCGTATGAAAAGGATCCCCGCTCCATCGCCAAGAAGGCCGAGGCGTACCTGAAGTCCACCGGCATTGCCGATGCCGCCTTCTTCGGCCCCGAACCCGAATTCTTCGTGTTCGACAGCGTGCGCTGGGGCGTGCAGATGGGCAAGGCGTTCTACGAAATCGACGCCGACGAAGCCCAGTGGAACAGCGAAAAGGTCTATGAAGACGGCAACGTGGGCCACCGCCCCGGTGTAAAAGGCGGCTACTTCCCCGTTCCGCCGGTGGATCAGCTGCACGAAATCCGTGCCGACATCTGCACCCTGCTGGAGCAGATCGGCCTGACCGTGGAAGCGCACCACCACGAAGTGGCCACCGCCGGTCAGTGTGAGATCGGCGTGGCCGGCAACACGCTGGTGAACAAGGCCGACGAAGTGCAGATGCTGAAGTATGTGGTGCACAACACCGCCGACGCGCACGGCAAGACTGCCACCTTCATGCCCAAGCCGGTCGTGGGCGACAACGGTAACGGCATGCACGTCAACCAGTCCCTGAGCAAGGATGGCAAGAACATCTTTGCCGGCGACCTGTACGCCGGTCTTTCTCAGGAAGCCCTGTGGTACATCGGCGGCCTGATCAAGCACGCCCGCGCCCTGAACGCTTTCACCAACCCGGGCACCAACTCCTACAAGCGTCTGGTTCCGGGCTTTGAAGCGCCCATCATGCTGGCCTACTCTGCCAAGAACCGCTCTGCGTCCATCCGCATTCCGTATGCGCCCAATCCGAAGGCACGCCGCGTCGAGCTGCGCTTCCCGGATCCGAGCGCGAACCCGTACCTGGCCTTCTCCGCCTGCCTGATGGCCGGTCTGGACGGCATCCTCAACAAGATCGACCCGGGCGAAGCGGCAGAGAAAGACCTGTACGACCTGCCGCCGGAAGAGGAAGCAGCCATCCCGACCGTGTGTGCGTCGCTGGAAGAAGCGCTGGCGGAACTGGATGCCGACCGCGAGTTCCTGAAAGCCGGTGGTGTGTTCACCGACGCCATGATCGACGACTACATCAATCTGAAGATGGAGCACGTCACGCAACTGCGCATGACCACCCACCCGCTGGAGTTCGATCTGTACTACTCCGTATAAGATCGGCTTCAACCCCCGCAAAAAACCCGCTTCGGCGGGTTTTTTTGTATCCGGGGAAAAATCCTGCCCGACAGGCTTCAGCGAGATTGCCAATTACTGCCCATGCCGAAACAAATCCAGTCAGGATAAACACTGCACGCATCAGCAGGTAAAACACCCCAAAATGCCCGCCTGCAGGCGCCTGTGAGAGGGGGTCCCCGACTTTTTTGCAGGCCAATTTTTTGCGCTGCGAAAAAGTCGGGGACCCCCTATGCTGCAGGGTCGCTCAGCAGGTTATCGTCCATCAGTTCGCGCAACAGCGCGGTGGCATAACGGCCCGCCGGCAGAAAAAAGTGCAGCTGCAGTGTGTGTGCATCCAGCCATGCCCACGTCAGCTCCTGCGGCACGGCGCGCAGCGCCCGTCGCGCAGACTTCATGCGGGTCGCCCGCCAGACAGGTTCCAGCTCCATCGGAGCCAGCACGGCCTGCTCAAGTGCCAGTACTTCCCCCTGTGCCAGCGAAGGTGTTTCACCCGGCAGCGGGCCGGTGGGATGCAGATCCTTCTGCTGCACGCGCAGAGCCAGCTCCGCACTACCGTCATCGGCAAACACACGCTCGGATCCGTCCAGCTGCAGTACATCCCCAACCATGAAGCGGTTCCAACTGCCCTGCTGCACCCGCGCCGCCAGTACCTGATTGAAAGCGCCACTGCGCAGGACCGACAGGTGTCGGCTACGCTGGGCAGGTTTTATCCGCGGCATGCCGGTGCTGACCCACGCCAGTGCCCGCGCCCAGTTGGCACCGTCACGGCCGAAACGCTGCAGCCCAAAATAATTGGGAAAGCCTTCTGTTGCCAGCTGCTGCAGGCGCGCATCGATTGCCGAACGATCACCCGCCACATTGCGCAGGGTAATCACAAAGCGGTTGCCGGAGAGGGCACCCGTCTGCAGCTTGCGCCCGTGGCGCACCTGTTCAAGCACACGTACACCCTCGATCTCCGGCAGGCTTTCCGGCTCGGCGCGGCCCGGCAGCCAGATGCTGAACCACTGCCGGGTGACGCCGTGGCGATCCTTCAACCCTGCCGTGCCCACATCCCGTGGACGCACCCCGGCCCAGCGCGCCAGCTGGCGCGCCACCCATTCCGTATTGGCACCGCGCTTTTCCACCCACAGCCACAGGTGCTCACCCGCGCCGTCCAGCGCAAACGGCAGCTGTTCGATGACCTGAAAGTCCTCCAGCCGCGTCTTGAAGTCAGCACGCATCACCGGCTCGCCCCACGCGCGCGGCAAGGCCATTATGTTTTCCATCACGTCATGGGTTCTCCGTTTAGGGCGTTCCCGCGAGGCCGCCAAGTCCACCTGAACCGACCACCACCTGCGCGGGCGTCATCTCTTCTGCAATAAAAAACCCGCCTTGCAGGCGGGCTTTCGGTTCAGTTCTACACCGCGTTTACAAATCGCGGAACAGCTTTTCGTCCATGGGCACCGCCTTGTCATTGTCCGGCTTGTGCGGATAGATTTGAATCAGCAGCTGGGCAATATTGCCCTGCTTGATATGGTCATGGATTAGTACGCGCGCATTGGGTGGCGAATTCTTGTTGATATACATGTAGATGACCTTGACGTGGCAGCGCGGATCTTTGGCGGTGACCACCGGCCGGATCGGGCCTTCGCCTTCAAACTTGACCCCATCCTGGGACATGAACACGATACGGTGCCAGTATTCCGACTCGATGGGCTTGTCGAAGCAGATCTGAATGGCTCGATCAAAAAAGCCGGAGCCGTGGTCGATATTGACGAATTTCACCGACTTGACGTGGATCTTCTCCTGCCCACAGCCGCCGAGAACCAGCCCCAGCCCCAGCGCCAGCACCACCATGCTCAGCCAACGTTTCATCGCCCCCTCCTGCTACAGCTGCTGCACTCCGATAATCTTCCAGTCACTCGATCCATCTGCCGGCCTGGCCACATGCCACACTTCGGTAAAGCCATGGGCGGGCCCGCCATTTTCGCTGACAAGACCACTGAAACGCACTGACACCACAAAGCGGTCGTTGTCGTAATCCCAGTCGATCACCTGCGCCGTCACCTGTTCCACGTCGGTCCGGTTTTCCCCGGGGTGGATCTGATCGGCAATGGCGGCAAAACAGTCTGGGTCGCAAAAAGCTTTAAGGGTTTCCACATCGCCGGCGTCCCAAGCCTTCTGCACGGCAAGGAAGTTATCCACTGCGCCCTTCTCGAAGCTGGACACTTCAAACCAGGGCGGCAGAGGCGGCAAGGTTTCGCCGCCGATGCTGTTTTCCTTTACGCCGCTGCCGCCCACATTACCGCCAATGCGGATGCCATCGGACAGACCGCCGCGCTGCTGCGCGCCATGTTCCTCGCGCATGGCAGGCGAGGCCTCATCACCATACCCGCCCCCGGCCAGCGCCGTTTGCGGCCGCCGTCTGCGCAGGAAATACCAGATGGCGCCACCGATCAGCAACAGCACCAGAATATCGCCGGGGCTGATGCCATCAAACGCACCGCCCATGAACAGCGCCGCCAGCAGACCGCCAGCCAGCAGGCCACCAAGCAAACCGGCCATGCCACTGCGCGGACGCTGACCGGCAGTAGGTTTTGTGGTCTTGGGCGAAGTGGGGGCCGCCTTGGGCTTGGCATCCAGCGCACGGTATTGGATGGGCTTCTTGTAGCCAAAACTGCGACCACCGCCAAACTTGGCGGCTTCCGCGCTCATGGCAAACAGCAGCAGGGCAAGAAAGCTATACAGGGGAAAAAGGCGCATCATGATTCCTTATAAGTGGCGATAAACTTCATTCTACGTCACGCACCGCCAGGAAGGAAATTAATGCCCACCCATGCACAGGATATCCGGACGCTCTTCCCCCTGAGCGGCCAGATGCTCCAGCGCCGCCTGCAGACGGGCGCTCACGTCTTCAAGACGCAGCAGTGTCTCCAATGCCTGCTCCTGATCCCCGGCCTGCCATGCCTCGACCAGGCGGCGCCCCACCGCATGAATTTCATTATGGAGCGGTTCGATCTCTGCAAAGCCCGGCAGCTGACTGTAGCAGTCTCGCCCCTCGCCTTCGTAATACCACTTGCCGAGGCGGCACGCCTTGGGATTGTCGATATCTTCCGGACGCAGGTCATTGCGCAGGCCGAGCATCAGGCGGTACAGCTCCATCTTGTAGATCAGATGGTCGATCTTGGCGTTCATGATGAAACTGCGCAGGGCGCCGGCCGTCACCGTCTGTTCGATCTGCTGCGCGGTCTGCAGCATCTGCCCCAGATTCTCGCTGGCCTGGTGCGCCGTTTCGTTAAGGTTCTCACTTTCGGATGCCACATCGCGCATCTTACTGCGTGCCGTGCCCACCTCCTGCTGCACCATCTGAATCAGGCGGGAAATATCCGCGGTGGCACTGGCCGTGCGACCGGACAGGGCTCGCACCTCGTCCGCCACCACGGCAAAGCCACGACCGTGCTCCCCGGCACGGGCCGCTTCGATGGCGGCGTTCAGGGCCAGCAGGTTGGTCTGCTCGGAAATATCCTCGATCATGGTGAGGATGCTGCCGATCTCTTCGGCACGCTGCTTCAGGCTGTCCACCGCGGTGGCGGTTTCGTTCGCTTCCTGCGACAGCTTGACGATGCGGCTCGACATTTCATTGATGCCACGCTGTGCCTGGCTGGACAGCTTGGCACTGTTGACCACATCCTGCTTGCCGGCGGCGAGACGCTGCCCCATGGTAGTCATGCTGCCCTGAAACTCCTTGCAGCTGCTGTAGAATTTCTCATACGCTTGGCTCATCTTGCGGCAAAAGGCGGTAATGGCCGCTTCCTCCTCCTTCACAGCGGCAGGCTGTTGCCGCGCAGCCTCGGCAAGCTGCTGCTCCAGTTGCCGCTTTTCTGCCTGCAGGCGTTCGATTTCCTGATTCAGCTGCTCAATGCGGGCCTTTTCCTTGCTGCAAAACATGATTCAGATGCTCCTCTCTGCTTTCAGGCGCCGCCCACGGGGTGCGGCCACCTTTATTTATTTTCAAGAGCGCAAAGCACATCTCATGCCAGCTTTACCGCCCGCGATACCGTGTAGTCCCGTCCCTGCTTGACCTTCTTGTAGTCCCCAAAAATCTCTGTCATGTAGCGCTTCATGAACTGACGCAGACCATTGATGGTCACCACCACCATCTGTCCGCCCGGTTCCAGACGCTGATAGCTGTCCCACAGCAGAATGGTCAGCAGCTCCTTGCCCACCTTGGCGGGGATATTGGACACCACGGTGGTAAACCGCTGCCCCTCAGGCACGTGGGACAACCCGTTGGACAGATAGGCCTGCGCATTGGCCAGCCCGTTGATCTGCGCATTGCGGTTGGCGTACTCCACGGCGACAAAATCCTTGTCCACCATGTGCACGCTGCCCCTGGGCGCCTGCGCTGCTATGGCCAGACCCAGCGGGCCATAGCCACAACCGATGTCCAGCGCCACCTCATCCTCGCGCACATCCAGGTGCTTGAGCAGCAGCGCCGTACCGCTGTCGATCTGGCGCGGACTGAACAGCCCCCAGGTGCTGTGAAAGGTCAGGGGGCGACCGGCCAGTTCGGTTTCAAACACGATGTCCTGCTTCAGCTGCGCAATGGTTGCTGCATCCATTTCTTCCATTCTCCTGATTGATGAGGGCCCAGGTACCGCCACAGTGCCGCTGTGCGCCTCGCGTTGCTGGCATGATGGCCGCAGATGCAAGGCGCGCGCCGCAGGGTTTGGTGGGGCCAAATTCAAGGCGCGTAACGTGGCAGATGCGGCCATATTGCCGCAACCCGGTGGGACAAGGGCGATTTTAGCCCAATGCACCGCTTGCGGGATCACAGGCCGTATGCCGATAGAGCACCTTTTGCCCTGAATGGACAAATCGCCCCTGTCGCGAGCGTGCAGCGGTGCTGTGGCGGTGCCGTATAATGAGCCGCCTATGCAAAGCCTCAATCCCCAACAACGTCAGGCCGTTCTGGAAACCGAACGCCCGCTGCTGGTCATCGCCGGCGCCGGTTCCGGCAAGACACGCGTCATCACCCTCAAGATTGCCCATCTGGTGCGGGACAAGGGGGTTTCACCGCGCAACATCTACGCCGTCACCTTCACCAACAAGGCAGCACGGGAGATGAAGGAACGGGTGGCGGCGCTGATGCAGGACGAACCGCCCAAGGGATTGAACGTCTCCACCTTCCATACGCTGGGGCTGCGCTTTCTGCGCGAAGAGGGCCGCCACGCGGGGCTGAAGGCCAACTTCACCATCATGGATGCGGCCGACACGCAGAAACTGCTGGCGGAACTGCTCAAAAAGCACGAAGTGGATGCCGAGGTGATCGCCGCCACCCAGCACGCCATCTCTCGCTGGAAAAACGCCCTGATCATGCCCGATGCGGCGCTGTCTGCGGCCGAGGACGAAAACGAGCAGTTCCACGCGCAGATGTACCTGCGCTACCAGCAGCAGCTCAAGGCCTATAACGCGGTGGACTTTGACGATCTGATCACCCTGCCGGCGCAGATCCTCACCAGCGAAGCCGACGTGCGCCTGCGCTGGCAGAACCGCGTACGCTATCTGCTGGTGGACGAATATCAGGACACCAACCGCGCACAGTACGCGCTGGTGAAGGCGCTGGTGGGCACCGAAGCACGCTTTACCGTGGTGGGCGATGACGACCAGTCCATCTACGCGTGGCGCGGCGCCGAGCCGGAAAACATGGCCCTGCTGCAGCAGGACTTTCCCAACCTGCGCGTCATCAAGCTGGAGCAGAACTACCGCTCCACCAACCGCATTCTGCAGGCGGCCAATGCGCTGATCGGCCACAACCCGCACGTGTTCGAAAAGCGGCTCTGGTCGGAAATGGGGCTGGGCGACCCGATCCGCGTGCTGCCCACCGCCGATGAACAGGGCGAAGCCGAACGGGTCGCCACCGAAATTCAGGTGCACAAGTTCAAGCACCAGACCCGCTGGGAGGACTACGCCATCCTCTACCGCAGCAACCATCAGGCACGCGTGCTGGAGCAGGCGCTGCGCGAACTCAACATCCCCTACGTGGTCTCCGGCGGGCAGAGCTTTTTCGACCGCGCCGAAATCAAGGACGTGCTCGCCTACCTGCGCCTGGTGGTAAACCCGGAAGACGACGCCGCCTTTCTGCGCATCGTCAACACGCCGCGGCGCGAAATCGGTGCCGGCACCCTGCAAAAGCTGGGCCACTACGCCCAGAACCGCAATACCTGCCTCGCCTACGCCTGCAGCGAAGTGGGCCTGTCCGCCGTGCTGGACGCCCGCCGCCTGCAGCGGGCGCACGCCTTTGGCGAACAGCTGATGAACTGGATTCGCGCCGCCGACAGCGCTGCCGGCGATGATGTGCTGCCCTTTATCCGCCAGCTGCTGGAAGACATCGAATACGACGAATGGCTGCGCGAAACCGCCAGTTCCCCCGCCCAGGCGGAACGGCGCATGGAAAACGTGCGCGACCTGCTGCTGTGGATCGAGCGCCTCATCGCCAAGGCGCAAGAAGAGGATCAGAAGGACCTCAGCCTCGCCGACATCATCAACCACCTCTCGCTGATCGACATCCTCGACCGCCAGCAGGGCGAAAAGGCAGCCAACGCGGTCAGCCTGATGACCCTGCATGCCGCCAAGGGGCTGGAGTTCCCCCACGTCTATCTGGTCGGCATGGAAGAAGAGCTGCTGCCCCACCGCGAAAATCTGGAATCCCCGGGACTGGAAGAAGAGCGCCGCCTCGCCTACGTGGGCATCACCCGCGCGCAGCGCAGCCTCACCCTCACCTACGCCCGCAAGCGCCGCCGCTATGGCGAAGACATTACCCCCGAACCCAGCCGCTTCCTGTTCGAAATTCCTGACGAACATCTTGAATGGGAAGGACGCCCGGGTCAGCAGAGCGATCCCGAAGCCGCCAAGGCCAAGGGCATGGATCATCTCGCCACCCTCAAGGCCATGCTGGCCCAAAGCAAGGAAGCCTGAAGTAGAGTCGTGCAGGCCCCTTCGCAAAAGCTCTGAACGGTCGCAACAGGAACAATCCGGTTCAAGAGAAGGCAAGGCGCAGCAAGCGTGACAGGGTCGCTCCATGCGAGCGGGGTGCAACAATGGGTTCGGAATCGCCCTGTCCCTGCGAGCTGCAACATAAAGGCGTCCGCTTCGCGTGGGACGTCATGCGTTGGTGGTGCCAATGGCTGCGCTGCCCACCCTGAATCTGCTACCATCTAGCGAGCAACGCGAGCGCATTCAGAGTTTTTTCGGAGATGCCCTTATGGCCTGTGACAACTTTATCCCCGCCCTGCCGGTTTCGCTGACCCCGTTCAGCCTCGCCCAGCTGCCCGCGTTGCGGTTCGGCCCCGGCATCCGCGACCAGTTGGCCGCGCATGTCGCCGAAATCAGCCAAAAACCGCTTATTGTGGCCTCTCCGAGCGTTCTGGCCAGCGAATTCGGACAGCAGTTTTTGCGCGACCTGAAAAAAGTCGGGGACCCCCCTGTGGAAACGGTCAGCGGCGAGCCCAGCCCGGAGCTGGTGGACACCATCGTGGCGCGCACACCGGCCGACGTGGACTGGGTCATCGGCATTGGTGGCGGCAGCGTGCTGGATACCGCCAAGGCGGTCGCGGGACTGCTGCCCACGCGCACCTCGGTAATGGACTATCTGGAAGGCGTCGGCGCCGGCAAGCCGTTTCCCGGCGTCACGATCCCCTGGCTGGCCGTCCCCACTACCGCTGGCACCGGCTCCGAAACCACCAAGAACGCCGTGCTGTCGCGCCCGGGCGAATTCAAGAAGTCCTTCCGCCACGACAGCCTGCTGGCCAGGGAGGCGTGGCTCGACCCCCTCTTTCTCGAAACCCTGCCCCGCGAGGTGCTGCACAGCACCGGCATGGACGCCTTTGCCCAGCTGCTGGAGTCCTACACCACGAGCAAGGCCAACCCCATTACCGACGCGCTGGCGTGGCACGGCATGCAGCTGTGGCTCAATGCCTTTGAGCAGATCGAGCGCGGCGATGCCTATCAGAAGCTGGAGGCCTACGGCCGGCTCATGCTGGCGGCATCGCTGTCCGGCATTACCCTCGCCAATGCCGGGCTGGGCGCCGTGCACGGTCTGGCCGGCCCCATCGGTGCCTTTTTCGAAGCGCCGCACGGTGCGGTGTGTGCCGCCCTGCTGGCGCCCGTGACCGCCGCCAATATCCGTGCCCTTATTGCAAGCGACGATCCCGCGCATCAGCAAACCCTGCACAAGTACGCACAGGTGGGGCGCCTGCTGACCCACCGACCCGAACTGAACGACCGCGAGGCACTGGATGCCCTGGTGGAAGCGCTGGAAACGCTCAATCAACAGTATGGCCCAGGCAGTCTGGCCCGCTACGGCATTACGCCCGACACCATCGAACCGGTCATCCAGAATTGCCGCGCCGGCTCCATGCTGGGTAATCCGGTCGTGCTGCCGGATGAGACCTTACGGGACGTGCTGACCCACGCATAAATACTGCCACATAAAAAACCCGCCGGATGGCGGGTGGCGTCCGTCAGAGCGAAAAGACCTGATCACTCTTTCAGATAGTCCCGTTCTTTTTCCGCCTTTTCGGCCGCGGTTTTGACATCGTAGCCGATATGCAGCGCATCCAGCAGGTGCCCCATATCCGCCACCACCCGATATTGCGCTTCCAGCAGGTCGTAGCGGGTTTCGGTCATCTTGGTCAGCGCCTGGTTATATTCGTTTTCAGTATTGAGCAGGTCCAGCAATGAACGGCGTCCCAGGGCAAACTGCTTGCGATAGCCCAGCAGGGTGCTGCGCGTCAGCTGAATATGTTGGTCCAGATACTGCATCTGGTTCTGCGCCATGGTCATGGTATCCCAGGCGTAACGCAGGTCTTCCATGACTTCGCGGCGGGTGCGGTTACGGATTTCCATGGCCTGCTGATAGAGGGCCACCGAGCTCTTGTACTTGGCCTCGTCCGCACCGCCACGATAGAGGTTATAGTTCATGCGCACCATGGCCTGCAGATCTTCGGTGCTGCCCTTCACCCCATTGGTATTGCGATCCCAACGCTTTTCCACCTCCAGATTCACGGTGGGGTAGTAGCCGCTCTTGTTGGCAAACGCCTGCGCCTTGGCTTCGGCCACGTCGGCATAGGCGGACAATAGACGAGGGTGATCCGTCAGCGCAATCTTGATGGCGGTTTCCACGTCAGGCGGAATCTTGTAATCGAAGGTGGGCAGATTCAGTTCCCGCGGGGCTTCGTGCCCCACCAGACGGTGGTAACGGGCACGGGCATCGGCCAGTTTTGACTTTTGCGCAATCAGGTTGGAACGGGCCAGCGC
>CAYYIL010000037.1:0-11074 GCA_964471975.1 uncultured Piscirickettsiaceae bacterium | reverse complement strand
CAGCTCATCCCAGCCATATGAGATGGCCTGCGGAGAGAACTCGCTACAGATCACCATCGCTCGCGACAGCCCAACAAGGAACCCCTGCAGCAGGGCCTGATGCCCCTTGCTCTCATCAGCACGCTTTCTGATCGCCCACAGGGCATCCCAGATCAGCACTCCAGGAAAATGCTCCGGGTCTTCATTGACCACCTTCACGACCGCCAGCGCACACCACAGCCCCATCCGGTAGCCAGACTTGCGCCCCTTCGGATTCAGAACAAGGCGCATCTTTTCATCAAGAAAAAACAAGGGGTTTTCCACCGGACTCTCCTCCTCTCTGTTAAACATTCGGCAGATACATGGCGCATGCCGGATCGTTGTCTGATACCAACAGACCCCGCTCCTGACACACCCCATCAGAAAAGCTAACACAGGTTGCACATCTGTCAAATTGACCGGATGACGGGATGGCAGCGCGCACCACCGCCACCTCCGGCGACGCAGGGTGCGCCTGTTCTTCATGATCGATAATGATCTGCGCACGCCCCCATTCACCGGTCAGCCAGAACGCATAGACGGCTGCATCAACCAGATCGTCATGCTCCGCGTCCGGCCCGAAAGAAAGCACCTCCTCCTCGAAATAGCGCGGCAGATCCTCTGCGTGCCACACCAGACCCTGCTCGTAGCGGGCAATCAACCCCTGGGCGCGCGTCAGCTTGTCCTTGTCCGGTCGCACCTTGACGACCGGCAGGTCGGTCGAGCGCAGCAGCTCCTCGACCACGGCGGCCTGGTATTGCACCGCCTCTACCGCAATAGACTCCGGGTGCCAGCGCGATGCCTTGCGCTTGATCAGCTCGATGGCCTCCCGGAAACCAACACGATCCCGGTAGGCATCCACGATCCAAATGCGTCCCGACTCATCGACACCCAGCACAACAATGGCGGTATAGTCGGCGTTCTCCTTCATGGAGATGGCCAAATCCACCCCCATATAGAGCGTCAGCCCTTCCGGCGGCTGTCCCTTGTGGATGTGTTCGGCTTTGATGAAGGTGCCCGCAAATGAGACGAACTGCGCCTCCACCTCTTGGAGAAACGACAGGCGCGGCATGGAGCGGCGCATGGCCTCGATCTCCTCCGGCGCAATATGCGGGTTCACCCAGGTGGGCATCTGGAATGATGCCCACTCGGGATCTCGGTTCGGATTGGACGGGTGCCCCCGATCAAACAGCGTCTTGAAATAGTTATTGCCCTTCGGCGTGGAGAGAATCCAGGCCTCCCCGCGGTAGTCGGCCAGCAGCGGGCGTATGTTGTTCTCGAAAGCGTCCTCAAGGTTGCGCACCATCGCCGCCTCGTCAATGACGACAGTGGCATACTTGCGCCCCCGGCCGGCGTCCGGGTTGTCCAAAGACCAGAACTCGATGGAGCCGCCGCCCAGCAGATCAAGACGGCGCTCCTGCTCCGACTTGCGCACTGTTACCGGTGCCATCAGTCGGGAGATGTGTCGCCACACCTCCTTCATGGCGGAGTAGGTGGGCGTATACCAGGCAGTAGGAAAGCCGTGCAAAGCACCCTTGGCGCGCGGCCCATCGACAATAACATCGACGCCGAGAACGGTCTTGCCGGTTCGCCGCCCCAGACAGCAGACGTTGAAGCGTCGGCTGTTATCAAGGATCTCGCGCTGGGCGGGGTGCAGCTTTGGCAGAACCAGCCTTATCTGCGCCACAGGTTATCCGCCATGCCATAGATGCTGACGAGTGCCTGCCAGACACGCATGCAGGCATCATGCAGACGGTGATCCCGTATGCTGCTTTTGAAATTGTCGTAATCAATAGCCTCAACTCGCTCCGCCAGCACGCGCGCCACCTCTTCGCGCGGGATGTCCGCACGGAACTGATAATCAGTCCCGCCACCTTCGCGAACATCGGCATTTGGAAACACATTGGTGATATGCGCCGCGTCACGAGCACGCACCAGCAGGCATCCCGACTGGGATGATTTGTCGACTATGGATAAAAAACCGTCACTCATGAAAACCCACATGCCATCACCTCTATTTAACCTTTTTGGTAATTTATCAGCGTGAAATGGGTAAATCAAGACAATTAAAACAAGTAATTTTGATGGCAAATAAGCAAATTTAATTGCATGTGCGTAACCAAATGGTTGCGGGAACGTAACCAAATAATTGCGTGGAGGCAGCCGATTTGCCCCTTGTTCAGATAGGCAGGATGGAGAGCAGGTAGACAGGCGATGCATCGTAACAGAGAGGAAACGGCAGCAGGCCGCCCGGAGCCGCACTGCCGTCATGGGGATACGTTTACGCGGATCAGCTGGCCGAACCTTTACTCGCGCTTACTGTTTCTTTCCGATATGCTTGCGGTATCGATCACGCAAGCCGTCCACCTCATCAAAGGAATCAGCGTGCACACGACCGTGCTCGTCCAGCCACAGATCCTCGCCCGACTCGTCGTCGTCCGTCATCTCACGAAAATGACGCAACTCAATACCGTCGTGCCCGGAAACCCCCTCCTTGCCGGTCGCATAATACTCCTTGCCGGCAAAGTGCATGAACTTTGCATCCTTGGGGGTTTCTCCCACCTCCAGCTTGTCGGCCATACCCACCGCCGTCGGATGTCCGAACGGATCAACGCCGCCGTGCTTACCTGAACCGCCCTGGGCAGATGGGCGACTGTCATCATGCGGGCGCACATAGGTGCCATCCTTGCGATAGTAGCCCTCCACATGCGCCTTAACCAGGTCGGCGCCGGATTCCCCCTTTGCCAGCACACGACCCGACTCATCCACCAATTCAAATGCCCCGATCACTGCTCCCTCCTTCTCCATGTTCGAGATGATGCAACAACGCCCCGACCACCTGGTGATCCTGTGGCGTCTCCAGCACTTCGGCCAATCGCGACACGGGCACAAGCGAGACTGCCTGACTCTCCCAGCCCATATCCGACGGCGAGCCGCCCACGCGCCGCGCCAGAAAGTATCGCGTCACGGATGTGGTGCGCACAACATCACCAAGGAAGCCGGTCAGCTCAACCTTAAGGCCCGACTCCTCCCAGGCCTCCTTGATGGCGGACACCTGCAGAGGCAGGTTGTCGTCAGCCCCACCCTTTGGAAAAGTGGCTTCATAACCACCGAACTGGTTAGTGGGATGCACCACCCACACACGTCCATCCGGCTCGAGTATGACGGCGCCTGCGGAACGGCCGAATCCAAACGGTGCCTCCAAGGGATAGGGCTCAAGTTTCGGGTTCCAGCCATCCACACTAACCCAGCCATCATGGTCGGTCGGCGCACGCCACGGACGGAACGGCACGCCGTTCAACGCCTCTGGCACCTTGCCACCCGGAACAACCGTCGCAATGGCCGACGGGTCGGCGAACGCGCTTAACGGCGTGGGCTGCGTTGCATGGTAGATGGGTACGCGCCCGCCGTGCTCACCACGCTTGCGGTGCCAGGCCTCCGGCTTATTATTCGCGCCATGTCCAAATACCAGCGGCAGCACACGGTTATGACCACGCACAATGCGACCGTCTCGCCGCGTATAGCCACGCACGTTAACTGTCTTCACCCTGCGCATCCTCCCATGCGTCAAAAGAGCCGTTGACCATATGCACGGCAAAATCAAAGGGGCGGGCGAACAGCTCGCCTGCCGCGTCGCGATCGCCAAAGGATGCGTTAAGGGCGCTCAACCAGCAGGCCCCCAGCCATTCCAGCATAACCCACGCCCAGCGCTCCTCCTCCGGCCAGCCGCGCTCCTCGAGCAACGCATCCCAGTCATACTGCGGCTCGTAGTGACCAAGACGGAGCCAGATCTTGCGCAGCATGACAAGGTTGTGCCAGCCGTCAATAATGGGATAGCGGTCATCGCGTCCGACAATCGCCGTGGCATACTCATCCATCAGGCGACGGGTCGCAGCATGCCACGCCTTTTTTGATTCGCTGTCTTTGGCAGCAGGCAACAGGGCAAGCTGTCGCTCCAGGCGCCCCATGTATTCGGCCAGGAACTGACGCGTAAAAGCGAGGTTGCCAAAGCGATCTCCTGCTGCAACGTTCAGCAGTGGATCGGCAATCGTGGCCGGGCCGAGGTCTTGCTGTTTTTCATCCGACATGAGTATCCTCCACGTAGAACACCAGCACCAGCGCCTTGTGCAGGTCGCCGGTTTGGAACGCTGCCTCGACAGTGTCGAGATAGTCCTCATCCGGTGGCAACATCACCAGATCAAGGACAATCTTACCTCCATACTTCTTGGGTTTCTTCTTCACCACAAAACGCGCACCCGGCAGTGTGGTCACCTCGTATTCCTTCTTGTAATTGCCGGAGCCGAATGTCGGCAGCGCCTTTGAGCCATCCGCACAGGTGATGCGCAGCCACAGATTGCCCGCCCAGTCATGCTTCTTGTTATACGAGCAGCACATGGCGTCGGTATTCTGGAACGCATCGCCCGGCTGCAGGTTCAAGATGTCCTCCACGGCAGAGGAAGGAACTGTCATGCCGCGTTGGATGATCATGCCCGCCTCCAGCTCGATGGCATGCTCATGCATCAGCTTGGACAGGGCGCTCGGAGACATCACCCCGCCATACACCTTGGCGGGCTTCTTCTCTGAAAACACGTGATTAATATTGCCGCTTGCCTGGATCATCTTAATAACATGCTTCATGTTCCCCGGCAGCTGCTCATACCAGGAGTAGCCCTGCTTCACAAAGGCGCTCTTGCTGTCGATATAGTGCTCTTCCAGCGTCAGCTCGGCCGTTACGGCAGGCAGGCGCAGGAAATAGGCGCCCACTTTCAACCCGGGCTCATCCTCTGGCGTTACGCCGTGCGCATGGAAAGCGGTCAGCTTCGCCAGGTTATCCGCACTGGTAATGAAGCCCAGGGGCGGAATGTGCTCAACCCCCTTGCCGACTCCGGAAATGGCATGCAACACATCCTTGTAATACTGGCGCACATGAGAGGACGGATGCTCGGAGACAGGCACCATCTTGACGTGACCCTCCTCATCCGGGAGCGGCACCTTGAGGTGCTCTAACGCCCTCAAGTCACCGCCCAGCGCAACCTTGCGGATATGCGCTACGGCGGCATTATTGCCAGCATTGACCCACGGCTTGGAGGACAGCCCCTTGCCTTTGCCCTGCCAGTTTTCAAAGTCCGGTGGTGCCGGCAGGTCGCTCTCGAATATCGGCAGCGCCTTTCCGCCCTTGGCAAAGGGATCGGGCAGTCCAAAATGCTTGAGGATATAGGCACGGCGCGACTTCAGCACCTGGGCCAGGGTCTTGCGTTCCTTGATGCTGCCGGGCCCAGCCTTGAGGATCAGATCGTCTATCGCCTTGGGCGAGATCAGCGCTACACGGCGCGCCCCCTTGAGCAACGCCTCCTCATCAATCCCAGCGAACACCTTGGCCGCATAGGGATTCACAGAGCTGTCCAGCATGCTCTTGAGCTCTTGGACGTCCGGCCCGAAATCATCGCCTTTCGGCTCGCCCTGGGCGCGATAGAGCAGCGCACCGCCCGGATCGACCCGCACCGCCTCACCCTTGCTGTTCAGTAGCAGATTGTCGTAGCCGGTGCCGATTACGTCCCAATTGCCCAGCCAGGCATCCACCACAAAGCCGTCGTGCACACCCTCTGCCTTGCGCAGCTTATCGGGAGACGCCTGCTCCAGACCATCCATCCACAAAGAAGCAATCCCCGTCTTCTTGCCCCGCTTGACCAGGCCGGACGTCGGCACCTTGAGGCCGGCCATTTCATACAGCTTTGATGCCACCAGCTCGTTGCGCGGATCGGCCTTGCCGGGAAACTTGGCGTAGAATTTCGCCCCGTTCGGCGCCTGATACACGCCGCCAGGATTCGATCCCTTGGCGTTGCCGACCTTCTCCCAGTCGGAGATGTCGGCCACGGGAATCTCGTCGGCCTTCTTGCCCTTGGCGCTCTTTTTGGACGCGGGCGCCGAACTGGCACCCTCTGCGGGATCATTGACGGGCACATCTCTGTCCAGCCGGTGCCAGCGACCGCCCTTGAGCACATAGGTGTGGCCATTTTTCTGGATGGTTGCGCCGTCATAGACATTGATGCTCCCACTTTCTGGTGAGAACATGCCGTTCAAGACCCAGGCGGAAACATCTTTTATCTTGCCGACTTCATCGGCCCGCATGACGATATGTGACCCGTTATTGAGAATCAGCCCAACATAGCCTTCCGCCTTCTGCTCCGGACTCACGAGATGCGGCGATACGATAGCATGCGGCAGCACCATTACACCGCCACCGTTCGGCATGCGCTTCTTGAGCGCCTCCACCTGCCAGGGCAGCAGACTACCCGGATAGCCGACATCCTTGAGCGTGATCTCAAAATTTAACTTAACCCAGTCAAGAGTCGATGCCTCAACAGCACCCGCATGCTCTGTAAAGACAACCGGCTGGCCATCGGCAGCCTCACCGATATAGGCCGTTTTTTTCTCTCCTGAAGCGGTCAGCTCAACAACAGACCCCTGCGGGAGCGCAGCGATCTGATCACGGGTGAGCACATCGCCCGCCTTTGCATCCGGCAGGAACGGGCTCCCCACCTTGGCATTCGCCTTGCCGGGCTTGTCTGGCGGCGCTGCCGCACCCTGTTTGTCAGCGCCCCCTTTTTCATACGCTTTATATGCCGACCAGAATGCATGCAGCAGGTTAGACTTGCCGGCCCACTGCAAAAATGCGTCCTTCTTGTCTTCGGTCAGCTGACTATAGGCCTTAAGCTGCGCCTTGGTAGGCTGCTTGCCAGACAGCAAGCGCTTCTTCATGGTGGAGATGGCGGCAGACAATGAGGCGGCCTTCTGCATATCGGCAGCCATAATCTTGACCGCGTCGGCCTGTGCATGGGGCGCCAGCGACTTGAACCCTGGATCGGCCAGCAGCTTCTTGTAGGCCTTGAGGTGGTAGTGCTTACCCTCACCCTTGGACAGCGCATCGAGAAACTTCTCCTCTTCGCTGGGCCCTGACGCCTCCTTGATCTGGATGGCAAGCTGCACCGCATCGGGCGGCACCAGGTGGCTGGTTTCCTTGACCTCTGACTCCACGAGCGCAATCAGCTGCGCCTGCTTGCTCTCCGGCAGCTCGGCAAAGGCCTTCCACTGCGCCGCGGTCGGATTCTTGCCGGCCAGGGCGCGCTTTTTCCAGCCGGAGATGGCTGCGGCCTGTGATGCCTTGTTCTGGATATCGGTGGCGTGCGAGAGCACAATGGCGAACTTGTGATCCGCCGGTAGCTTGTCAAAATCCTTGACGTGCTTCTTGGCGTGCTTGAGGGCTTTTTTCTGGGAGTGCGACCCCTTGCCGTTGAGGACGTGAGAGACTTCCTTGTCGGGGTCGTAGTGCACCACTTTCTGGTGCGGCGGAACATAGGTGCCGTCCTTGCGGTAATACCCCGGCACCTGAATTGTTTTTTTGATGGTGGCCTTGAGGAAAATCAGCGCACTCATGCGACCTCCTGAACTTCAGTATGCCACCATCATGGCATCACGACGGGATTGTGTCAGACCTTCTCGCGCAGCTCTTCAAGCCGCGCCTTGGGGAACGGCTCGCCCGTCTCGGCATGCACCGGAACACGACCGGTGTAATGCGACCAGCGCGCACAGATGACATCCACGAAGCGCGGATCAAGCTCCATCAGGCGCGCCTGCATGCCAAGCCGTTCTGCGGCCATCAGCGTCGAACCGGAACCGCCAAAGGCGTCCACCACAATGTCGTTCGGACGCGCAGAATTCTTGAGCAGGCGCTCCACCAGAGACACCGGCTTCATGGTGGGATGAGCGGCGCTGCGCTTGGGCTTGTCGTGGAAAATGACCGATGCCTCACGCTCCTCCGCGATGGCGTCCTCCTTGAGCACCAGCAGTCGGTCGCCCACCTGCACGGCCAGGCGGCCATCCTCTGTCATGACTGCCACATCCCCCAGGTCTTGGAACGTCACCTGCTTGCGGCCACCATACCAGCGGTGCTTGCTGCCCGGCTTCCAGCCATACAGGATCGGCTCATGAATCCACTGGTAATCGGAACGCCCCAGCACCAGCGTGTTCTTTTTCCAGATCAGGCAATTCGCCAGCTTGAAGCCGGCCTCACGGAACGCGGCGCGGAAGTTAAGTCCCTCGGTATCCGCATGGGCCACATAGATGGGCGCCCCCGGCTTGGCGATTTCATACAGCGCCTTGAAGCAGGCCAGCAGGAATGAGAGGAAAGCGCTGTCCTCCATGTTATCGTTCTTGATGGAGCCGGCCAGGTCAGACTCATACGCAACGTTATAGGGCGGGTCAGTCCAGATGGCGTCTGCCCGCTCCTCGCCCATCAGCTTGCTCCACGCGGCCGGCGAGGTCGAATCACCACACAACACGCGATGCGGGCCGAGCACCCACATATCGCCCTCGCTTGAATAGGGCTCGTCGGGCACCTCCGGGCAGTCCTCCGGGTCTTTTTCCGACTCGATCTCCTCGGTCAGCAGATCATTGATCTCCTCCCAGGAGAAGCCTGTCAGCTCCAGATCAAACCCGGCGTCACGCAGCTCCTCCAGCTCCGCCTTGAGCAAGTCCTCGTCCCAGCCGGCATTCAGCGCGATCTTGTTATCCGCGAGGACATAGGCGCGCTTCTGCTCCTCGGTCAGATCATCGAGCACTACAACAGGCACCTCACGGATGCCCAGGCGCTCTGCTGCGGCATAACGCCCATGCCCTGCGATAATCTCGTTTTTCTTGTCCACCAGGATGGGATTTGTCCAGCCATATTCACGAATGGACTGGGCAATCTGTTCAACCTGCTCCGGCGAATGCGTGCGTGCGTTGCGCGCATACGGCTTTAACTCATCCAGCGCGACAATGCGCACCCGTCCGAGATAATCGTTCACATTACCGGTCATAACGCATCCTCCCTGCGCTCAACGACAACTCGCACCTCGCCGGACTGTTCGGCAGGCACATCCAGCCCCCAGGCCTTGCGCTCGCCATCCTGTATGATTCGGATCGATTCGGCCGAGATCTTGCCCAGCTTGGCCTTTTCAAAATCGTCCTTGCGCAGTGCCTCATACACGCGCTGTCGCACGCCGTCCCATTCCTTGCGGTGACGCTCCAGCACCCGTGCGCGCAGATCGACCGCAACCTCCTCCGGCTTGCCATTGGGCACGTCCTGCAGATCAACGGTGCGCCGGTCAGCCTTGACGTGCGCCTTCTCGACCACTTCGCGCGTTGTGGCACGCTTCGTCCACCCCTCACGACGCGCACGTCGGGATACTGCCTGGCGCGTCACACCAAGCTCTTGAGCGATATCGACATAACTCAACGCAGGCCCCACTTCCCAAGCCTTGCGGGCCTTCTCCCAATCTTCCTTCGTCGGCATTACCCCACCTCCCTAACGATAATCTCCTGGGGAACCTGCTCACTTTTCGCAGGGTTCCGCAGGCACTCAAATGTTCGCTCTCCCCCAACCTCTACACCGCACCAGCACAGCGCCTCGTGCGTCCCAAACGCCTCGGCCCCACACTCTGAACAGCGGTAACGGTCGTCGTCCGAACAGCGCAATATGCGGCCGAAACAGTGACGGCACGCATGGTCAGTGATCTCCCAGCTCAACGCTCCCTCCTGATGGTGTCCAAGCAAAAGAAACCCTGTGTTGACTGTTGCGCAGGATGCTGACAGCAGCCTCGACGGGCGACAGCGAACTCATGGATACCAGCCTCGCCTGATCCCCATCGACAACAAACAATCGCAATGGCCGAGGCCTCTTGGCCTTGACCGGCGCATGCCCCCTGGCATTTCGCCCAAGCAGCACCTCCCGCTCACGGTTGTAGCAGGACACGCAGATACTGTTACGGATCAACCGGCGTCCGCGGCCTCCACAGCGAGGGCACACGGTGTTCGTGGCAAAACGGGACACCGAGTCCTCGTAAGAGCGTTCATCAGAGTGGATGGCACCAACCTGGCATCGCCTGCAGGCAATCGCGCAGACCGAATCCCACTCAATCCCTTCACGACAGGCACGCTTGTAATTCTGGGCACAGGTCTCTACCGAGAGCCGGGCCTTGAGCGTCTCACACCAGAAAAAGTCTTTGTCCAGTCCTTCAAGACGCTCATAATCAATGCCCGGTGCCCTTGCCATGTTCCGCCCTCAAGAAAACGCCAGAAACTGCTCTATGGCCGCCTCGACATCCCCGTGGCTTCGGTAGCCATCGATCCGGGAAAAGACTCGATCCCACAGCACGTCGAATACCGCCTGATAAACCTGGTTAAACTCGTGCTCGTCGCAATTTGCGAAAGAGATCGAGCGCGCCCGCAGGCGCACGCTGCCGTGGATGGTGTAGTAGGCGTCGTAGTAGCCCGCCAGGATCAGCACGTCCTCGCGAAACTGCTCGAAGCTGGGGCGCACGCGCCGCCCCTTCCATTCGACACCCTCCGAGAACGCCTCCCAATGGTCGTAGGCCAGGCGGAGCAGCGCGAAAAACTTGCGGTGGAACCGGATATTGCGCGCCTTGCGCGCCTCAACGGAAATACCTTGCCCGGGTCGGATTGAAGCCAGCAGCTGCTCGGCGACATCATCCGCAGGCACCAGCTGGCCATTTGGCGCCTTGGCAAACACGGCCCTGGCCATTACTACTCCTGAACCAGCCTGTCGTGAACCAGTCGGGCATAGCTGGCGATATCCAGCCAGCTGTCGGGGTAATCCGGGTCGCCATTGAGTATGCGGGCGATCTTGTGCACGATCATCTCCAGCGACTCGGCCTGATCATCGCTGAGCGCTGACCACCCCACCGATTCGTGCATCAACACCTTGAACCCCTGTGACAGCTTGGCGTGACCGGAAAAGCAGCCGTAACGCTTTCCCCGCTCTGACAGCACAGTGGACACCGCATCCTTGCCCATGCCCTCCTCCTCTTCATAATGCAGCCCATCGTTTCCGTTACGCATGACCGCTTCCATTCGCGCCTCAAGCATTCGCTCGTGAATCGCCCACTCTTCTGCTTCAGTCGACATACAAAACCTCCATCAGCCCAGCTCGAAATCGGACGCCAGACGGTATAGGGCATAGCGCTTGGTCTGCCCCTTGGCATTGATGTAAACCTTC
>CAYYIL010000036.1:0-11279 GCA_964471975.1 uncultured Piscirickettsiaceae bacterium | reverse complement strand
GCAGTAATCAGCGTGCCAACGCCGGCATCGGTAAAGACTTCCAGCATCACCGCATGAGGCACGCGGCCATCAATAATGTGGGCAGCGTGTACGCCGCCCTCTACCGCCTCCAGTGCGCACTGGATCTTGGGCAGCATGCCACCATAAATAGTGCCGTCCTCGATCAGTTGCTCCACCTTGTGGGCATCCAATCCGGTCAGCAGATTGCCCGCCTTGTCCAGCAGTCCGGGCGTGTTGGTGAGCAACATTAGCTTTTCCGCCTGCAGGGCTTCGGCCACCTTGCCGGCCACCAGATCCGCGTTGATGTTGTAGCTGGCGCCATCCTTGCCCACGCCGACGGGCGCAATAACGGGGATAAAGTCGTCTTCCACCAGCATGTCGAGCACGCGGGTATTGACCTTTTCTACTTCGCCCACATGGCCCAGGTCGATGATTTCCGGCGCGTCCAGATCAGGGTTCATGCGCTTGAGCTTAAGCGGCCGTGCGCAGATGAGATTGCCGTCCTTGCCGGTCAGGCCCACGGCATTGCCGCCGTTGCGATGAATGAGATTGACGATCTCCTTGTTGACCAGACCGCCCAGCACCATTTCCACCACGTCCATGGTCTCTTCGTCGGTGACGCGCATGCCGTCGATGAATTTCGACTCCTTGCCAATGCGCTCCAGCAGCTGGCCAATCTGCGGCCCGCCACCGTGCACCACCACGGGGTTCATGCCCACCAGTTTCATCAGCACGATATCGCGGGCGAAGCTATGCTTGAGGCCCTCGTCCACCATGGCATTTCCGCCATACTTCACCACAATGGTCTTGCCGGCAAAACGCTGAATGTAAGGCAGCGCTTCCGACAGGACCGCTGCAATCTCCCCGGCCCGTTCCTTGGTCATGTTCATATCCTGTATCCGCATGGTTCAGTCCTTGTCACTTCTGGCCAAAAATTGATAACCCACTATCATCCTGTGCCCAGATCCACATCAAGCTGCCTTGCACACCAGCTCCAGGCCTGTTCCAGCTCACGTGCATTCTGCGCCAGACGCTGCTGATTAATGGCATAACCTTTGAGCAGGTAATCCTTCAGACGTTGCGTGGCCCAGATGCGGAAACGGGTGCCCTGCAGAGAGTTGTCTCGGTAGCCGACCAAAATCACCATATCCAAATTGTAATGAGCCACCTCCCTCGTAACCGTCCGGCTGCCCTCCTGACGAACTATCCGGAATTTCCGGATAATTGACTCTTGGCTTAATTCCCCTGTCTTATAGATATTCTGGATGTGCTCATTAATTGTGCGAACATCCTTGTCAAACAGATCAGCCATTTGCCGTTGGGTAAGCCAGACCGTGTCACCCTCAAGGCGCACCTCGATCTGTTGCTGATCATTCTCGTAAATTAGGATTTCGTTCATGGTCAGAATGGCAGTTCACGTGCAGGATCCACCCTGTGGATCCAGTCGCGGAAGCGCGCCTTGATACGCTCGAGCGCCTCGGGTGTTTCCCCCTCGAAACGCAGCACCAGCACCGGCGTAGTGTTGGAAGGGCGCACCAGCCCCCACCCGTCGGCAAAATCCACACGGATGCCGTCTAGGTCAAACACCTTGCCGTCCGGGAAGTCCGCCACGGCTTTCAACTTCTCCATAAAGGCGAAATGCTCGCCGCCTTCGTTAAAACGTATTTCCAGCTCGGGTGTGTTATAGGCATTGGGCAGACGGGCAAACAGTTCGCTCGCAGAGCCATCGTGTTTGGCGACGATTTCACACATGCGCGCGGCGGTGTAGATACCGTCGTCGAAGCCATACCAGCGCTCGTTAAAGAAAATGTGCCCGGACATTTCGCCCGCCAGCGCCGCACCGGTTTCCTTCATCTTTTTCTTGATAAAGGAGTGGCCGGTGCGCCACATCAGCGGTTTGCCGCCACAGCGCTCGATCTCCTTGCCCAGCAGGCTGGTGCACTTCACGTCATAAATGATGGTCGCGCCTGGCTGACGGCTGAGCACATCGCAGGCATAGAGCATCATCTGCCGGTCGGCATAGAGCAGATTGCCCTGTTCATCCACCACGCCGCAGCGGTCGCCGTCGCCGTCAAAGGCCAGTCCCAAGTCTGCGCCCGTTTCCTTGACGCGAGCAATCAGATCCTGCAGGTTTGCTGGCTTGGCGGGATCGGGATGGTGATTGGGAAAGGTGCCGTCCACCTCGCAAAACAGTTCATCCACTTCGCAGCCAATGGCGCGCAACGCCCGCGGCGCATAGGCGCCGGCGATGCCGTTGCCAGCATCCACCACCACCTTGAGCGGGCGCCCCAGATCAATTTTGGCGGCGATGTCATCGATATAGGCCTGCGCAATGTCCCGCTGAACATAATTTCCCTGCCCGGTGTAAAAATCGCCCTGCTCAATGCGTTCCCGCAAGGCCTGAATCTGCTCACCGGACAGGGTCTCACTAGCCACCATCATCTTGATGCCGTTGTAGTTGGGCGGATTATGGGAGCCGGTAATGGCCGCACAGCTGGACACGCCCGGCGTATTGGCCGCCGCCCAGTAAACCATGGGGGTGGTGACGGCACCCAGGTCGATCACATTGACACCAGCCGCACGCGCCCCCTTGACCAGCGCCTGCGACAGTTCAGGACCGGAAAGACGGCCGTCACGCCCAACGATCAGCGTATCCTCGCCGGCATCGCGCACGGCACTGGCCAGTGCCCGCCCGATCAGTTCAACACTTGCGGGTGTCAGCCCCTCACCTACCACGCCACGAATGTCGTAGGCGCGAAAAATATGTGGATCAATCTGCATGTCTGTTTCCTCAATGACTGCCGGTGGAACCGAAACCGCCTGCACCACGGGCGCTGTCGCTGGAGAAGTCATCAACCTCTTCCAGCACCGCCTGCAGCACCGGCATGATCATGTACTGGGCGATACGCTCCCCCACCTCGATGGTGTAGGGCTTGTCGGAGCGGTTCCACAGCGGAATCTTGATCTCACCCTGATAATCGGAATCGATCACGCCCACCAGATTGCCCAGCACGATACCGTGCTTGTAGCCCAGCCCCGAGCGGGGCACCACAATGCCCACCAGCCCCGGATCGGCCAGATGGATCGCCAGCCCCGTGCCCACCAGCTCGGTCTGCCCCGGGTGCAAGACCAGCGGCTGCTCGATGCAGGCGCGCAGATCCAGCCCCGCCGAGCCGGGCGTGGCATAGCTGGGGAGAGGAATGGTGTCGCCGATGCGCGGGTCAAGAATCTTGTATTCAATCTTTGGAATCATTCAGCCAGTTCTCCATGGTTTGAATCAGTGCCTGCGCCAGCACCCCCTTGCGCTGCAGCGGGAAGTGCATTTCGCGGCCGTCGCGATGCAGCAGCCATACCTCATTATCCGCCTGCCCGAACGCGCGGCCACCCCCCACCTGATTGGCGACGATCATGTCCAGCCCCTTTTGCTGCAGCTTCGCACGCGCGTGCTCAAGCAAATTATCGGTTTCGGCGGCAAAGCCCACCACCCAACGGGGACGCTCGGAGTGCTGCGCCACGGTGGCGACAATATCAGGATTGCGCACCAGCTCCAGCGTCATGCTGTGCTGCTCGGGTTGCTTTTTCAACTTCTGCTCCGCCGGCTTGGCCACGCGCCAGTCGGCCACCGCCGCGGTGGAAATAAACATATCGGAGTCAGATAAGTGCGCAAGCACCGCCGCCAGCATCTGCTCAGCGCTTTCTACATTGATGCGCTCAACGCCAGGCGGTGTTGGCAGCGATACGGGTCCGGCAATCAGCATCACCTGCGCACCAGCCTGCGCCAGCGCCTCCGCCAGCGCAAAGCCCATTTTTCCGGAGCTGCGGTTGCCGATAAAGCGCACCGGATCCACCGCCTCGAAAGTGGGACCAGCCGTAAGCAACACCTTTTTTCCCGCCCAGAAAGGGGGGTCCCCGACTTTTTCAGCAGCCGTTTTTTTCGTCGCCTGCAGAATGTTCTCCAATGCAGAAAAAATGACCTCTGGCTCGGCCATACGGCCTTCGCCCACCTCGCCACAGGCCATCGGACCACTTTGCGGGGCAATGATCCGCACGCCACGCTGCTGCAGCACCTGCACATTCTCTTGTGTCGTCGGATTAGCCCACATGACCCGGTTCATGGCCGGTGCCAGCACGATGGGTGCCTCCGTGGCCAGACAAAGGGTGGTGAGCAGATCATTGGCCATGCCGGCGCGCAGACGGGCAATGAAGTCCGCACTGGCCGGTGCCACCACAATCCCATTCGCCCAGCGCGCCAGCGCAATATGGTCCATGGCATTTTCTGCCGCCGCATCAAACAGCTCGCTGCGCACGGCGCGGCCGCTCAGAGCCTGAAACGTCAGCGGCGCCACAAACTGCTGCGCTGCCTCGGTCATCACCACCTGCACGGTGTGACCCGCATCAGTCAGTTGCCGCAGCAGCAGAATGCTTTTATAGGCGGCGATGCCCCCGGTTACGCCGAGAATAATGTTCACAGCCGTTAACGCGCCTTTTGTTAGAATGCGGCTATTTTAACGCGCAGGATTTGCCAACCCCATGAAAAGCCGTAACGAAACCCTGTTTTGGGCGCTGCTGACGCTGGCAATTTTCGTTATTGGCTATCTGGTGCTGCGCTATGCCTATCATGTGGTGGACCAGTTCCCCTTCAGTCAGGAGTGGGTGCTGATCGTGCTGGGCACGCTGGTGACCATCACCCTGACCGCCCTGCTACTCAACAAGCAGACCGAAATCGAGCTGAAAAAGGAAGAGCGCACCAAGCTGCTCGATCTGAAAACCAATATCTATTTTTCCCTGCTGGATCACATTCAGGACGTGGTCACCCGCGGCTGCACTGACCCCAAGGAAGCCCTGCGCATGCGCATGCTGAGTCACAAGCTGGCCATCGTCGCCAGCCCGGAAGTGCTGCAGCAGTACAACCGGTTTCTGACCGTCTATCACCACCATCTGGAAAACCACCAACTGGATGCCCGCGAAACCGAAGACATCATGGATGAGCTGGCCAGGCTGACGCTGCGTATCCGTGAAGACATTCTTGGCGATGCCGACTGTGCAAACAGCGCGCTGAGCGAAGAGGAAACCGACCGCATCATCCTCGCCAACAACGACATCTACGACGAGGAGGACATGCAGCAGGCGCGCGTAAAAGGATAAATCAAATAAATCACTTGAATAAGTATGATTTATCCATATAATACCCCCCACAACATGACGTGCCTGCCGCACACTGAAATACCCGCCTGACACACTCCGTATCAGATCCGTTATTTCCCGCAGTTAAGACCTGAGCGTGGCGAGCACATTTTTTAAATCGCTCGCAATCGCCGTATCGATGTGCCCCATTGGCACCGATCGTCCTTGCCTGCGTGAAATAAGGAAGCATCCCATGAATACGGACATCAAATTTTCCGACCTGGGCCTAAAGCCCGAAATCAATCAAACGCTGCAAGAAATCGGCTTTGAAACCCCGTCAGCCATTCAGGCGCAGGCGATCCCCGCCCTGCTGGAAGGCCGCGACATGCTGGGGATGGCACAGACCGGCACCGGCAAGACCGCTGCGTTTGCACTGCCCATCCTCAACAATATCGACACCACCCTGCACGCCCCGCAGGCCCTGATTCTGACCCCGACCCGCGAGCTGGCCATTCAGGTGAGCGAAGCGCTGCAGACCTTTGCCCGCCATATTCCCGGCCTGCATGTGCTGCCCATTTACGGCGGCGCCAGCTTTTCCACGCAGCTGCGTGGCCTCAAGCGCGGTGCGCAGGTGGTCATCGGCACGCCGGGTCGCGTGATGGACCACATCGAGCGCGGCACGCTCAAGCTGGACCAGATTCGCCACGTGGTACTGGACGAAGCCGACGAAATGCTGCGCATGGGCTTTATCGACGACGTGAAATGGATTCTGGACCGGGTACCGGACGAGCGCCAGATCGCGCTGTTCTCCGCCACCATGCCCAAGGAAGTGCACCGCATCGCCAAAACTTATCTGCAGAATCCCGAAGAAGTGATCATCAAGCAGAAGACCACCACCAACACCAACATCGAGCAGGTGTACTGGCCGGTCAGCGGGGTGCACAAGCTGGACGCACTGACCCGCATTCTCGAAGCGGAAGACTTCGACGGCATGATCGTGTTCGTGCGCACCAAGGTGGCCACGGTGGAGCTGGCCGAAAAGCTGGAAGAGCGCGGCTTTTCCGCCGCCGCGCTCAATGGCGACATCCCGCAGAACAACCGCGAACGCATCGTGGATCAGTTCCGCAAGGGCAAGTTCGACATTCTGGTGGCCACCGATGTGGTCGCCCGCGGCCTGGACGTGGAGCGCATTACCCATGTCATCAACTATGACATCCCCACCGATCCGGAATCCTATACCCACCGTATCGGCCGCACCGGCCGCGCAGGACGCAGCGGCAAGGCGATTCTGTTTGTCGCCCCGCGGGAAAAGCGTCTGCTGAGCATGATCGAGCGCACCACCAAGCAGAAAGTGGCACAGATGACGCTGCCCAGCGTGGACGACATCAACGCCGGCCGTATCGACCGCTTCAAGGACAAGGTGATCGAAGCGGCACAGCAGAAGGACATCGCCTTCTACCAGCAGATCATCGAGTCCATCGAAGCCGAGCACAATATTCCCGCCACCGAACTGGCAGCGGGTCTGGCCATGCTGCTGCAGGGCGACACGCCCTTCTTCCTGGAAGAGAAGCCCATGCGCGAAAGCCGCGAGTCACGCAGTCGCGATCGTGACTTCGACCGCGGTAGCCGCCGCGAGCGTGCCCCGCGCCGTGAGCTAGGCGCACCCAGCGCCGGCATGCAGCGCTACCGCCTGAAGGTGGGCCGTCGCGACGGCGCCAAGCCTGGCAACATCATTGGCGCGATCGCCAACGAAACCGGACTGCCCGGCAAGCTGATCCGCAACCTCGCCATCGAGCCCAGCTACAGCACGGTGGACCTGCCTGCAGACCTGCCGCAGGACATCATCAGCACCTTGCAGCGCATCCGCGTATGTGGACGCCCGCTGAACGCAGAAGTGGCCTGATTACCGCCGTTATCGCAGATTAAAAAAGAGGCTCCGGCCTCTTTTTAATGTCCTGATGAACATGCTATACTCGTATAGCGAAAAGAGGAAATAACCATGTTAGCCATTCGCCTACCCGAAGAAATTGAACAACGACTGACCGCCCTGGCCAAAGAAACGGGCCGAACCAAGACGTTTTACGCCCGAGAAGCCATTCTGCGCTATCTTGACGACCTCGAAGATGTCTATCTGGCGGAAAAACGACTGGAAGACCTAAAAGCCGGCCGCAGCAAAACCTACACCTTAGATGAAGTCGAGGCATCGCTTGGCCTGGCGGATTGAATTTGAGCAACAGGCCAGGAAAGAACTGGAGAAGCTGGACAAGCCGGTTGCCAAACGCATCCTCACTTTTCTGAAAACGCGCATCGCCTCCTCCGACGACCCGCGCGCCCTGGGCGCACCACTAAAAGGTGCACGCTTGGGACAACTTTGGCGTTATCGCGTGGGCGATTACCGCATTATCTGCGACATTCAGGACAAAACCTGCCTTGTCCTGGTCATTCGTATCGCCAAACGGGAAATTGTCTATCGCTGAATAACCGCCATCAGCGCTGCCAGCTCCGGGCACTTGTCAAACGCCTGTGGGCGGCCGTTGCGCACCGCTACGGCTTCGGTGCGACCCTGAATGCAAACCGTCCCTTCCCGCTCGATCCACTGCTCGAAAATCACCTTGGCGCGTCCACCGCTCAACAGCCGGCTGTGCACCGTAAACACATCGCCCGGGCGCAACGGCTGGTGATAATCCACCTCCATCCGCCGCACCATCAGGTGCAGGCCCTCCTTCGCCAGGCCGGCGAAATCAATGTCCATTTCATGCAGCCACTCATGGCGGGCATGTTCAAAATAGTGCAGATAACGGGCGTTATTGACCACGCCCTGCACGTCGCACTCGTAATCGCGCACTTTCATTTGCAATGAAAACATCATTAACCCCTACTCTCACGGATAATAGCGATCAGTGTATGCGCGCAGCGATTTGTTGAGGCATCTTAGTTGCTGTTGGCGTCAGCAGCGGAACAGCGCGGCAGCTGTTTGAGCATAGCGAGTTCTGCCGCGCCCGCTGCTAGCCTTTACAGCAACTTGACGCCGAAACCATGAGCGCGCAGCATAGACTGAACTGAAAAACACCCACGGCTATCAGGCAACACAAACAAAGCTATTATCCATAGGCTCCCTTTATGGCAATCAAGGACTGGCCGGCCTCGGAACGGCCGCGGGAAAAGCTGCTGCAATACGGCGCCGAAGCCCTCACCGACGCTGAACTGCTGGCCATCTTTCTGCGCACTGGCGTCACCGGCACCAGTGCCGTGGAACTGGCGCAGCAGCTGCTCGACCACTTCGGCAGCCTGGCAGCGCTGATGGAGGCCGATCTTGACACCTTCTGCCAGGCAAAAGGACTGGGGCAGGCCAAATACGTACAGCTGCAAGCCACGCTGGAAATGGCGCGGCGAACCCTGCGCAATCGCCTGCAGCTGGGCCAGCGCTTCGACTCGGCCGAAACCGCCGGCACCTACTGTCAGCACCTACTGGGCGGGCGTGATCATGAAGCCTTTGCCGTGCTCTATCTGGACACGCAGCACCGCCTCATTGAAGACGAGATCCTCTTTCGCGGTACCCTCACCGAAACCGCCGTGCATCCGCGGGAAGTGGCTCGCAACGCACTGGGCCACAATGCCGCCGCGGTGATTGTCGCCCACAATCACCCTTCCGGTGAATTAACGGCCAGCGACGCCGATCGCCAGCTGACTGAACGCCTCTCCAGGGCACTGGATCTGCTGGATATCCGTCTGCTCGACCACATCATTGTCACCGCCGAGGCATGGCTTAGCCTGCAGCGCAGCAATCCATTCTTATTTCAATAAATGCGAACAAAATGTTGCTTATTTTCCAATTTAGATCAATTTCGCCATTTTTCGCCATTTGTATAATGGATTTAACGCGTAAAAAAGTTAGCGCATGCTGCCCACCCGCCTGTTCATACTGTTTCTGCTTCTCGCACTCTCCCGTGCATGGGGGGAAGAGCCATCCGTCCATCTGACAGTTCAGTTCGAATGGCACCATCAGTTCCAATATGCCGGTTTCTACGCCGCCCTCACCCAGGGCTACTACCGGGAAGCCGGGCTTGATGTTCAGCTGCGTGAGCTGTCCGATCCCAATGAGGATCCTGCTGAAGACCTGCTGAGCAAACGGGCCCAATTTGTCGTCAGCAACTCTGATCTGATCTATCTCATTCTCAAGCACAAACCCATCCTGATTGTTGCCAATTACTTCAAGCGCCCCGCTTTCGCGCTGCTCACCCAGGGCGATATCCGCTCACCACTGGACCTTAACGGGAAAACCATTGGCGCACGCACATCGAGTTCGAACGTACGCCCCTCGCGGCAATGATCAAACTGTTCAATCTTCAGGTCAAACGGAAGATCGACACACCTGAACACCTCCTGCAGGGCTTTGTGACTGGAAAATTGGCCGCCATCACCGCCTTTACCACTAATGAGCCTCAGGTCCTCGACGAAAAAGGCATTCACTACAACCTGCTCCGCCCGGAGCTGTTCGACATTCAGGGACTGGATGTCAATGTCGCCACAACGCAGGAATTTGCCCTGCACCATCCGGACATCGTGCGCAAGTTTGTGAACGCCACCAACCGCGGTTGGCGCTATGCGCTGCAGAACCCGGCTGACGTCATCGATCAGATCATGCTACGCTGGAACACGCAGCACAAGAGCCGTCGCGCACTGGAGTATGAATCGCTGCTTACTCAGGCCCACATTCTCCCGAATCTCTACCCCATCGGCAGCCTGAACCAAAAATTGCTTGAACAGGTGGCAGAGTCTTTTGTGGCAGCAGGCATGGCCGAATCCGTGTTGCCACTGCAGAAAGCGACCTGGCACGAAAACTGGGAGACCGCGCACAAGGGTGAACTGCCCCTGCCATTCTGCAACGACCCCAACTGGCCGCCCATCGACTACACCACCCCGCTCGGTCAGCCCGATGGCATTGCACCGGAATTTGCACGCAGACTCTTTGCACAGTTCCTGCCGCAATACAAGCTGGTGCAAGTACCCACCGCCACATGGCAGGAGTCGCTGCAACGCTTTTCGGAAGGCGAATGCAAGCTGCTGGTGGAAGCGGTCAAGACCCCCGAGCGGACCAGGACCATGCTGTTCACCCGCCCTTACATGCGCTATCCATTTCTGGTCATCACTCGCGCTGGTGAGCCATATGTAAACGGCCTGGAATCCCTACGGGGCAAGACCATCGCGCGCCAGAAGGGCTCAGCGCTGATCGAGTTGCTGCGCAAACGCTACCCCGACATAAACATTCTGGAAACGAAGAACACCCCGCAGGCCTTCCTCGCCGTGGCCACCGGGCAGGCGGATGCGGCGCTGGCCATCGGTCCGGTCGCGAAAAACATGATTGCCACCGCCGGTCTGAGCACGCTGGTCATCAATGGCGTCACCGATCTGGACTATCCCATTCGCATGGCCGTGGCCAAAAGCGAGCCTTTGCTGCTCACCCAGCTGAACGAAGCAATCGTGCACTTCCCGCCTCATGAGCTGGCCAATATCCAGGCCCGCTACACCGTGCTGACCGAACGCACATGGATTGGCTGGCAATGGATAGGTATTGGCATTGGGCTCGCATCCCTCCTGCTGCTCTGGTTGGGCTATCGCACCTGGCGACTGGGAAGGCATGCAGAGCACGTCGAAGACGCCGCCGAGCGCGACATGCTCACTGGCGCCTTCAACCGCCGCGGCCTGGAGCGACGCTTTGGTCATCTCGCCGCGCTGGAATCCAACGAGATCCCCCTGTGCGCCATGCTGTTCGACCTGGATCACTTCAAGGCAATCAACGACACCTACGGCCACGCCGTGGGGGATGCAGTGCTGCGCAAAGTGGCGGATATCGTCATGGATACCATCCGCAACACGGATGTCTTCGTGCGCTGGGGTGGTGAAGAGTTTCTGATTCTCTGTCCCGGCATGCACGGCGAGGAGGCGCGTCGCTTTGCCGAAAAACTGCGTCAGCGCGTGGAAAATACGCTGCACGCCTCCGACCTGCCCAATGTCACCATCAGCATTGGCGTGGCCCAACACAAGCTGGGGGAAAGCCTGCAGGACTTCATTATCCGGCTGGACAGCCTGCTCTATCGGGCCAAGCGCAACGGCCGCAACCGCGTGGAAAGCGAACTGGACTAATCCCGATCCAG
>CAYYIL010000035.1:0-11715 GCA_964471975.1 uncultured Piscirickettsiaceae bacterium | reverse complement strand
GCGCTTCTCTGGCGGGCTGATCACTTTATCCTCACCTGGTGGAGCACAACGGATTATTGAGCCGTTTTGAAGGGAAAATCCGCCCTCGGGGCCGCATGGGGTGAAAAACAGGTTGTTCACGGATGACTACCAAACAGCCATAAAAAACCGGCCGCAGCCGGTTTTTTATCGAGAGGTGTGAACAGATCAGTGGTTGGTCTCCTGCAGCACCTTCTGTTCGAGATTCTGCAGCAGCTGATCCAGCAGGTTGAACAGCGTATCGGACGCCTCTTCTACCCGCGAGAAGTGGTCCATAATCTCCTTGCGGTGCCTGATAATGGTTTCGTCGTCCACCACATACTGCAGCGCGTCCTTGGTGTGAGCATGCAGGTCGGCATGGGGCGCCTCGATGCGGCGGTAGATGTCCATAAAGTCCTTGAACTGCTGCTGGCCTTCGCCGTAATACCATTTGCCAAACGCGCAGGCCGTTGGCTCGGTCACCTTCAGTTCGAGTTCCGTATTGAACACGCTGCTGAACGCCTTGCTCTTGTAGATAATGTGATTGAGCTTGGCCATGGCCAGATAGACGGTTTCGAACATCACCCACGCGTAGGCGCTGGAGAAACGCGCATTTTCATCCACTTCGTGCAGCACGTCGCGGAACCTGCCCATGAATTCCTGCACCGTGGCAGCACTGCGTGCCATCTCCCGCGTACTGTCGCTGGTCTTGCGGCTCTCTTCGATCAGCTCCTCAATGGAAACGGTGACTTCGTTGGCCGCTTCCTGCGTACGGTTGGCCAGCCCGCGTACCTCGTCGGCCACCACGGCAAAGCCACGGCCGTGCTCACCGGCACGGGCCGCTTCGATGGCGGCATTAAGCGACAGCAGGTTGGTCTGCTCGGCGATCTCCTTGATAAGATTGACGATGTTATTGATGCTTTCGGCCTTTTCGCTGAGGCGCTGCACCACCACGTCCGACTGCTCCACGGAATGCAGCAGGGTATCGAGAATGCCGCTCATGCGGTCCAGCTCCTGATTGCTGCGATTGGCCACGCGGGCGGTCTCTTCGCTGGCCTCGCGGATGCGCTGCGCCTTTTCGTTGCTGCGCTTGAGATCCCGCTGCAGAATTTCCAGCCCCTTGCTCATCCCGCCGCCCAGCTTGCTCAGCTCACTGTTGAGCGTCACCCGCTCGATAAACAGCTGGTTCTGCTTCATGGCCGCCAACGGCTGAGCCACTTCTTCTGCCGCCGCCTTGAAGTCGCCGCGGAAACCGGTGGCCACCACCGGGCGGTAGAAATTGCCGTGTGCAGCTTCCTGAATGGGTGTGCGCAGCTCGCGCATAAAGGCATCGACCTCGTCGAAGAAGTAATTGAGACTGTCCACCACCTGCCGCAGGGCCCCCTTGTCCCTGAAGCCGGTAATCCGCGGCTCCAGATCGCCATTGGCCCCACTTTCGATCTGTTTTGAAATGGTTTTCAGACTGTCACGTACGCGGATGGCATTGATAAAAATTAGCCAGGCAAAGATAAAATTCAGTACCCCGAGCAGCGTCATCCAGTCAAAATCGCCTTCCAGAATATCCGATCCTTCTTCAACGATGAAGATCATCAGTGACGCATAGTTGGCATAGCGGATCCTGTCGAGGGAAGACCAGTTCTTACAGGCTGAACACAAATTCATCGTAGCGTCTCCCTTCCTTTTCCAGCATATCGTTCAAAAACGCCTCGGACGCGGCAATGCCGCCCTGCGCTTCCAGCTTGCGCAACGTGGCATACAGCTGATCCACCTTCTGCACGGCGCTCTCCTTGGGTGCACGGCGATCGGAGTGATAGCCGATAATGGTTCCGGCAGTATCAAGCGTCGGTGTCACATGGGCGAACACCCAGTAATAGCCGCCATCCCGGGACAGGTTCTTGACATAGCCCCAGAATTCGTGGCCCGCCTGAATAGTCTCCCACAGCAGCTTGAAGACAATACGAGGCATATCGGGATGACGCACGATATTGTGCGGCTGGCCGAGGAGTTCTTCTTCGCTGTAACCGGCAATTTTGCAAAAGGCCGGATTGGCGTATTTGATGGTGCCGTGCGTGTCCGTCTTCGAGACGAGAATTACATCCTCGTCAAAGGTATGGCGTACGCTCGTCGGCGTAATCGCGGTTTTTTTTGCCATGGTCTGTCCTTCCCATGCGTAAAATGACTGTACCAGCAAAACGCAAGCAAACTCAATGCCAATTCATGATCAATAAAAGTTTTTTTCTCTTTCTGCGCCAGCTGCTCGCCACCCTGCTGCTGATGATCGTTGTTTTTGAAGCCGTGCAATGGTGGCAGACGCGGCACATGGCCCACAGCACCCTGCCGGTGGCACAACTGGAGACCCTGGCATGCAAACCCTTGCCGCTGGACACCCTGCCGCGCCCCTACCTGATTCACTTCACCGCCAGCTGGTGCCCGGTGTGCAAGCTCACGGCACCGGCCGTGAACACCGTTTCCGGAAACTGGCCCGTCATTCAAATTATTACACAAAGCGGGGATAAACATGCCGCAATCCGCTATGCAAAAGTACACGGCATTCCCCTTGACCATGCCATCAATGACCCGGATGGCTACCTTTTAAAACTTTTTGGCGCCGAAGCCGTACCAGCTGACTTTTTTGTGGGCAAGGACGGCACCATTCACCTGAATGCCGTGGGCCTTGGCACTGCGTGGGGCTATCGTCTGCGCCTCTGGTGGCTCAGCCTGTGAAGCACCTGCCGGTCATTTTTGCCACGCGCGATCCGCTCGGGCTGATTCAGGTGCACGAGGATCGACAACACACCGTGCGCACCCTGCACTTTGGCACGCCCGTGGAACAGGGGCGCTACTTTCTCAACGCCCCCTTTACCCTCGGCTTTGAATACCAGCAGACAGTGTTTGACTGCCTGATGGCGCAATCGCCCCGCAGTTTGCTGACCCTAGGTGTGGGCAGCGGGCGGCTCAACACCCAGCTGCACATGACCCTGCCCGCCTGCCAGCAGACGCTGGTGGAGCTCCGCGAAAAGGTGATCGAGGTGGCGCAGGAATGGTTTCATCTGCCCGAAGAACTGGCGCAACAGGCGCACATTGAAGACGCCTTCCACTTTGCGCTGAGCAACAGCGATCACTTCGACGCCATTTTTGTGGATCTCTATGACGGCATCGGCATGCCGGCGCAATTTACCAGCGAGGCCTTTATCCAGCCCCTGTTGGAGGCACTCACCCCGAACGGCTGCCTCTACATGAACCTGTGGCAGCAGGACGATGCCGCCCGTTACGTCCTGTTGCCCTGGCTGCGCAGCGAAGCTGCTCTGCAAACCACCCTGCACCCCATGCGCTCCAGCCCCAACTGGATTCTTGCCGTGGAAAGACGATAATACCGCCATGGCCTTAATGACCCTGCACGATATTTCCATCGCCTACGGCGACAAGCCCCTGCTCGATCACCAAAGCATGGAAATCGACGCGGGCGAACGCATCTGTATCGTTGGGCGCAACGGCGAAGGCAAATCCACCCTGCTGAAAATCATCGCCGGGCAGATTCAACCTGACGACGGCGAAATCATCACCGCTGACAATGTGCGCGTGGCCATGATGCCGCAAGAGGTGCCTGACCATCTTCCCGGCACCTTCTATGACCAGATTGCCGCCGGCGCCGGGGATGTGAGTGAACTGCTCACCCGCCATCATGCCCTCAGTCAGCAACTGGCGCAGGTGCCGGACGACAAGGCGCTGCTGACCGAGCTGGAAGCCATCCAGCACGAACTGGACGCCCGCGACGGCTGGCGCCTTTCCAATCAGGTGGACACCATCATTACCGAGATGAACCTGCCCGCCGAAGCCCGCTTCGACGACCTCTCCGGCGGCCTCAAGCGCCGGGTGCTGCTGGGGCAGGCGCTGGTGCAGCAGCCGGACATCCTCCTGCTGGACGAGCCCACCAACCATCTGGACATCCCCTCCATCGAGTGGCTGGAAAAGTTTCTCAAAAGCCTCGACATCGCCATCGTCTTCATCACCCACGACCGTGCCTTTCTGCAGAAGCTGGCCACCCGCATCGTGGAGCTGGACCGCGGCAAACTGCAGAGTTTTCCCGGCGACTGGACCAACTATCTGCGCCGCAAGGCCGAGCAGCTGGCCGCCGAAGAAAAGGCTAACGCCGAGTTCGACAAGAAGCTGGCACAGGAAGAAGCCTGGATCCGCCAGGGCATCAAGGCACGCCGCACCCGCAACGAAGGCCGCGTGCGCGCCCTCAAGGCGCTGCGCGAAGCCGCCGCCAACCGCCGCAAGCGCAAGGGCAAGGCGAGCATCAGCGTCAACGCCGCCGAGGAGAGCGGCAAGAAGGTCATCGAGGTGGAGCACCTCGGCTACAGCATCGACGGCAAGCCCATCGTGCAGGATCTGAACACGCTGATTCTGCGCGGCGACAAGGTGGGCATCCTCGGCCCCAACGGCTGCGGCAAGACCACGCTTCTCAAGCTGCTGCTGGGGCAACTCAAGCCCGAGCGCGGCAAGGTCAAGCTGGGCACGCGCCTGCAGATCGCCTACTTCGACCAGCATCGCGAACAGCTGGCCCCCAACAAGAGCGTGGCCGACTCCGTGGTAGACGACTCCGACTGGGTGCAGATCGGCGAGCGCAAGGTGCACGTGATGCGCTACATTCAGGACTTCCTTTTCAGCCCCGAGCGGGCGCGCCAGCCGGTTTCCGCCCTCTCCGGCGGCGAGCACAACCGCCTGTTGCTGGCACGCGTCTTCGCCCGCCCCTCCAACCTGCTGGTGCTGGACGAGCCCACCAACGATCTGGACATGGAAACCCTCGAGCTGCTGGAGGAAAAACTGCTGGAATACCCGGGCACGCTGCTGCTGGTGAGCCACGACCGCGCCTTTATCGACAATGTGGTCACCAGTACGCTGGCGTTCGACGCCCCGGGCGTGGTCAACGAATATGTGGGCGGTTATGAAGACTGGCTACGCCAGCGGCCTGAACAATACAAAAATGCCTGGGAAAACCCGGGCAAGAAACCGGCGCAAAAATCGGGCACAAAAAAAGTCGGGGACCCCCCTTCTGCCAGCAGAAAAAATCAGCCGCCCAAGCTCACTTTCAAGGAGCAGCGCGAATACGAACAGCTGCCCGAACACATCGAAACGCTGGAGGCCGACATTGCTCAACTGCACGAACAGATGAGCGACCCCGCCTTTTTCCAGCAGGAGCCGAACGCCATCAAGGCCGCGCAGGCCCGACTGGAGACGCTGGAAACCGAGCTGGACGCCGCCTTCGAACGCTGGGAAGCGCTGGAAGCCAAGCATCAGGCGTGGCTCAACCGCCCCCGGTAAGCGGCCCCGTTGGTGTCACCCAACCCACATCTTTTTTGTGGTAGCATTTCAAATCAACTTGATAGCATGATCGGTCCCTGCGGCCCTTGAAGGACATGAAGTTGAGTAATGCGGTTATTGATTACCTGATCGAGGAACTGAATACCTTTCGCCAAACTCACCCTGTCGCCAAAGCACTTCAAGAACAGTACGCTGCGGCGCCCATCGAGCTGATGACGCGCACCTTTCTGGATGTCTTTCTCGAACCGGAACAGACCGAACAGGCCGCCGACACCATCGCCCGCACCGCCATCGAAAACGACATCCCCTACCCACTCCTGCTGGCCGACATCAATGCCATCAAGCAGGCTCTGCTGGCCCACTATCGCAGGCAGCGCAACAACCCGTTCGATCTGTTCGAACAGCTGGATGCCGCCTTTGAAACCACCAAGAATGCCATTGCCCGGCGCTACCTGCGCCACACTGCGCGCCAGAATGACCTGATTCCTCTGCACGGCAAGGCCAGCCGCCAGCGGCTGGTGGAAATCTACGACCACTGGTTTGCCCAACTGCGCAAGGCACTGCTGGACAGCGACCTGAACGCCTTCGAGCAGATTGCGCAAAACAACGCGCGCTTCATGCAGACACTGGAACACCCGGAAACGCTCATGGTGTGTTCCGAAGCCAATGCCTGCAAGGAGGTCCGCGATGCGCACCTGAATATCATGCGGCAGGCGGTGCTGCTGTATATGGAACTGACCGAAGAGCACTACGAACAGGCGTACCTGCTCTATGCGGAAATGCAGGCCGCCGTGCGCCAGCTGGCCAGCCTGCTCACCACCCTCTACCTCAATTACGAAACCAACCAGCTGACGGTCTTTTTCAACCTCCTTGAAAATATCCCCTACCTGCGCAAGCACGCCTATCTCACCATCATCAACGTGCGCCGCCTGCAGCAGCTCAACGAGCTGAAAGGCGAAGACCGGGGCGATGCCCAGCTACAGCAGGTGGAGCGGGCGCTGCAGCGTTTCGTGGCCGACTACCACGCCAATTTCGCCTATGTGCGCGGTCTGCAGGGCGATTTCTATCTACTCAGCCTGGGGCTGGAAGGCCGCGACGTCATGCAGCGGCTCAACGAGTGGTTGCAGGCGTTCAAGCCGGATACGGTCAGCACGGCCACCGTCAATCTGCGTCAGCTCAAATACCTGGACCGCCCCAACCTGCGTCTGCTGGTGCAGTATCTGCATGAGCTGAAGCCCGAACAGCCCCGGCTGCTGGAGACAGAAGACGACGTCGCACCGGTCAACCGCTGGATTGCCGACAAGCTGGAGGCCAATCTCAATCTGCAGAAACTGCTCACCCCGGGCAATCTGCGCATTCACGTTCAGCCGCTGGTGGATACCGTCAGCGGCAAGACCGTGGCGTTCGAAGCGCTGGGACGGCTGAAAAACGGCCAACAGACCCTGAGCGCCGGCCTGTTTATCGACCGCCTCATCCAGCTTGGCCTGATCGAACGCTTCGACACCCTCATTCTCGGAGCCATTTGCACCGAAGCGCCCCGGCTCGAACAGCTGACAGATACCCTGTTTATCAACTGCTCGCCCGCCTCGCTGCGCAGCGATGACTACCTGCAGCGCCTCAAACAGGCCAAGCAGGGCCCGCTGCAGAACATTCAGCTGGTGGTGGAGCTTACCGAACAGACCATGCTGGAACACACCGACTTTGTGAAGAAGCTGCATGAGGACGCCGGACTGGTCTTTGCCATCGACGATTTCGGCACCGGCTACTCCTCCCTGCTTACCGTGGTCGAGCTGGCCGAGACCGGTGCGGTACGCTACCTGAAGGTGGACGGCAGCCTCACGCAGCAGCTGGCGCAGCGGCCCGCCATCCAGCGGCTGTTCGGCATCGTGCATAATATGGCGTCCGATCTTTCCCTGGTCACCGTTGCCGAGTTCATCGAGGACGACTTCACCCTTGCACTGCTGCGCAAGCAGCAGATCAACCTGGGGCAGGGCTATTTTCTCGGCAAGCCGCAGGACATTCAGGGCTGGCTATTGCAAAAGCAGCTGCGACAGGCCTGACAGCCCCCATAATCAGAGCGGACTTCCCCGCCCTGCGGTCGCAATGATAGGATGTTGACCCTTTCTCACGTCGTCCACAGGGCCAGATCAACCATGCAAAACACGCTTACGCCTCAGCACGCCGCCTGTTGCCGCTTTCCTGTCCGCGACCTGTCCCTGTTTCTGCCGCAACGCTTTATCAGCCGGGGGCGCAACTATTTCACCGAAGGGCGCGTGGAGCAGCTCGTTCTGGAACTGGATCCGGATACGGACACCGACCTTGTCCCCCTGTGCGAAGGCGAAGCCGCTGCCCACGTGCGCGGCTCCGGCCACAGCCGTTACCATACCCGCCTCTACTGGGCGGTGGAAGATGGCCAGCTGCTCACCCTGGAAGGGCATTGCACCTGCCCGGTGGCCTACAACTGCAAACATGTCGCCGCCGTCGTCTACGCCGTGATTCAGGTGCTGAAACACCCCCCGCGGCCGCAATCCGATGATGACTGGAAAACGCGCCTGCCCCGTCTGAGTCAACGCCTCAAGGGCGGCATACCAAACACTCTGGATGAATTCATCGCCTGGCAGCTGATTGAACAGAGAGAACGTCCCTTTCTGCGCCCCATGCTGACCCATCGCAACAGGAACAGGCCGGAACGCATTAACAAGGGACAGCTCTATCGCGGCTATCATCGCAAGGCAGGCCCCACGCCGCTGGATGCCGCCGTCATTCAGCACGGACGCCCCTATGAAGATGAAATATCCCTCGATCTGATCGACACCGCTCTGCTGCGCGCGCTGGTCCAGACGGGCCGCGTGTGGTTGAGCAAAGACTATCCCGACCCACACGCTGCCCTGCGCTGGAACGATGAAGCATTTCCCCTGGAATTCCACTGGGAAAACGACCGCGGCCGGTGGGCCCTGCGCTATCGGCTTCCCGATGGCATCTGCCTGTGGCAGCGACCCCAGAGCTGGCTGGCGTGCGATCCGGCACACCGCACCCTGCAGACTGTGGCCCTGCCGCTGCCGGCCTGGCAGCTGTCGCTGCTGCTGAAGGAAAGCTGGCGGTTGAACAGCCCTGAAAGCGTGGAAGCCTTTTCGCGCTACTGGCAGCTGCATTTCGGCCACCTGCCCGATCTGCCCCCGCCGGTGAAAACTACCTTTACCCACCGCACCACCCGACCGGTCGCCCTGTTGACGCTGCAACCGCTTGCTCACGAGAGCACACACGTCCACCTCATTCTGAGCGGCTGGCGTTACGGTCAACGCACCCTGCACCCCGAAGCCCCCGATGCCCCGGTGGAAGATGGGGATACGCTGTGGCAACGGGATCCTGCAGCGGAACGCGACATTCTCGCCACCTTTGAAAACTGGCTGCAACAGCAGGGCACGCCTCTGCAGCGCGTCTCCGCTGCACAACCGGCGCGCTGGGAATGGGCCGAAAAATCAACCGCAGACTACAGCATGCTCGATGCGCTGGATACGCTGCTGCGAGAACACGACGCATATCTGCGCCAACAGGGCATCGAAATCCACTGGCCGGATACGGTGCCCCGCATCACCGGCGTGAACACGTTCTCTGCCACCCTGACGCAGGATCCGCTGGATGACGCACTGACGCTGAACCTGCAGCTGGAGCTTGACGGACGCAAACTGCCGCTGGCACCGCTGGTGGCTCAGGCGCTGGAACCGCTGGAACAGGTTTCCAGCGGGCGCCCGTTGCCGGACAAACTGCTGCTGGAAGATCCTGAGGCAAACCAGCTGCTGCGTCTGCCCACCGCCACGCTGCGTCCCTATCTTGAGGCCCTCTACAGCCTGCAGGCCCGCGGCGCACTGAGCGCAGCAAAACCGGCTCGGCTCACCCCGCTGGAAGCCGCCGCACTGAAAGACGCCCCCGCCCTTGAAACAGACCCCCGCGCCGATGATACCTTGCAGCGCCTGCGTCAGCTGAGCACGGCCACGGCCCCGACGGTGCCAATCCCCGCAACCTTCAGGGCACACCTGCGCCCCTACCAGCAGCAGGGGGTGAACTGGCTGCAGTTTCTGCGCGCGTGGCAACTGGGCGGCATCCTGGCCGACGACATGGGTCTGGGCAAGACGGTGCAGACACTGGCGCATCTGTGCATCGAACAGGAAGCGGGGCGTCTCGACCGGCCCGCACTGATCGTCTCGCCCACCAGCGTTGCCGCCAACTGGCTGGCCGAAGCGCAGCGCTTCACCCCCCATCTGCGCACGTTGCTGCTGCACGGCCCGCAACGCCAGCAGCATTTTACCAACCTGTCCGATTACGACATCGTGCTGACCACCTATCCGCTGCTGGTACGGGATTTCGGCACCCTGCAGGAGCAGACGTGGTCGTGGCTGATTCTGGACGAAGCGCACCACATCAAGAATCCCCGCGCCAAGGTCAGCCAGCTGGCACGGCAGCTGCAGAGTCGCCACCGCCTCTGCCTGACCGGCACACCGCTGGAAAACAACCTGGAAGAGCTGTGGTCGCTGTTCGACTTTCTCATGCCTGGTCTGCTGGGACCGCTGAACCACTTCCGCAAATACTGGCGCACGCCCATTGAAAAACACGCGCAGGGCGACCTGCTTGCCCTGCCGCAGCGCAAACTGGCCCCGCTGATGCTGCGACGCACCAAGGAACAGGTGGCCCGGGAACTGCCGCCAAAAAATGAAATGACCGTTCAGATTGCCCTGAACGATCGCCAGCGTACCCTCTACGACAGCGTGCGCCTGACACTGGAAAAGACCGTGCGCGAAGCGCTGGAAAAAAAGGGGCTGGCCAAAAGCCACATCACCGTGCTCACGGCCCTGCTGAAGCTGCGGCAGATCTGCTGCGATCCGGCACTGCTCAAGGAACTTCAGGACCGGAAAGCGCCCCCTTCCGCCAAGCTGGACGCCCTTGTGGACATGGTGACGGAGCTGGTGGAGGAAGGCCGGCGCATCCTGATCTTTTCCCAGTTCGCCCAGATGCTCAGCCGCATCGAAGTGCGACTGAAACAGGCGGGTATCCCCTCACTGAAACTGACCGGACGGACCCGCCGACGTCAGCAGGTAATCGATGCCTTCCGTCAGGGTAAGACCTCCGTCTTTCTCATCAGCCTCAAGGCCGGCGGTGTGGGCATTAACCTGACGGAAGCGGACACGGTCATCCTGTACGATCCGTGGTGGAATCCGGCAGCGGAAAACCAGGCCATTGACCGTGCCTATCGCATCGGCCAGGACAAGCCGGTTTTTGTCTATCGACTGATTACCGAAGGCACCATCGAAGAAAAGATTCTTGCCCTGCAGCAGCACAAACTGTCACTGGCAGAAGGCGTGCAACAGCAGGCGGATCCGGATCAACCCGCCTTCCGTCTGACCGAAGAGGATATTCGCAATCTTTTTGCCGCACCGCCGGAATTGCCCCCGGTGTCAGACACCTCTGGAGAGGACGCGACTGCGCAGCTGCCCGGATAGCAGCTGTGGTGAGGCAGGGCTTACTTTTCCTTTCCCGGCAAGGTGTGCCTGTCCGTTTCTGACGCCACCACTTCACCATCGATAATTACCGTGGTGCGGTAGCCGGCCGCACCCGGCCCGAAGCGGCGCACCACCCAGCGACGCGCCACCGCCGCACGCACCGGCGGGATCAACAGCGCAAACCCGAGCACGTCGGTTATAAAGCCCGGAATCAGCAGCAGCATGCCGCCCAGTAGAATCAGGCCGCCTTCAACCAGCGACTGCTGCGGTGGCTCACCCATGGCCAGCTGCGCCTGCAGCCGCTGCAGCGTCATCAGCCCCTGACTGCGCATCAGCCACGCGCCCACCACGGCGGTGAGCAGCGTCAGCAGAATGGTGGGCAGCGCACCGATCACGCTGCCCACACTGATGAGCACATACAGCTCCACCAGCGGAATCAGCAGCAGGGCAAGAAAAATCCATTGAAACATTCCGTACTCCTTTTCGACCCACTCATTGTAGCCATTTTGCCTTGACACACCCCACAATCCCACTAGAATGAACATTCAATCAACGCGAGGTGCTGCATGATTCGGTTCACCCTCATTGCTATTTTTCTGGCTCTCTTCCCCCTGACGTCACCCGCCGCACAACCGGCGAAACAATACTATGTAGTCCTGTTTACCGTGGATGGCTGTGCCTTCTGCAAGATGCTGCGCGAACGGGTCATGGAACCCATGGTGGCCAGCGGCGAGCTGCCGGCGGCACAGTTTTATGAGATCAATATGACTGACAAGAGCGAATGGTTCTACTTCGATCCCATGAACGACTACATCCAGAAGCGGGATCTGTATAACAAATACGATCTGGGCCTGTTTCCCACCACGGTCATCCTCGATGACCACGCCAACCTGCTGGC
>CAYYIL010000034.1:0-12351 GCA_964471975.1 uncultured Piscirickettsiaceae bacterium | reverse complement strand
CAGTTATCCACAAGCGGCTATAATATGTGTTTTGAACCGCATATAAAAGGATTTGCTCCATGGCACGCGTGACTGTAGAAGATTGCCTCGACAAGGTTGAAAACCGTTTCGAGCTGGTGCTGGTGGCGGCGAAGCGCGCCCGCCAGATTGAATATGGCGCAGAGCCCACCGTCCCGCGCGAGGGGGACAAGCCTACCGTTATCGCCCTGCGCGAGCTGGCGGAAGGCAACATTGATCCGCAGGTGGTGCTCAACGACCCCGACACACCGCCGGTCTTCGGCTGATCAGCCATGTCTGACCTGGGGGCCGAGGCGGGCCAGCGTCTCTCATCCAATGCGGCGCAGCAGTCGCTGGGGCTGAAGCCGCCGGTGCCCGCGCTGCACACGCCCCCGGATCTGCAGGATACCCCCCTTCAGCAACTGCTGGAAACCGCCAGCACCTATCTGCCGCCCGAGCAGGTGGCCGAGGTGGAGCGCGCTTTCGAGTTCGCCGCCGCGGCCCATGCCGGGCAGAAGCGCAAGTCCGGCGAGGACTACATCTGGCACCCGGTGGCCGTGGCCACCATTCTGGCCGAAATACAGCTGGACAAGGTGAGCCTGATCGCGGCGCTGCTGCACGACGTGGTGGAAGATACGCCCGTCAGCAAGGACGAGATCGCCGAGACATTTGGCGAAACCGTGGCCGAGCTGGTGGATGGCGTCACCAAGCTGGGCAAGCTGGAAACCCGGTCGCCGCAGGAAGCGCAGGCGGAAAACTTCCGCAAGATGATGCTGGCCATGAGCCGCGATATCCGCGTGATCCTCATTAAGCTGGCGGACCGTCTGCACAACATGCGCACCCTCGGCGTCATGCGCCCCGACAAGCAGCGGCGCATCGCGCGGGAAACGCTGGACATCTACGCACCCATCGCCGCTCGTCTGGGCATTAACGCCTTTCGCATCGAGCTGGAAGATCTGGGCTTCAAGGCCATGCACCCGTGGCGCTATGCCGTGCTCGCCAACGCAGTCAAAAAGGCGCGCGGGCCGCGACGCGAAATCGTGCAGCAGATTACCGACACGCTCAACCGCCGGCTGGAGCAGGACAATATCCCCGGTCGCGTGGAGGGGCGTGAAAAGCACCTCTACAGCCTCTACAAGAAAATGCGCAAGAAGCGCATGAAGTTCGCCGAAGTGCGCGACCTGTTCGCCTTCCGCATCATCACCGATACGGTGGACAACTGCTACCGAGCCCTCGGCGCGGTGCATCAGCTCTACAAGCCGCTGCCGCGCCGCTTCAAGGACTACATCGCCATCCCCAAGCCCAACGGCTATCAGTCGCTGCACACGGTGGTATTCGGCCCCAACTCCACCCATATCGAGGTGCAGATCCGCACCGAGCTGATGCACGAAGTGGCCGAGCATGGCATCGCCGCCCACTGGGAATACAAGGAGAAGGGATCGGTGCAGCCCTCGCCGGTGGAGGTGAAGGCGCAGGAGTGGATCAAGCACCTGCTGGAGATCCAGCAGAGTGCCGGCAACTCGGTGGATTTTCTCGAAAACGTCAAGGTGGATCTGTTCCCGGACGTGATCTATGTGTTCACGCCCAAGGGCGACATTGTCACCCTGCCGCGCGGGGCTACGCCCGTGGACTTCGCCTATCAGGTGCATACCAACCTGGGGCATGCCTGCATCGGCTGTCGTATCGACCGTCAGCTCATGCCCCTGCGCACCCCGCTGGAGAGCGGGCAGACGGTGGAGATCATCAAGGGCAAGGAGCTGCAGCCCAACCCGGCGTGGCTCGATTTTGTGGTCACGCCCAAGGCGCGCACGCAGATCCGCCATTTCCTCAAGCAGCAGACGCAGGCCAGCGCGCTGGAGCTGGGGCGCCGCCTGCTCATGAAGGCGCTGCTGCCGTTCAATATTCACTGCGAGCAGCTGGATGATGCCACGCGCACGCGCATGATGCAGGCGCTGCAGATGAACAGCTGGGAGGAGCTGCTGGAGAAGATCGGCCTGGGTGAGCGTAATGCCGCACTGGTGGCCAAGCAGATTCACGACTTCCTGCATGGCAAGGCGGAGCTGGCCGACGATGAAGAGGCTGCGCCCCCGCGTCAGCCACTGGCCATCAGTGGCACCGAAGGGCTGGCGGTCAGCTTTGCCAACTGCTGCCACCCCATTCCGGGTGATGCCATTATCGGCTTTATCTCCAGCGGCAAGGGGCTGGTCATCCATCGTCAGGACTGCCGCAACGTCAAGAATTACCGCAGCCAGCCCGACAAGTGGCTGGACGTGAAGTGGGAGCCCGAAGTGGAAGGCACCTACAAGACCGTTATCCAGCTGGAGGTGGAAAACCGCCGCGGTGCGCTGGCGGAAATCGCCACCGCCATCGCCAAGACCGGGACCGACATCGCTCACGTGCAGTCCGAGGACAAGGACGACACCCTCAGCCTGATGCGTTTCGAGATTCGCGTGCGTGACCGCCAGCATCTGGCGCAGCTCATGCGCCACCTCAAGCGCATTCCCATTGTGCACAAGATCATCCGTATCTGATGCCGCACCGTCCGTCCGTTCGTCAGCACTTTTCCCGTGCCGCGGCTCGCTATGACGACGCAGCGGTGCTGCAGCGTGCCGTGGCCGAGCATCTGGACGAACGCCTCGATCTGGTGACGCTCGTGCCAAAGCGCATTCTCGACGTGGGTGCGGGCACCGGCATCCTCACTGAAAAAATGCTCGCCCGCTATCCCGATGCCGAGGTGGTGGCAGTGGATCTGTCCGAAGCCATGCTGCGCTGGGCACACGGCAAGCTGCAGCGCCCGCGCTGGCCACTGCTGGGTGGCTTGTGCGAACGGGTGGGCTGGACCCACTGTCCGGCACAGCTGGTGGCGGCCGACGCCGCACAGCTGCCCTTTGCCGACGGCACCTTTGATCTGGTGGTGAGCAACCTGATGCTACAGTGGTGCGACGATCTGGACGCGGTGCTGCGCGAACTGCGCCGTGTGCTGCGCCGTGAAGGACTGCTCATGTTCACCAGCTTTGGGCCGGATACGCTGAAAGAGCTGCGCGCCGCCTGGGCGCAGGTGGACAGTCGCGAGCATGTAAATACCTTTATTGACATGCACGACGTGGGCGATGCCCTCATCCGCGCCGGTTTTGCCCAGCCGGTAATGGATGTGGAGCACTTTACCCTGACCTATGATGCGCCCATGGGGGTGCTGCAGGACCTGAAGGCGCTGGGCGCGACCTATGCCCCCAATGACCAGCGCGGGCTTACCGGCAAGCGTGCCCTGCAGCGCATGCTGGACGCCTATGACGCCTTTCGCCAGCCTGACGGGCGTGTGCCCGCCACCTACGAGGTGGTGCATGGCCATGCCTGGGCGGGGCAGGAGATTATCAAGGGCCCCAATCGCCCGCGCGACGGCGTGGTGGAAATGACGCTGGACGAATTTCAGGCCCAGCTCAAGCGTCGCGGGGAGTAGTCGGGCAAATGTTCAGCTGCTCAGGCTTGGTTATTCGCTCCCCTTATTTTCATCAGCCCTTCTTGTCGCCCATAGCTTTTTCACATGAGGTTCAGTCAGAGCCTGCCAGCCGGGCACAAAAAAGCCCCGCAATGCGGGGCAAGTGACAACAGCCTGTGAGGAACGCTGTAATCAGAAAACGGCCTGCAGCTGCACGCTGAGGCGGTTGCCAAAGGCGCCGACGATGTCGTCGGCCTTGGGGTTGTGCGGGGCATTTACATTGCGGATTTCATAGTTGACCGCCAGGCGTGTCTTCTTGTTGAAGTGATACTGGGCGGCGAGGGTCCAGTTGCGGAACTGACGCAGGGCCAGCTTGTTTTTGGTGCCGCGGTCGAGGCTGTCGTAGCGCACGTTCACATCCCAGCGTGGGTTGATGATATAGCCCAGATCCAGGTACCAGCCGTTGGCCTTGTCGTTGGTGAGCGGGGCGTTGAACTTGTTGGCACTGTCCACCACGCAGTGGCTGCTGGTGGAGCCGGCGCCACACACCGGGTTGAGCCCGTTAAAGATCATGCCGTCCGCCTCGATGTATTCCCCCATGACGCGGTATTTGCCATCGAAGTAGGTGAGCCCCACGCCCTGACGGGTGCGGTCGTAGTCGCTGCCGTTATAGGTGCGCTTGCCGCTCTGGCGCCACAGATAGCCTTTCACTTCGTGGCGGAAGGCCTTCTTGCCGCCGCCGAGCAGGTAGGTGGACGCCCAATAGACGGTGGTATCCTTGTGGCCGTCGGTATCGTTCATTTCGATGCCGTTGCCATTGGAGAGCATGAGCGCATAGCTGTGCTCCCACTGTCCCTTGTTAAAGGTGCCGAACAGTTCCACGCCCGTGTCGCGATAGGCACCTACCGAGCCCACCTTTTTCGCCTTGCCGGCTGCGGTGCCCGGTTCGAGGAAACGTTCCAGTAGCAACTGGTTGGTGACGGCGGTGTAGTTGATATAGGGGCTGATAAAGATGGCCTGAATGGACTCGTCGCCCATGGGCAGGCGGAACAGCCCGGCGCGCAGGTGATGGTTGGACGTCATGTTATAGGTGATGCTGGCGTCGGTCACCTTGACGAAATCCTTGCCCTTATCGGTATTGGTGATGCCGTTGTTGCCGAATTCCGCCAGCAGGAAGTAGTTGAGCTTATTGTCCAGCGGGAACGGATTGCCGCGTGCGCCCAGGCGTACCCGCTTGATATTGAAGCTTTCGTGGGTATTCAGATCGGGTGCCACCTGGTTGGGGACAATGTATTTGCCATCCAGCCCGGCCGAGGCAGGCACGGTGGACTTGATCTTCTTGTTGTCAATGCTGGTGTATTCGAACTGGATAAAGCCCCAGGTATGGATGCGCTTGGCCTGGCCGGGGGCTTCGGTGCCCTGCAGCACCAGCCAGTTGGCGGCGTGAGCCGTGCCCAGTGTGGAGGCCATGAGGGTTGCCAGGGTCAGTTTCTTCAGCATGATGTCTCTCCTCGCGCGGTGCGCGTCTGTTGTCAAAAGGGTAAAGAGGGGGTGTCAGCTCAGGGCTTGAGGACGTGCCAGCCGTGCTCGCTCAGCTCGAGAATGCGCACGGCACCGGCTGGCACAATGCGCACGCCGTCGATGACTTCCGGCTTGTAGCCCAGTTTCTTGGCAAAGTTGGTGAGGGTGTTGTTGCACACGCTGAAGCGGATGCCGGAGCCCATCAGTCGCTTGATGCGTGGCGTATTCACATTCCCTTTCATCAGCAGACGCGCGCCGGGGCCGAAGGCGACCACTTCGATATCCACCTTGTTGGTGCCGCCGTAGTGCTTGAGCACATTGCCGGCCACATTGAGCACCAGCGTCTGCTTGAAGGGGTTGGGATCGGAAATTTGCAGCACCAGCTTGTGGTCCGCAAAGGTGTCGGGAATGGCCATGTTTTCTGCCATGTCCTGTGCGGCCCACAGCGGCGTGGACACAAGCGCAAGGACGAGCGCGGCCATCAACTTAAGTCGTTGAAACATAAGCAATTTCTCCTGATGAGGCGATAAGATATTTTTGTTGGCGGGGTGAGAGCCCCTTTCGTAAGCTATGACGCACGGGCAAACGGATTTATTCCATGAATTTCAAAAAAAATGACAACAGGTGAGGACGGGCAGCATGGGATGGATGGAATGGCTGCGGGGCAAACCCAGTGAGCGTACGGTCTGCGAGCATTGTCTCGCCTGCCGCGAGCGGCTTTACCGGCTGGCGTTCAGCTGGACGGGGGATGCACAGCTGGCGGACGATCTGGTGCAGGCTACCTGTGAAAAGGTGATGGCGCAGTGGCAGGCGGTGGACGATACCGACAAGCTGGAGCAGTGGGCCTGTCGCATCATGCGCAATCTGCTCAACGACCACTTTCGCCGCCAGCGCCCCAGTGAACCCATCGAGCCGCTGGCCGACAGCTTGCCGAGCGAAGAGGATCTGGAGGCGCGCATTCTGCGCGATGAACAGCATCTGCGGGTGCACCATGCGCTGATGCGCCTGAGCCTGCCACTGAAGGAAGTGCTGACACTGGTGGATCTGGAGGGATATAGTTATCAGGAGGTCAGCGAAATCCTCGACGTGCCGCTGGGTACAGTGATGAGTCGGCTGCACCGTGCCCGCACGCAGCTGCGCAAGGAACTCATGCAGGATGGTTCGAGCCATCTGAAGGTGGTGAACGATGCTCGATAAGGTACACGCATACGTGGATGGCGAGTTGAGCGAGATTGATCGCCGTCGCTTTGAACGAGAGCTGGAGCACAATGTGGACCTGCAGCAGCAGGTGGCACAGGTGCAGGAACTCAAGCAGCTGCTGCAGGAGACCTACGGCATTGCACCGGAAGCGGCACCATCCCGCACGGCACCGAAACCCGGGAAGCCAGCACCGCGCTGGCTGGGCTGGGCGGCGGCGCTCTTTCTGGGCGTGCTGGTGGGCACGGGGCTGGGCTGGCAGCTGGATCGTCTGCAGCCTCAGTCGGGCGTACTGTCATCATTAACGGCGTCTGCCCATGTGATTCTGCATGTGGATCAGGATGACCCGGTCAAGCTGGCCGCACTTCTGGATGAGACCGAGGCCCTGGCCCGGCGCGGCGTGGCCGTCACCATGGTGGCCAATGCCGAGGCCATCAAGCTGTTCAGCGTCGGCTACTCCCCGGCGCCGCAGCAGATCGAAGCACTGAAGGCGCGCTATCCCAATGTGTCCATCGTGGTGTGCAAGCGCGGGCTGCGCAATCTGGCACGCCGCGGTCTGAAGCTGCAACCGTTGCCCGGTGCGCGCAGCGACACCTATGCGCTGGACTATATTGTGCAGGGTGTGGAACAGGGCTGGAAATATCAGAAGATCTGAGCCATGACGCGCTTTCTGCTGGGAGCACTACTTGCGCTGACTGCGTTGTGGCAGAGTGCAGTGGCAGACGATATCAGTTTCCCGGATGGCACCACGCTGACGCCCGAGGTGATCGCGCCCCATGGCATGACCCGCGCACGGTTGCTGTGGCTGCCGTCTGAATACGGTGTGCTGCCGCAGGAAAAGCAGCTGGCCAGGGCGCTGGCAAAACAGGGTGTTGAGAGTGTCTTTGTCGACCTGTTCGAGGCCTACTTCCTGCCCACGGCGCCGAGCAGTCTGTCCAAAATCCCGGCTGAAAGCCTCGGCATGCTGCTGCACAGGACATGCAAGGCGGAGGTGCCCTGTTTTATTGTCAGCGCCGACCGTGGTGCGCTACTGGCGGTGCGGGCCTGGCAGGCAGCACAGCAGGCCGGGGCGCTGCGCAACGCGGCACTGGTGCTGATCAATCCCAATCTCTATGTGGCCACGCCCGTCCCGGGGCAGACGGCGCGTTACTGGCCGGAGGCGGCACGGCTCAATGCGCCGGTGGTGGTGTTTCAGGCAGAACTGTCGCCGTGGCGCTGGCGTCTGGCTGAACTGGTGCAGCGGCTGCAGCAGGGCGGCAGTGACGTGCTGACCTGGCTGTTGCCCGGCGTGCGCGACCGCTTCTATTTCCGCCCGGATGCCATGCCGGTGGAGCAGGCTGCGGCGCGGGGCTTTCCCCGTCAGCTGGCGCGGGCGATGGCGCTGATCGCACCGTGGATGGTGCAGCCGAGAGTCCTGCCGCAAGGGGGGTCCCCGACTTTTTCAAAAGCGCAAAAATCGGCCGCTGCGCCCGCAGCGAAAAAGGCGGCCCTGTTGCCCTATTCCGGCCCGCAATATGGCGAATTGCGCCTGCGCGACCTCGATGGGCGTGAGGTGGCGTTGTCCGACTATCGCGGCAAGGTGGTGCTGGTGAATTTCTGGGCCAGCTGGTGCCCGCCGTGTGTGCACGAAATCCCCTCCATGGTGGCGCTAAAGCAATCTTTGACAGGCCAGCCGTTTGAGATTCTGGCGGTGAATCTGGCCGAGGATGCTCAGGCTGTTAAGACCTTTCTGCAGCGGCATCCGGTCAATTTCCCCGTGCTGCTGGATCCCAGCGGGCGGGTAATCAAGGCGTGGCGCGTGTTTGCCTACCCTTCCAGCTATCTCATCGATCGGCAGGGGCGCATTCGTTATGCCGCGTTTGGCGCACTGGACTGGGCTGCGCCGGAGGTTCGCCGGCAGATCGAGGCGTTGCTGGCGCAGTAGCCTGCATCACCGCATCCGGTTTGCGTGTTACTCGATAATCCTCGGAGCGTGAGGCCGTCAGCTTGCAAGGAGAGCATGGCGGTGTTCGCCCTTTGAAGCCCTGCAGAGAGGGGAGCGTCGAATGGAAAGGAAAGGCCGGTTGGAGGTCAACGCTCCTGCAGCCGTCTGGCAGTATCCCAGGCTTCGGTGCGGTTGCGTCCCTGCTGCTTGGCCTGATAGAGAGCGGCGTCGGCTTTTTTGTATAAAGCTTCAAATGCTTCACTTTCTTCCCATTGCGCCACACCGGTACTGAGCGTAACGGGAACGCGGCGATGATCAGAAAGATGAACCGGTGTGTTAGCCAAGGCTTCACGTACCTTTTCGGCTGCTTCCAGCGCGCCGTGAAGATCGGTGTCCGGCAGCAGCATGACAAACTCTTCGCCGCCAAAGCGGGCCACGATATCGGTGTCGCGGGTCTGTTGCTCCAGGGTGCGTGCCACGTGGGTGAGCACTTCGTCCCCGGCCTGATGGCCGAAGCGGTCGTTGATCTGCTTGAAGAAGTCCAGGTCCATGATCACCAGACTCAGCGGTGCGCCCAGACGCATGGCACGTGCCCGTTCGCGACGCCACAGCTGCATGAAGGCACGGCGGTTGAACAGGCCGGTAAGCGGGTCAAGGCTGGAAACGCGCTGCAGCTCCCGCAGGGCATTTTCCTCACGGGTGATGTCCTGCACCTGCCACAGCAGCCCATCGATAGTGCCGTCACTGACCAGGGTCTGGGCGCTGACCAGTACCCACTTGTCGCGGCCATTCAGGGTGCGGATGGGGAGTTTTACCTTGAGCATGTGGCTGGGATGTACCAGCAGTTCGTTATAGGCATTGACCAGAGTGTCACGCGCTTTGTCATCCGTGATGAGATTTCGCAGTGCGGTGCCCATATTGTCGAGCACTTCGGGACGGATGCCGAGAATGGCTTCCAGTGCGGCATTGCTGCGCACGATGCGGCGCTGGCTGTCCTGCACCATCATGCCGATGGGAGAGTTGTTGAAAACGGTGTCCAGCAGGGTGTAGTTCTGCTCAAGGGTTTCCTTGGCGAGGCGATATTGTTCGAGGGTGCGGTGATGACGGCGATACAGTACCAGAGCCAGCAGCAGTAAAACGACTGCTGTCAACATCAGAAAGGGGGTAAGCAGGCTGCTGACAGTCATGGCCGGAGGGCGGGCGAATATGGCGCGTATAATGCTGGGCCTTGCCCGTACGTGCACGCAAGAAGGGAACGCGTTTCCCCGTAGGGCAGGATGGCATATAGCATGAGAATGTCAGCGCTCTGATTTGATCTGATGATTCTGTATCTGTTTGATTATAAGTGCTCGCTTGCCAAAAATAGCCAAATTTGTCAAATAAGTTTTTGTTACAGCTATTAATTCAATTTATGCGGTTGGCGGCATAAAAATGCGTGCTGTTGCTTGCCGACAGGGATTACAACGGTTGTTCTTCAGGCCTGAAGTTGAGGGCCGTGCCATTAATACAGTAGCGCAGACCGGTAGGCGGCGGCCCGTCGGGAAAGACATGGCCCAGATGGGCGTCGCACTGGGCGCAGCACACTTCGGTGCGCACCATGCCGTGGCTGTGATCCGCCTTTTCGGATAGGGCCTCGGCGTGACTGGGCGCGAAAAAACTGGGCCAGCCGGTGCCGGAGTCGAATTTTGCCTCGCTGGTGAAAAGCGGTGCCCCGCAGGCGACGCAGTGATAGGTGCCGGCGCGTTTTTCATGGAGCAGCGGGCTGGAAAAGGGCGGTTCGGTGCCACACTGGACACAGATGTAATATTGCTCGGGAGTCAGGTTATCTTTCATGACGACAGAATCCTCTGAAAAGCCGGGATTGCAGGCCGCGCGCATTCAGTGGCGCGAAGGCCATACGCCGGAAGCCGAGGCTTTCGGGGATGTCTATTTTTCCCGCGATGGTGGCCTGGCCGAAAGCGAATACGTTTTTCTCCAGCATAATGGTCTGCCAGCCCGTTTTGCGCAAGCGCAGGACACCTTTTTTATCGTGGAAACCGGCTTTGGCACCGGCCTGAACGCCCTGCTGACGTTTGACCGCTGGCAACGGTATGCCCCGGCCGAGGCCACGCTGCATTTCATCTCGTTTGAAAAGTTTCCCCTGAAGCCGGAGGATCTGGCGCGGGCGCATGCTGCCTGGCCGGCGCTGGCAGACATGGCCCGTCGTCTGCAGGCGGGCTATCCCCCGCTGACGCCGGGTTGGCATCATGTCTCCATGGGGCCAAATATGGCGCTTTGGCTCTGGTTTGGCGACGTGCATGAAGGCCTTGCAGATCTTGAAGTGCCCGGTGGGGTGGATGCGTGGTATCTGGATGGCTTTGCGCCCAGTAAAAACCCCGAGATGTGGGCGGCGTCTCTGTATGAACAGATGGCGCGCCTGAGTCATGCGGACACCACCGTCGCTACCTTCACTGCTGCGGGTGTGGTGCGTCGAGGCCTGCAGGCGGCGGGTTTCAGCGTGGAAAAGATGCCGGGCTTCGGGCGCAAGCGGGAAATGGTGCGGGGGCACTTTGCGGCAGGGCCCTCCCGTGCCCCGCTGACGAAGCCCGAGCGGGTAAACGTGGTGGGCGCCGGACTGGCGGGGGCCACGGTGGCGCGAGTGCTGGCAGACGCGGGCGTTGCGGTGACGGTTTACGAGACCGAGGCGCCGGCGTCCGGGGCCTCCGGCAACTGGGCAGGCGTCCTTCACCCGCTGATAACGGCGGACTGGAGTCTGCGCAGTCAGTGGTATCAGCTGGCGCTGGAACAGGCACTGCCCCGCTGGCAGCAGGCGGTCGAGGCCGGGGTTTCGGGCCGCCTGGCTGGCTTGCATCAGCTGCTGGTTTCGCCTGCATGGCAGGCTAGGGTGGAAAAATTCATATATCGATTTCCTGATCACAATCTTTTCCAACCTGTTGAAAAACCATGTAAAACGCCCTTTGACGCCATTCGTTACTCCCAAGGGGGGTGGCTCTCTCCGCCCGAGTTGGTACGTCATTTGCTTGATGCTGAGCGGATTGAGGTGAAGTGCCAGAAAATCGACACCGCCTCATCCGTAAGGGATAAAGCGATGACAATCTGGGCTACGGGCGTGGGCGAGTGTCCCCTGCACATGGCGATCCGACCGGTAAAGGGACAGGTGAGCCGCCTGCGGGGGAGTGATCCGCCACTGGAGATACCGCTGGTGCATGCTGGTTACAGTGTGCCGACGGCATGGGGGCTGATCAGCGGTGCCACGTTTGAAAAGACGGCACTACAGGCGCTGCAGCCTACCCCGGAAGGCCATGCCCACAATCGCCAGCTGCTGCAACAGGCCTGTACTGAACTGCAGCTGGGGGAAACGCTGGAGGGGCGTGTGAGTCTGCGCCCCACGACGCGGGATCACATGCCCATAGTGGGGGTGGACGCTGAGCGTCAGCAGGCGTTTACACTGGGCCATGGTGCGCGCGGCCTGATGTCCGTCTGGCAGGCAGCGTTTCAGCTGGCGGTGGAACTGGGTGTGATACGTCGTCCTCGCTTTATCCGTATAGAACATCAGAATCGCATCGAGCGAATGTGATCAGCGCGCACAGCGTGTGCACAAGGGATAAAGTCATGGACGCGAAAAAACCATCTTCTTGGGTGGGAGCAGTGCTGCTCGCCATCTCGCTGGCTGGCTGTAGTTACCTGCCGGGCGGGAAAACGGCCAAGCCCGAAAAAAAGGTTCAGACACAGGGTGGCCCCTTCCAGATAACGGTCAGCCGTTCGCTGCCCGATGAAACGCAGATGCCACAGGCGCAGGCTGCGCTGGAGAAGCAGGCCGTGGCGCAACTGCAGCAGCACTTTATGGAGCAGGTGGTGCAGCCCGAGCAGGCCCGTTTTCTCGCGGGCCTGTCGGCCTATGAAAAGCGTCTGCTGAACAAGATGAAGTGGCAGCTCGCACCGCTCAAGACGCTCAAGCTGCCCACCTTTATGCCCAAAGTGGCCTATGAGGATGATACGCTCAGCGTTACCAAGGAGGTGGATCGTGCAGCGCTGGCAAAGGCGCTGGCTGCACGCGTGGCCGATATTGACCGTGCATTGCTGGCTTACCGTTATGTACCGGATGAACAGCCGCGTCTGGTGCAGATTCAGTACCTGCTGCCCGCCTATCCGTTGTTGCTGGAACGGGCGCTTTACAAGCGTCTGCTGCAGCGTCTGCCGCTCGACTACACCCGTCGCACCCAGGATGCCTATGCCGAGATGCTGCTGGGCAAGCTGCAGACGCTGATGCGCAAGT
>CAYYIL010000033.1:0-12354 GCA_964471975.1 uncultured Piscirickettsiaceae bacterium | reverse complement strand
GGAACGTCGTCATCATCGAAGTCCATGCCCGCAGGCGTCGGGGGCGGCGGGGCGAAGTTGGCGGGCTGACCCTGCTGTGATTGCACCGCAGGCTTGGGCTGGGCTGTGGCTTGCTGCGGTGCGGGCTGTGCAGCCGGCTGGGCCGGGGCCCCTTCCCCGCCGAAACCACCTGCTGGCGCGCCACCATAGGCCGCGCCGTCATCAAAGGGCACATCGCCACCTTGATCCCGAACACCGCCCAGCATTTGCATGTCATTGGCAACAATCTCAGTTGTATAACGCTCCTGACCGTTCTGATCCGTCCACTTACGCGTCTGCAACCTTCCTTCTATGTAGATCTGACGCCCCTTGCGCAGATATTGCGCTGCAATTTCCGCCAGCTTGCCGAACAGCACCACGCGATGCCATTCGGTACGCTCCTGACGCTGCCCAGTCTGACGATCAGTCCACTGCTCATTGGTCGCCATGCTCAAATTTGCAATAGGGTTGCCATTTGTGGAATAGCGCACCTCAGGGTCACGCCCCAGCGTGCCTACCAAAATAACCTTGTTAACGCCTCTCGCCATCTTTTACATCCTTGTCTTCATTTGAGTCTTCGAGCACTTCGCCCAGAATGACCTCGTTGGTGACCTTGCGGTCTATTTTTACATAGGCGGTGTTTTCCTCGGGCACCACCACGGCCGCGGCCACACCCGGCTGCTCGCTCAACAGCTGCTCCACCAGCGCCTTGTTGGTTTCGGTCACCGGGAAGGGAACGGGAATGGAGGCAATGCTCAAAGGCTGTGGCTTCTCCATTGTAATGGCGACGGCGAACCACAGCAAACTGAGTACGGCGACACCCCAGAAGACCGCTTCCATGCCATAGTGCTGATACAGCCATCCACCCAGCGCGCCACCCAGCGCCGCGCCGAGAAACTGGCTGGTGGAGTAGACACCGGACGCCGTGCCCTTCTTGTCTGGTGGCGCCAGCTTGACCACCAGCGAAGGCAGGGAGGCTTCCAGCAGGTTAAAGGCGGTAAAGAACACCAGCAGCAGCACAAACAGGCTCCAGTAGGCCGGTGTGACCAGATTAAAGGCAATATTCACCAGCCCCAGCGTGGCAATGGCGCCCACAAAGATTTGCTTCATGCGCCCCTTGCTTTCTGCCTGAATAATGAAGGGGACCATAAGCACGAACGACAGCAGCATCACCGGCAGATAAAGCTCCCAGTGGTGCTGCGTGTCCAGATTAGCCTTATGGGCGATCAGCAGCGGCACCACCACAAACATGGCGGTGAGCATGGCGTGCAGGCTGAAGACACCAAAATCCAACCGCAGTAGCTGTGGATCCTTGAGTACATCGCCGATCATACGCGGATCAACTTCCGCCTCGCGCTGAAACTTGTGTGTCTTCGGCGTTGGCACCACGAAGATTACCAGCAGCATGCCCACCACGGCGAGCGTCGCAATGGCCCAGAAGATGCCGCGCACACCCCAAAACTCGGACAGAATCGGGCCAAGAATCAGTGACAGGGTAAACGACAGGCCGATGGTCATGCCGACGATAGACATGGCACGCAGACGCAGCGGCTCACGCACCAGATCCGCAACCAATGCGGTCAGCACTGCAGCCACGGCACCCATGCCCTGCACAGCACGCCCGAAAATCATGGTTTCCATATCCGGCGCCACGGCACAAATGACCGAGCCGATGGCAAATACCAGCATGCCGCCGATAATCAGCGGCTTGCGCCCCCACTTGTCCGAAGCCAGCCCAAACGGAATCTGCAGCAGGGCCTGGGTGAGGCCATAAATCCCCATGGCCAGGCCAATCTGCGTCCCGGTCGCCTCCGGAAACGCCTGATGGGCAAAAATGGCGAACACGGGGAAAATCATGAACAGGCCCAGCATGCGCGTGGCAAATACACCTGCAATGGCAAATGTGGCCTTGCGCTCTTCAGGCGTCATGCTCAGAGGAATTTCTTTCATAAAACTTGAACCCTCCCGGTTAAACGAAAAACGCCCGGTCGGTGCCGGGCGTTGCGATCAGGTCTGAAACCGTATCAGTTAACTTTTTGATCCAGTTCGCCAGACTCATAACGCTGGTACATAACTTCCAGGCCCAGCGGCTTGATCTTGTCAGCGTGTCCAGCGGAACCGAAAGCTTCAAAGCGCGCCTTACAAATTTCCTTCATGGCATCCTGTGCTGCCTTCAGGAATTTGCGCGGGTCGAAGTTGGACGGATTTTCGGCCAGATGCTTGCGGATCGCGCCAGTAGAGGCCATGCGCAGGTCGGTGTCGATGTTCACCTTGCGCACACCGTACTTGATGCCTTCCACAATGGCTTCAACCGGCACACCGTAGGTCTGACCCATGTCGCCCCCATAGTTGTTGATGATTTCCAGCCACTCTTCCGGCACGGACGAAGAACCGTGCATGACCAGGTGCGTGGTGGGGATACGCTCGTGGATTTCCTTGATGCGGTCGATACGCAGCACGTCGCCAGACGGCTTCTTGGTGAACTTGTAGGCGCCGTGAGAGGTTCCTACCGCAACCGCCAAAGCGTCAACGTTGGTGGCTTTAACGAATTCCGCTGCTTCATCCGGGTCAGTCAGCAGCTGAGAGTGATCCAGTACGCCGTCCGCACCGTGACCGTCTTCTTCACCCATCTTGCCGGTTTCCAGTGAACCCAGGCAGCCCAGCTCACCTTCCACGGATACACCGCCAGAATGCGCCATTTCAACAACCTTGCGGGTTACTTCCACGTTGTATTCGTAGGTGGAAGGCGTCTTCATGTCAGGCATCAGAGAGCCGTCCATCATGACGGAAGTGAAGCCGGACTGGATGGCACGCAGGCATACGCCCGGATCGGAACCGTGGTCCTGGTGCATGACCACCGGAATGTCGGGATACATTTCAACGGCAGCCGCCACCAGGTGACGCAGGAAAGGCTCGCCTGCGTACTTGCGCGCACCTGCAGAACCCTGCAGGATCACCGGGGAGTTGGTTTCCTTGGCCGCTTCCATGATGGCCTTGACCTGCTCCATGTTGTTCACGTTGAACGCAGGCATGCCAAAATCGTGCTCTGCGGCGTAATCCATCAGCTCACGCAATGTAATCATTGCCATAGGTCGGACTCCTTAATGGTTTTTGAAAATGGTTATCTTGTTATCTTATCAGGGGACTTTGACGATTTCCATTCTGTTTGTCCCCCCCAGCACGCCCCGGGCCGCACCGCGGGTCATGATGACCAGATCGCCGGACGCCACCACGCCATAGCTCTTCAGCGTCTCCAGCACACGCTGCTGCAATGCACTGTCATCTTCGTCATCACCAAATTCAAAGGTAGAAGGATAGACGCCCCGATACAACGTCACCTTGCGGCGGGTTTCCAGATGAGGCGTCATGGCGTAAATGGGAATGCCAGAGCTGATGCGGCTCATCAGCAAGGCGGTATTGCCGGATTCGGTCAGCGCCGCAATGGCGCGCACGCCCGGGAAGTGGTTGGCCGCATACATGGCGGACATGGCGATGGTCTCATCGATGGCCGCAAAAGTTTCGTCAATGCGGTGGGTGGATTCGCGTGTTACCCGCGCTTTTTCTGCCTCCTTGCAGATGCGCCCCATGGATTCCACCACCAGTGCCGGGAACTTGCCCGTCGCGGTTTCGCCGGAAAGCATCACTGCATCGGTGCCGTCCATGACCGCATTGGCCACGTCGAACACTTCTGCCCGTGTGGGAATGGGGTTGTGGATCATGGATTCCATCATCTGCGTCGCCGTAATGGTGACGCGATTCAGCTGACGAGCACGCTTGATGATCTTCTTCTGAATGGCCGGCAGCTGCGCATCGCCGATTTCCACACCCAGATCGCCGCGGGCAATCATGACTGCATCAGACGCCAGAATAATGCTGTCGAGGGTATAGTCATCGGCGACGGCTTCGGCACGCTCGATTTTTGAAACGATACCCGCGTTCAGACCCGCTTCGAGCGCCAGACGGCGGCACTCTTCCACGTCTTCGGCGCTGCGAGGGAAGGACAGCGCCAGATAATCGGCACCGATCACCGCAGCGGTCTTGATGTCTTCCTTGTCCTTTTCGGTAATGGCCGAAGCCGACAGACCGCCACCGCGCAGGTTGATGCCCTTGTTGTTGGACAGCTTTCCGCCCACGATAACGGTGGTATTGACGCGCGTGCCTTCCACGGAATCAACACGCAGTACCAGGCGGCCGTCGTCCAGCAGCAATTCATCGCCGGGCTCCACATCGTTGGGCAGCTCCTTGTAGGTCAGCCCCACAATATGCTCGTCACCTTCGTTGGGGTCCCACTCGCTGTCCAGCGCAAACTTGGCGCCCTCCATCAGCTCCACCACGCCTTCGCGGAAGCGGGCGATGCGGATTTTCGGCCCCTGCAGATCCACCAGAATGCCTACCTGGCGATCCACCTTGTTGGCGATCTCGCGTACCTTGGCGGCGCGGTCGATATGATCCTGTGCATCACCGTGGGACATGTTGATACGTACAACATCCACGCCAGCCTTCACCAGGCGTTCCAGCTCGCCGGGCTTGTCGGTGGCGGGACCAAGCGTGGCAACGATTTTTGTCCGACGCAATACGGGGCAGGTGCTCATAGAGGTATCTTTCCTTTCCAGTTTTCGTTTCAACAGAATGCTTTCAAAAGCGGGGTTTTTGAAAGCATTCTGCCATGCAAGGCATGACAGAAATATGAATACGCCTGCAACGAGGCAGGCGTATTGCTTTCAGAGATTACAGACCCAGTTCAGCGGCCTTTTTCTCCAGCATTTCTACCGCGGGCAGTTTCTTGCCTTCCAGGAACTCCAGGAAGGCACCGCCACCGGTGGAAATGTAGGACACACCGTCTTCAACGCCATACTTGTCGATGGCGGCCAGCGTATCGCCACCGCCGGCGATGGAGAAGGCCTTGGAGGCAGCGATCGCCTTGGCGATGGTCTCGGTGCCCTTGCCGAACTGATCGAACTCGAACACACCCACGGGGCCGTTCCATACGACTGTGCCCGCCTTCATAATGATGTCGGCCAGCTCCTGCGCAGACTCAGGGCCGATATCGAAGATCATGTCGTCGTCAGCCACTTCGTCCACCTTTTTCAGTGTGGCTTCAGCATCTTCTGCGAATTCCTTGGCAACGACCACATCCTTGGCAATCGGCACACCTGCGCCACGGGCTTCCATGGTTTCCATCAGACGCTTAGCGGTAGGAATCAGATCCGGCTCATACAGGGACTTGCCTACGTTGTAGCCGGCGGCAGCAATAAAGGTGTTGGCGATGCCGCCACCCACAACCAGCTGATCCACCTTCTCGGCGAGGGACTCCAGCACGGTCAACTTGGTCGAAACCTTGGAACCACCCACGATAGCCACCATGGGACGATCCGGGTTTTCCAGTGCCTTGCCCAGCGCTTCCAGCTCCGCTGCCAGCAGCGGACCGGCTGCAGCGATCGGTGCATACACGCCCACACCATAGGTGGACGCCTGGGCACGGTGGGCGGTACCAAATGCGTCCATTACGAACACATCGCACAGGGCCGCATATTTCTTCGCCAGCGCTTCGTCGTTCTTTTTCTCACCCACGTTGAAGCGGACGTTCTCCAGCAGCACCACTTCGCCTTCGCCCACTTCAACGTTGCCGTCCAGGTAGTCCTTGACCAGCGGCACTTCACGGCCCAGCTTTTCAGACAGGTCTGCAGCGACGGGTGCCAGAGAGTACTGCTCGTCGTATTCACCTTCGGTTGGACGGCCAAGGTGAGACATCAGCATCACTTTCGCACCCGCATCCATTGCCATTTTGATGGTGGGCAGGGATGCCACGATACGCTTGTCAGAGGTGACCTTGCCATCCTTGACGGGTACGTTCAGGTCTTCACGAATCAGTACGCGCTTGCCGGCCAGCTTGCCTTCTTTGGCCAGATCTTCCATTTTGATGATTGCCATGGTGCGGCTCCTCTAAGGTTGGTCTGAATTCATTCACCAAACCCCACCGCGACTGCGATGGGGTTCAGTGAATGGGATACCGAAGCACCCCTCATGCAGGCTTGATCAGCCGGCAACGTGACGGGCAACACGCAACATGTTGCAGGTGTAGCCGTACTCGTTGTCGTACCAAGCGATCACTTTCACGAAAGTGGGATCCAGCTGGATACCAGCATTGGCATCGAAGATGGAGGGCTGAGACACACCGCGGAAGTCGGTAGAGACCAGCGGCTCATCACAATAGCCCAGCACGCCTTTCAGCTCACCTTCGGAGGCAGCTTTCATGGCGGCACAGATGTCTTCGTAGCTGGTTTCCTTCTCCAGCTCGACGGTCAGGTCCACTACGGACACGTCAGAGGTGGGTACACGGAACGCCATGCCAGTCAGCTTGCCATTCAGAGCCGGCAGCACCTTGCCAACGGCTTTTGCCGCACCGGTGGAAGACGGGATGATGTTTTCCAGAATACCGCGACCGCCGCGCCAGTCCTTCTTGGACGGGCCATCAACGGTTTTCTGTGTAGCGGTGGCAGCGTGAACCGTGGACATCAGGCCGCGCTTGACGCCGAAGTTGTCATTCAGCACTTTCACGACCGGCGCCAGACCGTTGGTGGTACAGGACGCAGCAGAAACGATCGCCTGACCAGCATAGTCGTTGTGGTTAACGCCATACACGAACATGGGCGTGTGGTCCTTGGAGGGTGCGGACTGAACCACTTTCTTCGCACCGGCGTCGATGTGCTTCTGACAGGTCTCTTCGGTCAGGAAGAAACCGGTACACTCCAGCACCAGATCCACGCCCACTTCGTCCCACTTCAGGTTGGCAGGATCGGTTTCCGCAGTGATGCGGATGGTCTTGCCGTTTACAACCAGGTTGCCACCTTCAACGGAGACATCACCCTTGAAACGACCGTGAACGGAGTCGTACTTCAGCATGTAAGCCAGGTAATCCGGGTCCAGCAGGTCGTTAATGGCGACCACTTCCAGATTGTCGAATTCCGCTTCCTGCGCGATGGCGCGGAACGCCATGCGGCCGATACGGCCAAAGCCGTTGATACCAACACGTACAGTCATGGTTATCTCCTTTGGAGCATTTTTAAACAGAAGAAGGACGCCCCGCACTCAGGCGGGGCAGCAAGCCGTGCTTACTTGTTCTTTTCCAGCAGGGTTTCGGCGTGGGCCACCACGTTGTCCACGGTGAAGCCGAACTCCTTGAACAGCTCGCCCGCCGGCGCGGACTCACCGAAGCGATCCATGCCGACGATTTCGCCATTCAGGCCGACATACTTGTACCAGCTGTCGGAGACACCGGCTTCCACCGCCATCTTCGGCACATCGGCCGGCAGAACGGTGTCCTTGTAGGCCTGCGGCTGCGCATCGAAGCGCTTGGTGGATGGCATGGACACCACGCGTGCCTTGATGCCCTTCTCGGCCAGCACCTTGGCGGCATCAGTGGCCAGACCCACTTCAGAACCGGTGGCGATAATGATCAGATCCGGGGTACCGTCGGTATCCACCAGAATGTAGCCACCCTTGCTGATGTTCTCCAGCTGCGCTTCGTCACGCTGCTGGTGCTGCAGCGCCTGACGGGAGAAGATCAGGCAGGTGGGGCCGTCCTTGCGATCCATCGCCTCTTTCCACGCAATCACGGATTCCACCGCATCGCACGGACGCCACTCTTCCATGTTCGGGATCACACGCAGCGTGGCGATCTGCTCGACCGGCTGGTGCGTCGGACCATCTTCACCCAGACCGATGGAGTCGTGCGTATAGACAAAGATGGTCGGCACCTTCATCAGCGCGGCCATGCGTACCGCATTGCGCATGTATTCCATGAACATCAGGAAGGTACCGCCGTACGGACGGAAACCGCCATGCAGCACGATGCCGTTCATGATGTGCGCCATGCCGAACTCGCGCACACCGTAGGAGATGTAGTTGCCGTCGTGCACGGTGCGGGTGATTTTCTTGGAACCGGACCACGCCGTCAGATTGGACGGCGTCAGGTCGGCAGAACCACCCAGCAGTTCGGGCACGACCGGGCCCATCTTTTCGATGGCCATCTGCGACGCCTTGCGGGAGGCCACCACCGGACCTTCCTTCTGCAACTCGCGTGCATAGTCCATCATGATCTGGTCGAACTGGGCCGGCAGCTCCATGTTCATACGGCGCTCGAACTCGGCCGCCAGCTCGGGGTATTCCTTGCGGTAGGCTTCGAACTTGGCCTGCCATTCGTCTTCCAGCTTCTGACCCTTTTCGCGAGCATCCCAGCCGGCGTAGATCTCTTCCGGAATCTCGAACGGCGCATACGGCCAGTTCAGGTTTTCACGCGCCAGCTTGATCTCTTCCTCACCCAGCGGCGCACCGTGACAGTCGTGGCTGCCGCACAGGTTGGGCGCACCGAAGCCGATGGTGGTCTTGGTCTGAATCAGCGTCGGCTTGTCGTTCACCGCCTTGGCTTCACGAATCGCCTGATCGATGGCTTCGGCATCGTGGCCATCCACGTCACGGATGACGTGCCAGCCATAGGCTTCGAAGCGCTTGGGCACGTCCTCAGAGAACCAGTCGTCCACATGACCGTCGATGGAAATATTGTTGTCATCCCAGAAGGCGATCAGCTTGCCCAGGCCCATGGTGCCGGCAAAGGAGCAGGCCTCGTGAGAGATGCCTTCCATCAGACAGCCGTCACCCATGAATACATAGGTGTAGTGGTCAACGATGTCGTGACCCGGACGATTGAAGGTGGCTGCCAGGGTGCGCTCGGCCAGCGCAAAGCCCACGGCATTGGTAATGCCCTGACCCAGCGGGCCAGTTGTCGTTTCCACACCCGGGGTATAGCCGTATTCAGGGTGACCCGGGGTCTTGGAGTGCAGCTGACGGAACTGCTTGATGTCCTCGATGGAGACATCGTAGCCGGTCAGATGCAGCAGAGAATAGATGAGCATGGAAGCATGGCCGTTGGACAGCACGAAGCGGTCACGGTCGGCCCATTTGGGGTTGTTGGGGTTGTGGCGCATGTGGCTGTTCCACAGCACTTCGGCGATATCCGCCATCCCCATGGGCGCGCCCGGGTGGCCGGAATTGGCTTTCTGAACCGCATCCATGCTCAGGGCACGGATGGCATTGGCGAGATCTTTGCGTGTAGGCATACTACGCTTCCTCTTGACTAAAAGAATTAACACGTCTCTGCAGGCGCCTAACGCGTCCGCACAGAGGTGTTCACTCCCGTGGATGACATGCTCGCCCGAAGCAGTGCAAAAACAAGGCTTTATAGGGGCATTAGCAAGACATTTTCGCCGATCGGGGAAAAAGTTGCAAGGAAAGGACGGGTTCGGCGTCAGTCGGCAAGGACGAGATTATCGCAGTGAATCAGCTCTTCTTCCGCCTCAAATCCGAGTATTTCACGTGCCGCTTTGGTATCCCGCCCAGTGATTTTCTGCGCCTGCTCAGCGTCAAAATTGACCAGACCCCGCGCCACTTCTCGGCCATCCGGCGCGAGGCATGCTACCACCTCTCCAGCACGAAAATCCCCCTCCACCCGCGTGACACCGACCGGCAGCAAGCTGCGCCCCTTTTCACGCAGCGCCTTGACGGCACCCTGATCCAGCCACAGCCTGCCTTTCACCTGCAACTGACCCGCAATCCAGCGCTTGCGGGCAGAGTAGGGTTCCAGATCCGGCACAAACAGCGTGCCCAGTTCCTCACCGGCATGCAACCGCAGCAGCACATCCTTCTCACGCCCGTTGGCAATCAGGGTTGCCGTGCCAGATCTCGCTGCGCGCTTCGCCGCCAGCACCTTGGTATACATGCCGCCGCGCCCCAGTGCACCGCCCTCGCTGCTGGCCATCTGCTCCAGCTGCGGATCGCTGGCCTTTACCTCGTGCAACAGGCGTGCATCGGGATTGATACGCGGGTTTTCTTCGTACAGCCCCTGCTGGTCGGTCAAAATTACCAGCACGTCCGCGCCGACCAGGTTGGCGGTCAGCGCGGCGAGGGTGTCGTTGTCGCCGAAGCGGATTTCGTCAGTGACCACCGTGTCGTTTTCATTGATGACCGGAACCACCTGATTGTCCAGCAACGTGCGCAGGGTATTACGGGCATTGAGATAACGCTGGCGGTCGGAGAGATCCGCATGGGTCAGCAGAATCTGCGCGGTATGGTAATTGTGCTCGCTGAACGCCTGTTCATAAGCCCATACCAGCCCCATCTGCCCGACCGCCGCAGCCGCCTGCAGCTTGCTCAATTCATTGGGCCGCTCGGACCAGCCCAGGCGCTTGATGCCTTCTGCCACGGAACCGGACGACACCACCAGCATCTCCACCCCCTGGTCGCGCAGCGCGGCCATCTGCCGCACCCAGTCGTGAATGGCAGGCAGGTTCAGCCCCCGCCCATCGTTGGTCAGCAGACTGGAGCCGATCTTGACCACCCAACGGCGGCTTTCAGGCAGACGATCACGCCGGATCATGAGCGGTTGCACCCTCCTGTTCAGCGTTCGCCTGCTCTGCTGCAGCGTCATCCGCCTCGAAGGCGGCCTTGCGGCGGGCGGCCAGCTCTTTCGCCACGGCGCTCATCAAATCATCCGTGCCGCGGCGCTCGGCGGCGGAAATGGCAAACACTGGCCCTTTCCAGTCCAGCTGCTGCACAATTTCGTCCACCCGAGGCTGCACCTCATCTTCCGGCAGTAGATCGATCTTGTTGAAAACCAGCCAGCGCGGCTTGTTGGCCAGTTCTTCGCTGTACTGCGCCAGCTCGCGCTCCACAACCCGCACATTCTCCGCCGGATCACTGCCGTCCATAGGTGCGATATCCACCACATGCAGCAGCAGCCCGGTGCGCGACAGGTGCTTGAGGAACTGCACGCCCAGACCCACGCCTTCTGAGGCGCCCTCGATCAGCCCCGGAATGTCGGCGATAACAAAACTGAATTCGGGGGAAATGCGCACCACGCCCAGATTGGGATACAGCGTGGTAAAGGGGTAGTTGGCAATCTTGGGCCGCGCCGCGGAAACGGCTGCAATCAGACTGGACTTGCCGGCATTGGGCAGGCCAAGCAGCCCCACGTCCGCCAGCACCTTCATTTCCAGCTTCAGGTTGCGCGCCTCGCCCGGCTCGCCCTTGGTGCACTGCCGCGGCGTGCGGTTGGTACTGGACTTGAAGTGCACATTACCCAGCCCGTGCTTGCCGCCCTTCGCCACCAGCAGCGTCTGACCATCCTCGGTCAGATCCCCAATCACTTCCTGGGTATCTGCATCGATGACCGTGGTGCCTACCGGCACCTTGATATACAGATCCTCGCCGGAGCGGCCGGTTTTCTGCTGCCCCTGGCCAGGCTTGCCGTTTTCCGCCTTGTAGTCGCGCACATACTGGAAATCCACCAGCGTGTTCAGGTTGCGGTCGGCCACCAGATACACGCTGCCACCGTCGCCGCCATCACCGCCATTGGGCCCGCCGAACGGAATGTATTTTTCACGCCGAAAACTGACGATGCCGTCGCCGCCGCGACCGGCCTGCACGTGAATCGTGGCTTCATCTACAAATTTCATGCTGTCTATCCTTTCTGCAAGGATGCACTCCGCTGAATGCCGCATTCAGCGCAATACACCCGTTTCATTTTAATCCGCTGACGCCTTCATGACATTTGCCGGCGGACCATACAAAAACGCCCCGACAAGCGGGGCGTTCTGCGTTCGATTATGACCGAATCTTATTCAGTCACAATGGTCACGTAGGTGCGAACCGGCTTGCCCTTGCGCACGAACGCCACCTTGCCGTCCGCCAGTGCGAACAGGGTGTCGTCCTTGCCACGGCCAACGTTTTCGCCCGCATGGAACTTGGTGCCACGCTGACGCACGATGATGTTGCCGGCACGAACCGCTTCACCGCCAAAACGCTTGATGCCAAGGCGTTTGGCGTTGGAGTCGCGACCGTTACGCGTAGAGCCTGCTGCCTTCTTATGTGCCATGTCTCAAATCCTCTTGCAATTATGCGGAAATCTTGGTGATTTCAACTTCGGTGAAGTTCTGACGATGGCCCTTCTTCAGACGAGAGCGGTTCTTGCGACGACGGAACTTGATGATGGTGACCTTCTTGCCACGGCCGTGACCCTTGACCACCGCCTCAACCTTGGCACCATCCACAACAGGTGTACCCACCTTGATGTCTTCGCCTTCGCCGACCAGCAGAACCTCGTCGAACTCAACCTTGTCGCCTTCACCGGCCTCAATTGTTTCGATGCGCAGCACGTCGCCTTCGCGCACTTTATACTGCTTGCCACCGGTTTTAATGACTGCGTACATGTGTGTTTCTCCCACAACTTTCAAACGCCAGCGCGCCGGCTGACGCCGCTCAAATTCAGATGACTTGCGCTGC
>CAYYIL010000032.1:1875-14860 GCA_964471975.1 uncultured Piscirickettsiaceae bacterium | reverse complement strand
ACCGAGTTGTAGAAGGCCTCGGTGGTCTGGCCGGAAAGGGTGCGGCCGGAGGCGTCGGTAATGGTGCCCGACAGCATGATGGGGATCTCTTCACCCAGCTCCTTCTCATACTGCTTGACGGCGAAAATGGCCGCCTTGGCATTGAGGGTGTCGAAAATGGTTTCAATAAGGATGACGTCCGCGCCACCCTTGATCAGCCCGCGCACGGCTTCATCGTAGGCGGTGACCAGTTCGTCGTAGGTGACATTGCGGTAGCCGGGGTCGTTTACGTCCGGCGAGATGGAGGCGGTGCGGTTGGTGGGGCCGAGCACCCCGGCCACAAAACGGGGCTTGCCGTCTTCCGCCTCGGCCTGGTCGGCCGCCTCGCGCGCCACCTTCGCCGCGGCGATGTTCAGCTCGGTGACGATGCCCTCCATGTCGTAATCTGCCTGGGCGATGGTGGTGGCGTTGAAGGAGTTGGTCTCGATAATGTCCACGCCACGGCGCAGGAAATGCAGGTGAATGTCCTTGATCAGCTGCGGCTGGGTCATGCAGAGGATATCGTTGTTGCCCTTGATATCCATGTGCCAGTCGGCAAAGCGCGTGCCGCGAAAGTCCTCTTCGCTGAGGTTGAGGTTCTGGATCATGGTGCCCATGGCACCGTCGAGTACGACGACGCGCTGCTTGAGCAGCTCCTTGAGCTGTTGAATTCGTGTCAGGCGATTGGACATGACATGTTCCTTGTCAGAAAAAAGCATTTTACCAGAGAGATGGGGAGGCATTTTGTGGCATAATTTCGATAAATCAACGGCTTGGGATATAAATCATGACTTCTGCAGTATTGCTCTATGACGAGTTGCTCAATGCCAAGGACGAGCGGGAGCGGGCGCGGGTTTTGGCGCAGTTTCTGGAGAGCCTCGAACAACGCTTTCCAGAGCTTAATGATATGGCAACCAACCGCCAGCTGAGTGAGACGGAGTTGCGGTTAATCAAAGAAATCGAGCAGGTTCGCGCGGAGCTGAGCAAAGAAATCGAGCAGGTTCGCGCGGAGCTGGCTGAGACGGAGCTAAAGCTGACCAAAGAGATTGAGCAGGTGCGGCTGGAGGTTCAGAAGACACGTGCCGAGCTGCTTAAGTGGAGTTTCCTGTTCTGGATTTCCCAGTTTGGCGCTTTGTTGTTTATTTTCTGGCGTCTGACAACGCTTTCCTGAATTTTCCTTGCGCTTCCCCGGCTTACTTGTCGACAGGCCGTCACGACTGCAGGGCTTCCGGCTTGCGGATGATCAGGCGCTTGTAATCCTTTTCGATAATGCCCTCGCGACACCAGCGCGCCAGGGTGCGTGAAACTGTCTCCCGGCTGGTATTGGCCATGCTGGCCAGTTGCGCCTGCGAAGGCAGGTTTTCTACCGCCACCAGGCCGGAAGCATAGGTTTTGGCTTTCATCATCAGTAGGGCCTTGATACGCTCTTCCGCATTGGGGCGATTAAGCATGGCAAGATGGGCGTTCTGCATCTTGATGGTGTGGGCCAGGTGCTGGAGCATGCGGCGGGCCACAACGGGTTTTTCCGTTAGCAGCTGCATGGCAGCCTTTCGTGGTAGGCGAGCATATTCGGACGGTTCGACGGCGACCGCATCGGCAGAGCGGCGTTCGTTGAGGATGAGCCCAAGCTCGCCAAATATTTGGCCGGGTTCAATCGTGGCAATCCAGGTTGCATTGCCCTCATTATCGAAATCAACGATATTGACCATGCCACTGAACAAAAAGTAAAGGTGTTCACTGGGCGTTCCCTTATGGATAAGCAGTTCACCTTTTTCAGCAGACTGGATACGAAGCTGGCTTTTGAGCCAGCTCATCGTTTCCGCGTCCAAGCCTTCCAAAAGAGGGAATTGTTCCAGTTTTGCCCGTATCATAAAAACTATGAATACCTCGTCTCTGCCATGGTTGCGTTTATTGCTGGCAAGTCTGGCTATTATAGCGGCCTTCCTGATCCTCGAGAGCCCTACGGGCAGGCAGTTCAATGCACGCCTGCTGGATGCCTATACCCGCTGGCAGGCGGACGAGGCGGCACCGCCTGATGTTGTCATCATTGATATTGATGACGCTTCGCTGCAGCAGGTAGCCCCCTGGCCATGGCCGCGCCAGCTTCTGGCTGACCTGATCAGACGGTTGGCGCAGACAAATCACCTGCGCGGCATCGCGTTGGATATGGTCTTTCCTGAAGATAAAGATAAGCAGGGCGATGAGCGCCTCGCTCAAGTCATCAGTCGCTATGGCGTATGCGTCGCCCATGCTTTTGATACCGGCTCTGCAGCCCGCAGCATAGGGTATCTGGCCACGCCGACCCCTTTGAAAATCCTGCGACCCATATCGGCAACCGGTTATGTGGGCCATTACAGGCGCCTTGCCCTGTCTGCACGGTGCAGCGGGCATATTACCCCCCATGTGGATAGGGACGGTGTCGTGCGCCGCATGCCGACGGGGTTTCGTTATCAGGGACGGGTATGGCCCTGGCTGGCGGGCGCCTTGACCGTGGCACGTGATCCTCAGCCGGTGCAACAGGCCTACCTTGCCATTCCCTATCGCCATCAGCTTACCAGCTGGCGTGCCGTTCCTGCCCATGCCATTTTTTCCGGTGCATTGCCACCCCATGCGCTGGATGGAACTTGGGTTCTGATCGGCTCTACGGCGCTGGGCCTGAACGATGCGGTGGTCACCCCCCTCGGCAACTGGACACCTGGAATCGTCCTGCATGCAGAGCTGCTGGATGCGCGTCTGCACCCCCTGCCTTCGCCTGTGCCGGGTTTGATTGTCTGGCCGTGGATGGTCGTGGGGTTGATAACGCTATTGACACTATGGGGCTTGGCTCATGAACGTCTGTTATTCGGCGCAACAGGGCTTGTGTTGCTAAACGGTGCCTGGTTGGCGCTGGCTGATCTGCTGTGGCTGGCGCGGCAGGATTTTTGGGTCATGTTGCCACTTGTGGCAACGCTGACTTTACTGCTTGTGCTGTTGCCTTTTGAATGGCGTTGGGTATTACGCCGTCACTGGCGTCTGGCGCGATTGTTCCGGAGCTATCTGGCGCCTGTGGTGGTAGAGCGCCTGCTACGGGCCGATGACGCCGGTCACAATGTTCTTAACCCTCAGAAACGGCAAATTACCGTCATGTTCGCTGATATTGAAGGCTTTACCCAACTGTCACGCGAATTGCCCACTGATCAGCTGGCGCGTCTCACCCGCGATGTGCTCAGTCTGCTGACCGAGCAGGTGCACCACTTTGAAGGCACCTTGGACAAATACATCGGTGATGCCGTGATGGCACTGTGGAATGCCCCGCTGGATCAGCCCGACCATGCAGATCGCGCCATGCAGTGTGCGCTTTCTATGGTGCAGGCGTTGGAAAAGTGGAATCGTGCCCATCCCGAATGGCCAGACATTAGAATACACATCGCCATCAATACGGGCGAAGCCATGGTGGGCGATCTGGGTACGTCGTTGCGGCATACCTACACGGCCATCGGGCATACCGTCAATCAGGCAGATCGTCTGCTTGACTGCGCGCGGGATACAGGACGAGAGGTGGTGGTTTCCGCCCAGACCGCAATGCTGCTGCAGCGGAGCTATCCAGTGGATCGCTACTGCGTCTGCCAGAGTGGTTCCGGCTGCCTACCGCCCAAAGAACAGGAAAGGCTTTTTGAGTGATGGGTGAGGAAAGAACAGGCCGGATGATCTGGCTGGGGCGGGACAGCGCTCTGCTGCTTGCGTGGCTGCAGGCTGGCGGCATGCCGCCTGCAGCGTTCTGTGGCAGTGAGCCTGTAAAGGGGCTGGATCTTCACTTTATTCCTCTGGCTGCATTACCCGAGCAGGAGCAGGCGTATGAGGGGGTGATTTTGGCGCCGGACTTTGATCCCGCCTGGTTGGCCGAAATGGAAAAAACTTCATTATCCATATGGTACCTGCCGGCACACTTTGAAGAAGTGATGCGATGGTCCCGACCCTGGTGCAGGCCTGAAAACCTGCTCGTGCCGCTGCTGGTGTCTCCCGTATCCTCCCTCGCATTCCGTTATGGCAAACGGGGGATGGATATTTTTTTGGCCACGATCGTTTTTCTCCTTTCCCTGCCTCTCTGGCCACTCATCGCAGTCGCAATTAAATTGTCGTCCTCCGGCCCAGTTTTTCATGTGCAGAAGCGGGCAGGACTGCGGGGACGACCCTTTAAACTGTACAAATTCAGGACGCTCGCGGTTGAGGCGGATAAAGAACTCATCTGGGGGCAGGCGGAACAGAAGTCCCCGACGCGTATAGGACGTTTTCTGCGACGCTCTGGCCTCGATGAGCTGCCGCAGATTATCAATATTCTCAAGGGGGATATGTCGCTGGTTGGCCCTCGGCCCGAACGTGTGGAGTTTGTCACACTGTTCTCGGAAAAGATTCCCCACTATATGCAGCGGCACATGGTACCACCGGGCGTGACCGGCTGGGCGCAGATTAACGGTTGGCGTGGCGATACGCCGTTGGCGCCGCGAATCGAGCATGACCTGTGGTATATCGCCCACTGGTCATTAGCTCTTGACGTTGGCATTTTGCTCAAGACCATCCCCTTTATTCTAAAGACACTGCTTTCTAAATGAGCCATCCACTCCAGAATATTCTGCTTGCTCCCCGGGTTGTTGCCGACGAGGCGCTTTATTTCAGAGGCAAAGGCGGCTATGTTGCCGAGCCTGAAACACTCAGGCTTGAAAAAGGGGCAGACATCGACTTTTTCAGTTGGTATGGTCTGTTCAATCTGGAAACCTGGCGTACTTATACCGCATGCGAGCAGTTTTTTCTCCGTGGCAAGGCTTCTGGCAGAGTCATTATAGAGTTGTGGCACCATACCGGGCCTCATCAACGCTACCGTCTGGCCAGCCTGCTGCATGAAAGCGAGGCCACAGAAGTATTTACCCTTGCTGTTCCTGATGGCATTCATTCAGGGTTACTTTCTGTCCGTGTAAAAGCCTTGGGCGATGCTTCCATCTGTCAGTTGTGCTGGGAGGGTACGGCGCCTCAACCTCCAAAGCCGGTTCGGCTTGGGCTGGTTATGACCACCTTTAATCGTCAGTCGGCTGCATTGGCTTCGGCACAGCGCATCAGCGCCTTTATTGCTTCCATTCAGGAACAACTTTCACCTGATGAGGCGGTGGCGCTTGCTGTGGTTGACAATGGCCGAAATCTTGATCTGCCAGAGCTGCCGGGTGTTGTCCATATTCCAAATCCGAATCTCGGCGGCAGTGGCGGTTTTGCTCGCGGGCTGTATTACTTTAAAGAAGAGAGGGGGTTCAGTCACTGTCTTTTTATGGATGATGATGCGGCATGTGAAACCGAATCCATATGGCGCACATTGCAGCTGCTGCGTTTTTCTATCGTAGATGATCTTGCCATAGCCGGCACCTTGTTTGCCCAGTCGCCCCCATGGCTTCAGATTGAGCGGGGTGCCCTGTTTCGTTACCATTGTGTCGGTTTGGGGCATGGACGCGATCTGCGTTCTGTTCGACAGCTTTTCAAGAATGAAAAAAGCCGCTTATTCGACTATGGGGGATGGTGGTTTTTCGCCTTTCCGGTTTCCGGCGTTGACTACCCTTTTCCTTTCTTTGTGCGGGGGGATGACGTCCATTTTGGACTTCATAATCATTTGACAAAGATTACCCTGGCGGGCGTCAGTACGTGGGGAGAGGACTTCACCGCCAAAGAATCCCCCATGACGCGCTATCTCGACATGCGCCATCACCTGATGCAATACCTGCTCAGTAAGCAGTTGAAGGCGAATCCGCTTGTCTGGGTCAGGCTGATCCTGCCTTCGGTGCTCCGATCTGTGCTGACCATGCGTTATGCCGCGGCTGAGGCTCAGCTGCTGGCGATTGAACATGTCCTGCAAGGGCCGCGCTTTTGGGAAGCGAATCCGGCCCTTGAAAGCGTATGGAATGTGCTGAGGCCGCTGAATGAAGAAGAAAAACCGCAACAGATCCCCCCAGTTCTGGAAAAACAACAGATATCAAGTGAGAGCCGTAGCAGGAAAGTTTGGTGGCGCAGGCTTTATAAAGTGATGACGTTGAATGGCCATCTGTTGCCGCGTCGTGCGTGGAAGCACGAGCCGGTACGCATCGACAAGGCCAGCTTTGAGCTGGAGGCCTTTCTGCCCTATGCCTGTGTCTATCTGGTGACTCCCTATGCGGAAGGCGGGATTCGTCTCTGCAAGGATCGGCGTCGCTTTTTTTCGATTGTCTGGCGTATGCTTGGCTTAACCGGTAAGATACTTTATTCTTCCGCCTCATTGCAGAAAGCATACCGTAGCGCAGCACCACGACTTATGAGCAGGGCTTTTTGGGAACAGCAGTTTGGACTTTCGGCGGGCACGAATCGGGATGAAGGATGATTGATCGCAAGTGCAAGATTGTGCCTATCGTCGTCACATACAATCGCCTGGAAAAGCTGCGCCAGGTGATGGAGCGTCTGTTTGCCTTCAATTTTGAACATGTCGTGATTGTGGACAATGCCTCTACAGATGGCACGGGTGAATACCTGGCCTCGCTGGCAGCTGAAAAGCCCATTCATCTGATCAGCCTCAGGGAAAATACGGGCGGAGCCGGTGGATTTCATGCGGGGGTGCGCTATGCGCACGAACATCTGGATTATGATTATCTGCTCCTGCAGGATGATGATGCCTGGCCCGGCGAAGGTGTGATGGAACGCCTGTGCAGTTATGAACAAAGGCCCGATGCAGTAATTGCTGCCGTCCATTACCCGGACGGCCGAGTATGTCCCATGAATATTCCCGGTCATCATCCGTTCAAGGACTGGCGTCAGACATTGCGCACCCTGATCAGGGGTGCTCGAGGATTCCATGTAACGGAAGCAGATTACCAGTCAGGGCGGCAGCAGGCGGTCGATTTCGCTTCCTTTGTGGGGCTTTTTGTCCATCGACGCGTGATAGAGCAGGTGGGGTATCCCGATGACCGCTGGTTTATTTACGGTGATGATCTTGAATATACCCTGCGCATTCGTCAGGCAGGCTTCCAGATGGTGTTTGACCCGGCGCTGCACTATGTGCACGACTGCCAGACACTGAAGGAAGGGAAAAAGATTTATCAGCCACTCTGGAAGGCGTACTTTACCTACCGAAACAACCTGCATATCGCAAAGCAGGTAGCCGGATGGTGGTATCCGCTTGTGGTGCTATATCGCGTGCTAAGCTGGCATTTTGCCTTGTTCCGTTACCCCCGTGAAGCGCGGCGTCGTTACCTGGCCTTGACATGGCGTGCCATTGGGGATGCTCTGCATGGCCGCTGGCCAACCCTGGAGCAGATCCGGAAAGATATCATCGGGTCATGAATCGCCTTCTATTCAGCCAGCTGCTGAAACAGGAGTTTGCAGCACGCTACCGACGTTCCCTGTTGGGGCTGGCCTGGATGGTGATTCTGCCCGCCTTGACCGTGATGCTGTACACGTTTGTCTTTGGCGTGGTGCTGCAATCGAAGTGGGGCGGGAAGGATGAGGACCCCTATCTCTATGCACTGGCGATTTTTATCGGCTTAACCGTCCATGGGCTTTTCGCAGAAACTGTCGACAGAGCAGGCCACACTTTTCTTCACAACGTTCACTTGGTCAAGAAGGTGGCCGTCCCCAAAATCTATCTGGTTATGGCGCGGCTCAGCGTTGTGGCGCTGCATAATGTGGTGGTCTGGCTGATGGTAGTTTTTCTTGCGCAGTGGGTGGTTGGCTTTGATCCAATCGTGTTGCTGTTGCCTTTGATTCTGATTCCACTGTACCTTGGGTGTCTGGGCGTGGGCTTGCTTCTGGCCATTCTGGCTGTCTATCTGCGAGATGTTCTGCAGCTATTGCCTGGTCTGATTCTTGCCGCACTTTTTCTGTCGCCTGTGTTTTATACCGTTGACAGAGTGCCCGAATCCATACGGTTTCTGGCCTGGCTCAATCCCCTCACACTGCCTATTGAGGCGGCCCGTACACTGTTGATTGATCATCACCTCTATGACATGACCGCACTGGCAGGGTACAGCGCTGGCATGGCCTGTTTTGCATTGGTGGCCTACTTCTTTTTCAAGCGAGCTGAGCAGGGTGTGGCGGACCTGGTATGAAGCTTTTATCCGCCCTATGTCATCGTTATGAAGGTCTCTTGCGCCAGAAGACCTGCGCGCCTGAGGCTTTCGATTTTGACTATGATCATATCGTTCCCTGGATTGCGCGTTTGCCTCAGCCTTTTGCAGATGCTTTTAACACTCTGCGAGCCCGCTTTAATGCCTGTCTGCAGCGGGACTGGCTGCCTTTTGTGATCTCTCATAGTCCTTCGGCAGCACAACGCATAAAGGATGGCGCTCAAATCATTTCGGCATGTACGGGGTTGCCCTATCAGGAACTAATATACTGCTACCATTACGAGAAAACCCTGTTGGACCCGTTAGAGGTTCGTATAGAAGATATAGATCGTTTTACCATCGAGTGGGAAGGTCATACGGATTTTTCGGGAGATCAGCCCCGCCTTTGGGTGGCGGCTCACTGGGGGGCCTCGATTCCAGGTGTGGCTTTTATTGCAGCTCGTCGTCAGAAAAGGATCAGCGGGATTGCGACGGCGGCCTTAAAGCGTGAAACGGTTCCCGCCGGGTTTCGTCATCATGTTTTACGGCGCTATAGGAATTTGGAGAAATATTTTTATGGGGGGCATGCCTATTTTCACGAGGAGTCACCCCGAGAAATCGTGCGCGCATTTCGGAGAAAGGAGGATATGATCGTTATCTTCGATATGCCGGCAATCAATGAAAGCGCCATTTATCTGCCTTTCTTTGGTGCCCAGCGGGGGTTCAGAGCAGGGGCTCTCCGGCATGCGCAACGCAATGATTATTTAATCCAGCCTTATTGGGTTGACTATCTTGGCAGGGATCGTATGAGGGTGTGGTGTGGTGAACCAGTAAGAGCTTCGGAGAGAGAAAGTGTTGAGAAAGCACTTCAAGTTCTACTGCATAAAATAGAACGCCAACCCTGCAAGTGGTTTATTTTTGAACAGCTGCCCTTTTATCCGGTCAGGTCATGAGTAAGAGAGCCATTAGGTGTGATAGCATACATAAAAGTTATCCTGTAGCATCGCACCCCCTGAAAAAACTGCTTGCCTATACTTTTCCCCGTATATTTTTATCCCGTATCCCGCAGTTTATCGCTCTTGAGGACATAAGCTTTTCTCTGCCACCTGGCAAGGTATTGGGGCTGATTGGCCTGAACGGAGCAGGCAAATCTACGCTGCTGCAAATCATCGCGGGGGTGCTGGCACCCACCTCTGGACACGTTCAGCGTCGGGGACGTGTTGCGGCGCTGCTCGAGCTTGGCGCGGGCTTTAACCCCGAGCTTACCGGGCGTGAAAATATCTGGCTTTACGGTGCCCTGCTCGGTCTCACTCGGGAAGAAATCGCTCGCGAAATGGATGCCATTATTGAATTCGCCGAAATTGGTGAACATATCGACCAGCCCGTGCACACCTATTCCAGCGGCATGTTTGTGCGTCTGGCCTTTTCGGTGGCTACCGCGGTGCGGCCGGACGTGTTGATCATCGATGAAGCCCTGAGCGTGGGGGACGGCCTGTTTGCACAAAAGTCCTTCAAGCGCATCATGGCGCTTAAGGAACAGGGTGCAGCCATTATCTTCTGTTCTCACATGCTCTATCAGGTGGAGGTGCTTTCAGACGAAGTCATCTGGTTGCATCAGGGGCGCATTCGTGCTCAGGGGGCGCCGGAGGCCGTTGTGCATGCCTACAGCCGCTTCCTTGAGTCAATGCAGGCGAAAGAAAAGCCGTCGGTAGAGAGGGTTCCAAGTGCCCAATCGCAGCCTCCGGCGCAAAGTTCCGCGATACGCGGGCATATCAGGCGCGTCAGGGTCTTTTGCTCCGAAAGTCAGGATACTTGTATTTCCGAGCAAAGCACCTTGACTATCGAGGTCCATTATCATTACATCTCCACGGGGCCTGCCCCTGTGCTGGCGGTAGTCATTCATGATGAACTTCTTCAGCCTGTCAGCAGTTGCGCCACCTCCTATGATGGTGTCAACCTTCCCTGTGATGCGCAGGGGAATGGCTGCCTTCGCCTGCAGCTGTCCCGGCTCCCCTTGCTCAAGGGCGAATACACCATCAGCGTTTATCTGATGTGCGAAAACACGATTTTGGTCATTGATCAGGCCGAGCATGTCCATACTTTTCGCATGACCCAGCGTCATCCGGAAATCGGCCGGGTGTTGCTGCCTCGTCGGTGGATGCCTGTCTGTCCGAACAGTGATAATGGTCACAATTCCTCGGCGGCCATATGCCACAATTAAATGAAAATACCTAAATGTCCATGACGTTGACCGTTACACCAGCGAGTAGAGATGGTTCAAAGAAGAGAACGGAGCATGCGATTTCTGACGATAGGCCTGTGTGCGTGTTTGCTCGCGCTTTCCTTTTCTGCAACGGCTGCAGAGATCATCGGGCGTGTGCAACTGCTGCTCGGGGGTAAGCTCACGGCAAGCGCGCAGAATGGGCAGATGCGTGTATTGCGCGAAGGAATGCCCGTATACGAAGGCGACTTGCTGGAAACCTCAGCGGGGACCATTGCGCATCTCAGAATGAAAGACAACGCCTTCCTCGGCCTGCGTCCCGGCACGCAGCTCAAGATCGCCTGCTATCACGCCCAGCCTGCCCCCTGCATCCGCCTGGAATTGAAAAAGGGCGAGGTGCGCGAACGAACCGGGCGCATCGGCGAAATGTACCGGCAGCGCTTTCGCCTCAATACGCCCGTGGCCGCCATCGGCATACGGGGGACGGATTTTGTTACGCGCAGCGAAGGGCGCCTGACACTCGTTCGAGTGATTGCAGGCGAAGTGGTGGCATCCCCATTTGGAAAAGGGTGCACGCTGGAAGGCCTTGGTCCCTGCGCGACCCCATGGGCGGCCAGCCTGAATGCGGCGCAAAATGCCATTCTGCTGGTCCGGCCCGGTCAGCCGACACAGCGCGTGCTTCGGGTCCAACCCCTTCATGTAGTCAATTCCCCTTCGCCGCTTCCATCCGGCGAAGGGGCGCTGCGCGACCTGTCAAACGATCCTGACCGGGTGGTGCAGTACCTGGCGCGCCATGGCCTTACTCCAGATCAGAAGGGCGCGCAAGGCCCTGATGCGGACTCGATTGCTCGCTATGGTGACATGGTATTTGCCACGTGGACAACACAGGCCGAGGGCATCAGCCTCCCCTATACCGAAGCGCATCGTCAGCGTGCTGTGACAGTGGGGAGCGAGGCAGGCGCTCTGTGGCGACAGGATCTGCCTTACCAGCCTGTAGCCAGGCAGGCTTCCTTTGCACTGAAGAAGGGCGAAGCAACCGTCATGACCGCTACCGGTGCCAAGCGAGCAACACTTTCCAGTCCGCGCCTTGATGTGGATTTCGTCGCCAGCCGGCTGAGTACCCGCTTTACTGCAATTCGCAATGATACCGGGGCGCAGAAGACGGTATCCGCTCGGCTTCCGGTCAGCAGTGTCAGTGGCATTTTTGTCGGCAATACCGACCAGGGCGGACGTATCGCCGGCGCCCTTTCACACGATGGGAAGCAGGCGGGCTATTATGTGCAGCAGCCTTGGCAAGGCGACAGGCTGGATGCCAGGTTACTGTGGCAGGCTCAATAGGCAGGCTGCTCCTGGCATGGGGCCTTGGCATCTCTCTTGCTCATGCCGACTGCACATCACAGATTGACAGCCTCGAAGGCTACCTGTTTATCCATCCGGGCGACTTGCAGGCCATTGCACGCCTGAAAAGGCTTCTGGCCGATCCCCGTTGCCGTCTGCCCCCCGTGCCGCAACCGTCGCGCAAAGCACGCATTTCGCCCATTCGCTACCAGGGCGAGTTGAGCGCCCTGTGGAGCAGCAATCCTGTTTATGCGCCGGAACATCGTCAGCTTACGTTGTGGCTGGAAGGGCAACGGCAGACGTTCCGGCTGACTGCGCCTCAGACACCCAAGCTGGGTCTGCAGATCGATCTGCAACGTATTGATCCCATCCACCACATCGATGCCGATTGCACCCTGAGGCGTTACAGAGACCAGGACACCGACCTGCATCTTGCACTCTATCGCCGTCATTCCTCTGCCACATGGGGTGTAGCTTTCGATCATCTGCTGGGTGTTGACAGTCTCGCGCTTAGCCTGGCTACGCCTTTTCGTGGTAGCGGTTTGCCTGTGGGGTTGCGTATCGACATCCTGGCCTACCCGTTCCTCCCGATGTTGACCCACGCAGACATTGATTTAACCATGCAGTTCCATAAGCGGGGCTGGGACATCAGGGCCATGGGGGGAGTTGCGCCCGGGCTGCGGGCGGATTATCCCGGTCGCACGACCTGGCACATCGGCATCCTGGGGCGTCGCATGTTTGTCGGAGATAACGGCTGGCGCCATGTCTTGCAGCTGCAACTGCAGTTCGAGCAGGATACGCATCGCTGGAGCGCCCTTCTTGCCGCCTATGCACCGCGTCGGGTTCAGCGGCTCACCCTGGCTGCCCGTTCCATAAAACGGCTGCACGATGACAGGCACCATTTCTTTGTCGCACTGGTCTATTCCCGCCAGTGGAGCAACATTCCGCTCTTTGCCTGGCAGTCCATCGGGTTGCAGACGGGTATGGTGCTTAAGTGGTAATGCGCCTGAGATCAGGCTGTTGAGACAGAAGTCAGGTGTTTCATAACCTGTTGAAATATAAGGAATGAGTGTTGGCAGGATGAAAAAATGAACAAATATCCCATTTATTTTTCGTCGCCAGTGTTGATAATGGAAACCGTGATCGCGGCATGAGCCGCATGCAAACACCGTTTATCAACACAGGAGAGCGAAACCATGCCTACCAACAATACTACTACTGGCAATACTTCTAACACTACCACCGGAACAAGTACCACCGGAACAGGTACCACCGGAACAGGTACCACCGGAACAGGTACCACCGGAACAGGTACCACCGG
>CAYYIL010000032.1:1694-1775 GCA_964471975.1 uncultured Piscirickettsiaceae bacterium | reverse complement strand
AACAGGTACTGCCGGAACAGGTACCACCGGAACAGGTACTGCCGGAACAGGTACTGCCGGAACAGGTACTGCCGGAACAGG
>CAYYIL010000032.1:1480-1594 GCA_964471975.1 uncultured Piscirickettsiaceae bacterium | reverse complement strand
GAACAGGTACTGCCGGAACAGGTACTGCCGGAACAGGTACTGCCGGAACAGGTACCACTGGTGCAACCCTTCCCCCTGCCACGCAGGTGGTTGCCAAGCTGCATCAGCACGGCA
>CAYYIL010000032.1:0-1380 GCA_964471975.1 uncultured Piscirickettsiaceae bacterium | reverse complement strand
CAGTTCTACGGCATTCCGCTTGCAGGCGCGGCCTCTGGCAACGCCGGTGGTGCGGCAGGCAATGGCAGTGCTGGCGGCACAGGTACTGCGGGTGCAACCCTTCCCCCTGCCACGCAGGTGGTTGCCAAGCTGCATCAGCACGGCATTGACGACAACGTGGCCCGCGACTATCTGCAGCAGCACGAAAACGAACCGGACGTCATCTACAATCAGGCAGGCCAGCTGGGCATGACGCCGGAAGAAGTGCATGCGCTGGCACAGTTCTACGGCATTCCGCTTGCAGGCGCGGCCTCTGGCAACGCCGGTGGTGCGGGAGGCAATGGCGGTACGATCGGAAATCCTGCCGGGCAGGGTACCCCTGCAGCAGGCAACATCTTCTCAGGTGGCAATCATGATCAGGGCACTTATGGTGTGAACGATCATGGTGGCTATGGCTCCACTGACCACGGAACGGGCGGCTTCAACGATCATGGCGGCGCCATCGGGCTTGTCGGTGTCAATGATCATGCCGGTGACTATGGTCTCCACGATGGCGGCTGATCAGCGCCTTGATTGATTATGAAAAAGCCACCGCATGCACAATGCGGTGGCTTTTTATTTGGATTGGCGTAAACTGGCCGTTCAGACGGGCTTATGGGGTGTCGGCTACTGGGCGCGTGCATATCTGTGGCGTACATCACAAAGCATCCTACAGCCGTTTATAGAATGACACTTGCCTTAATGGCGCATTATCGATAATGCGAAAGCATTGACAACGTGAGTAACGTAAAGAAAGGAGAATAGCAGATGGCTATTACCACAGCAGAAAGAAAGGCGATCATCGAAGTAACGGTTGCCATGTTTGGTGCGGCACCGGGCGGCTACATGGCCGATCTGGTGCAGATGTTTGAAAACGCGGGCAAAAACCTGTCTCAGTTCGCCAAGGATCTGGCGCATACCCCTGCATTTCAGGACGCGGCGCGCTATCCCAACTATCTGACCACCGACGAAATCGCTACCAAGATGACCCAGGCATACGGCCTGGACCCCAACGACAATGGTGCGGGTGCGGCAGCCAAAGCCTACTTCCTGGGGCAGCTGAATGCCGCAACTGGCCATATCTACAATACGATCGGTGATCTGTTCGTGCAGGCCAACAACTACCTGGACACTGTTGCGGCCAATGATCCCAATAACCAGTATCATGCCGCTGCACAGGCCTTGGCAAACAAGGAGGCCGTGGCCGAATACTACACCATCACCATGGCGGCAACCTCCAAGGATCTGGGTACATTGAGCGCCGTTTTGTCCAATGTGGACGCCAACACCGACGTGACCAATCCCGCTACTGTAATCAACAGCACACCTGCTGCAGCGACTGGCCAGACCTTCACGTTGACT
>CAYYIL010000031.1:0-16155 GCA_964471975.1 uncultured Piscirickettsiaceae bacterium | reverse complement strand
CTGCCGCGCTGACTCCGCTGCTGACGCCAACAGCAACTAAGACGCCTCAACAAATCGCTGCCCGCACAGGCTGAATCCGTTTTTTATCATACTGATTCTCGTGCGGGAGTAAGCGTGTTTATCGGTTGAATTCCAGCCGCTTGCCGGGGGTGAAGTCGCTGAAGGCGCCCTGCCAGTATTTCAGCTCGCCATTGACCAGCGTGCCGACGATGGTACTCTTAAAAGTGTGGCCTTCCCATGGCGACCAGCCGCACTTGTAGAGCGCCTTGTCGCGGGTGTCGGTGTCGGGGCGGTTGAGATCCACCAGCACCAGATCGGCCCAGTAGCCTTCGCGGATATAGCCGCGATCCTTGATCTGGAAGCGTTCGGCTACGGCGTGGCTGGTCTTTTCCACGATCAGCTCCAGCGGGAAGACGCCCTGGTGATACAGGTCGAGCAGGGCCTGCAGGCTGCGCTGCACCTGCGGCAGACCGGAGGGGGCATTGAAATAGGGTTGAGCCTTTTCTTCCAGCGTATGAGGCGCATGGTCGGTGGCGATGACGTCGATGCGCCCGTCTATGACGGCCTGACGGATGGCGTCGCGGTCGGTGCAGTCTTTAATCGCTGGGTTGCATTTGATCAGGCTGCCTTTGGCCTCGTAATCTTCCTCGCCGCAAAACCACAGGTGATGCACACAGGCCTCGCTGGTGATCTGCTTGCCGGTGACGGGGCCGGGCTCGAACAGATTTAGCTCCTCTGCGGTAGTGATATGCAGGGTATGCAGCTGGGCGCCCGTTTCCTTCGCCAGCTCGACGGCGTGGGAGGAGGACTTGTAGCAGGCTTCGCGGCAGCGGATCTCCGGGTGGGCGCTGAAGGGAACGTCGTCAGCATAGCGTTCCCGATACTCTGCCTCCCTGGCCTGAATCATGGGGGTATCTTCGCAGTGCGTAGCGATTAGGGTGGGGCTGTGGGTAAACACCTGCCGTAGCGCTTCGTCGCGATCCACCAGCATGTTGCCGGTGGAGCTGCCCATGAAAATCTTCACGCCGCAGGCCTGTTTGGGATCCAGGCGCTTGATTTCCTCGATATTGTCGTTGGTGGCGCCCAGATAGAAGCTGTAGTTGGCCCAGCTGACTTCGGCGGCGCGGGCGTGCTTTTCTTCCAGCGCTTCCAGCGTGACCGTGGGGGGATTGACGTTGGGCATGTCCATAAAGGTGGTGGTGCCGCCGGCAACGGCGGCACGGGATTCGCTGGCGATGTCGGCCTTGTGGGTAAGGCCTGGCTCGCGGAAATGCACCTGATCATCGATCATGCCGGGCAGCAGGGCAAGCCCTTCGGCGTCGATGGTGTGTCTGGCCGGTGCATCGATGCTGGGCGCAATTTTTTCAATGCGACCGGCGCGGATGAGCAGGTCGCTCTGCGTCTGCTGGCCTTCGTTGACAAGGGTGGCGTTTTTAATGAGCAGTGTCGTCATGCAGCAATCTCGTAGCGGGTTGTTATCCCCTTATTATGCCTCTAATGTGGTGACGGGGCGGCTTCAGATATTTTGATTTGGCAAAGGATATGGTAAGGTTCGTATAAACGTTATTCGCAGGATGAAAATGAAGACCTCCACTCAAAAAAATCTTTGGCTGGTGTTTCTCCTGCTGGCTGTCTTTTTCGTCGGGACGGTGCTGTTCAATGTGTTCTGGCAGCACTGGGCTGCAGCGCATGTAGCAGGCTACCGCTTCCGCTGGAGTGAATTCGTCCTGGTGGTGGTCGTGGCGCTGGCCGTGGTGCTGTGGCTGGGGGCACTGTATCAGCGTCTGCTGCGCATGGAGCATCGGCTCAAGCTGGAAAATACGCATCTTGGCGCGTTGACCCGCTCGATCCCGCTGGCGCTGGTGGAGGTGGATCGCGCCGGCCATGTGGTGCGTTTTAACGGTGCGGCGGAAATGCTGTTTGATGCCCTGAGCGAAAGCGTCTGTGGCCAGAGCGTGGATGCCATTGCCGACTTTGAGCTGGATGCTGCCGCGCAGGGAGGACTGCTGCAGGCGCTGGGCGTGGATTTTGACCGGCCGGGGCAACAGCTCAGTGCGCGGATCGAAGCCATGCTGAAAAACGGCCGTGCAGTGAAGCTGGATGTGGATGTCACGGTTGTCGAAGTCCCTGCGGACGAAGGGGAGGGTACCTGTTCGCTGGCCCTGCTGGTGTTTCGCGATGTGACCGAGGAGGCGAAGACCCGCGAACATATCCTGCACCTGGCCTATTACGATCAGCTGACCCATCTGCTCAATCGTAATGGCCTGATGGAGCGCATGAACAAACTGGCCCCCCGCGTGCAGGAAGAGGACGCCGTTGCGCTGATCCTGATCGATATACGCCATTTTCGTGAGATTAACGATTTTCTGGGGCAGGCTGCGGGTGATGCGTTGCTTAAATTGGTGGCGCAACGTCTGCAGGGGGTCGTGCGCAGCCGCAATGTAAACCTGCTGGCCCGCACCGGGCCCAATGAATTTGCAGTGGTGTTGTGGCTGCCGCGTATCGGCAATGAGCGTGATCGTCAGATCGCCCTGGTGGAACGCATCTGTCAGCGGATTCGCGACCGGCTGGCGGCCCCCTACGAGCTGGAGGAGAAGAACGAGCAGATAACCCTTGGCTTCAGTATGGGGGCGACGCTGGAAAGCGGAACGGCCGATGCCCACCTCCTGCACCGCCATGCTGATCTGGCCCTGGCCGCTTCCAAGCGGGATGTGGAGAACCTGTGCCATTTCTTTGATGCGGCGATGGAAGCGCGGCTGATGCGCACAAAATGGCTGGAGCATGTCCTGCCGGAAGCTTTGCGTCAGCAGCAGTTTTTCCTCGTCTATCAGCCGCAGGTGGATACGCAGACGGGCGCACTGGTGGGCTGCGAAGCACTGATCCGCTGGATTCATCCTGAAGAGGGCTTTATCCCGCCGGATGAGTTTATCGCCGTGGCAGAGCATGCCGGCCTGATCAGCGCGATCGGCGACTGGGTCATCGACGAGGCGATCCGGCAGCTGCAGACGTGGCGGAACGATCCCGTGCTGGCCCGGGTGCGAATCGCCATCAACCTCAGCAGCGTGCAGCTGGAGGATGCCATGCTCCTGAGCCGGCTGAAGAGAAAGCTGGCTGATGCAGGGTTGCTGACCGAGCAGCTGGAGCTGGAGCTGACCGAACGGGTGGTGATGACCGATGCTGCAGAGAATGTGGCGCGTTTTCACACCATACGCAAGCATGGCTTCGAACTGGCGGTGGACGATTTCGGCACCGGCTACTCGTCACTGGCCTATCTGCAGAAATTCCCCCTTTCCGTCCTCAAGATTGACAAGCAGTTCGTGGATCATCTGCCGGATGAGGAAGGGGCCTGCGCCATTGCCCGGGCGATCATCTCGCTCGCTCACAGCCTTGGCATGAAAGTGGTGGCCGAGGGCGTGGAGAATGGTGAACAGTTGCACTGGCTGCGGCAGGCCGGCTGCGATCTGCTGCAGGGCTATTACCTGGGTCGGCCCATGAAGGCGGACGATTTCCGGCAGTGGGCGGTGACTGACTATCCTGCCATGGTAGCGAAGGAATGGGCGCACCTGAGCTGATTCGCAAGGCCACCACCGCGCCGGCGATCCTGCTGGTGCGTGGCTACCAGCTTTTTATCAGCCCACTGCTGGGACCACGCTGCCGCTTTTATCCCTCCTGCTCCAGCTATACCATCGAAGCGCTGCGGCGGTATGGATTGATTTGCGGCGGCTGGCTGGCGCTCAAGCGCATCAGCCGCTGCCATCCCGGCAGCAAGGGCGGCGTGGATCCGGTACCGACCTGCGGCTGCCACTGTCACAAACAGTCCGACGAAAAACATCCACCCGAATAGGGGGTCCCCGACTTTTTCAAATGCCGATTTTTTGTTCATCCTGCCAAAGGGCGGAAAAGGAGGGTTTTTTACCCTTTTGCACGGCTGTGGGAGGGAATTTGGGCGTGTCGTGCATGTTGGAAAGGTGACAAAAGGGTGGGAGCTTGAGGTTTGGTATGAAGGGTTTGCAGGCTGACGGAAGGCGCGGAGCCGATCCTGCGCCCTGAAAGGCGTCAGCGCTTGCAGACCAGTTCGGGATCGTCCGGATAGCCGCCCGGGATGCCCTTGGTGACCACGGCCACGGCATCGTGCGGATGCAGGCTTTCGTAGTGGTTGACCCGTGCCCAGAAGTCGGCGAAATGGCTTTCGGCGGCATTGAGGGCGGCCTGCAGCCGGCGCGCGGCATCTTCGCAGAACATGAGGTTGGCGGCGTTGAGGCGGGCGAACTCCTGTTCATCTTCCCGCTTGACGGCCGCCTGCACCGGTGTCTGCAGGGCACCCTCGATCAGACTGATCAAGGCCGAGATGTCCAGCGCCTGGCCGGGTTGCAGGCGTACGCGGATCTGCGCAATGGAGCGCTGGCTGTGCGGGGTGGCGTTGACGCCTTCCGGCGTGGCCAGCCAGGCCAGTGCGTCTTCCAGCGCCACCGTTTCCAGCCCGGCAAAGCGCTCGGCGAAGCGTTCCATGATCAGCTGCCGCGACAGCGCGGCGGAGCAGGGGCAGGTGGAGGAGTAGGGAATCTCCACGCCCAGTTCGCACACAAAGCCGTCCGGCCCCAGCTGGGCGCGGATTTCAGCGGGGTAGTGTTTCCAGCCGCTGTTGTCGCTGAGCAGGGAAGCACGCCGCTCGTAGTAGTCAAACCGGAAGGCCACATGGGCGCGGTCGCTGAGGCCGGCGTGGGAGTCGATGAAATCGGCCAGCAGCCCCTGCAGCCGCTCCACGGAGACGGGCCCACCCAGCGAGAACTGATCCAGCCGCAGGTAGAGGCGCGACATGTGGATGCCCTTGCTGGCCGGATCGACAAGGTTGACGAAGGCATCGGCCAGTGTGGGGACGCGCACGGGCTGGCCGTCGCCGTCAAGCACTTCGAGCGGCAGCTCGATCTGGCTCATGCCGACCCAGTTGAGGCGCCCGCCGGTTTCGGAGGATGTTTCGCAGGCGACGTCAGGCAGGGGATGTTTCATGACAGCTTTCATTTAATGAGAAAGCATGCATTTTAGCAAAAAAGCCAATCAGGCGCGGGGACGCATGCGCGTTTGGACACGACAGCGTGCAGGCAGGCGCCAAACAAAAGGGTGTTGACACTTACGCATGCCCTCTGAATGCGCCCGCCGTGCTGGCGCGGCTGTTGAGTGGGCTTGTGGGGGGTACCTCTACGATGGCGGGAGACCGGATGAGGAGGCGCTTCCGGGCATGCGGGCGCCACCTCTCAGGCGCTCACTTTGCGTCCTGGGTGTAGTACTGTTCCAGCATGGTATCGATCAGCTCAATGACCTTTTTGCTGCCTTCCTGCGCCTGCTTCATGTCGTTGACCACTTCATCCAGCACGCTGTCGTCATGCAGCCAGTCCAGCTGGACGGCTTCCAGGGCGTGATGCACGCCGTTGTGCACCTGCGCGTGCCAGGGTTCCAGATCGCGGTAGGCCGGTACCTGACTGAAGTGCTGTTTGCCATGGCCTTCGTAATACCATTTGCCCAGACGGCAGTTGTGGTAATCCACCATGACGGCCTTGGCCTCGTCGCTGTCCGGGCCTTTTTCTGCGGCGATAAAGGCGCGCTGCATGTAGAGGATGTGGTCCAGCTTGACCAGCGCACCGAAGAGCCAGTCCTGACTGAATTTGAGCTGACGGGCAATTTCCGCTGACGTGTCGGCCAGCGTGTGGAACTGCTCACGGAAGGTGGCAACGTCTTGTTCGATGGCGTGGGTTTCGTGTTCGATGGACTGGGTGGTCTGTACCATGTCGCCCACCTGATCCTGCAGGTGGGTGATGATTTCGTGAATTTCGCCAGTGGCCGTTGCAGTCCGCTCCGCCAGCTGGCGCACTTCGTCTGCCACCACAGCGAAGCCACGGCCATGCTCGCCGGCGCGGGCGGCTTCGATGGAGGCATTGAGCGCGAGCAGGTTGGTCTGTTCAGCGATATCCTTGATCACATCCACTGTTTCGCCAATGTTCTGGCTGGCTTTTTCAAGCCGGGCGGCGTTCTGCCCCATGGCATACACCTGCTGCGCAAAGTGGTGAATGGTGGTGCTGATGTTTTCCACGGTCTGGCTGCTTTGCGAGGCGGTCTCCTGATTGCGGGCGGACAGCTCGCGCAGTCCCTGCAGCTCTTCGTTCACCTTGGCAATGGTGCTCTGGCTGCCCAGCAGGGAGGGAATGAGATTGGCGGTATTGGTCTGGTGCAGCTCGCTGAGCAGGCGGGTCCTGCGCGAATAGGTGTGCGCCGCTTCGAAGAACTTGAGCGCTTCGCCGAGATTGCGCAGGGCGTCAGTCCAGTTGCCCGGGAAGCCCTGCATGATGGGCAGGCGGCCGAAATCATCGTTGCTGGCGGCGGTAAAGACGTTCTGACTTTCTTTCAGATAGCTTTCGATAATATCGAGGAAGTCATTGAAGTCCCAGGCGATATACCCCAGTTCGCCCATGCCCTGTGTACGGGTAATGCGGTAAGCGGTATTGCCCTTCTGGGCTTCTGCCAGCGCATGGTTGAGTTCGTGGAGTACCCGCAGGGGCTTTTCAAAGTCGTGGATGGCCCAGATGGCCTTGAGGAAAAGAAACAGCGTGACCCCGAGCAGAAGCCAGCTGAAAGTATCGAAACCGCCAAAGGCACTTACGTAAATGAGCCAGGTGAGCGCTGAAACGGCCGGTGTGCTCAGCGCATGCAGTTTCAGCTTTGTGCGCAGAAACGGGCTGTTGCGGCTGATGTGGTTGTTGGGATGTGCCATGGTCATCGTCTCCATCATGATTGCGGGGCATGGGCCAGATACGTTTTCAACACGAAATCACGGTAGCTGTGATAGCCGGCCTTGTGCACGGTCTCCTGCAGAAAGGCCAGTCCGGCTTCGATGGCGTCTTTTGCGCTCCGTCCCTGTTCCAGTGCGCGCATTTCTGCGTAGATTGGCTCGATCAGCTGAATCACTGCGTCGGGCAGGGGGCGGCGGATGGAGTAGTAGCCGATGGCTTCGCCGTTCTGGAAGTCGGTGGTGACATTGGCGAACACCCAGTAATGGTCGCCGGAGCGGCTCATGTTCTTGACGAAACCGAACCATTCTTCACCGGACTGAATCGTGTGCCACAGGCTGTAGAAGGCGGCCTTGGGCATGTCCGGGTGGCGGATGATATTGTGCGGCTGGCCGATCAGCTCGGTGTGTGGGTAGTCGGCCACCTCCATGAAGGTGCGGTTGACATAGGTAATGGTCCCCTTCTGGTCCGTTTTGGACATGATGAAGCCGTCGAATTTGATTTCACGACCTGTCGGGATGATGTGATGAGGCTGCGTGCCCATGGTCTGTCCTCTTGCGTTTCAGGTTCTGAAGCTGCGAATGAGTGCCTCCAGCCTTTCCACCTGCAGATTAAGGCGTTGGCTGGTGTCGTTCAACTGCGCGGCCGCCATATCGATGGTGTCGAACGATTGGGTCAGCACGCGAATGCGTTCGGATGCAGCCTGGACGGCTTCGCGTTGCCGTTGGGCTGCCTGATGGATGTCACGGTTGAGCTGGTGCACGGCGCGGACATCAGCGGTGACCGCGTTCAGGCGTGTTTCCACTTCGGCGGCATTTTCCCGTACGGTGCTGGCCTGCTGGGCAGCTGTACCCGCCTGGACATGTGTGCGTTGTGCATCTCGTTGCAGGGTTTCGATCATGCCGCGGATTTCCTCCACAGAGGCGGCGGTGCGGCTGGCGAGGGTGCGTACTTCGTCGGCGACGACGGCAAAGCCACGACCGTGCTCGCCTGCCGCGGCAGCTTCGATGGCGGCGTTGAGTGCCAGCATATTGGTCTGTTCCGCCACCTCCTGGATGACGGCGAGCACATCGCCCATGCGTTCACTGGCCTGCAGGAGCCGGTCGATCAGTTCGGCGATGGTGTGTGTATTGTCGGCCAGTATGCGAATGCTCTGACTCGCCTCACGGACCCGCTGTTGGCCTGTCAGAGCCGTTTTATGCGCATCATCTGCAGAGTGTGCGGCGGTGGTGCTGTCCTGCAGAATCCTGTCGGCCAGCTGGCGCAGCGTCTGCATCTGCTGATCGATGCTGTCCACTTCGCTGCGCTGCGCCATCACTTCCTGACAGGAGGCATCGGCCTGCTGCCCAAGGTAGTTGGAGGCGTTTTCCAGGTCAGTCGCATTGTCATTGAGCTGCCGGATAATGTCGCGCAGATTGGCGGTCATGCCATTGATGCTGTGGATGATTTCGCCAAGGGTGTCTGCACTCTGCATGGTGCAGGTGTGGCTGACATCGCGGTTGCTGATGGCATCGGCGATTTCGGCGATACGCTTGAGCTTGTTCAGCAGGATGACGCGCATCAGCCAGTAGTTGAGTGCGCCGACTATGATGCCGGCTGCCAGTGCAGCCGCCACAAACCAGCCGTGCATGCCCGGCTTCCATTCCACGAACAGGCTGGCGAAAAAGGGGAAGATGATGCCCATGACCAGCCCGAAGGCCAGAAACGACAGCAGCAGACGTCTGAGAATGCTTGGGCGCACGTTTGGTTCTCCTTATGTGTAGCGTTGAGTGGTAAGCATTTAGTATGCCAGTTTAAGGTGAATGGCGGTTTTGAGCTGCTCTTCAAAAGGCTGCACAGCATTTTCCTGTGTCAGAAAGACCAGCAGGCGGCTGTCGCGCTGCCAGGCGGTCTCCTGCAGCTGCAGGGCGTGGTCGGCCCATTGCAGACTCTGCCAGCGCCTGCCGAGGCGAACCAGTCCCTTTGCCCGCAAGGGCGGCAGGGCGGCAAACAGTTGCCGCAGCGCCGGGCGGGAAAAGACGGCCGCGGGGCTGAAACGGTAGCCCACCACGCTCAGACCGTCGCTTTCACCCCGCTGGGCCTCCAGCAGGCCGGGCAAGTCAGCATTATGGGGCTGGAAATTGCTGCATTGATGAGGTTCATGCTGCCAGATGAGTAGTGACGGGGACGTATGCGGGCGCAGCAGATCGTGCAGGGCGCAGCGGGCATGGGTCGTGTGAAGGATGTGCTGGGGCGGGCGCGGCTGCTGGCGCAGCCGCTGTTCAGCCTGTTGGATCTCGGCAGGGGCGGCCAGGTCGGTCTTGTTCAGTACTACGATATCGGCCAGCATGGCCAGATCGCGCAGCAGCGCCGATTTCTGCCAGCGCGCCGGTGTGAGCTGCTGCGGCGTCATGACCGTGACGATTGCCTGCAGATCGAGGTGCGGGTGGTGCAGAAACAGGTCGGTGATCTCGGCGGGGTGGCTGACGCCGGTGGGTTCGACCAGAAGGCGGGCGACGCCCTCTTTCAGCAGGGCGTCCAGCGCCTGTCGCAGGCCGTGCTGGGCGCTGCAGCACACGCAGCCGCCGCGCACTTCAACCACTTCCGCGGAATCGTCGAGCAGGGTGGTATCGATGCCGATGGGGCCAAAATCATTGATGATGACTCCCCAATGCTCGGTGGCGGGCTTCTGTTGGATCAGGTTCTGAATCAGGGTGGTCTTGCCGCTGCCGAGCAGGCCGGTAATCAGATGAACGGGTGTTGTGCTCATTGCACGTGAATGGCCTTCGCCAGCTGTGGCGACAGGCTGGTTTCGCCGGCGGCGGTGCGCACGGTAATGGGCCCGTCAAAGGGTGCGCGCTGGATGATTTCCACCTGTTCACCGGGGCGGATACCCTGTCGGGCGAAGTAGCGCAGTTCTTCCGGTGAGCGTTCCACCAGGCGGACGATGGTGGCGGGCGTGCCTTCGGGCCACGCGTTCAGAGGTGTGCCGGTCTGTGGCGGGACGCGCCCCTGTGCATCGGGAATGGGGGCACCGTGGGGGTCATGGGTGGGGCGGCCCAGCACCTCCCACATGCGCTCCACCAGCTTGTCGGAGACGGCATGCTCCAGCACTTCGGCCTCTTCGTCCACTTCGTCCCAACGATAGTGCAACACTTCCTGCAGAAACTGCTCGATGATGCGGTGGCGGCGCACCATATTGAGCGCTTCCTGACGGCCGCTGGCGGTGAGGCGACTGCCCTGATAGGGAATGTGCTCCACCAGCCCTGCCTCGGCCAGCTTTTTGATCATGGCAGTGGCGGAAGCCGGCGCCACCTGCAGGCGGGCGGCCAGCTCGGTCGTGCTGACCGGCTGGTCGCTCTGCTGCAGTTTGTAGAGCGCCTTGAGGTAGTCCTGAACGCTGCGGCTGTGGCTCTCGGGCATGGGATTGATGCTTTTTATTTTCAGCCTATTTTAACGACATGCTTGCGTTGTTTGGTCGGCTAAATTACTATTTAGTCTCAACTAAAAACAAATCTGGTTCAGTTTTCGATAGGAATGAGCAAGCCTTTCTGGTTTTACATGGGGCCGGCCTTTCTGGTATCGGTGGGCTATATGGACCCGGGCAACTGGGCCACATCCCTGGAAGCGGGCAGCCGTTATGGCGATGCCCTGCTGTGGGTGATCACCCTGGCTTCGGCGATTGCCATTCTGATGCAGCTGCTGGCAGCCCGTCTGGGGGTGGTGACCGGCAAGGATCTGGCGCAGCTGATTGCTACCCGCTACAGGGGCTGGCGCGCCAAGGGACTGCTGACAACCGCCGTGCTGGCAATGATGGCCACGGATCTGGCGGAGTTTCTCGGCGTGGCGGTGGCGTTGAACCTGCTGCTGGATATTCCGCTGGTATTGGCCATTTTCCTGACCGTGTTCGATGTGCTGCTGATTCTGTGGCTGGAGCGTTTTGGTTTCCGCTGGGTGGAGATGACCATTATTGCGTTCGTAGCCACCATCGGGTTGGGCTATGTAATCGAGCTGTGGATTGTGCAGCCGGACTGGGTCGATGTGGCGGTCAACTGGTTTGTGCCCAACGCCCAGGTGGTTGATAACACGGCGCTGTTTATCGCTCTGGGCATCATCGGTGCCACGGTGATGCCACACAATATCTTTCTGCACTCCTCGCAGGTGCTGACGCGCATGAATGATGAGGGCGATCACGACAAGCGGCGCATTCTGAAGCTGATGCGCTGGGATACGGTGGGTGCGCTGGCGACGGCGTGGCTGGTGAATTCGGCCATTTTAATTACCGCGGCGGCGGCCTTTCACGAGAAGGGGCTGCTGATTACGGATATCGATCAGGCGTATGTGACCCTGGGGCCGCTGTTTGGCGAGGCGGCGGCGCTCACCTTTGGTATTGCGCTGCTGGCCTCGGGGATTGCCAGTTCCACGACCGGCACCTTGGCGGGGCAGATTGTGTTTGAACCCTTGGTGGGGCGGAAAGTCAATATTGCAAAAGCGCGTCTGGGCCTGCGGCTGGCCACCATGATTCCGGCGGTGATCGCCATTGTGCTGACAGCGAAGCCGCTGAGTCTGCTGGTGCTGTCTCAGGTGATCCTGTCCATGCAGTTGCCGTTTACGCTGGTGCCGCTGATTCTGCTTGTCAGCAGCCGCAGCCTGATGGGCGAATTCCGACCGCCGCAATGGAAGCTGAATCTGGCCTGGACCTGTGCTGGCCTGATTATTGGTTTGAACCTGTGGTTTCTTGTCAGCGCCTGATGGTCGTCAGCGACTGAGGGGCGGCTGCGCCAGACGTTCCCGCGCCAGGGCAGTGAGTCGTTCGGCGAGGGTATTGGCGTCCCATTTGGTGAGGAAATCGTTGGCACCTGCCCGCAGCGCGGCCTGCTGACCCACTTCTGCACTGATGGAGGAGTTAAGCAGAACGGGCAGGTGTTTCAGCTGGGGGTGACGGCGGATGGCTTCGGTGAGCATGTAGCCGTCCATTTCCGGCATTTCCACGTCGCTGACGACCGCAAGCAGCCGCTCATGCACGGGAGGCGCCATGCCGTCTTCGGCATCCATGACCATCTTGCCCAGCAGGTCCAGCGCCTTTTTGCCATCTTCGAGCAGCTGGTAATCGACTCCCAGGTGTTCGAAAATCTGCTTGAAGTGATCACGTGCCACGCGCGAATCATCCACACCGATGACGGTGAACTGTTTCATGGCGTCCCGCTCCACGTCCAGCGTGGTGTTGAGCACCATGCTTTCCGGCAGGATATCGGCCAGCACCCGTTCGATGTCGATGATCTGCACCAGCTCGCCCTCGTATGGGGTTATGGCGGTGAGATAGGGGCTGTGGGCAAGCGTCTCCGGCGGCAGGCGTACGGCGTGCCAGTTGACGTAGATGATGCGCTCCACATTACGCACCAGAAAGCCGAGCTGCTGGCGGCTGAATTCCGTGTAGAGACAGATGTTCTCCTCGCTGCGGGCAACGGGCGGCAGGTCCAGCGCCCGCGCAAGATCCACCAGCGAAAGAATCTGGCCGCGCAGGTCGATCAGGCCGATGATGCGCGGGTCGGACATGGGCACTTCATTGACCGGCGGACAGGGCAGAATTTCCTTGATCTTGAAGACGTTGATGCCGTAGAGCGTCCTGTCGTCTAGACGGAACAGCAGCAGTTCAAGCTGGCCGGCGCCCTTGCCGGTGCCGGTGCTGGTTTCAATACGGGATAGCAGGTCGGATTTCATGGCGGTCAATTCTGTGACAGATGCAGCAGAATAAGCAGGAATAGTGCCAGATCAGCGCTGGGAGGCGGGCGGTTCAAAGGCAAGCGGAATGGCGGTGCATTCCGGTGGGCTGCAGACATGGCTGCGTCCCTGCGCCTTGGCACGATAGACCTGTTCGTCTGCGGCCTTGAGCAGGTCTTCCAGCGTATGGTGCTGTTCGGGATCCAGCGTAGCCACGCCGAGGGAGAGGGCAAGGGGTAGCGGCTTGCCCTGCCAGCGGGGCCGGTCGGCCTGCAGGTGGCGGGCCATCTCAACCAGGCGCGGATAGGCGGTTTCAAGCGGCGTATTGGCCGCAATGAGCACAAATTCGTCCCCGCCCAGACGGGCAACCAGGTCGCTTTTGCGCTTGAAATGGTGGCGCATCAGCTCGGTGACATGCTTGAGGGCATGGTCTCCCGCATCGTGGCCGTAGGTATCGTTGATCGGCTTGAAGAAGTCCAGATCTACCACTGCGAGAGCCAGAGGGGAGACGGTGCGGTAATGGGTATTGAACAGGACTTCGCCGTGTTCCTGCAGGCCGCGGCGGTTGAGGGCGCCAGTAAGGGGATCGTGGGTGGCGGAATGGCGCAGTCTTTCCAGCGCGGCGTGCAGCCGCTCCAGCAGTGAGCGGATAAAAAGCCCCAGCGTGGCGCTGATCAGCACGGTGGCGACCAGGGTGAGTTCGTAGATCAGATCGAACAGGGCTGAAATTAGCGCCCCGTCTAGGGCGGTCAGCAGGGCCGGCAGCAGGGCAGCCACTGCGGCCGTCAGCAGGCCGGCAGGGAGGCGCAGCAGCAGAAAGGCGGCCATCACCGACAGTAGCGCAGTGAACAGGGCCGGCATGAGTTCAGGGTCTGACAGAATGATGGGGACCAGCGCCAGCGCGTAGAGGATCAGGTTGGTCAGCAGAAGGGTGCCACTGCGTTCGGCCCGCAGCCAGCTTGCAAAAGCGCTGATCAGCTGAATGAGAATAAGGCCGACCAGCACCCAGGCGTGCAGGCGTCCCAGAGGAAAGAGGCCGGCCAGTCCGGCGACCAGGAAAAAGGCCATCAGCCCGGCATTGGCCAGCAGAATGAGGCGCACCAGGTAAGGGGTGAGCAGGCTGTTCGGCAGTGTTTCCTGCTGGCCGTAGAGCAGGTGGGCAAAGTGGCGGCGGATAAAGCCGATCATGTGCGTTCGGCCTCCAGTGCGATGGAAACGGACTCGGCAAAGCGGATGGCGTGGGGTTTGTCGATCTCCACGCGGGCCCACTCGACTCCTTCGAAGGCCATCACCTTGTCGAGCACCTGCCGTACCATCACCTCCAGCAGTTCAAAGCGATTTTCCTCCACGAAGGGAATGATGGTCTTGACCACCTTCTTGTAGTCCAGCGTCTGGTCGATGGCGCCTTCGGGGGCATTGAGAATGCGGCTGCAGCGCAGGGTGATGTTGATGAGCACGTCCTGCTTTTTGACCCTCTCTTCGGGATTGATGCCGACGTAGGTGCGCAGCAGCAGGTTCTTGATGTGGATGGTGCCTTGGGCGTAACGGTGTGTCATGGGTGGAATGCTCTTGCTGAGGATATGCGTACCAGCGCACCTTTCACCCTATTATAAAGACAGCGCGAATAGAAGTAGCGGGTTGCTTTAGTCATTCTGCTCTCTTGTCATGTCGTGCTGTTCCTGCATCATTTCATGCTGCTCCTTGATGGTGTCCTGCGACTGCTGAATCTGGTCGTGGGTCTCGTGCAGGGTTTCCTGCTGTGACTGCATGAGGGATTGCTGGTCATGCAGGGATGTTTGCTGCTCCTTGATGGTGTCCTGCGACTGTTGAATCTGGTCGTGGGTCTCGTGCAGGGTTTCCTGCTGTGACTGCATGAGCGACTGCTGATCTTTCATTTCCTGCTTGCTTTCCAGGAGCTCATCACGACCTTCCTGCAGCGTATCGTGGTGCGCATGCAGTGATTCTGTACGTTCCTGCAGGGTTTCCTGCGCATGTTCAAGCTCGAGGCGGGGGCGGTCAGGGGGCGAATGTCTCATCTGTTCGTGCTGTTCCCGCACCAGTTCGCGCCAGTCCACCTGCCAGGTATGCAGGGCCCGCACAGCCGTCAGGTGCCAGCCTGCACGCTGTTGCTTCAGTGTGGCAAGGGCGAGGCGCCTGTCGCGCCAGTCTGCGGCATTGCCCAGTTTGAGGTGATAAGGTTCCAGCCAGGCGTTGCCGTCTTTGATCACCACGCCCCCTTCGATCAGTGCCCTGTTGCTGTTGAGGGTATCAAGGGCGGGTTTTTCCACTCGGGCCACATGCGTCGGGTTTGGATCGATACGCGTGGCCAGCCAGTGATGCGTGCCCTGCGGCCAGCCGTTGACGGCCACCCAGTCGCCCGGCTGCAGGGGTTTCAGCCCGCGGGTGTGTGCGTCGAGGGTGATCAGTTGGCCGTTGACGACAAGTCGGTTGCCATTCCGTTGCTGAACCTGTCCGCTGACGGGATAGAACACCTCTACATGGTCGGTCTGCAGGGCGCCCGGCTGGGTACGGGTGACCACCTGCTGGCCGACGGCCAGCTTGACGGGATGGCCCAGGTTGCTGGCGATCTTCAGATCGGGTGCCAGTTTAATTTCAAGGCCGTTGACCCAGATGGAGCCGAAGTCGGTAATGGTGCCGATGACGCCAGTACCGCCAAAGCCGCATGCGGCGGTGTGGCCGGTGCCGCCAAAACCGCTGCCACCGGGCAGGAGCTGGGCGACGGGGCAACCGGGGGCATGGCCGGTGCCGCCAAAGCCTGAATTGAGCGCCAGCCGCTCGGTATCGGGCTGGGCGCAACGGGTAAGCAGCAGAATCAGAAGAAGCGCGACGCGGATCATGACGGCTCCGGCGTATCCTGATTGCGGTTGAAGTAGGCACCGAAATGAACATGTTCGGTGGCGGCATCCGGGGTGACCATGCTGTCGGCCTGCAGGTGCGAGGCCATGCGGTTGAAGCGGGTCAGCACGTCAAGCGCGGCTTCGCGCGCCCACTGTTCAAGGGTGTCGGCCGCTTCGGGCGTGAGCCGATAATAGTATACGGCCCGATCCAGTCGTGGGGGCTGTTCATCCAGCAGGTTGTGCACGATGGTTTCGCCGTGTGCGCCCAGATTCTTGCCGGCGAAGAAGAGCTTCTCCTCCCAGCTCTGGTCGGGTACGTAACCGGCTTCGGCCAGTTCGATGGTACCGTCGTCCAGTTGGTGCAGCAGTCCGACGGTTTTCAGGGTATCCAGCAGGGTGCGGGGGTGTACATCCTGGGTGATGCTGCGCACGAGTGCATAAAAGGAGGGCTCCTGTTCATCATCGCTCTGGTAGGGAAGGGCGCGCGGGCGGCCATCATCAAAGGTGGTGGCGGTGCTGCCGAGCCACTGACTTACGATCTGTGCAGAAATGGACGCCTTGCGTTCCTCGGCGCTCTGGGGCTGTTCCAGACTTTCCAGTAGCCGTTTGATTTCCTTGCGGTGAATGCCGGTCAGCATGCTCAGGCGGCTGACGGTGATTTTTTTACCCTTTTTCTGCTCTTCGCTCAGGGCAGCTTCTACATATAGCTGCTTGGCCAGCTCCTGAAAGACCTGCAGACCGATCCCCTTGCGCACGAACAGGCGAAAGAGGGGGTGCAGCGCGCGCCGCAACGCCTTGATCAAAGCTGTGTGTTGGGG
>CAYYIL010000030.1:0-17005 GCA_964471975.1 uncultured Piscirickettsiaceae bacterium | reverse complement strand
TACGCCAGCTGGGTCTGTCGCGGCAGAAGGTGACCTATCTGAAGGATCTGGTGGAGAAGTGGCGCAGTGGCGCGCTTCAGCCCGACGTGTGGGGGCAGATGACAGATGCGGAGCTGATTCGTCTGCTGACCGAAGTGAAAGGCATAGGCCGCTGGACGGCAGAAATGTTCCTGATTTTTCATCTCCAGCGTTGTGATATATGGCCGGTGGATGACATCGGGCTGGTGCGCGCGGCGGAGGCTGTGTTTGCGCAGCCGTTCGACCGCCGGGCGCTCAAGACGCTGGCGGAACCGTGGCGCCCGTGGCGCAGCGCGGCCACCTGGCTGCTGTGGCGCTCCCGTAGCGCAGAAATCATTTTTTATTGATTTTTGGGGCCCTGGAGACGGGTTTCGGCAGGCCGCTGCGCCGCGGCAAAAAAATGCGCCCGTGAAAAAGTCGGGGACCCCCCTTCTCAGGCGGGCTTGCGCCACTCTTTCAGGGTGCGCAGCAGCAGTTCCTGCGGATAGTCGCCGGTGACATAGGCCTTGCCGATGGCTTTCAGCAGCACCAGGCGGATGGTACCGGCCTGCACCTTCTTGTCGCCCGCCATCAGCTCAAGGAAGCGCTCGGGGGACATTTCATCCGGGGGGTAGATGGGCAGGCGCGCGGTGGTGAAGGCGTCGGCCATGCGACGCAGATCGTCGTCGGTCAGGTTGCCCATCAGTTTGGACATGTAGCCCGCCTGCATCATGCCGGCAGCGATGGCTTCGCCGTGCAGCCAGTTACCGTAGCCCATGCCGGCCTCGACGGCGTGACCAAAGGTGTGTCCCAGATTGAGCAGGGCGCGCTGGCCCGCTTCCCGTTCGTCGGCGGCGACCACTTCCGCCTTGTTCCAGCAGGAGCGCTCGATGGCGTAGGCCAGCTGATCCTTGTCCCGCGTCAGCAGGTGGGGCAAATGGTCTTCCAGATAGTCGAAAAATTCTGCGTCGCGGATCAGGCCGTACTTGATCACTTCGGCCAGCCCCGCGGAGAGTTGGCGGTCTTCCAGCGTGTCGAGGGTGTCGGTGTCGATGATCACCGCCTGTGGCTGGTGGAAGGCGCCGATCATGTTCTTGCCCCGTGGGTGGTTGACGCCAGTCTTGCCGCCCACGGAGGAGTCCACCTGCGCCAGCAGGGTGGTGGGAATCTGGATGAAATTGACGCCGCGCTGGTAGCTGGCTGCGGCAAAGCCGGTGATGTCGCCGATGACGCCACCGCCCAGCGCGACCAGCGTGCACTTGCGGTCGAAGCGCTTTTCGATCAGGGCATCGAAAATCAGGTTGAGAGTATCCAGGTTCTTGTACTGCTCACCGTCGGGCAGCACCACGTCCCCCACCTCGAAGCCGTCGAACAGCGCCCGGGCCTTCTCCAGATAAAGCGGCGCCACGGTGGTGTTGGTGACGATCATCACCTGCGTGCCGTGCACGTGGGGGCGCACCAGCTCGGGCTGGTTCAGCAGGCCCTGGCCGATGTGAATAGGATAACTGCGGTCTCCGAGATCGACGGTTAGGGTTTTCATGGCAGGATGTTCTGTTCCTTGAGTTCGTTGAGGATCTTGCGCACCACCTGATTGACGGGCACCTCTTCGGTCCTGACCACCAGATCGGCCACCTCCAGATAAAGGGGCTCGCGCTCCCTGAGGATGGCGGCGAGGGTACCCTTGGGGTCTTCGTTCTGCAGCAGCGGCCGGCGGGTGTCGTGGCGCACGCGGTTGAACAGGTTGTCCACGTCCGACTGCAGATAGATCACAAAGCCGCGGCTGCGCAGATGCTTGCGGTTTTCGGGGCGAAGCACGGCGCCGCCGCCGGTGGCAAGCACGATGCGCGGTAGCTGGGTGAGCTCGTCGATAACCTGTGCTTCGCGCTTGCGAAAGCCCTGCTCGCCTTCGATGTCGAAAATCATGGGAATGGTGGCGCCGGTGCGCGCCTCGATCTCGTGGTCGGAGTCGTAAAACTCAAAGCCCAGCCGCTCGGCCAGCAGGCGGCCGACGGTGGACTTTCCGGCCCCCATGGGCCCCACGAGAAACAGGCTTGGCGTGTGCATGGGGGCTATTTTAACAGGGCGTATTCTGCCTGCACGGCTGATCAATCAGGGCGCCGGGGATTGTGTCAAAATAGACGGCAAAAAGGAGTTGAGCAATGAGCCTGGGACAGTTGTATGTGATTTCCGCCCCCTCGGGTGCGGGCAAGACGTCGCTGGTGAAGCGGCTGACCGATTCGGATCCGTTGATCAAGGTGTCGGTGTCCACCACCACGCGGCCGCCGCGCCCGGGCGAGGTGGATGGCGTCAACTACCACTTTACCGATGTGGACACCTTCAAGCAGAAGGTGGCGCAGGGCGACTTTCTCGAGTGGGCCGAGGTGTTTGGCAACTACTATGGCACGCAGCAGAGCCAGGTAGAGCGCCTGCTGGAGGAGGGGTTTGATGTGATTCTGGAGATCGACTGGCAGGGCGCGCAGCAGGTGCGCGAGAAGATGCCGGGCACCCAGTCCATCTTTATCGTGCCGCCGTCGCTGGAAGAACTGGAACGCCGTCTTACCGGTCGTGGTACCGATGCGCCGGAAGTAGTCGCCCGCCGCCTGAGCGAGGCGAAGGACGAGATGCGCCACTATCCGGAGTTCGACTATCTGGTCATCAACGACGACTTCGATGTGGCTTTTGAGGAGTTGCACACCATCTTCAAGGCCAACCGCCTGCGTACCGAGCGCCAGCAGGTGCGCCACGGCGCCATCCTCGACGCCTTGGTGAAATGACGCACCTGCCATCAGAATTTGTCGAGCGGTTGCGCGCCATTGTGCCACCGGAGCGGTGGGATGCCGTATGGCAGGCGTTGCATACGGAAAAGGGCGTCGGTGCGCGCATCAATCCTCTCAAGGCGGAGGGGGGTCCCCGACTTTTTGAAAGGCTGAAAAATGCCGGCCTTGCCGTGCAGCCGCTGGGCGGCCTGCAAGGGGGCTTCTGGGTGCCTGCGGGGCAAAAAAGTGCCCTTTCGCACCGGCCGGAGGCGGAAACGGGCGAAATCTATATCCAGAATCCCAGCTCGCAGTGGGTGGGACAGCTGGTGGGCGCGCAGCCGGGCGAAGAGGTGCTGGATCTGGCCGCTGCGCCCGGCTCCAAAACCACGCAGCTGGCGGCGATGATGGACAACACCGGCTATCTGGCGGCGGTGGAGGCGATCAAGCCGCGCTACTTTCGCCTGCAGGACAATCTGAAACGCATGGGGGTGGAAAACTGCCGCACCTTTCTGGCGGACGGGCGCAGCATCGGCCACAAGGTGCCGGAGCGTTTCGACCGCGTGCTGCTGGACGCCCCCTGTTCGTCGGAAGGACGCATCAGTGCGCTGGATGCGGACAGCTTCGCCCACTGGTCACCGCGCAAAATCAAGGAGCAGAGTCGCAAGCAGCGGGGGTTGATTCTATCTGCGTGGCGCGCGCTCAAACCAGGCGGCGTGCTCACCTATGCCACCTGTTCCTTTGCGCCGGAAGAGAACGAGCGCACCGTGGCGTATCTGCTCAAGAAGCATCCGGAAGCGGAGCTGCTGCCCATCGAGCTGCCCTTTGACAACTGGCAGCCCGGCCTGACCACATGGCAGGGCAAGGCCTTTCCCGAAGCCTTGCAGCATGCGCGACGTATTCTCCCGACGGCGCTTTTCGATGGCTTTTTTGTGGCGCAAATAAAGAAGCCACGCTGACCGGGGGCGAAGAAGAGTCTCTGTGCATGGTAAATTGACCAGTATGGACAGTCTCTATCTTTTCGAGCTGATACTGACCCTGCTGGTGATGGGGCACCTGCTCTACGAGCGCCGTCCCACCCAGACACTGATCATCTGGCTGCTGGTGGTGTGGCTGTTGCCGGGTGTGGGGGCGCTGCTTTACCTGCTGTTTGGGTCGCGCAAGGTGTTTGCGCGCCGACCCAAGCCGCAGCTGGCATTCATGCCGCGCCCACCGGTACCGCTCAAGGGCGCGACCCAACGAGCCGTACACGATGTGCTGATGGCCGACGGGGTGCCGCCGGCCATGAACGGCAACCGCATCGACTGTGTTTTTTCGCCGGCTGAGGCACGGGCATGGCTGTTCGATGCCATCGACCAGGCCGAGCATAGCATCTATCTGGAAACCTATATCTTTGAACCGGACGAGACCGGCCGCGCTCTGTTGCGCCGGCTGGTAGCCAAGGCGCGCAGCGGCGTACAGGTCAAGCTGCTGATCGACACCTTCGGCAGCCTGAACGCCTGGCTGCGGCGCGGCGAATTTGCCGAGCTGGAGACAGCAGGCGGGCAGGTGGCCTTCTTTCAGCCTTTGTCGAGCCTGTTTCGCAGCCGCATCAATCTGCGCAACCACCGCAAGATTTACCTGTTTGACCAGCGTCTGCTGATTTCGGGGGGCATTAATCTGGCCGCCGAGTATCTGGATCCCGAGCAGGAAGGGGCGTGGGTGGATCTCACCTACCGCCTGCAGGGCCCGGCGGTGCATGCCTTTCTGGAAACCTTTGCGCAGGACTGGCATTACACCACCGGGCAGGTGGTCGCCTTTGATCATCTCCCTGTCGCGCCGGCGGGCGAGCAGGTGGTGCAGCCGGTGCCGTCCGGGCCGGACATTCCCGAAGACAGTCTGCGTGAGGCGCTGTTGCAGGGGCTCTATCGCGCCAAGCGGCAGGTGGATATCGTCACGCCCTATTTCATTCCGGACGAGCCAGTGCTGGAGGCGGTGCTGCTGGCGCGCAAGCGCGGCGTGCACGTGCGCCTGCTGACGCCGGCACAGACCGATCACCTCATCTTTGATCTGGGGCGGGCGCCCTACATGCGCCAGCTGGTGGAGGCGGGCGCTGAGGTGCTGTGCTATCAACCCACCATGCTGCATGCCAAGGCGCTGATCATCGACCGCGCGCTGGCCATGATCGGCTCGGCCAATGTGGATTACCGCTCACTGCTGATCAACTACGAGATGGTCGCCTTCTGCTATCACCGCCCTACGCTGACCGCCCTGCGTGACACGCTTGATGCGCTCGCGCGCGATGCCGTCCCCTATGTGCCGCCACCGGGGCGTCTGCCGCGGCTGCGTGAAAACCTGACCCGTATTGTGACCCCAATTCTGTAATGCGTGCACCGTTGCAGCCCCGTTGTTCCCCCGTGCCCCGCTGCAGTGCTACCCGGCCCCTGCCGCGCGCCTTTACATTGGTGGTGTGGAACGTGCACAAGCTGCCGCTGGAGACCGCTCTGCACCACTGTGACCTGCCGCCAGCCGATGTGTGGGCGTTGCAGGAGGCGGCCTGGCCGTGGCCGCAGCCTGCGAAGGTGGATGGTGTGATGGCCCCCAATCTGCGCACGCGCAAGGCGCACTACGGCGTGTGGACCGGCAGCCGCTACCGCATGCAGCCGCTGCAGCAGCTGCTCACCCGCCGGCGAGAGCTGCGTCTGCTCACGCGCAAGGCGGCCCTGTTGAGCGCCCATCCGCTGGCGGATGGGCAGACGCTGTGGCTGCTGAACGTGCATATGCTGCTGTCACGCAGCGGACGGGTTTTTGAGGAGGAGCTCAGCCGTCTGCTGCGCCCACTGGAGACCCATGCCGGGCCGCTCATCGTGGCGGGGGATTTCAATACCTGGAGTCGTCGGCGTCTGGCCAGCCTGCAGCAGCACATGCGCAGGCTGGGGCTGCAGGCTGCTTCCCCGCAGCCGCTCCAGGGGCTCAAGGCGCATCGCGGACGGGTGCTTGACCATCTTTTTTATCGCGGTCTTGCGCTGACCGAGGCGCGTGTACTGCCCACGGACTGTTCCGATCATGCGCCTATTGTGGCGCAGTTTGCTCTGACCGCTTGAAAAATTCCTGATCATCCCCATCTATGTCTCGCACCGCCGGCAGGCGGTGGCCCTCTGGCGGTGACATTCACTTTCAGGAGGTTAACCATGAGCAACAAGAAAAACCACGAAGCCGTACGCGAACGGGATATCCAGAAACCCGAAGCTTATGATCGCGTAAATGAGGCAGTGCGTGCCGAGGCGGAAGCCGAAGGCCGCGCGCAACAGCAACAGACGGCGCAAGCGCCTGTTCAGGAGGCGGTGCAGGTGCTGGCGGAAACCCGCCAGGTGCTCCAGCTGCTGGAGGAGAACAAGCCTGCTGAGGCCGTCGAGGCGCTGGCCGGGTTGCTCGGCAAGCTGGAGATTCTTGTTGCCCGCCATCCTGAACTGCAGCTGCTGCCGTTGGGTCAGCGTTCCGAGGTGATCGATATCCATGCGGATATCGACTCCATCAAGGACGCTGAGAAAAAGGCGAAAAAGCTGCTGGAGAAGGGGGATATTCAGGCCGCGCGCCACGTCATGCGCTATCTGGCCAGCGAAGTGGTGCTTTACAACGACTTCCTGCCGCTGGCCGAATTCCCGGCGTATGTGAAGCGCGTGGTGCCCCTGATCGACAAGGGGTCGCTCGACGAGGCGCGTCAGGCGCTGGTCGCCGCTCTGAATCGGGTGGTGACCGTCGAGAATATCGTGCCCTTGCCCTTGGTGCGGGCGCAGCTGCTGCTTGAGCAGGCGCGCAAGCAGAGCGAGCAGGAGAACACCGACAGGGATGAACTCCTGCAACTGGTGGACAGCGCCCGCTATCAGCTGGAGATGGCCGAAATCCTTGGCTATGGTCATGTGGAGGAGGATTATCCCGAGCTCTACGAAACGCTCGAGACGCTGCGCAAGCAGCTCAAGGGCGACGAGTCGGGCAAGGAGAGCTTCCTCAAGCTGGACAAGGCCATCTCTGCGTTACGAAGCAAGGTGTTCGAACCGAAGCACGACAAGCGCTAACCAACGTGATAGACCCGTACCGACCCGGCTGCGTGCCGGGTTTTTTTGTTTTTGGGCAGCAAGCCTTCTCAAAAGGCGTGCGCAGGCGCGTTTTCATTTACCTTTCGGTTGGCGTCGCGCGGGTAGTGCGGTGATAGAATTGCATGCCGGAGTCATTCACAATGAGAGCCCTTTATGATTGAGCTGCGCCATCTGCGCACGCTGCAGGCGCTGGCGGAAACCGGCTCCGTCAGTCGCGCCGCCGAGCGTCTGAACCTGACTCAGTCCGCCCTGTCCCATCAGCTGAAGCAGCTGGAAAGCCAGCTGGGCTTCGTGCTGTTTGAGCGCAAGTCCAGCCCGTTGCGCTTTACGCCTGCAGGGCAAGTGCTGCTACGCACGGCGCAGGCGGTGCTGCCACGCATCGAGCAGGCGCAGATGCAGCTGCGCGCCATGGCCAGTGGCGAGGCGGGGCGGTTGTTTGTTGCAGTGGAGTGCCATAGCTGCTTTGAATGGCTGATGCCGGTGGTGCGGGACTTTCAGGCGCGCTGGCCGCAGGTGGACCTGGATATCCTGCCGAGTCTGACGCGCAGCGCGCTGGACATGCTGGCTGAACACCGTTGCGAGCTGGTCATTACCTCGGATCCCCAGCCCAGCCGACAGTGGGTGTTTGAGCCGCTGTTCAGCTACGAACAGGTGCTGGTGATGCCGCCCGGCCACCGGCTGGCGACCCGAACTGTGGTGGAGCCGGACGACCTGTCCGAGGAAATCCTGATCTGCTATCCGGTGCCGGAAGAAAAACTGGATGTGTTCCGCAAGTTTCTGCGTCCGGGCGGGGTCCGCCCGAAAAGCCTGCGCTTTTCCGAATTGACGCTGATGATGCTGCAGCTGGTGGATGCGGGACGCGGCGTGTGTGTGCTGCCGCGCTGGCTGGTGGCGACTCAGCCGGCGTTTGCCCACCTGCCGGTGGCGCGGCTGGGCGAGGACGGGCTGCATTCAACGCTCTATGGCGCCTATTCGGTGCATCAGCGGGATTTTGCGCCGTTGCAGGACTTTATCGCCACCGTGCAGAAGCGCCAGCGTGAAGCAGAGGCCGGTCCCGCTGACATGTGATGACGCCCGGTCGGGATTCAGCTTGCGCACTCGCTCGTGGGTGGCTCAGTCGTTTTCCAGTTGCTCAAGACGCACAAAATGCCCCACGGCGGCAAAGCCGGTGAGACTGGCCGGTTCCACACCGAAATGGAACAGGTGGGCGTTGTCAAAGCCGAGAACCTGCTGGGCGCACAGTTTGATCACACCTGCATGGGTCACGGCCAGAGCCGGGTCGGCGCCGCTGCCAAGCAGCTGCTCGAAGGTGCGCTGGATACGCTGCTGATAGGCTTCGAAAGGCTCCGCCCCTGCCGGTGTGACCTCAAAGGGGGCGGCCAGATAGGCTTCCAGCTCGATGGGCCAGCGCTTTTGGATCGTTTCCAGCGGCAGGCCGTCCCACTCGCCCCAGTCCCGTTCGCGCAAATCTTCCACCACGTCCACCTTCAGATTGTGGGTGTCTGCCCACTCCTCTGCAAAGGCGCGGCAACGTGTGGCAGGCGAGGTATAAACGGCGGCATAGCGGCGGCGAATCAGGCGCTTGCGCATCTGACCCAGTCCGCGGGCGCTCAGATGTGCATCGCAGCGGCTGCCACACAGAAAGGCGTCGCTGACGATTTCACCGTGACAGAGCAGATCAAGACGCATCGGCGTTTTCCATTTGGGTTTTTTTCGCGTGGCGGGCCACCGCAGCCAGGCCGCGCAGCACCAGGTGATCGGCGATGACCAGCCTGTCGATGGCCAGTAGCGGCTTGAGCACCTGCGCCTGCCCGCCGCTGAGCACCATCTCCAGCTTGCCGTCCGGCAGGGTGGCCTTCAGATCGGCATACAGAGTCTGCAGATAGGCGGCGGTCATGTAGTGGGTGCCGGCCACAATGGCGTCGCGGGTGGTGCGCCCCAGTCCCATTTCCGGTGGCGTCTCCGGCGAGTTGGCCAGTGCGCGGGCCAGATTGGCGGTATTCTGGGTGAGGCAGCGCTGCATCAGCCCGACACCCGGCGTGATCAGTCCGCCCTGGTGGGCGTTTTTGAGCAGCAGATCCACGGTCAGCGCCGTGCCAGCATCCACCACCAGCAGGTTGGGCGTACGGCGCAGCTTGCGCGCGCCGATCAGGGCCAGCCAGCGATCCACGCCCAGTTGTGAAAAGTCGCGGTAGCCGTTGCGCACACCGCAGCATTCGGGTTCGGACCATACACGCTCGATGGGGGCATCATAGTGCGCGCTGAGGGTGTTCATCAGGGCGTAGAGCGGTGGACGCGGCCCCACATTGGCGAGCCATAGGGTTTCAATCGGGGTATCCGTGGTATCGGGGCGCCTGGCCTCGATGGCGTTCAGCACGTGTTCGGGCAGGGTGGGCCAGGCGATTTCGCCGCCGGCATGAAAGGCGTCATCCAGCCAGCCCCATTTGAGCGCGCTGTTGCCGAGGTCGAGCAGTAGATCCATGAAGGACGATCCGGAATTCAGGGGCGCCTATGATACACAAAGCCCCGCATGGGCGGGGCGTGAGCTGTGGCGGATCAGATGCGCTCGGCCGGCGGCGTGCTGCGGCGCGGGGCCGGCTTCGGCGCCGGTCGAGGCTGGGATGACGGCTGCCGCTGCGCTTCGCCGCGGGGCACCAGATAGATTTCCACGCGGCGATTCATGGCGCGTCCTTCCGGGGTGCTGTTGTCGGCGATGGGCTCGCGCTCACCTTTGCCGCGGGTGGCGATGCGGTTGGCGGGAATGTCCTTGCGCACCATGTAGTCCTTCACCGCGTTGGCGCGGGCCAGTGACAGTTCCATGTTGTAGTCATCCGGGCCAGTGCTGTCGGTATGGCCGATCACCAGCACGTCCACGTCCTTGTCGCGGATGGTCTGGATGATCTTGTCCAGCTTCTGCATGTCTTCATAGGAGAGGCTGGCCGAGTTAATGGCGAAATGGACATTGCGCAGGCTCACGTTGATGGCATTCTGGCCGTCCACCGTGACCGGCTTGACCTCGACGTTGGGGTCATTCTGAAAGTCCTTGTTCAGATCCTCATAGATCTTGTGGGCGATATAGCCGCCGGCGACCCCCACGGCACCCTTCACCACAGGGTTGTCGCTGAACTGATTGGCCACCATGATGCCGGCCAGGGCGCCCAGTGCAACGGCGCCGGCGTGCTTGGCTTCGCGCATGTTCTGACTGTCCTGTGCACAGCTGCTGAGCGCCAGCGCCACGGCGCCGGCGAGCAATGAGGTTTTCAGGGTTGCTTTCATGCTGGATCCTCCCGGTTTGGCTCACCTGTAAATTTATCACATGCATAAAAAGTGAAGCTGACCAAATGCTTACGGTCATCTGGCCTTAAAAGTGAGGCTGCAGTAAGATAAGTTTGCAAACCATATAAAAAGGAGGGAAAAGCATGGACGCACCGACCAATTTGCATACCAAACTGGAACAGTATGGCGCCCGCTGTGATGAGGCGATGCTCAATGCCCACTTTCGGGCGCTGGTGGAAGCGGCCATGGCGGCGGTGCCGGCGATTTCGCCCCAGGAATTGGCGGGCGAGCTGGAGGGCGTCGTTCTGATCGATGTGCGCGAGCCGGAAGAGTTTGCGTCGGGGCATATTCCGGGCAAAACGGTGCTGACTATTCCGCGCGGCAAGCTGGAGTTCATGGCGATTGAAAAGGTGGCCAAGGTGTATGGGCAGGATGCGCCCATTGTTACCTATTGCCTGAAGGGACCGCGTGGTGCGCTGGCCGGCCAGCAACTGCAGAAACTGGGTTTCTCCAATGTGCGCAATCTCACCGGCGGTATTCTGGGCTGGCTCGATGCGGGCCAGGCCATTGCCTCCTATTTGGGGACGCTGCAACGGGTGTGATGCCGTTTCAGGTCTTACCGAGAAGGGGGCGTCCGCCCCCTTTTTTGTGCCCGTCTGGTCGCCGGTTATAATGCGGGGATTAATAAACAGGGAATAGGATCATGCCGGGATTTGAGCTGTTTGACGGCAGCGAGCGCGATGAAGTGCTCGAGGTAATGGAGAAGGGCTTCACCTTCCGCTACAACTTTGATGCCATGCGCAATGGCGTATGGAAAGCGCGCGAGATGGAGCAGATGCTGTGCGACAAGCTGGGCGTGCGCCACGCGCATCTGGTCTCCAGCGGGACAACAGCCCTGCATACCGCGCTGGTCTGTGCTGGCGTGGGGGCGGGTGATGAGGTGATCGTGCCACCGTTTACCTTTGTCGCCACCGTGGAGGCGGTGCTGATGGCTGGCGCCGTGCCGGTGTTCGCCGAAATTGACGAGACCCTGTGCCTGTCCGCAGAAGGCATTGAAGCCGCCATTACCCCGCGCACCAGGGCGGTGAATGTGGTGCACATGTGCGGGGGCATGGCGGAGATGGACGCCATCAAGGCGCTGTGCGATCGCCACGGCTTGATCCTGATTGAAGACGCCTGTCAGGCCACCGGCGCCACCTACAGGGGCCGCGCGCTGGGCACCATCGGCGATGCCGGTGCGCTGTCGTTCGACTCGGTCAAGACCATCTCCTGCGGTGAAGGCGGCGCGGTGCTGACCAATTCCGATGAGATCTACGAAAAGGCGCACATGTTTACCGACCACGGCCATGATCATGTCGGTTCCGATCGCGGGGCGGAAGGGCATCCCTTTATGGGCACCAACTACCGCATCAGCGAGATGAATGCTGCCGTGGGCGTGGCACAGCTGCGCAAGCTGGATACCATTCTGGACATTCAGCGCTGCAACAAGACCAAGCTGAAGGCGGCGCTGGAGAGCTTCGGGGAGGTGACGCTGCGCCACCTGCCCGATCCCGAAGGCGACAATGCCGGTTTCCTCAGCTTCATGCTGCCCAATGAGGACCGTGCCCGCGAAGTGGCCAGGGCGCTCAATGAACGGGTGGGCGGCGTGTTCTACTGGTGGGACAACAACTGGCACTATCTGCGCAACTGGGATCATATCAAGCAGTTGAAGGCGCCGAGCCGTCTGCCCATCCACGACATGCCCCATCCGGACTATGCGCAGGTACAGCTGCCCAAGTCCGACGCCATCATCAGCCGCACGCTCTCCATGCTCATCTCCCTCAAGTGGGATGATGCGGCGATCGAGCAGCGCATCAACGCATTCAACGAGGTGCTGAAGTAATGAAGTTTCGTAATTTCAAGACCGTGCCGCGCATTATTTTCGGGCGCGGCGCCTATAACCAGCTGGTGGACGTGGTCGATGAACAGCGCAAGACGGACGGCGACTTTGCCGTGTTTATCGTCGATCCCTCCCAGCGCGGCAAGGACACCGAAACCCGCCTGCCTGCGCGCGAACAGGATCTGATCATCTGGGCAGATGTTTCCGAAGAGCCGAAGACCACCTACGTGGATGCGCTGACCGAACGGGTGCAGCGTCACCGCAATGGGCAGCTGCCCGTGAGTGTGGTGGGTATCGGCGGCGGTTCGGTGATGGACATCGCCAAGGCGGTATCACTGATGCTCACCAACCCGGGCGGTGCGGCCAAGTATCAGGGCTGGGATCTGATCGAAAACCCCGCTGTGCACCATGTGGGCGTGCCCACATTGTCCGGCACCGGTGCGGAAGCGTCCCGCACTGCGGTGCTCACCGGCCCGGAGAAAAAGCTGGGACTGAACTCCGATTACACTGTGTTCGACCAGGTGGTACTGGACCCGGAGCTGATCCGCGATGTGCCCAAGAATCAGTGGTTCTACACCGGCATGGACTGCTACATCCACTGCGTGGAGTCGCTGGAGGGTACCTATCTCAACGAGTTTTCCAAGGCCTACGGCGAAAAGGCCATGGAACTGTGCCGTCAGGTGTATCTGGACGACCATTCCGACAAGGACGACAAGCTGATGATGGCCAGCTGGATGGGTGGCATGAGCATTGCCTATTCCCAGGTGGGCGCCTGCCATGCGTTGAGCTACGGTCTTTCCTACGTGTTCGGCTATCGCCACGGCATCGGCAACTGCATCGCCTTCAATGTGCTGGACGAGTTCTATCCCGAGGGTGTGGCCGAGTTCCGCGAAATGGTGAAGAAGCACGATATCGACCTGCCGCAGAACCTGAGCAAAAACTGGTCGGACGAGGAGATCGCCCGCATGGTGCAGATCGCCAAGGGGCTGGCCCCGCTGTGGGACAACGTCTATGGCCCCGGCTGGGAAGAGAAGGTCACCGACGAACTGCTCACCGACCTGTACAAGCGGATGTAAGCAGACATCATGGAGTGGCCAGCCATCCTTCAGCAGATTGAGCAGGGTGAATCGGACACGCTGGAACTGAAAAAAAGCACAGCTCAGCTTAATCGTGCCTGCGAAACCCTTTGCGGTATGCTCAACGGCGATGGGGGAACCGTATTGATCGGCGTTACGCCCCAGGGACGCATCATCGGGCAGCAGATTACGGACCATACCCGTCAGGAAATTGCTGAAGCCCTGCGCCGCTTCGATCCCCCTGCCCAACAGGCCATCACGGTGGCATACGTAGACATACCGGATAAACCTAGTTATCAGCTTATTGCACTTAAGGCCTACGCCAGTGCCGAGCTACGCCCCTTCTGCTGGGATGGCAGGCCCTGGCAACGTGTGCAATCCACCACGCAACAGATGCCACAGCACACCTACGTGAGGCTATTGCGTCAACGGGAACAGCACCTGTTTCGCTGGGATCATCAGCCATTATCAGAGCTGACCCTGATGCAACTGGACCGTGAGCGGATCGCACAGGTCATCAACCGAGGCGTTGAAGCAGGACGCATTCCGGAATCGGCACGTCTGGCGGCCATGGAAGACCAGCTTCGCGGGTTAAACCTGATTACCCCGGAAGGCGAACTGACCCATGCGGCCGGGGTGCTGTTTGCAACAGACTTTTTTCATTTGCCGCAATGTCAGCTGCGTCTGGCCCGCTTCAAGGGCACGGATAAACAGGCGTTTATTGACCAGAAACAATATACCGGTCATATTTTCATGCTGCTAGAACGGGCCATGGACTTTCTGCGTCAGCACCTGCCCATTTCGGGGCGCATCCAACCCGGCTTATTTGAGCGTGCAGACGAGCCACTGTTTCCATTGGCTGCCCTGCGGGAAGCACTGGCCAACGCCCTCTGCCACAGAGATTATCAGCATCCGGGCGGTGCCGTATCAGTCGCCCTGTTCGATGACCGGCTGGAAATTCGCAATCCAGGCCTGTTGCCCTCGCCTCTGACCCCGGCACAGCTCAAGCATCCCCATGACTCACTGCCACGCAATCCACTTATTGCAGAAGTGCTATACCGCGCCGGCATTATTGAACGCTGGGGGCGTGGCACACAATTGATTGTGGAGCTGGCGACAGCAGCGGGCCATCCAGAACCGGAATTCCGAGAAGAAGCCGGCGGTTTTGTCATCTGCTTTCCCATTTCTGCCTATCATCCACCCCACCGCACAGATGTTGACCTGACGGCTCTTCAACGCGCCATCCTGCAACAACTGGCCACACGGGCCCCTTTATCATTTCGCCAGCTTCATCAGCTGGCACCGGATATGCCTGAGCGTAGTTTCCGAGAAGAACTGATGCTGCTGAAAAAGCTGGGGCTGATTTATCTGGAAGGCCATGGTCGCGGGGCACGCTGGTGGCTGCAGGAAGAATAAGGCAAGAATAAGGCAAGAATAAGGCAAGAATAAGGCAGGATATTGTAATTACAGGAAAAACCATGCGTAAGATTGTCGCCTTTATCCCCGCCCGTTTCGCCTCCAGCCGCCTGCCGGGCAAGCCGCTGGAGAAGATCGCCGGCAAGATGCTCATTGAGCATGTCTATGAGCGCGTGGCCGCGGCACACAACCTGGACGCAGCCTATATCGCCACGGATTCCGAAGATATCGCCGCTGCGGCGCGCGGCTTTGGCGCCGAGGTGATCATGACGCCGGAAAATGTCACCTGCGGCACGGACCGGATTGCCCGTGCGGCGGATGCGGTGGGGTTGAGTGATGAGGACATTGTGGTGAATGTACAGGGCGATCAGCCGCTGGTGGCCACCGAATCCATCGAGGCGGTGGTTTCGCCGTTTCTGGCGGCCGACTACGACGGCGCCTTTGAAATGGCCACCCTCAGCTACCGCATCCGCGATCCGCGCGAGATTACCGATCCCAAGGACGTGAAAGTGGTGTGCGATGCGCAAGGCTTCGCGCTCTACTTCTCCCGCGCCACCATTCCGTGGGGGCGCGACAACCCCGAGCACGGCGAGCACTTCAAGCACTTGGGCGTCTATGCCTACACCAAGCGCTTTGTGGACATTTTTGCCCACCTGCCGCAGGGCAAGCTGGAGCAGCTGGAAATGCTCGAGCAGCTGCGCGCGCTGGAGTATGGCTACCGCATCAAGGTGGTGGAAAGCGCTCACGACAGTCCCGAGGTGGACGAGCCGGACGACCTGCGCCGCATCGAGCAGTTGTTGAACGGCTGATGCGCACCCTTTACGCCCTGCTAATCACGCTGTTTTCGCCATGGCTGGCGTCCCGTCTGCAGCGTGCTCGCGAGGGGGGTCCCCGACTTTTTTCACCACCCGATTTTTCCGTCCTCGAAAAGCAGTGGAAAATCGCCGAAAAACGCCCCATCTGGCTTCATTGTGCCTCTGCAGGCGAAGTGACGGCCGCTCACCCCCTCATTCAGCGTCTGCAGCAGGCCAATACCCCGTTCTATGTCACCGTGTTCAGCCCCAACGGCGCCATGAAGCTGACGCAGCTGTTCGGCGAGGAAATCCCCTGGGGCTGGCTGCCGCTGGACACACCCCGCAACATGCGTCGACTGGTGCAACAGCTTCGCCCGCAGCAAGTGTGGCTACTGGAAGGTGAGCTGTGGCCCAATCTGCTTGCTGCGGCACACGCCGCCGGTGTTCCCGTGACGCTGATCAATGGGCGGGTGGGGCACAAGAGTCGCAGGGCGCCGGCCCCCGTGCGCCGGCTCTGGCGCGAAACCGTGCCGTGCATTGATCGTTGCCTGGCCCGCAGCGAGGCGGATGCCGACTGGTTCAAGGACCTGGGCCTGCCCCCAGAGCGGATTCAGGTGGTCGGCAACCTCAAGTGGCTCAGCGCCGTGGCGCTGGCGGACGCGCCGCCCCAGCCGTTGAGGCAGAAGCCTTATCATCTTTTCGCCTCGGCCTATGTGGAGGAGATGGAACCCTTCTTTCCGGCCATTGCCGCACGCAATGATCTCTATCCCTGGGTGGTGGTGCCGCGGCGCACGCGAGATGTGGATGCGATGGTTCGTCAGGCCGAAGAAGCCGGTCTGCGAGTGTGCACCATAGATTCGGACGAGACGGCGCGGGCTGCCGAGGCAGACTGTCTGATTGAAACCCGCTTTGGCAACCTGAGCCGCTGGATGGCCGGGGCGCACAGCGCGGTCATGGGTGGGAGCTTTGCCCCGTTTGGTGGCCACAACTTTCTTGAAGCGACGGCGCTGGGGCGACCGGTCATCACTGGCCCGGACATGGGTGACTTTGAGGCGGAAACGGCCCTGTTTCTGCAGCAGCAGGCATTGCTGCAAGCCGAAACCCCGGAAGAGGCGCTGGATGCGCTGTCCACGTGGGTGCACCACCCGGAGCAGGGCGAAGCATTGGGGCAGCGCGCCCAGGCGTTGCTGCGCGCCGAAGCCGAGCACATCGCCCGGCGTTATTTCGATGCGCTCAATCTGTAAGCTGCTTGCCCTCCAGTCCGATGTCGCGCCGCGCACTGACGATGGAGACGGTAAAGCCGGCCATCACGTCGAACAGGCTCATCATCAGTAGCATGAGAAAGAACTGATTGCCTGCCGCCGGCACCACGATAAAGGTGATCAGGTAGCCGATGAATACCAGCGTGGAAAGCATGTGATCGATCACGGAAATGTTGCTCGGCCGTGTCGCCTTGATCACTTCGAAAAACAGGAACACCAGTCCGATCAGCACCAGCAGGCCGGCCGTAGTGATCGCCAGCGTTGCCCCTGAAAAGAGCTTGATTGAAATCAGCGTTTCATAGAGCGTCTTGCCGCCGCTGCCTAGATAGACGATGCCCAGGTAGGCAAGCAGAATCCATAGCAGGGACGGGATGGCAAAAATCATGCGCATGGGGCGGTTCCTCCGGTTTTCTCTGAGAGACAGTTATCCACAAGCGGCTATAATATGTGTTTTGAACCGCATATAAAAGGATTTG
>CAYYIL010000029.1:12066-17887 GCA_964471975.1 uncultured Piscirickettsiaceae bacterium | reverse complement strand
CTTCGTTGAGCCCCTGAAACATGCCGCAGTCCACCAGCACCTTGAAGTGAGGGGAAATCTCCAGCAGATGACAGGAGCCGGTGACGGTTTCGGCAGCGCCGTGGGAAATGAGTCGCATTAATCTTCCTCCGCTTTTCTCTCATTTTAGAGCACAGGCGGAAAGAGTGAGGGGGGAAGAAAATAGAGTCATTAAAATGGCCCGCCCGAGAGGATTCGAACCTCTGACCTTTGCCTCCGGAGGGCAACGCTCTATCCAGCTGAGCTACGGGCGCATTGGGAAGTGTGAAGCGACGCTATTTTAGCGGATCGCGCCGCGTTTTTCAGATTTCAGGCGGACTTGCGCTGTGCCAGCCAGTTGAGCAGGGGGCCGAGTACCGGCAGGCGGCGGAAGTAGTATTCGCCGCTGTCCCAGTAGTCCATCTGCGCACGCACTTTGCCGTTTTCATCGAACAGTAGCTTGCTGATGACATTGCGGTGCTGCGGCTGGCCGCTGGCATCGGTATAGAACAGGCGCCATTCCACATATCCCGTGTCGCCGCTGCCGGCGTGGGTGTGTACGCGCAGAGTAGCATTGGGGTGGTCGGCGAACAGTTTGGCAAACACGTCTTCCACGTCCGCTAGGCCGCGCACTTCGTTGAACGGGTCCTTGAAATAAACATTCCGTGCCATGACGTCATGCAGTCCCTTGCGGAATTGCTGCGCGTTGAGGCTATTGAGGGTCTCCACGTAGCGATCCAGCGCCGCGTGCAGCTGATCCGGGGTGAGTTTGGGTTGCGCCACATCCTGTTTGATCTGGTTCTTGAGCGCTTCGATGTCGAGTTCCAGCTCGTTGTCGTGTTCCATGGTCATTCCTTCACCGGTGTGGGATAGGTGGGATTGCGGTGGGTTTCCAGATAGAAGGGGACCTGTATCTGTTGCCCATCGGGTGTGTCGATGAGCACGGTCAGTTGCCACTGCATGGTGTCGTTGGTGCAGAAGGCCAGCATGCTCTTGCCCTGCCAGATGCCGGGTGCCGTCTGTTTGAGGGTGACGCGGTTATAGCCCATATACATGTTGAGCCCACTGATATCCAGCGCCACCTGTTTGGCAGGAATGTTCCTGATATGAACTTCCACCTGCAACGGTTTGGCCACGGGAATGGGGCGTGGGGTAATGGAAAGCGTCACTGCCTGATCGCCGTGGGTAGTCGTGCACGCCTGCTGATGCAAGTTACACGACTTGTCCAGCGGCCAGACGGTGGCGTTGTCATTGTGGCTACAGCCGGCGACCAGCACCAGCAGACTCAGCAGGAAAATTACGCGTTTCATGGCAGACAGCGTAGCGCCGTTCGGCCCATGAAACAAGCAGGGAAAAGCGATTGTCATGCTTTCTCAAGCAACCATTGCCGCACCGCTTCCGCATCGCCACGGAAAGCCACCGGCTGGGGTTTGTTGGCCAGCTGATAGTCGTACATGGGGTCGTAGTAGTCGGTGAGCAGAAACGATACCCAGCTGCGGTGGGCCTGCACATCCTTGTGCTGCAGTTGCGCCTGCCAGGCGGATTCAAACATCTCCAGCAACTGCTTATGGCGCACGCCGCCGAGACGGCGCTGGATGCGATGCATGCTGTCGAGAATATCCTCCCGCCACTTTTCCAGCCCCTGCTCCGGATCGGTCTTCAGGTAGCGCGCCTGTGTCTGGGTGACGTATTCGTCCAGCGTGATATCAACCCGTTCTTCCAGTGGCGTTTCCAGAATGATCAGCTCAGCGCCTTCATACAGGCCGGCGTAGGTCTGTTCCGGCAGATAGAGACGGCCGATATTGCGCCCTTCATCTTCAAACACGATCCACGGCGGCGTCGTCTCCAGCAGATTGATCAGGTCGTAGGCCAGGGCATTTTCAAAGCTGATCTGGGTGGGTTGCGGCTCGATATGACGCCCAAAGGCGGAGCCGCGGTGATGGGCCAGCTTTTCCAGATCCAGCGCATGGGGCAGCTGGCGCAGCAGCAGCGTTTTGCCGCTGCCGGTGCGGCCAGCGAGCACATAGCGCGGGCGTTGCTGCAGTTGCACAGGCAGCTGTTCGGTTAGCTGCTCCAACAGATAGCGGCGGAAAGCCTTGTAGCCGCCCTTTAGGCGTGGAATGATGAGCCCTTCGTATTCATGCAGCCAGCGCTGAGCGATTTCAGAGCGCTGCCCGCCGCGGAAACAGTAGAGGAGCGCATCCGGATGAGCGCGATAGAAGTCGGCCCAGGCCTTGATGCGTGGAAGACGTACTTCTTCGTTGACCAACTTGTGGCCCAGTTTGACAGCCGCTTCGTTGCCGTGCTGCTTGTAGCAGGTGCCCACGGCGGCGCGCTCTTCGTCGGTCATCAGCGGCAGATTGACGGCGCCGGGAAAGGCGCCCGCCTTGAATTCCACTGGTGCGCGCGTGTCGATCAGCGGGCGCCGTTCGCGCACGATGGTGGCGAAATCATCCCACAGGGGCAGGGATGTGCTCATTTCACCACCACCCGGGGTTCACGGGCTTCCAGGGTACGTCCAATGGGCTGCAGATCGAGACCCTGCTCGCGAGCGACGTTCAAAAAGTCGGGGACCCCCTGTTCGCGCACGGCCACCAGCAGGCCCCCGGATGTCTGGGGATCGCAGAGAATGTATTTCTGCTCGTCAGTCAGTTCGCCCACCTTGTGGCCATAGCTGGCGAAATTGCGTTGCGTACCGCCCGGGGTGCAGCCCTGTGCCAAGTACTCTTTTACATGGGGCAGGATGGGCACGGCGTCGTAATCGATCTCGGCAGCCACGTCGCTGCCTTCGCACAGCTCCAGCAGATGACCCAGCAGGCCGAAGCCGGTGACATCGGTCATGGCGGTGACATCGGGCAATTGTGCAAAAGCGGCCCCGGCGCAGTTGAGGGTGCACATCTGCTCGATGGCCATCTCCAGATGCTCAGGCGCGATTTTCTTCTGCTTCTGCGCGGTGGTGAGGATGCCGATGCCCAGCGGCTTTGTGAGGAAGAGCTGACAGCCCGGTTCGGCGGTGTCGTTGCGGCGCAGCTTGTCGGTCTCCACCAAGCCGGTGACAGCGAGGCCGAAGATGGGCTCCGGCGCGTCGATGGAGTGGCCGCCCGCCAGCGGAATGCCCGCATTGGCGCAGGCCTGGCGACCACCTTCGATGACTTTCTGGCCGACTTCGGCTGGCAGCTTGTCGATGGGCCAGCCGAAAATGGCGATGGCCATCAGCGGGGTGCCGCCCATGGCGTAGATGTCGGAGATGGCGTTGGTGGCAGCAATCTGCCCGAACTTGAATGGGTCGTCCACAATGGGCATGAAGAAGTCGGTGGTGGAAAGCACGGCGGTGCCATTGCCCAGATCAAAGGCGGCGGCGTCGTCCTTGGTGTGGTTGCCCACCAGCAGGGCGTCGGGCACGCTGTGAGCCACTTCGGTCTTGAGCATGTCTTCCAGCAGGGCGGGGGAAATCTTGCAGCCGCAGCCGGCACCGTGTGAGTATTCGGTCAGTTTGATGGCATCCAGAGCGTTCATAGTGCGTCCTTGTTTTTATTTTCTGCGGATTGTGTATAAAGACGGGAGACGGCCTGTGGGCGCAGCGATTTGTGGAGGCGACTTAGTTGCTGTTGGCGTCAGCAGCGGAAAGAGCGCGGCAGCTGTTTGAGCGTAGCGAGTTCTGCCGCGCCCGCTGCAAGCCTTACAGCAACTTGACGCCGAAACCATGAGCACGCCGCACAGGCTGAATCCAGACGTTTCATCAAAAAACAAGAAGCCTATGCGTGAAGTTCCGCTTGTTCATCCCGGTGAAATCCTGCTTAAGGACTGGCTGGAACCTTTGGGGATTAGCCAATATGCATTGGCCAAGGCAATCGGTGTGCCTCGCCGCCGGATTAATGAAATTGTGCATGGCAAGCGCAGCATTACACCGGATACCGCCGCACGGCTAGCTGTCTTTTTTGGCGTCGATGCAGAAAGCTGGCTGGCATTGCAGGCCCATTACGATGCGGAAAAGGCTCGCGAACAGCTTCAAGAAGCGCTGGCGCATATTCCCTCCTATACGCAACTGACTCACCGCAACGAGGCATCCCATGTTTGAGCTCATCTCCATCAATCCCGCCACCGAGGAAGAAAACGCCCGCATTCCCATCTGGGATGACGACAAGCTGGACACGGCGCTGCGCTATGCCGGCTACGCCCAGCGGGAATGGGCGCAGGAAACCCCACTGGAAACCCGCTGTGAACTGCTGCGCAACGCGGCCGAACTGCTGCACGCCCAAAAGCGTGAGCTGGCCGAGCTGGCCACGCGGGAAATGGGCAAGCTCATCGGCGAGGCCGAAGCCGAGGTGGAAAAGTGCGCCTGGGTGTGCGACTTCTATGCCGATCAGGCGCCGGCCATGCTGGCGGACGAGGTGGTGGAAACAGAAGCCAGCCGCTCGCTGGTGGTCTATCAGCCGCTGGGCGTCATCCTCGCCGTCATGCCGTGGAATTTCCCCTTCTGGCAGGTATTCCGCGCCGCCGCCCCGGCACTGGTGGCTGGTAATGGCGTGGTGCTCAAGCACGCCAGCAATGTGCCCCTGTGTGCGCTGGCGATTGAGGCGCTGTTCAAGGAGGCCGGCTTCCCCGAAGACCTGTTCCAGAGCCTGATGATCACTTCATCCCAGGTGGAACGTGCCATCTGTCATCCCGACGTGCGCGGCGTGACGCTCACCGGCTCGGAACCCGCCGGCCGCGCCGTGGCCAGCATCGCGGGGCGCGAGCTGAAAAAGACCGTGCTCGAGCTGGGCGGCTCCGATCCCTTTGTCATCCTGCCCGATGCCGATCTGGACGAAGTCGTCCCCATGGCCCTTAAGGCCCGCTTTATCAATATGGGGCAGAGCTGCATCGCCGCCAAGCGCTTTCTGGTGGACGAAACCATGCATGATGAATTTGTGGGGCGCTTCAAGGCGGCCATTGAAGACTACTTTGTGCCTGGCGATCCCATGGATCCTGCCACCACCCTCGGCCCCATGGCCCGCCGCGACCTGATGGAGGAATTGCACAATCAGGTCATCCGCGCGCAGGATTACGGCGCCACCGTCGTCACCGGCGGCCAGCTGCTGGATCGCCCCGGTGCCTACTATGCGCCCACCCTGCTCACCAATGTCACCACCAGCAACCCGGCGTTTCAGGAAGAGCTGTTTGGCCCGGTGGCCACCGTCACCCCCTACACCGAGCCGTCCCACGCGCTGGGGCTGGCCAATGCCAGCCGCTTTGGACTGGGCGGCTCCGTGTGGACAACGGACATCGCCACCGGCGAGGCCATCGCCCGCGGCATGCAGTGCGGCTGCGCCTTTGTCAACGACATGGTCAAATCCGACCCACGCCTGCCCTTTGGTGGCGTCAAGGACTCCGGCTATGGGCGCGAACTGAGCGTGTATGGCATTCGTGAGTTTGTGAATATCAAGACACTCTGGGTCAAATAGCTTGAAACTCTCTGAACCGGGGCCATTAAAAATCACAGCGACATTTTTTCAATGAGGAGGTGCCCCCATGAGTATCTATTTTGAAATCGGCCCCGGACCGGTGGCGGACAAGCTGGGCAAACAGACCTTCTGGCTGGGCATTGCCCTGCTGATTGTCGGTGCGATCGGGATTTTCCTGCCGGAGTTTCTGGCACTGACCATCAACTACTTTCTCGCCTGGCTGCTGATTCTGGCCGCGGTGTTCATGGGTTATCTCACGTGGATTACCCCCTATCGGGATCTGTCCAGCTGGCTGAAACCCATCCTACTGCTGGCGGTAGGCATTCTGCTGTTCGTCTTTCCCCAAGCAGGCATTGCCACACTCACCCTGCTGCTGGCGC
>CAYYIL010000029.1:7211-11966 GCA_964471975.1 uncultured Piscirickettsiaceae bacterium | reverse complement strand
CTGCTGTTCGTCTTTCCCCAAGCAGGCATTGCCACACTCACCCTGCTGCTGGCGCTCTATTTCATCATGGACGCCGCCATCAACTTCGCGCTGGCCAGGCAGATCTATCCCATGAAGGGCTGGGGGTGGATGATCTTCAACGGTCTCGTCACCTTTCTGCTGGCCCTGCTGGCGGCTTATGGCTGGCCGGAAACCTCCGGCATTTTCCTCGGGGTCATCGTGGGCATCAGCCTCTTTTTGGATGGTGCTGTGTTTACCCGCGTCGGCTGGGCGCTGAAGAAAAAGCACCGCGTGGAAGTCGAATAAACAGGGCGTTGATATCCCATCACGCAAGCGCACCGTTCGGTGCGCTTTTTGTTTGTCTGCTCCTCTAAAATGAGGGGCGATCACGAGGAAACGACCATGCAGCTGATTTCACTCAATCAGGGCGCGGTCCGCACATGGCACTGGCGCGGCAAAACGGTGCGCAGCGGCATCTTCAAAACACCGGTGGAAGGTGCACTGCCCGCCACAGCAATCGGCCTGCCCGACGATGCGCAGATGGACACAAAAAATCACGGCGGCCCAGACAAGGCGCTGCTGGCGCTGCCGGTAAGCACCTATGCCCTGTTTGGTCTGGATGGCTACTGGGGGGCGCTGGGTGAAAACCTGACACTGCCCGCTGAGCTGAATGAAAACATGGTGAGGCTGGGCGATCGACTGCGCATTGGTGAGGTGTTGCTGGAAGTGACTCAGCCGCGTTCACCCTGCTGGAAGCTGGATGAACTGGCCAGGGAAAAATTCGGGCTGGAAAGGTTCCTGCAGCGCTATGCCGACAGTGGTCAGGTAGGTTACTATCTACGCGTGCTGGAGCCGGGCACCCTGCCGGCAGGGATGTCCATCGGACACATTCCCACTGACCACCCCGCGCCCAGCATCCACGATCTCTTTCTGGCCAAGCACCACGGCGGCAAAACCGCCGAAGACCGTGCCATTATCGAACAGGCACTGGTGCACCCTGCGCTGTCCGCTGCCTGGCGCGCGGAATTACAGCGGTTGCTCAGTCAAACTTGATATAGGCATAACCTCGCTGCTGCAGGTCGATCAGGCGTGTATAGGCATCAAACACAGGCTGTACCCCGGGCAGCACATCCTCCGGTAGAAGACCGTAGGCCTTGAGGGTGACATTGCACACCTCCACCTTGACACCTAAGTCGAGCAGATCGCGGATCAGCGCCTTGTTGGGGTTCACCGCAAACGGATCGCCCACCACCTGCGCAAAGCCGTCATCCCGCAGTGCCTGCGGTGCTGCCCGACCATGCAGCACCACGTGAATATCCAGATCCTTGGGCATGACGCCCTGCTTGCGGTAGGACTCCAGCAGACCGCGCACATAGTAGAGTCCACGGCCAATGCCGGTTCCTGGCGTCACCTGCCCGGTGTCGATGTCATAGACGACATGGATATTCGTTTTCTTGGTGACCTGCAGCACCTTTGGCAACGCAGCGCCTGACGTTTCTGCCGCCGGTGCACCTCCAGCCAGGCCCATGCATACTGCCGCTGCCAGTGCGGCAAACGTCCATCTGTTCATGGTGTCCCCTCCCTGTTGCCTGAACGATAGACAGCTGTCCGCCTTCTTTATACCACACTGCAGCCGCTGCACATAAGGATCAAGGAGTTATAGACGTTTTCGCTCGGAAGAAATGGCTTGCAGAAAGACGGGATCAGCACGATACAGGTCCACGAAGTCTACGCGCACGGGCAGATCGCTATCTTCAAAATGAGCCGAAAGGGCGGCACGCTCATCCAGCGTCAATGGCCGCCCCGCATCAATCAGCAAATCCAGATCCGAGCCGTCCCGTGCCGTTCCTTTTACACGGGATCCAAATGCCCACACCTGCGCGCCCGGTATAACCTCTCGCACCAGTGCAGCCGCTTCAGCCATCCAGTCCATGTACCTGCTCCAGCCGCGCCAGCAGACGACGCGCATGAAAAAGAAAATCCGCCACCACGCCATAGACCTGATCGGCAACAGCCTCATCGTAAACATGAGAGGTCAGATTGCGCGCCTCATGAAAGCGCCACCATGGCTGCACATCGTCGATCAGACCCTTTTCCTGCGCAAGCCGATAGAGATGACGGCGAGAAATCCCCTGCAATTGCTCGGGCGGCAACATCTCGCGCAAAACCCGCTGCAGCATTTTCCAGCTGAGTTCATAGGTGAACTCAAAATGCTGAATCACGCCTGCGCGCAGCGTTTTCCACATCTTGTCCGTTTCCACCTGCGGCTGATAGCCCTGTGCGACGGACAGGGCATCTTCCAGACTGGTCAGCGCTTTCTCGAGTGACGTAAAAATAATCACAACATCCTCCTATACCACACTGCGCCCGCCATCGAGGGGAATGGAGGTGGCGGTGAGATAGCGGTTTTCCATGATGAATTTCACCGTCTGCCATACCACTTCGGGCCCCGGCTCGATCTGCAGGAGGGATTTTTTCAGGCGTTGGGCGCGGTATTCTTCGCTGTCGTCTTCATTGAACAGAATCAGCGCGGGGGCGATGTCGTTGACCTTGATCTCCGGCGCGTACTTCTTGGCAAAGGACTTGGTCAGGTTCTGCAGCCCGGCCTTGGTGGCCAGATAGAAGGCGTGCTGATCCGAACCACGCACGGTATTGAAGTCCGAAATGGAGATAATGTCCTTCAGTTCGGCATCGCTGGCACGCAGCCACGGCTCCAGCAGAATGTTCAGTTCGTAGGGCACCTGCATGTGCAGCCGCATCAGCGCCGCCAGATTGTGCGGGCTGTTGCGCAGCTCCACATCCTTGAGCCACACCGAGGCGTTGTGAATCACACAACGCAGCGACAGTGCATGCTCGGCCACAAAGCCCGCCACCTTCTGACTGGCATCCGGTTCCGCCAGATCCACCAGCAGGCCATGAGCCCCCTTCGCCTCCAGCGCCGCCACACTGGGCCGCGGCGTGCGGTAGGTAAACAGCACGGGATGGCCTTCGTCCAGAAAACGCTCCGCCAGATGCAGGCCGATCCGCTGCCCGGCACCGGTGATCAGAATGGCATTTTTCAGCTGCGGCATAGGGGGTCCCCGACTTTTTTCAAACGCGAAATTTCTGGCAACGGCGATCAGCCGTCCAGGCCGGCCTTAGGGCCCGCAGTGCGGCCTGTATCAGCCTTTTATCGCGGGCAAACCAGCACCAGGCGGCCTGTTCCCCCGTCTTGGTGCACACCGTGATCCGGCGACGGACATACAGTGTGCCTTCGTCCTCAAAGGCGTCCAGCTGACGCAACAAGGTGGCCGACACCCGATAGAGCTCACCGCACACCGGCGCCTTGAGCGACTCCGGTGCTTCATCGATCAGCAGCGGCCAGCGCCAGCCCACATGCAGCAAATAGGGTTCGCAAGTGCGCGCCTCACCCAGAAAGCGCGCCCGCGCCAGCAAGTGATGCCCCTCGCCACCCCGCATCAAACTGCCATAGACGAACACCGTCTCCATCAGCGCTTGCGCTGCAATGCCTCCGCCACCACCGGATGCACGAACTGGCTCACGTCACCCCCCAGCAGGGCAATCTCCCGCACCAGCGAGGAGCTGATAAAGGTGTTCTGCTCCGCCGGGGTGAGATAGACGGTTTCGATTTCCGGCGCCAGCCGTCGGTTCATGGTGGCCAGCTGAAACTCGTATTCAAAGTCAGACACCGCGCGCAGGCCACGCAGGATGACCTGCGCCTGCTGGGCATGCACGAAATCCACCAGCAGGCCGGAGAAGCCCTGCACCGTCACCCGTTCGTCGTCGGCAAACACCGCTTCGGCCAAGGCAATGCGTTCCTGCAGCGGGAACAGCGGCTGCTTTTTCGGGTTGTCCGCCACGGCCACAATGATGTGGTCGAACAGTCGGCTGGCCCGCGCTACCAGATCGGTGTGGCCGTTGGTAATGGGATCGAAGGTTCCGGGATAGACGGCGGTAATGGTCATGATTCAAACCCCAGGTGAAGGCGAATGACCGTTTCTATGGCTTGCATTTCCTCGTCGGTCAGTCGCCCCATGCATTTTTGCAGGCGGCGTTTGTCGGCCACGGTCATCTGATCGATCATGGCCTTAGCCGGTTGCCCTGAAACCTGCACCAGGCACTCACTGGGATAGAGGCGTGAGACATTGCTGGTCAGGGGGATCACGGTCACTCGGCTGAGAAACCGGTTGGCGATGTCGTTGCTGATGATGACTGCCGGGCGGGTTTTTCGTATCTCCGAACCCAAAGCCGGATCAAAGGCCACCCACCAGACTTCACCGCGCTTCATTCCAGCTATCCTGAATCAGGGCTTCGCTCCAAGCCTGCGCTTCTTCTTCACGGGTACTGTCCTGCGCCATGGCACGATAACCGGCTTCCAGTTGCTGGGTGCGCCAGTGATTCTGAATCAATCGCTCGATAAATTGACTGATGTTGCCGCGCCCCACTTCCCGGTACAGGCGCTCATAAACCGTTTCATCCAAGGTTATGGTCATACGCTTGTGCATCATTCATCACCTTTATGCGCATCACTATACGCATAATACAACAAATAGTGCACGTCGCCGGCAAATTTATCGCGGTGCAGTGTCCAGTCCTCAGGAACCTTCGGCGCCGTCTGCCCTTTGGGCTGCTCCACGTACACCCGCGCCCCTGGCGCCAGCCAGCCATTTTCCACCAGCGCATCCAGCGCGGCCTGCTGCAGTGCGGCATCAAACGGCGGATCGATAAAGACAATATCAAACGCCTGCGAAGCCG
>CAYYIL010000029.1:0-7111 GCA_964471975.1 uncultured Piscirickettsiaceae bacterium | reverse complement strand
CGGTCGGAGGTGGGGCGCAGCCCCGGGGCATCCAGCACCGGCAGCTGCCGCCGCGCCCAATCACCGCCTATGATGCGAATGCGACCTTTTCCCTTACGACCTGCCATTAATCATCCCATCCGCCAAAAATGTCATCCGTTTGTGCCCAGTCATCGAAAGGATCAGCCCATGTCTCATTAAGGCTGTCTGAAAAGGCATCAGAAAACAGGCCATCACTCCAGCCACTCTGGATGGAGTCCTCGCCCGTGCCAAACGGATTACCCGCCACATCCATGCTGCAATCCACCATGGGCAGACCCGTTGCCGGATTCACAGCAGGACAAGATTGCTCTGAAACGGCAGCGCTGCCAATCTCGCCCAGAGTTTCATCATCCCACTCCAGCGACTCTGCAGCATCCCGCCAGCGGGTTATCCAGTTCCAGAACCCCATGAAGCCTCCTATGCAAAACTGAACAGATCTGGTGGAACAGAAAGCCCCTGCAGGCCTCGACCCACACCGGAAATGGCATACTGTTTCCCTGCAACACCCAGCTCTTCCACCAGCGCAGTCTTGATGCGGTTCTTGCGGTCGCGCACAAAGGCGTGCGTCATGCCATCGCGCTCAAGTGTCTCGATCGTACGTGACAGGTGCGGCAGGGTATCAAGCCCCTGCCTGCGCAGCCAGCGCACAAATTCCCGCGCCAGATTGCAATCCCCCCTGCCTTCCAGATCAACAGGCATTTCAATTGGCCCCTGATCATGGACATGACGCCACACCATCCAGGCATAAAAGGCATAGTTCACACCACGCAATCGCGCCAGCTCCCGCTCGCCTATCCAGAGCCGATGCGCATCCAGGTCAAAACGCACCGGCAAGGGCGTCATATCTGCCTGCAGCCGCTCAATCAGGACATTAAAGGGATAATCCCCCAGCAGGACATCCCGATCCAGCACATGCCCCAGGCGAAGAAACGGAACCTCGGACAGTGTCACCCGCGCCTGCGCCCGGTCCATGATTTCACCATTACGGTCACGCACCGGGCTACTCTGGCGCGTGGGATAGAAAAACTGCGGGTGGTTCTCCAGCGCCGCCGGCTCCACCAGCACATGGGAAAGACGATCCTGCGAACGCCCAAACAGGGACAGCACATAGCCGGCAAAAAAACTCATCGTCTTGCGTCCGCCTGCCAGCGATACATGCAATGCCACCTCATCATCTGCACACAGCCTGCGTACGGTCTCCGTGATCAGGTCCGCCAGTGCCATATTGTCCGCCTCACAGCGAATGTCATCCAGCGGTGCGCCATTTTGATCACGAACCACCATGATATGCCGCTCATCAAACGAAATCGGAGGCAACCCATACTCCTGTCGCAGGCGATGAAACCAGCCCCCATCTTCCACAAACAGGGTCAGACGTGCATGCTCCGCACCCTTTTGCGTGGTCAGCAGCCAGATTTCATCCGGAACCCAGGGGTTCTGCTGATTGGCCAGCGCATAGACCGTTTCCGTCACCACCTGTGGCGACAGACCCGACACGCACAGCAACACCTTACGCATGCGGGCACACCACCCGTGAACCAATGCGCTTCACCGCATAGGCCGTCAATGTTGGCTCATACTCTGACAAGGCCTGCAGTGACACCTCCTCCCCCCGCAGCTCAAGCGGCAAATTCAGTTCCACATGCACATACTGTGCACCGGTCTGCTCAACCCTGACAATCAGCTGCGGAGGCAGATTCCCTACCACGCACACAGTTTCCGGCGCTCGCTGCGACACCGCTTTCAGATCGCACAGCGCCTGCTCATCCAAATGGTCCAGAACCCTTTCCACATTCCTGCACCGCCCTTTCACCCACTCAATGGTTGCCTCATGGCGCGAAACCAGCCACACGCGCCTGCATGACACCTCACGGACCTTTTCCAGTACTGTACAGGCGTCAGGATACAGGGGCACCGGCCGCACCAGCCACTTCGCCGCCTCCTCTTGAGAAATTCGGCAATACATCCACTGACTGGGCAACGCCAGCGCAGCATGCCGATGCAACAGCAGCATGGCCTCCCGCGACTCGCGCACCGCCTCGACCCACTGCACCAGCAGATCATTTTTCTGACCGGGTCCTGGCTCCCCCCACTTGATGCGTACCACATGCTGGTAAAACGGCTCGCCCCGATTCAGTCTCTTTTCGGGATCCTGAAACACGCCCAGCGCCTTGACCTCATACAACATCTGTTCAATCGGCAGTCGACGATTCTCGTTCCAACTCTGCAGCGCAGCCTGCGCCTGCGCGCGCAAATCTCCCAGCCCCGTCAGGGGCGTAAAGGGAAGAAGCAGCACAATTTGACCGTCCCCCCCTGGCAGTTCTACCACCGTCGTCAGAAATTTTGGCCGTTCCTCCTGCCAGACCTGCCAGCGCTGATACACACCCAGCATCCCCACAGCGACAAGGTTGACGCCAGCCAGAATCAGGCCGAACTTGTCCGTATCCGCCCAGGCCCTTTTCAGTCCATCGCCCCATCCAAAAAATACTGCTGCTCCCACAAGAAGAAGCGCCAGCACTACGCCAACGGCAACTTTCCACTTCTTTTTCAAGGCCCTGATTTCAACTCCCAGCCAGGACCAAAACCCGATATTCCGTATAGCATGCATAAATGCATTCCTTTCCAAACTATATATCCTTGCAGCCACCAAACAGTTTACAGACAAACACTCCTAAAAAGGCAAACAAACCCACTAACGCCGCCACCACGAAGGGCGCCAGCCAATAACCAATCGCCAGCAGAATGCCAATTCCAATCCATTCCATTTCATCCTCCTAAAGGTCAGTAATCTGCCAAGTGGCAATCCCAATCCTATTCAGGAGGACGCAAAAAACACGCTTAACAATATTGTCAAACAGCCTGTAAAATCGCTTCAAAAACAAGGCAAGCCTCATGCCTCTGAAAAACCTGCTTCCCCTGCACGGCATCAGCGTCACCCTGCGTTTTACCGAGCCGGCAGAATTCACCCCCTTTCACAATGCCGCCGTTGACGCCTTTTTGCGCCACATGCTTGCCATTGGAGATGAATACGGCAAATACTTTTCCATCGTCTGTCCCGAAAATGGGCGACTGCGCTACACCGCGGACGATACCTACCGCTTTGGCGTCATCGTACAGCCCGGTGGCGAACACCACCTCCGAATTCTCATTGCCCGGCTTCGCCGCCTGCCCGTCACTGCAGTGGTGCGTGACAAGGCCGCCCCTCTGCGCGACAACCTCCAGCTGGTCGAAATCAACGACCTTTCCGACGGCAAGCCCATCAGCCATGACACCAGCCTTACTCCCTATACCTACGACCAGATCAGCCAGCACGCCCTCTATCTCAAGCCGACAGCAGACACGCCCGTGCACCTTCACTGGCGCTTTGTTGCACCTGTTCGCCTGCTGCGATCCGACCACAATCAATACGAGGGCGAAGAGCGCTTCATTCGCGATGCAGCCCAGCTCACTGGGCCGCTGCTCATCCAGCGGACATTGCACACACTGGAGCAACTCGGCTACACCCGCGCCCTCCCGCTGCAAGAGTGGACCGAACGGATTGCCCTAGACAATGCTGATCTTTTCTGGGTGGATACGCCCTATTTCAGCCAGGGTGGCCGCACCCGCGTGCTCGGAGGCCTGCTTGGTGACCTGCACCTGACCCTGCCCTCGGACGTCCCGCTCTTGCTGCTGGAACTGCTGATTACCGCCCAGCACCTCGGCATCGGCCAGCGTCGCACCCTCGGTTGGGGCAAGTTTCACATACAGCCCACCGATGGAGCACCCAGTCCTTCCCTTGGGTCAGGCCTCGTGCCCTTGCGACGCGCCCAGTCGCTCAACGACCTCGCATTCCGACCAGAAACGCTGGAGCTGGCCATCCTTGAACTTGATCAGCGCGACCCGGCCACCACCGAAGAGGACAACATCAACCGTCTCAACACCGCCCTTGGCCAGATCGCCGCTGGCGACTACCACCCGCCCGCGCTGCAAGGGGTAAAAATCCCCAAGGACGATGGCAGTCAGCGCCTGCTTGCCATTGCCCCCATCTGGGATCGCGTCCTGCAGAAAAGCGTTGCCCTCACCCTCACCCCCATGCTTGATGCCCTCTATTCCACCGCCAGCTTTGCCTATCGCAAGGGTCTCTCACGCCAGCAGGTGCGCTACGAGATTCTCAAGGCATGGCGCGAAGGCTATCGCTGGGTGTACGAATCCGACATAGAAGATTTCTTCGACGCCGTTGACCGCAGCCAGTTATTGCGCCGCCTGCGCAATGTGCTGGGGGACGACCCCCTGTGGCACAACCTGGCCAGATGGCTCTCCCGCCCTGTTGTTGTCGACGGCGTTCGGGTAGAGCGTCCCCGCGGCATCCCCCAGGGAAGTCCGCTCAGTCCATTGCTAGCCAACTTCATTCTCGATGACTTTGATGCCGACCTGCAGCATCATGGTTTCAGGCTGCTGCGCTTTGCCGACGACTTCATCATCCTCGCCAAAACCCGCGAACAGGCCGAGCGCGCCCACGAAATAGTGCGTCGCAGCCTTGCCGAACTGCGCCTTCAGCTCAACCGCGACAAGACCCACATCCTTCACCTCTCCGAAGGACTGCGCTTTCTCGGTTATCTCTTCATGGACGACATGGCCATCGAAATCGGCGGCGACAGCCGCGATGGCCGTGACATCTACACCGCCGACGACGAGCCCCGCACACTGCCACCCTGGCTGCCAAGTCTTGCCGAACGCACCATCAAGCCCATCGGCGAAGACGACCGCCCCGAGCACCACATCGCCACCCAGGAAGAGCATGGCAGCTTTATTGTCCTCACCGGCGAACGGCATGTCCTCACCACCGACAACGACAACCTCATCGTGCGCGATGCCGACAACAACCTTGCCGTCAAAATGCCGTGGGAGCAGATCTACGGTGTCCTCTGCCTGGGCCTGCACAGCATCTCCCTACCCGCCCAGCACCACGCCCTGCGCCACCACATCCCCATCCATCTCGCCGACCGCACCGGCACCTACCTGGGGGCCGTCACCAATAGCCGCCCCCAGCAAAACATCTACAAGTTCTGGTTCCTGCAGCTGGCCGCCTGCCAACGGGCGGACTTCACCCTGCATATTGCCCGCCAGCTCATCGCCGCACGCATCCACAATCAGCGCCAGAGCCTGCTACGGCGCATCAGCACCCTCGACAACAGCCACCAGTTCGCACCCACCCTCGCCCAACTGCGCAAGCTCTACCACAAGGCCGAAAATGCCCAATCCATCCAGCAGCTGCTTGGTTTCGAGGGCACCGCCGCACGCCTGTGGCTGCAGAGCTTCAACCCCTTCCTGCCTCAGTGGGCGCAGTTCGAACGCCGCAGCAAGCGCCCCCCGCAGGACCCGTTCAACGCCCTCCTCTCCCTCGGCTACACCATCCTCTACAGCCAGATCGACTGCATCCTCCAGGCCCATGGTTTCCTCACCTGGAAAGGCTGCCTCCACCAGCAAAGCCCCAACCATGCCGCACTGGCTTCCGACATGATGGAACCCTATCGCCACATCATCGAACAGGCCGCCCTCAGCTGGTGCCGCAACTATGCCAGAGAAGAAGACTTCACCCGCGAAGACGACACCCCCGGTATCCGCATCCATGCCGAAGCCCGTCGCCGCTATATCACTTTTGTCAGCAAGCGTCTGCAGCAACCACTGGGCGGGCACGACAGCTTCCACCAGCACATTGCGGCGCAGGCCCGGGCACTCAGACATGCCATCGACCGCCTCGTCCCCGGCGACTTCACCCCCTATCGACTCAAGCACATCAAGCGGAAAAAAACATGAACATCTGGCTCATCTGCTTCGACATCGAAGACGACAGAACACGCCGTCGCGTCGCACGCCTGCTCGAAAAGAAGGGTGTCCGAGTCCAGAAAAGCGTATTTGAATGCCGCTTCAGGACCCCCGAACGCAAGGACCGCCTCGTTCGCCAGCTGCAGCGCCTGCTGGAAAACAGCCCCGAAGCCAACCCCAATATTCGTTTCTACCGCCTTGACCGAGACGCCCTCGCCGCCAGCCACGACATCAATGAACGCCCATTGCCCCAGCCCGGCGGCGTTATAATTCTCTAGAAAAGGAAAAGGGGTTTTGAACGGTCGCCAATACCCGGCATCGCCCAAAATCCTCATCATCCAAAAAATGATGTGAACACAGCAGGATAAACCAGAAACCGAACAAACCGGTTTAAATTCGATGGGGCACCCATTGAAAAACAAACACTTTCAAAATTCAATCCACAGAGTTATCCACAGAAAAGTTAAGTTATTGAGAATCATTTTCAAAATGTCGTTTCGACCGTTCCAAAACGCCTTGCAAGCCATTGAAAAGGCAGATAATATAGACCTTGCGTCCCGGGACCCCTTAGCCGAAAGGCTGTTAAGACCCAATGATTAAACTTGATCATGATGTGCCTCCGTCCCGGGACCCCTTAGCCGAAAGGCTGTTAAGACCCACACTGATCAGCGCATCCAGCGGGTCGTAAGTCCCGGGACCCCTTAGCCGAAAGGCTGTTAAGACCAGAGCTGCGTGCCACTTGAACTCCCAATCGGGTCCCGGGACCCCTTAGCCGAAAGGCTGTTAAGACCAGCAACAGGTGGGTTCACAGCCACATCTTCTGTCCCGGGACCCCTTAGCCGAAAGGCTGTTAAGACAAGTCTTCATAACGCACCTCCTTAGTGCTTAAGGTCCCGGGACCCCTTAGCCGAAAGGCTGTTAAGACCCATCCAGCGGCGGAGAATATCCGCCACCAATTCGTCCCGGGACCCCTTAGCCGAAAGGCTGTTAAGACCCTGGAAGGCCTCCGCGGCTTCCCAGGTGGGGGTCCCGGGACCCCTTAGCCGAAAGGCTGTTAAGACCCACCGGGAGGGGATATTCAACACCAGGCGGTGGGTCCCGGGACCCCTTAGCCGAAAGGCTGTTAAGACCAGCACATCCATCAGAGCTGCATGCCAGTTGAGTCCCGGGACCCCTTAGCCGAAAGGCTGTTAAGACCATACCCCAGTTCCAGCCAGTTCGCCCACTTTTGTCCCGGGACCCCTTAGCCGAAAGGCTGTTAAGACACACCTCAAACCCAACAACG
>CAYYIL010000028.1:0-18006 GCA_964471975.1 uncultured Piscirickettsiaceae bacterium | reverse complement strand
CTGGCCGGCGGCGCCATCCGCGGCTGGGATCGCCGCCACAAGTATTACTACGACATCCTCAAGGCGGTGGCGGATCACTACGGCTTTGACATGGAAACACCATGGAACGAACTGCCGCAGGAAGCACGCGACATCATCCTGTGGGGCTCCGGCGATGAAAAGCTGCCCCTGCCCCACGGCCGCTATGCCGACGTGCGCCGCTTCGAGGGCGTCATCCCCAATATGGAACGACGCTATCAGGACGCCAGCTCAAGCACCGTGCGCGAGGAGCTGAGCAAGTATCGCGTGGTCATTCCTTGCCCTGACTGTGGCGGCGCCCGCCTGAACGTGACCGCCCGCAATGTGTTTGTGGCCGACCGCAGCCTGCCCGAACTCACCGCCCAGCCGGTGGGCGACCTGCTGGCCTTTTTCGAGCAGCTGGAATTGCCCGGCGCGAAGGGGCAGATCGCCGACAAGATCATCAAGGAGATCCGTGCCCGGCTGAAGTTTCTGGTGGATGTGGGGCTGGATTACCTCACGCTGGATCGCTCCGCCGACACCCTCTCCGGCGGCGAAGCGCAGCGCATCCGCCTGGCCAGTCAGATCGGTGCCGGGCTGGTGGGGGTCATGTACGTGCTGGACGAGCCGTCCATCGGCCTGCATCAGCGCGACAACGACCGCCTGCTGCGCACCCTCACCCATCTGCGCGATCTGGGCAATACCGTAATCGTGGTGGAGCACGATGAAGACGCCATTCGCGCCGCCGACCACGTGCTAGACATCGGACCCGGCGCCGGCGTGCACGGCGGTCGCATCATGGCGCAGGGCACGCCGGAAGACGTCGCCGCCGACCCGCACTCCCTCACCGGCCAGTATCTGGCCGGCACACGCCGCATTCCCGTGCCGGAAAAACGCCAGCCACCCGGCAAGCGCTGGCTGCACCTCAAAGGCGCCCACGGCAACAACCTCAAGCACGTGGATCTGGAACTGCCGGTGGGGCTGTTTACCTGCGTCACCGGCGTGTCCGGCTCAGGAAAATCGACCCTCATTAACGAAACCCTCTACAAGCTGGCCGCCAGCAAGCTGAATGGCTCGCTGGTCACCCCGGCGCCGTATGCAGCGGTGGAAGGGCTGGAACACTTCGACAAGGTGGTCAATATCGACCAGTCGCCCATCGGGCGCACGCCCCGCTCCAACCCGGCCACCTACACGGGCCTGTTCACACCGATCCGCGAGCTGTTTGCCGCCGTGCCGGAAGCCCGCGCCCGGGGCTATACGCCGGGGCGTTTCAGCTTCAACGTCAAGGGCGGCCGCTGCGAGGCCTGTCAGGGCGAAGGGCTCATCAAGGTGGAAATGCACTTTCTACCGGATGTGTATGTGCCCTGCGACGTGTGCCACGGGGCCCGCTACAACCGCGAAACCCTGCAGATCCGCTACAAGGGCAAGACCATCGCCGACGTGCTGGAAATGACCGTGGAAGACGCGCGCGCCTTTTTCGACAGCATCCCCAATATCGCCCGCAAGCTGCAGACGCTGATGGACGTGGGGCTGGGCTATATCCGTCTGGGGCAGAGTGCCACAACGCTCTCCGGCGGGGAAGCACAGCGGGTCAAGCTGGCGCGGGAGCTGTCCAAGCGGGATACGGGCTCCACCCTATACATTCTCGATGAGCCCACCACCGGCCTGCATTTCTATGACATCGAGCAGCTGCTCAAGGTGCTGTTCACCCTGCGCGATCATGGCAACACCATCATGGTCATCGAGCACAATCTGGACGTGATCAAGACCGCCGACTGGATTGTGGATCTGGGGCCGGAAGGCGGTGCGAAAGGCGGGGAAATCATCGCCACCGGCACGCCGGAAGCGGTCGCCGACAACCCCATCTCCCACACGGGGCGCTATCTCAAGCCCCTGCTGGAAAAACGCTGATGCGCACGCTGGCTCTGCTTCTGCTGCTGATCACCCTGCCGCTGCAGGCAGGACAGCGCCCGCCATGGGAAGACAAGGCCTATATCGAAAAGGCGTTTATCGAGATTGCCTTCAAGCGCGAATATGCTGCCGGCATCAAGCGCCTCAACAAATGGACCCGACCGGTTCACTGGAAGATCGAATACGAAGACGGGGTCAAGGCCTCGCGCCTGCTGGAAACGCCCATTCTGCGTCATATGGATCAGCTGGAATCCATTACCGGCATTATCATGGTGCCGGTCGCCCAACGGCCAAACCTGCACATTGTGCTCACCCGCGATCGCGACTTTGCTGCCGCCATTGCCCGCCACCATCTGATGCCGTCAGACAGGGCGCGGCATTTTGTGCGCGGGGTCAACTGCATGGGCAATTACAGCACCAACCGTCATGGCGAAATCACCCGCGCCACCGTCATCATCCCGGTGGATCACGCCTTCAAGCGCGGCATTTACCCCGCCTGTGTGGTGGAGGAGATCACGCAGGTCATGGGCCTGCCCAACGATGCCGACTGGGTTAACCCGTCCATCGCCAACGATGCCAGCCGGCAGGACCTGCTCTCGCCACTGGACTATGTCATGCTGCGCCTGCTCTACCAGCCGGAGCTCAAGCCGGGCATGACGGTGGAACAGGCACGCCCCGTCATCCGCCGCCTGCTCAACCGCTTCGAGCGCCTGGGCATCCTTAAAATGGCGCCGTGGCTGGTCAAACAGGCCGGCCTCAACAAGCTGAACGCCGAAGGGCGGCTCTAAGGCCTCCATTTTCAAGGCGTCTGCCACCCGCCGAAAAAAAAAGTCGGGGACCCCCCTATTTCGCAGCCGTCAGCCGCTGAATCACACGCCCTGCCAGCGTCAGACCGAACAGTCCCGGCATGTAGCTGGCCGTGCCATTGACCACACGCCCCCGCGCCCCCTCAATTGTTTCCATGGGGCCGGGCGCCTTGGGCACCTCTTCGGAAAAGACCACCTCGATGCCGCGGCCCACACCCAGCTTGCGCAGGCGCTGGCGCATCTGCCGCGCCAGCCCGCAGCCGTGGGTGTCCATCAGGTCGGCCACACGAATCAAGCGCGGATCCACGCGCCGCCCTGCCCCCATGCTGGACACCACTGGCACCTGCTGGCGCCACGCTTCATACACCAGTCTTACCTTGCAGTTAAGGCTGTCGATGGCGTCCACGACAAAATCAAACCCTTCGCCCACCAGTTCCGGCATGTCGTCCGGCGCAAGAAAGGTCTGGCGGGCATCCACCCTGCAAAGCGGATTGATATCCTCGACACGCTGCTTGAGCACAGCCACCTTGGGCTGGCCCAACGTGCTGTGCAGGGCGACGAGCTGGCGGTTCAGATTGCTGGGGCTGACCACATCGTGATCCACCAGCACCAGCTCGCCCACACCGGCGCGCGCCAGCGCTTCCACCACAAAGCCGCCCACTCCGCCGCAACCGGCTACCAGGACACGGGCATCCAGCAGGCGCAAAATAGCGGCGTCCTCAAACACAAGGCGGCTGCGTTCAAATAGCGGATCGTTCAGACGTTCGCTCACGATACCCTCCATAATGGATCAAACGGGCGAGGCAGCATCACTCCCCCACATGGAAAAGTGCCTCTGCTGCCTGGGTGGTTTCTTCTGCGACGGTTTCAGGGGGAAGAGCGAGCAGTTGCGCCACTTTTGCGCCGATCTGGGCAATATCACCACAATGAAACCGCTCTGCGCCGGGCAGGGCGACATAGGGGCCATCCGTTTCCAGCAGCAGATGCGCCAATCCCAGTCCGCGAATCATGTCGTGGTAGCGCCGAGCATTGGCTCGGCACACGATGCCATTGACGCCAATTTTCCAACCCAGCTTCACAAAGCGACGGGCTTCACCCAGCCCGCCACCAAAGCCATGCAGGCTGCCACGCAGGCTGGTGAAAGGTTTCAGATGCTGGCAGAGCACATCGAACGCCTTGCGGATATGAATGGAACAGGGGCGGTCATAGATCAGTGCCAGCTCCAGCTGTGCCTGAAAGACCTCACGTTGCAAGGCCGGGTCTGCCGGCGTGCGCGGGTCAAAATCCAGGCCTATCTCGCCAACGACCAAAGCCGGATCATCACGCAGGTGCTGTTCCAATTGATCGATGGCGGACTGCCAGCTGTCCTCAACGAGATGGACACGCCAGGGATGCAGGCCCAGCCCCCGCACAACACGCGGGTGTTGCAACTGCAGCACTGCATCCCAGTCATCCGGCGCCGTGGCAAACGCACACGCCCCCGCACCAATGCAGGTTGCACGTGCATCAGCCGGTATGGCGTGCAGATGGATATGGCTGTCAAACCAGGCTGGCTGGGTATTCATGGGTCAATTGTAGCCCGGGTAATGCACGCCGCCCATACGAAAAAGGCCGGCATAAAGCCGGCCTTTCAAGATGGCAAAAGCAACCGATTATTCAGCCGCTTCTTCCACCGCTTCCTCTTCACCACCTACCGGGCGATCCACCAGCTCAACATACGCCATGGGCGCATTGTCGCCGGGGCGGAAGCCACATTTCAGAATGCGCAGGTAGCCACCGTTGCGTTCCTTGTAACGCGGACCCAGCTCTTCGAACAGCTTGGTCACGATGGCACGGGCACGGTGGTTGTTGCCCAGTCGTGCATAGGCCAGACGGCGGTTGGCAACGGTATCTTCCTTGGCCAGGGTAATCAGCGGCTCGGCATGACGGCGCAGTTCCTTGGCCTTGGGCAGGGTTGTCTTGATGATTTCATGCTCGAACAGCGACGCAGACATGTTGCGGAACATGGCCTTGCGGTGCGCGCTGTTGCGATTGAATTTACGACCACTCTTACGATGACGCATGGTTCAATTCCTTTCGTTTACACGGACTCGTTCTTGGCGTTTGCCAGCTGCGCCGGCGGCCAGTTGTCCAGTTTGGTTCCCAGGCTCAGACCACGCTGGGCCAGCACGTCCTTGATTTCCTGCAGGGACTTCTTGCCCAGGTTGGGGGTCTTGAGCAGCTGCTGTTCAGTACGCTGCACCAGATCGCCGATGTAGTAGATCTGCTCGGCCTTCAGGCAGTTGGCGGAGCGAACGGTCAGTTCCAGATCGTCCACGGGCTGCAGATAGATCGGATCGATGTTCAGCTCTTCGACCGGCTGCTCTTCCGGCTTCTTCTGCAGCTTCATGTCCACGAAGGCGCTCAGCTGATGGCTCAGGATGGAGGCCGCCAGCTTGATGGCATCTTCAGGATCGATGGTGCCGTTGGTTTCGATGTCGATGATCAGCTTGTCCAGGTCGGTACGCTGTTCAACACGGGCGGATTCCACGTCGTAGCTTACGGTCACGACGGGTGAGAACGCCGCATCCAGGCGCAGCACACCGATCTGGTTGTCGCTGGAGAGTTCGGCGGGACGATAGCCCACGCCCTTCTCTACCTTCAGGCGCATTTCCAGCTTGGCGCCGTCGGACAGGTGCGCAATGACGTGATCCGGATTGGCGATCTCGACATCATGATCCAACTGGATATCTCCTGCAGTCACCACGCCGGGCCCTTCCTTGCTCAGCACCAGCTCTGCCTCATCACGGTTGGACAGCTTGACTGCCACGTCCTTGAGGTTGAGCAGGATTTCGAGCACGTCTTCACGCACGCCTTCCAGCGCAGAGTATTCGTGCAGAACACCGTCGATCTGTACCTGCGTAATCGCTGCACCCGGCATGGACGCCAGCAGGATGCGACGCAGCGCATTGCCAAGCGTGTGACCGTAGCCACGCTCCATCGGCTCCAGCACCACACGGCTGCGTGTCGGGCTGTAGCGCTTTACGTCCACCAGCTGCGGTGTCAGCATCTGTTCTAAAAACTGTTGCATGAGTAACGGTCTCCGTATCAGGATTACTTGGAGTAAAGCTCGACGATGAGGTTTTCGTGAATGTCAGCAGACAGGTCGGAACGATCCGGAACCGCCTTAAACACACCTTCGAACTTCTTCGGATCCACTTCTACCCAGCTGGGGAGACCGCGCTGCTGGGCAATATCCATTGCCATGGCAATACGGGCCTGATTTTTTGCCTTTTCGCGCACGGCCACGACGTCACCGGGCTGCACCTGGTAGGACGGAATGTTCACGGTCTTGCCGTTCACGCTAATCGCCTTGTGGGACACCAGCTGACGGGCTTCGGCACGCGTAGAGGCAAAGCCCATGCGGTAAACGACATTGTCCAGGCGTGTTTCCAGCAGCTGCAGCAGGTTCACACCGGTGGAGCCTTTACGACGATCGGCTTCCTTGTAATAACGGCGGAACTGCTTCTCCAGCACGCCATACATGCGACGCACCTTCTGCTTCTCGCGCAGCTGCAGACCGTATTCGGTCACGCGCGCACGACGAGCACCGTGAACGCCCGGCGGCTGATCGATCTTGCACTTGGATTCGAGACTACGCACGCCGCTCTTCAGGAACAGATCCGTCCCTTCGCGACGCATCAACTTACACTTGGGTCCAATATATCTTGCCATGGTGTTCTATCCCTTATACACGACGTTTCTTGGGCGGACGACAGCCATTGTGAGGAATGGGGGTCACATCAGCGATCGCAGTAATCTTGAAGCCGGCAGCGTGCAGGCCGCGCACAGCGGACTCACGGCCCGGTCCCGGACCCTTGACCTTCACTTCCAGGTTCTTGACGCCATATTCCTTGGCCATTTCACCCGCACGCTCGGCTGCGACCTGCGCAGCAAACGGGGTGCTCTTGCGCGAGCCACGGAAGCCACTACCACCCGCAGTCGCCCAGCACAGGGTGTTGCCGGAACGATCCGTAATGGTGACGATGGTATTGTTGAAGGAGGCATGCACGTGCGCGACGCCGTCGGTCACGACCTGCTTGATCTTCTTCTTGGGGGTATTCTTCTTACCTTTAGCCATATCTGAATCTCACACTCGCTTATTTCTTGATGGGCTTGCGTGGACCTTTGCGGGTACGCGCATTGGTCTTGGTGCGCTGGCCACGGACAGGCAGACTGCGGCGATGACGGATGCCACGGTAGCAGCCCATGTCCATCAGGCGCTTGATATTCATGGAAATTTCGCGACGCAGGTCACCCTCGATCTTGTACTTGCTGATCTCTTCACGCAGTGCGGCCAGTTCGGACTCGCTCAGCTCGCGTACCTTTTTGGTGGGATCGAGGTTGATCGCTTCGCAGATTTTCTTGGACGTGGTCGGACCGATGCCATAAATGGCTTGCAGACCGATCACGATATGCTTGTTCAGGGGCAAGTTAACGCCGGCAATACGGGCCATCTTGACGCTCTCCTAAAAATATATTCGGAAAAACAGGCAATTATACATAAGTAGCTTGCCTATCACCAGCCTGGCTGGTTGAGGCTACCGCTTCAGCTTTGCCTTTTTCATCATGCTCTCATATTGACTGCTCATCAGCTGGGCCTGGACCTGAGTCATGAAGTCCATGACCACGACAACGATGATGAGCAACGAGGTTCCGCCGAAATAGAACGGAACGTTCCAATACAAGATCAGGAACTCCGGCAGCAGGCACACTGCGGTGATGTAGAGGGCGCCAGCCAGAGTCAGCCGCTCCATGATCTTATTGATGTAGCGCGCTGTCGCCTCACCCGGACGAATCCCCGGAATGAAGGCGCCAGACTTGCGCAGATTATCTGCCGTTTCACGGGGATCAAAAACGATCGCCGTATAGAAAAAGCAGAAGAAAATGATGGCCAGTGCGTACAACAGAACATACAGCGGCTGCCCCGGCGACAGAGTGGTCGCCAGATCCTTCAGCCAGCTCATGCCTTCAGCACTGCCAAACCAGCCTGCAATGGTTGCAGGAAACAGGATGATGCTGGATGCAAAAATGGGCGGAATCACGCCGGCCATATTGATCTTCAGCGGCAGGAAGCCTTCCTGACCGCCATACATCCTGCGGCCACGCATCTGCTGGGAATACTGGATCGGGATGCGACGCTGCGCCCGCTCCATGAACACCACAAATGCTGTAACCGCAATGATCAGACCCAGCAGCACAAATACGGTAATGGGGTGCATGCTGCCTGTACGCACCTGCTCAAAGGTGCCGCCCAGTGCGGCCGGCAACCCGGCCACGATCCCGGCGAAGATAATGATGGAGATCCCGTTGCCCAGACCCCGTTCGGTGATCTGCTCGCCCAGCCACATCAGGAAAACGGTACCCGCCACCAGGGTGGTCACCGCAATCAGCTTGAAGGTGAAGCCCGGATCGATCACCACGCTGTGACCGCCGATGCTCTGCGACTCCAGTGCAATGGCGATGCCCAGCGCCTGGAACGTGGCCAGCACGACCGTACCGATACGGGTGTACTTGGTCAGCTTGCGCTTGCCCGCCTCGCCTTCCTTGCGCCATTGAGACATGGTGGGCGAGACGTGACTCATCAGCTGTACGATGATCGAGGCCGAGATGTAGGGCATGATCCCCAGCGCAAAGACCGAGAAACGACGCAAGGCCCCCCCCGAGAACATGTTGAACATGTCCAGGATGGTGCCTTTTTGCTGCTCGAACATGGCCTTCAGGGCATCGGGATCAATGCCCGGCACGGGAATGTGTGCACCCAGACGAAAAACGATAATGGCACCCAGCACAAACCAGATGCGCTTCATCAGCTCATTGATGGCTTGTGCCTGGCCGGAGTTCATCGCTGGATTCATATCAGGCTTCTACGCTGCCACCGGCTGCTTCGATTGCCGCCTTGGCGCCCTTGGTGCAGGGGATGCCAACGACCTTGACCGGCTTGGTGATTTCACCAGACAGAACGATCTTGACGGTCAGTACATTTTCATTGACCACGTCAGCCGCTTTCAGTGCAGCCAGGTCAATCACGTCGGCATCCACCTTGTTCAGCTCGTGCAGACGCACTTCCTGATGACGCAGGGATTTGCGTGAGGTGAAGCCGAACTTGGGCAGACGACGCTGAATGGGCATCTGACCGCCTTCGAAACCAACCTTGTGGTAGCCACCGGAGCGGGACTTCTGGCCCTTGTGACCGCGACCGCCCATTTTGCCCAGACCGGAGCCCGGACCACGGCCGACACGCTTCTTGGCCTTTTTAGCGCCTTCAGCAGGCTTGAGTGTATTCAAACGCATCTTAAGCTTCCTCTACCTTCAGCAGATATGCCACTTTATTGATCATGCCGCGGTTTTCAGGTGTGTCCAGCACTTCACGTGTCTGGTGCATCTTGCGCAGACCCAGGCCGTGCACACACGCCTTGTGCTTGGGCAGACGACCGATCAGGCTCTTGACCAGGGTAACTTTGATCTTCTTGTCAGCCATGATTATTCACCTACGATTTCTTCAACACGCTTGCCGCGCTTGGCCGCAATCTCTTCAGGACTGCTCATGGACGCCAGCGCGTCAGCTGTTGCACGCACAACGTTTACAGGACGAGTGGTACCGACACACTTGGCCAGTACGTCCTTCACGCCTGCCGCTTCCAGCACGGCACGCATCGCACCACCGGCGATGGCACCCGTACCCTCAGAGGCGGGCAGCATGATGATGTGTGCAGCGCCCTGCTTGAAGTTAATGGGATACTGAATGGTGTTGTTGTTCAGATGCACCTTGCGCATGTTGCGGCGTGCCTTTTCCATGGCCTTCTTGATGGCCACCGGTACTTCTGCCGCCTTGGCATTGGCATAGCCGACGCGGCCCTTGCCGTCACCGACAACGCACAGTGCGGAGAAGCCGAAAACACGGCCACCCTTGACCACCTTGGCTACACGGCGCACGGAAACGAGCTTTTCGATCAGCTCTTCCTGGTTTTCCTTCATTTCACGTGAAGACATAGCTCACCCTTCTTAGAATTCCAGACCACCTTCACGCGCGGCATCTGCCAGCGCCTGAACACGGCCGTGATATTGGAAACCGGAACGATCGAACGCAACCTTGGTTACGCCGGCCGCCTTGGCCTTTTCTGCGATCGTCTTGCCTACCAGCTTGGCAGCATCCTTGTTGCCTGTCTTGTCCAGCTGGCTCTTGATGTCTGGTTGTACGGTCGAGCAGGCTGCAATCACAGTGCTTCCGTCCGCCGCAATCACCTGTGCGTAGATATGACGCGGGGTGCGGTGCACGGACAGGCGAGGCATGCGCAGACGCGCAATCTTGCCACGGGTTTTGCGAGCTCGACGCAAACGCGCTTTCTTCTTATCCATTGCCCTATACCTTATTTCTTCTTAGCTTCTTTACGCAGGATGTATTCATCTGCATAACGCACACCCTTGCCCTTGTACGGCTCAGGCGGACGGTAGGCGCGAATTTCTGCCGCAACCTGACCCACCTTCTGCTTGTCCACACCCTTGATGACGATTTCTGTCTGGGAAGGAGTTTCAGCAGTGATGCCTTCAGGCAGCTTGTGCGCAACCGGGTGCGAAAAGCCCAGGGTCAGATTGAGTACATTCCCCTGCGCCTGGGCACGGTAGCCGACACCCACCAGCTGCAGTTTCTTTTCGAAACCCTGTGTGACACCGGTCACCATGTTGTTCACGATGGAGCGTGCGGTACCCGCCTGCGCCCAGCCGTTGGCATAGCCTTCGCGTGGTGCGAACACAACCTGACCGTCTTCAACCTTGATTTCAACGGCTTCGTTGAACGTCTTGCTGATGGTGCCCTTGGGACCTTTTACGCTCACTTGCTGACCGTCGATCTTGACCTCGACGCCAGAAGGGATCGTCACGGGGTTCTTGGCAATACGAGACATTGTGACGCTCCTTATGCTACGGTGCAGACAACTTCACCACCCAGGCCGGCCTTGCGCGCCTGATGGTCCGTCATCACACCCTTGGACGTTGACACAATCGCGATGCCCAGGCCACCCATGACCTTGGGAAGCTCGTCCTTCTTCTTGTAGACACGCAGTCCGGGACGGCTTACGCGCTTGACTTCCGCGATAACCGGCTTGCCCTGATAGTACTTCAGGTTGATGACCAGCTCGGGCTTGCCACCGTTATCCTTGACTTCATAGCCGTTGATATAACCTTCTGCGGACAGCACATCCAGCAATGCCTTCTTCAGCTTGGAGCTGGGCACAACCACGCGGTCGTGATTGGCCATCTGCGCATTGCGAATGCGAGTCAACATATCTGCGATAGGATCAGACATACTCATGGTTATTTATCCTTACCAACTTGCTTTCTTCAGGCCAGGAATATCGCCCTGCATACCCAGCTGGCGAATCATGTTCCGAGAAAGACCGAATTTTCTATAGACCGCGTGCGGTCGACCTGTGATACGACAGCGACGCTGTACCCGTACAGGGGAAGCATTGCGGGGCAGCTTGTTCAGCTTTTCCAGCGCTTCCATACGCTCTTCAAACGGGCGGCTCAAGTCGTTAGCAATTGCTTTCAGCTTGGCGCGTTTCTCAGCGTACTTCTGTACAGTCTTGATGCGCTTCAGTTCACGCGCGATCATGGATTTCTTAGCCATTACTGCACACCTTTACTTTTTAAACGGGAAGTTGAACGCTTCGAGCAGCGCTTTTGCTTCTTCATCGGTTTCGGCGGTGGTGGTGATGTTGATATCCATACCACGAATCGCGTCAACCTTTTCAAATTCAATTTCAGGGAAGATGATCTGTTCCTTGATGCCCATGTTGTAGTTGCCACGGCCATCGAAAGACTTCGGGCTTACACCACGGAAGTCGCGCACACGCGGCAGGGCGATATTGATCAGGCGATCGAGGAATTCGTACATGCGCTCACCGCGCAGCGTCACCTTACAGCCGATCGGCCAGCCTTCACGCAGTTTGAAACCTGCAACGGACTTGCGTGCCAGTGTCTTGATCGGCTTCTGACCTGAGATGGCCGCCATGTCCGCCATCGCATTATCCAGAATCTTCTTGTCGCCCAGGGCTTCGCCCACACCCATGTTCAGGGTGATCTTGGTCAGACGTGGCGCCTGCATCGGGGTTTTGTATCCAAACTGTTTCATCAGTTTGGGCAAAACCTCATTCTTGTACTGCTCTTTCAGTCTTGCCATTTCTGTCACCAAACCTTAAGCATCAACGGCTTTGCCGGTTGACTTGAAAAAACGCACCTTCTTGTCACCTTCCATACGGAAGCCAACACGGTCCCCTTTGCCGGTTTCCGGGTTATACAGTGCGACATTGGATGCGTGAATCGGCATTTCCTTGTTCACGATCCCGCCCTGTTCACCCGTCATGGGGTTGGGCTTGACATGCTTCTTTGCCAGGTTGATGCCATCGACAATTACCTTGCCGTTGGCCAGCACCTTGGAAACAGTGCCACGCTTGCCCTTGTCCTTGCCGGCAATAACGATTACTTCATCGCCTTTCTTGATTCGGTTCATCTCTTTCACCTTTAAATAACTTCTGGCGCAAGCGAGACGATCTTCATGAACTTGTCGCGCAGCTCGCGTGTAACCGGGCCAAAGATACGTGTACCGACGGGCTCAAGCTTCTGATTCAGAATGACAGCGGCGTTGCCGTCAAACTTGATCAGTGAACCGTCAGGGCGACGCACACCTTTTGCAGTGCGAACGACTACAGCGTTGTAAACATCACCCTTTTTCACACGTCCACGAGGGGTGGCCTCTTTAACGGACACCTTGATAACGTCGCCAACAGAAGCGTACCGACGCTTCGATCCGCCCAGCACCTTGATGCACTGAACTTTCTTGGCGCCACTGTTATCAGCGACATCCAGAACTGTTTGCATTTGAATCATAGCGGCACTCCACTTTCCAACCGCGAAAAAAATAAAAGTATACACCAATACCGCTAATTTGGCCAGTTCCTGAAATGTCAGGCTTAGCCAAAGAAGCGGCACTCGGAAGTCAGTTTGTCGTCCGATCAGCGCGCAGCGCGTTCGTCGATACTGACCAGCTTCCAGGTCTTGTGTTTAGAAATTGGACGGGATTCTACCACAGTTACGGTATCACCCACGTTACATTCGTTGTTTTCGTCATGCGCCATGATCTTGGTGGACTTGCGCACGAACTTCTTGTACTTGGGGTGCTTCACGTAACGGTCCACACGAACGACGATGGACTTGTCCATCCCGTTGGAGACCACGACACCCTTGGCGGTACGAGCCTGTTTGTTCTCACTCATAATCAAGCACTCACTTTTTCACGAATCAGGGTCTTCACCCGCGCAACATCGCGGCGCACCTTGCGCAGCTGCGCTGTATTTTGCAGCTGGCCGGTCGCATGCTGCATGCGCAGGTTGAACTGCTCCTTCAACAGGTCGTTCAGGACCCCTTTCAGTTCATCAACTGACTTTTCACGCAGTGTTTTGGTATCCATATCACATCACCGATCTGATTACGAACTGGGACTTGATGGGCAGCTTGGCTGCCGCCAGCTCGAAGGCACGGCGTGCGACGCTTTCGTCCACACCCTGCATCTCAAACATTACGCGGCCGGGCTGCACTTCGGCGACCCAGTATTCCACGCTACCTTTACCCTTACCCATCCGCACTTCAAGCGGCTTCTGGGTAATCGGCTTGTCAGGGAAGATCCGGATCCAGATCTTGGCGCCACGGCGAACGTGACGGGTCATGGCACGACGTGCCGCTTCGATCTGACGGGAGGTGATGCGGCCGCGCTCCAGCGCCTTCAGGCCGTATTCACCGAAGCTGACCTTGTTGCCCGCCTGCGCCAGGCCACGGTTGCGGCCTTTCTGGACCTTTCTGTATTTCGTACGTTTTGGCATCAACATGGTGCGATTCCTTCTTATCTACGGCCTTTTCTGCCTTTTTGATCACGACGCCCGCTTTCCTGCTTGTGCAGATCCAGCGGCAACTTGCCAAGGCGCTCACCCTTGAAGATCCAGACTTTTACGCCGATCTTGCCGTAGGTGGTGTCGGCTTCGCTGAATGCGTAATCGATATCGGCACGGAAGGTGTGCAGGGGCACACGGCCTTCGCGATACCACTCTGTACGTGCAATCTCGGCACCGTTAAGACGGCCGGAGACCATGACCTTGATGCCTTCAGCGCCCAGACGCATGGCGTTGCCCACCGCACGCTTCATGGCACGGCGGAACATGATGCGTTTTTCCAGCTGCTGGGCGATGCTGTCAGCGACCAGCTTGGCGTCCAGCTCAGGTTTCTTGATCTCGTAGATATCGATATTGACAGGCATGTTGAGCATGCCGGTCAGCTCAGCCTTGAGCTTTTCGATATCCTCGCCCTTCTTGCCAATCACGACGCCAGGACGAGCGGTAAAGATCGTCAGGCGCATGCCGTTGGCCACACGCTCGATGTGAACCTTGCTCACATTGGCGTGGGCCAGCTTTTTCATGACGTAGTTGCGCACCTCGACATCACTGTTGAGGAAGTCCGCATAGTTCTTGCTGTCGGCAAACCAGCGCGCATTCCAGTCCTTGGTAATGCCGAGGCGGATGCCTACCGGATGTACTTTCTGTCCCATCTCTAAACTCCTTACTTGTCACCAACGACAACAGTCAGATGACTGGTGCGCTTGAGGATACGGTTTGCACGACCCTTGGCCCGTGCACGCAGGCGCTTCAGACGCGGGCCTTCGTTGACGTAAACGGACGTCACCTTCAGCTCGTCGATATCGGCGCCTTCATTGTTTTCGGCGTTAGAGATGGCACTCTGCAGCACCTTGTAAAACAGCTTGGCCGCCTTCTGGTTGCTAAATGCCAGAATATTCACGGCCTCTTCGGCGCTCTTTCCGCGGATCAGGTCAGCAACCAGACGTGCTTTCTGCGGAGAGATGCGCGCAAAACGATGTGTAGCACTCACTTGCATGGCAATCTACTCCTTAACGCTTCTTGGCTTTCTTGTCGGCTGCATGACCGCGGAATGTGCGCGTCATGGCGAACTCACCCAGTTTGTGTCCGACCATGTTCTCGGAAATATAGACCGGAACATGTTCGCGGCCGTTGTGCACCGCGATGGTCAGGCCGATCATCTCGGGGATGATCATGGAGCGGCGTGACCAGGTTTTGATCGGACGCTTTTCGCCAGATTCTTGAGCCTGCATCACCTTCTTGAGAAGGTGATGATCTATAAATGGTCCTTTTTTAACTGAACGTGGCATAGTGTCCTTCCTTACTTAGCATTGCGACGGCGGACGATCATCTTGTCCGTGCGCTTGTTCTTGCGAGTTTTCTTGCCTTTGGTCGGCACGCCCCACGGCGTCACAGGATGACGACCACCGGATGTGCGGCCTTCACCACCACCATGCGGGTGGTCAACCGGGTTCATGGCAACACCACGAACGGTCGGGCGAATGCCACGCCAGCGCTTGGCACCAGCCTTGCCCAGCTTGCGCAGATTGTGCTCGGAGTTGCCCACTTCACCAATGGTGGCACGGCACTCGGCCAGAATCTTGCGCATTTCGCCGGAACGCAGACGGACCAGCACGTACTTGCCTTCCTTGCCCACCAGCTGCGCAGAGGCGCCGGCTGAACGGGCCAGCTGTGCACCCTTGCCCGGACGCAGTTCGATGCCGTGAATGACGGTACCGACCGGGATATTGCGCAATGGCAGGGCATTACCCACCTTGATCGGCGCATCATCGCCTGAAACGACGGTATCGCCTGCCTTCAGGTTCTTGGCCGCCAGAATATAGCGACGCTCACCGTCTGCATACTTGATCAGTGCGATATGTGCACTGCGGTTCGGGTCATATTCCAGACGTTCTACAACGCCGGGCACGCCGTCCTTGTTGCGCTTGAAGTCAATCAGGCGATAGTGCTGCTTGTGACCGCCCCCACGATGGCGCACGGTAATGCGTCCGTAGTTGTTGCGACCGCCCGTCTTGGACTTCTTGACCAGCAGCGGTGCGTAAGGCTTGCCCTTGTGCAGGGAAGGCTCGACAACGCTGACCACGAAGCGGCGGCCGGGTGAAGTCGGCTTTGCTTTTTTGATAATAGCCATGGTATTACTCCTTACTCACCACCGATTACATCGATTTCCTGGCCAGGTGCCAGACGGACGACAGCCTTGCGGATGCCGTTACGCTTGCCCGGACGCCCGCGGAAGAACTTCTGCTTGCCCTTGATGTTGATGACGTTGACGGACTGCACCTTCACGTCAAACAGGGATTCGACCGCCGCCTTGATTTCAGGCTTGGTCGCATCCGGGGCAACGCGGAATACATACTGATCCGCCTTGTCGGCCAGCAACGCGCTCTTCTCGGAAATGTGCGGCGCCAGCAGGACTTGATAGATACGTTCCTTGTTCATGCCAGTTTCTCCTCAAGCTGCTTCAGGGCGCCCTGAGTCATCACAATGGTTTCATAGCCAATCAGGCTGACCGGATCGATGCTGTTCACGTCACAGGCATCCGCGTGGTACAGATTGCGGGATGCCAGGTAGAGATACTCATCGAAGCCTTCGGTCACCACCAAACCATCCTTGACGCCCAGCTGGTTCATCTTGGCGACGAACTGCTTGGTTTTGGGCGCATCCACCTTGAAGTCGTCCACAACGATAAGACGACCTGAACGGTTCAGCTCGGACAGAATGGAACGCATGGCTGCGCGGTACATTTTCTTGTTGACTTTCTGCTCGTAGCTGCGCGGCTTGTTGGGGAATGCGCGCCCGCCACCAACCCAGATGGGGCTGCGGATGGAGCCGGCACGGGCACGACCGGTTCCCTTCTGACGCCAGGGCTTGGCGCCGCCACCACTGACTTCGGAACGGTTCTTCTGCGCCTTGGTTCCGGCACGCGCCTTGGCCATGTAGGCCGTCACCACCTGATGCACCAGCGGCTCGTTGAAGTCGGCACCCAGCACCTTGTCGTCAACGGCCACGGTCGCAGCAGCTTCACCAGTGGAAGAATTGATTACCTTGATATCCATATCACTCACCCTTCACTGCCTTGCGCACAATGACCATGCCGCCATTGGCACCGGGGACGGCACCCTTGACAAGCACCAGTCCGTTATCAACGTCCACCTTGACCACTTCCAGATTCAATGTGGTCTGACGCACGTTACCCATGTGTCCGGCCATCTTCTTGCCCTTGAACACACGGCCCGGCGTCTGGTTCTGACCGATGGAACCCGGTGCACGGTGAGAGAGTGAGTTACCGTGGCTGGCATCCTGCGTACGGAAGTTGTGACGCTTGACGCCCCCCTGGAAACCTTTACCCTTGGTGGTACCGGTCACATCTACCTTCTTCACGTCCGCCAGACGCTCAACAGTGATCTCTGCGCCCAGTTCCAGACCTTCCAGATCCGCGTCAGATTCGACACGGAATTCCCACAGACCCAGACCGGCTTCGGTACCAGCCTTTGCATAATGACCGGCTTCGGGCTTGTTGACACGGCCCGCGTGCTTTTTGCCGGTGGTTACCTGAACGGCCGAATAGCCGTCTGTCTCGCTTGTCTTCAGCTGTGTAACGCGATTCGGCTCGACCTGAATCACCGTAACGGGAACGGAAACACCGTCCTCGTTGAAGACGCGAGTCATGCCGATTTTCTTACCGACGACTCCAATAGTCATAACTAGTCCTCGTTATTATGTTTAGACTGACCATTACGATTGATGGCCAACCTGCCACACTGCATTCAAACGAATGCTCAGTGCAGCTCGATCTTTACATCTACACCCGCTGCCAGATCCAGCTTCATCAGCGCGTCAACGGTCTTGTCAGTCGGATCGACAATGTCCAGCAGACGCTTGTGGGTACGAATTTCGTACTGGTCACGAGCATCCTTGTTGACGTGCGGCGAGATCAGCACAGTGTAGCGCTCTTTACGGGTCGGCAAAGGGATCGGGCCACGCACCTGCGCGCCAGTCTTCTTGGCCGTTTCCGTAATTTCCTTAGCGGATTGATCGATCAGACGATGATCAAACGCTTTCAGACGGATACGAATGTTTTGTGCAGCCATACCACAACTCTTTTTTTGTGAAAACAAAAGCAGCGGCCAGGCCGCTGCTATTACAGGGTTGCGAATTATAGCGGACGACGTCCGCCAATTCAACAACTAATTGATTTTTCGAGCAGGATCACTCGATAACCTTGGACACCACGCCTGCACCGACGGTGCGACCACCTTCGCGGATCGCAAAGCGCAGACCTTCGTCCATGGCGATCGGGGCGATCAGCT
>CAYYIL010000027.1:0-18222 GCA_964471975.1 uncultured Piscirickettsiaceae bacterium | reverse complement strand
CAAAGCCAAGCGAGAGTGTGCGGTTTGCAATCAGAGAAGGAGACAATACCCATGCGCGCCGAACCGAAACATTTCAGAAAACATACCCTGCAGGCCTACAACCGTGATCTGGAAGCACTGATGAACCACATCCTTCAGCTGGGCGGGCTGGTTGAAAAGCAGCTGGATTTGGCGGTTTCGGCCCTGCAGCTGGGTGATGTGGAGAAAGCAAAAGAGGTGCGTCAGCTGGATCGGCTGATCAATGAGACCGAGCAGAACACCGATCAGGCCGCCATTCAGCTGGTGGCGCGCCATCAGCCGGCCGGCTCTGATCTGCGCCTTATCATCAGCTCGCTGCGCATCGGCATCGATCTGGAACGGGTAGGCGACGAGGTGGTCAAGCTGGCACGGATGGTGGAACATTTTGACCGGCTGGATGGACAGTGCAGTCAGTTGCGGCTGGCGACCGATTTTTATCGTCTGATCGATATGGCGCGTGATATGCTCAAGCAGGCGCTGGATGCCTATGCCCGCCTGCATCTCAAGGATGCCGTATCGCTGCTGGAAGATGAAGAAAAGGCCGATGCCCTGTATAAAACCCTCATGGCAGACACCGTGGCCAGTTTCAAGGCACAGGGGTGTGAACAGGCGGACTGTTATCTGGAATTCATTACCGTCATCAAGGCTGTAGAGCGCATGACCGATCATGTCGCAAATGTGGCGGAGAGCATCATCTATATCATCAATGGCCGGGATGTGCGCTCTCCGGACCATGCCATGATCGAAAAACTGGCCAGCGAAGCTGACGATACCTCATCCTGAACAGCACGTTGTGATGACACCGGCCGTGCATATCCTCGTCGTGGAAGACGAAGCCGCCATTCGCGACATGCTTGCCTTTACCCTGCAGACCGCGGGGTTTGAGGTCAGTCAGGCGTCCAGTGCCGAGCAGGCATGGCAGCAATTGTCCAGGCATTTGCCGGATCTGGTGCTGCTGGACTGGATGCTGCCCGGGACATCCGGCATCGCTTTTCTGCAACGGTTGCGCCAGCATGAGCGGTTTTCAACCCTGCCGGTCATCCTGCTTACGGCAAAAGGGGAAGAGCAGGATCAGGTGAATGGATTTGAGGCCGGTGCAGACGATTATGTGGTCAAGCCGTTCTCGCCCCGGGCACTGGTAGCACGCATTCAAGCGGTACTGCGTCGGCGTGCTGTCTTGCAGGGGGATGATCGGCCTACCCTTCAGATCGGCCCCCTGAGCCTTGACAGCGAGAGTCATCGGGTGCGGTGCGGGGAGCATACCCTGGCGCTGGGACCGACTGAATTTCGTCTGTTGCAGTTTTTCATGCGTCATCCCGAACGTGTCTTTACCCGGGCGCAGTTGCTGGATCAGGTGTGGGGTGATCATGTAGTGGTGGAGGAGCGCACCGTGGATGTGCATATTCGGCGTCTGCGCAAGGCACTGGCGCCCGCCGGCTGTGATGGCATGGTACAGACGGTGCGTGGCGCCGGCTATCGCCTGTCGGAGCACGAGGACGGCTAATGCGTGCCCTGTTACAGGCGGAGGGAGCGGTTATTCTGGCCTTTGCCGGCCTTGCCGTGCTGGGTACGCTGATGACCGGGCAGGGCGTACAGGTGCTGTGGCTTATACTGACGGGATATGTACTCTGGCACCTATGGTGGGCAGGGCGATTTTACAGGGCCATGCAGCACCACCAGCCAGATGATACGGAAACCCTGCCCGGCCTTTGGCGACACCTGGGCACGGAGGTTGTGCGTGCGAACCGCCGTGCCGACAAAAAACTGCAGCGCCTGCGTGCACAGCGGGATCAGGCCGTGGCACGGCTGGAGCATCTGCCCATAGCAGTGGTGGAACTGACGGACAATTTTCATATCCAGTGGCTCAACCCTGCTGCGACACACCTGCTGGGTGTGCAGCGCCATGACAGGGGGCGGGATGTGCGCCAGCTGATACGCCTGCCGGAGTTTGTGCACTGGCTGGAACGTGGTGACTTTTCCGGATCGTTGAAACTCGCCCTGCCTGGGCCGCGCCTGCGCGTGCTGCAGGTGCAGTTGCGCCCGTTTGACTCCGGCTGGCTGATGCTGGCAGAAGATGTAAGCAGTGTCCACGATCTCATTCAGATGCGTCGCGATTTTGTTGCCAACGCTTCCCATGAGTTGCGCACCCCTCTGACCGTCTTTACTGGTTATCTGGAAGCCCTGCACGACATGCTGCCAAGGGAAATGGAAACGCTGCGTCCGGCCCTGACGCAGATGGCGCAGCAGGCCGAGCGCATGCGTCGCATTATTGACGATCTGCTTACCCTCTCCACGGTTGAACGGCAGCAGACGCTCTCCCGGGAGGTGCCTGTGGACATGACCGAAATGATGGCCGTATTGAAGACCGAAGCCGAGCTGCTCAGCGCCGGACGGCACAGGATCCAGCTCCACTGTGACGCCACACTTCCGCTCTGCGGCGACCCGGAGCTTCTGCGCAGTGTGTTTACCAATCTGCTCTCCAATGCGGTGCGGTATACCCCTCAGGGCGGGCAGATAGTCATCCGCTGGTGGCAGGATGCGCAGGGCGGCCATTTTGAAGTGCAGGATACCGGTATCGGTATTGCGCGCGAGCACATTCCACGCCTGACCGAGCGGTTTTACCGGGTGGATATGGCGCGCTCCCGCGAGACCGGAGGGACGGGCCTTGGACTGGCGATTGTCAAACATGTGCTGGAGCTGCATGGCGGGCACCTGCATGTGGACAGTCTCCCGCAGGTGGGTTCTACCTTTCGTTGTGATTTTCCGCCACAGCGGCTGGGCTGTCATGAAAGTGTCACAGACGCTTCACACAGTCGTCAAACGTCTCTTTCATAATATTTCCTGCCCTGATATGGGCCATTAATCGACAATCTGGAGGTGCAATATGAAACAACTGATGATGGCGGTCGCCATGACCGCTTTTGCTGCAACCGCCTCTGCCGGGACAACCCTGCAGGGCACGGGCTCATCCTTTGCCTATCCGCTCTACAAGGCCTGGGCGGATGCGTATTACCAGGAAAAGGGCAGCAAGGTAAATTACACGCCGACCGGCTCAGGGGCCGGCATCAAGGCGGTGGTGCACCGTGAAGTGGACTTTGGCGGTTCCGACAAGCCGCTCAAGCCGCGTATTCTGAAAAAGACCCGCCTGTATCAGTTCCCCACGGCCATCGGGGCAATTACCTTCGCCTACAACGTACCTGGCGTGCATGATCTGAAGCTGAGTGAAAAGGCAATCGAGGGGATTGTGCTGGGCACGGTGCAGTACTGGGACAACCCGCTGTTGAAGCAGAGCAATCCCGGTGTCCGCCTGCCTCACGAGAAGGTGCTGTTTGTCCACCGTTCCGACAAGTCCGGAACCACTTTCGCCTTCAGCTACTACCTGTCAAAAATGAGCAGGACGTGGCGCAGCAAGTTTGGTGCGCGCAAGGCCATCAACTGGCCGATGGCGTTTCGTGTCGGCGGCAAGGGCAATTTCGGTGTGGCCACTGCCATCAAGACCAACCGCTATTCCATCGGCTACCTGGACTATGCCGATGCAATGAAAAACCGGCTGGATATGGCCACCATTCAGGCGGCCGACGGCACGTTTGTCAAGCCAGCCCCCGAAAGCTTCTCGGTCGCGGCACAGTATGCCGATCTGGATCCCAAAAAGGATTTCTATGCCAATATTGCCTATCCACCCAAGGGGTATCCCATTGTGTCAGCCACCTTTGTGCTGATGCCGCGAGACAAAGAGGCGCAGGATCGAGCCGTGGTTCAGTTCTTTGACTTCGGGTTCCGCAAAGGGGATGCCAGCGCCCGTAAACTGGGCTATGTGCCTCTGCCGGCAGGAGTGAAGGAAAAAGTGCGTGACTACTGGCGTGCCAAGGGGCTTTATTGAGTCCCTGCTCGAACTGAACCGCAGGGTTCTGGTTTAGAATAATCAATTTGTGCGGCCGTGTTTTCATGCGATGCACGGCCGTGGCTGTAATGTGATGCCAATAGGGCAGGGCATGAGGGTGCGCTGCCCTATTGGCTTCCTCTTTCTCGTTTAACGAATACGGGACGGGTTCATGGAACGTTTCTTTTCCCGCATGGCGTGGTTCAGTGCAACGGTGGTGCTGATCATTCTGCTGGCGACGCTGTATGTGCTCTATGTCCAGGCCAAACCGGCCATGCAGGCGTATGGGTGGCAATTTCTCGTCGATCCGCGCTGGGGGGTGCCGGTAGAAAAGGCGACACCGGCGGGTGGAGCGCAGGACACGTCAGCTGATCTTGATAATGGCATTCCGACGGATGATGATGAAGCGGCGCTGGGCACTACCGATACCGCCATACCCATGGACGATGACGAGGCGGAGATAACGCCAGATGAGGGGGCTATCCCTACCGATGATGAAGAGGAGCTGGTCCCCCAGGATGATGAGGAGGAGCAGGCGGCGTTGAGCGGGATGGCCCCGGAAGCGGCACAGCCGGTCACGGAAATCTATGGCGGACTGGTGCCGATTGTCGGCACGGTGCTTTCCACTGTGATTGCAATGCTTTTTGCCGTGCCGCTGGCCATGGGCACCGCGGTCTTTCTCAGTGAACTGGCAGTGGACTGGCTGGTCAAGCCGGTCAGTATTGCCATTGAGTTGCTGGCTGCCATTCCCTCTATCATCTATGGGATGTGGGGCCTGTTTTTCTTCGGACCTTTTATCGCTTCCATCTTCGGTGGCAGTTCTGTCTCCCTGCTGGTTGCCGGCCTGGTACTCGGTGTGATGATCATCCCCTTCATGGCGGCTCTCAGTCGGGACGCCATCAATACCACACCGGATGTCCTCAAGGAATCGGCCTATGCCGTGGGCGCAACCCGGTTTGAAGTGGTCAAGGACATTATCTTTCCCTATGCGCGGGCGGGTATTCTCGGATCGATCATCATCTCGCTGGGCCGAGCATTAGGGGAAACCATGGCGGTGGCCTTCGTTATCGGCGGGGTCTTCATGCTTCCCCATTCGTTGACTGATCCCACCAACTCGATTCCTGTTGCGCTGGCCAATAACTTCGCCGAATCCAGTGGCCTGAGTCTGGCAGCGCTTTACTATCTGGCCTTTCTGCTGTTTGTGGTCAGTTTTGTGGTGATTTTTGCTGCCAAGTACTATTTCCTGCGGAGGAAGCGTTCATGAGATTGCGTACCCGTCTGCTGGCCGATCGTCTTTTCGCTGTCCTCTCTACCGGTACCGCCGTACTGGGGCTGATTTTTCTCGGCTGGATCCTCTACACCCTGTTGCTCAAGGGGGTTGAGGGCATGCGGCTGGACCTGTTTACGCACGACCTGGTGGAGAATGGTCTGCGCAATCTGATATGGGGGCAGTTCGTGCTCTCGCTCATGGCCACGGCCATTGCCGTACCCGTCGGCATGTTGGCGGGCATCTGGCTGCAGGAGTATGGCAGCCATACCCGTTATGCCGATTTCATTCGGGATCTGTCCGACGTCATGATGTCCGCGCCGTCGATCGTCATCGGGACTTTTGTCTATGCCATTATTGTTGTGCCGGTCGGTCATACCAATGGCTGGGCCGGGGCCGTGGCGCTGGCAATTCTCATGCTTCCAATCGTTGTGCGCACCACGGATGACATGCTCAGCCTGGTGCCGCGTGAACTGCGCGAGGCGGGGGTGGCGCTGGGGGTACCCAAGTACAAGATTATCCTCGATATCATCATTCGAGCTGCCAAGGTCGGGATCATGACCGGATTGCTGCTGGCGTTTGCGCGCATTGTGGGCGAAACGGCACCGCTGCTCTACACCAGCGGCACCAGTCAGTTCTGGGTGACGGATCTGAGCGAGACCTATCCTTCCCTCACCGTTTCCATCTACAATCTTGCCACCACGCCGGGTGAAGAAATGGTGAAGCTGGCCTGGGCCGGGGCACTGGTGCTGACACTGTTCGTCCTGATCCTCAATATCGCTGGCCGCTACCTCATCCGAGACAAGAGGAAATGAATGCCATGCAAGACAATGCTGTCGCCCTGATGGAGGTGAAGGACCTCTACTTCACCTACCCAAACGTGCCAGAGCCGTCGCTCAAGGGAATCAATCTTCCCATTCTGGAAAAGCGCATCACAGCGCTGATCGGACCGTCCGGCTGTGGAAAATCCACCCTGCTGCGAGCGCTCAACCGCATTCATGATCTCTATCCGGGCTGCCGTTATGAGGGTGAGATCCGCATTCTCTGCAAGGGTGGTGACCGCTATGAGAATATCCTCGAATGGAAAAGGGAAAGTCAGCTGATCGCCTTGCGTCAGCGGGTGGGGATGATTTTTCAGAAGCCAACGCCGTTTCCCATGTCCATTTACGACAATATCGCCTATGGGTTGAAACTCCAGGGTATACGCAGCAAGTCTGAACTGGATGCTCGCGTTGAGCAGGCATTGCGTGATGCGGCCCTGTGGAATGAGGTCAGCAACCGTCTCAATCGGGATGCCCGCGGTCTGTCCGGCGGGCAGCAGCAGCGCCTGTGCATTGCACGCTCCATTGCGTTACGGCCGGAAGTGTTGCTGTTCGATGAACCTACTTCGGCGCTGGATCCCATCTCTACAACGGCCATTGAAGAGATGATTATGGAGTTGCGGGAGGATTACACCATCGCCATCGTCACCCACAATATGCAGCAGGCGGCCCGGATTTCCGACTACACCGCCTTTATGTATATGGGAGAGCTGGTGGAGTACGACAGCACCGATACCATCTTCACGACGCCTGCCAAGCAGCAGACCGAAGATTACATCACCGGTCGCTTCGGCTGATCGGCTTCCACTCGCGTGCTACACTGAAAGGCCCGGATTGTCTGCCGGGCCTTTTGCTATTCGATGTATGGAGGAGGTGATTCATGCGGCGTACCATTCTGGCGATGATTCTTTCCGGGGCGGCTCTCCCCGCCATGGCCTACAACGACTTTGAGTCCTGGTCGCACCAGCAGCGCATGCAGATTCTGCAACAGGCGGAGGAGTGCAACCGCCAGGCCCAAACCCGTGAGGACTTCCGTCGCTGTGAAGCCAAGGAGCGTGAAGCCCGCCAGGCCTTCAAGCAGGAAGCCTTCCAAAGGCGCAAGCAGATGCTTATTGAACGGCTCAAGGCGCGGCTGCAGTGTGTGGAGCAGGCGGATTCCCCCAAGGCGCTCAAGGCCTGCAAGCCCGGCAAGCGTCGTCATCAGCGTTGATGCAATCCACATCGCAGCGGCCCAACCCCCTTCCGCGCGACTTTTTTGACAAGCCATCGCTGCAACTGGCGGTGGCACTGCTTGGCAAGGTGGTCATGCGCCGTGTGCAGGGCGAGTGGATCGGCTGCCGCATTATTGAAACGGAAGCCTATTATCTGAACGAGAAGGCATCGCACAGTTCCCTTGGGCGTACCCCAGCCCGGGAAGCCATGTTCATGCCGGCGGGTACCATCTACATGTATTACAGCCGCGGCAAACCGTCGCTGAATGTCAGTGCACGTGGGGCGGGCAATGCGGTGCTGATCAAGTCGGGTGTGGCCTGGCGCACGGATCCACAGGCTCTGGCGCTGATGCGGCAGGGGCTGGGACGTGACAAGCCCGCGGAGAAGATCTGCTCCGGGCAGACGCTGCTGGCCGAGGCGCTGCATCTGCAGGTGGAGGCGTGGCGCGGTAAACAGTTTGACCCGGAGCAGTTTTATATAGGCGATGACGGCTACCAGCCTGAGCAGATCATTCAGACCACGCGATTGGGCATTGCGCCTCAGCGGGACGCCCATCTGCCGTATCGTTTTGTGGATGCAGCCTTTGCTCGGCACGCGACGCAGAACCCGATCCGGCGCACAACCGTGGCAGGGCGGGATTATTGGGTGCTTTCTTATGATGAGGCGCTGAAGGTGGAGGCACAGCATGGATGAAAGTCATGGCATCGGCTGGGCGTGGTGGGTGCTGGCGTGGATCGGTACGGCTCTGGCCGTGTGGGCACTGTATCGTTTGCTGCGCGGCGCCCCCTCAAAAGATCGCCGCACGGACGATCCGCCTTAAAACGGCTTGCCCTGCTGCTCGGCCATATTGGCAAAGTGGGCCGTGGCAAAGTCCATGGTGTTGACGTGGTTGTCAAACCAGCTGGGCCAGGTGGAGGTGACGAATTGCTTCAGGGGCGCCAGATCATCGCTGTTGCGGTAGCGTTCGATCACCGTGGTGAGAATTTCGAACACCCGTTCATGCTCGGCCCGGTGGACGGCATAGGCCGGAAAGCCGCTCTCTTCCATAATGCGGTGCTCGTTATCAAAGTGTGCGCGCGTATGCGCCAGCCATTCGTCCAGCAAAGGCTCCAGCGCCGCGCTGTCTCCGCCCTGTTCCACCGCTTCAATGGCCTCGGCAATGCGGTTGACCAGCGCCACTTCTTCCTCGTGGGTATGGTTCATGTCCTCACGGGCTACGCGGGGCATCTTTTCAGGCGCATAGAGCATGACGGCGTCCTCTTTGAGTGAGCATATGGAATATCGTATCGCGTTCGTGTGGGAGAAGGTGATCGGGATTTCTTATCAGGTGTGATGAAAAACGGAAATTACTTCCACATGAGCCGTATGGGGGAACATGTCCAGCAGGCGGATATCACGCAGCTGCCAGCCGTTTTCCTTAAGATGCGCCGCATCGCGCACAAAGGTGGCCGGGTTGCAGGAAACATAGACCACCCTTTCAGCCCGGGCAGGCGTGAGCCAGCGACATACAGCTTCGGCCCCTTCACGCCCCGGGTCCAGCAGCACCTTGGTAAACGCTTCTTTCGCCCACAGGCTCTCCTCGGGCGGATTGAACAGGTTGCTTTTGAAGAAATCGACATGGGTCAGACCGTTGCGTTCCGCATTGGCGCGAGCATGCTGGACCAGCGTCTCCAGCCCCTCCACAACGATCACCCCGCCAGCGCGCCGAGCCAGAGGCAGGCTGAAATTGCCTACACCGCTGAACAGATCAAGTACATGGTCTTCCGCAGTGGGCGCCAGCCAGTCGATGGCCTGTTGCACCATGGCAGCATTGACGGTGCGATTGACCTGAATAAAGCCGCCCGGGTCAAACTGGAGCGAGAGGCTGTCCACACTGTATTCCGGTAATTCAGCAGCGGGTTGATCTGCCCAGAAGACCCCATTGTCCGCATGGACGACGGTCCATTCCTGCGGTTTGCGGCCAACCCGTTGCTTCAGTTCGGGGCGGCGCTGCTGCCAGGCGGTATTCAGTTCTGCTTCCAGTACGGGACAGGTTTCAATATCAATAATGTTGCGGCTAGCTGCGGCACGGAAGCCGAGGCGGGCACCCCTGCGCGTTTTGACACCGGCAAAGCGGGCGCGGCGGCGATACCCATGTTCCGGCCCTGTAATGGGGGCATGCCAGATAAGATGTTCGTCCAGCCCGTGGCGGGCCAGTTGCTGCTGCAGATTGTGCTGTTTCCATTTTCGTTGCGCTGCCGGCGCCAGATGTTGCAGCTGGCAGCCACCACACTCACCGAAATGGGGGCAGAAGGGCGTCTGGCGATCAGAGGAAGGTGTAAGGATCTCCACCAGGGCGGCCTCGGCAAAGCGGCGCTTGCGCTGCGTGATGTGCGCACGGACCGTTTCCTCGGGCAGCGCGCCGGCCACAAATACGGCCAGTCCATTGTGGCGGCCAACGCCGCGACCGTCATGGGTGAGGCCGGTGATTTCAAGGACGAGCGTCTCAGCCACGCTTTTGTCCTGCCAGCAAGGCCCAGTTGTCTTGCTCGTCGTGCAGGGTCAGCACAATGCCGTGGTGGGCATAGTGCTCGATCAGCTCTGCGGCCTGTTCCGTGAGCAGACCGGAGAGGATCAGCTTCCCGCCAGGCTTGAGGTGCTGCGCCAGCGTGGGCGCCAGCTGCTTGAGCGGGCCGGCGAGGATATTGGCCATAACCAGCTCAGTCGGTTGCGGAGGTGCTGCTTCAAAGTCCTTTACCAGACGAAAATCGATGGCTACATCATTGCGACGGGCATTTTCTTCGCTGGCGAGAATGGCCTGCGGGTCGATGTCGGTGCCATGCACGGCCGAAGCGCCCAGTTTGGCTGCGGCAATGGCCAGTACGCCGGAGCCACAGCCATAATCGATGACCTGCTGTTCGGCAGGCGGATGAGCATCCAGCCAGCGCAGGCACATGGCGGTGGTGGGATGGGTACCGGTGCCGAAGGCCATGCCTGGATCCAGCAGCAGGTTGACCGCATCGGTTTCGGGCGGTTCGCACCAGCTGGGCACGATCCACAGCCGCTTGCCAAACCGCATGGGCTGGAACTGATCCATCCATGCGCGCACCCAGTCCTTGTCCTCCAGAATCTCCACCTTGAAGGGCGTGTCTTGCAACATTGGCAGAGCGTTTTTAAGTGCCTGCACGATGGCCTTGCCATCCACGTCGGCGGTAAAAAGGCCGGTGACACGGGTTTCGCGCCACAGCGGTGTGGTCCCCAGATCCGGCTCAAATATCTCCTCATTGCCGCCTTCGGCCTGGGTGACGGAAAGCGCCCCCTGCGCCATCAGCGCTTCGCTCAAGGGCTCAACCTGCACTTCCGGCACCAATGCGGTAACCTGTATCCAGCTCATGAAAACATATCCTGCAGACGCTGGAGTAATTCAGCGTGATAGTGCGAAGATAACGTCCCAAGCTTTTTCAGCAGCCGCTTTTTGGAAATGGTTCGGATTTGGTCAAGCGCAACGTCACCGTCTTTTTTCTGAAATGTTACGGCTATTCTTGAAGGCCATTGTTTGTGAGATTTGGTCATGGGCGCAATAATGACTGTATTAAGTGGGCCGTTCATTTCATCTGGAGAGAGAATGACGCAGGGGCGTGTTTTGGCAATTTCGGATCCCATAACCGGGTCGAGCGCGACAAGATAAATCTCGAACCTTTTGGGTGAGATCACCAAGTTTCTCCTTCTGCCCAGAGCGTATCTTCATCGACAAAATCCAGCCACGCGTCATCTTCTGCTGACAAAGGCTCTGGAGGATCGTTGCGGAAGGCTTCTTCCCATCCTGCGCGGGGGTGACGTTTCGGGCGAAGAAGCAACTTGTCATTTTGAATTTCCAGCTCGACATAATCCTGCAGGCCGACCTGTTTCAGGATGGCCTTTGGGATACGAATCCCTTTGGAATTGCCAATATCGATAAGCCGAACTTCCATCCTTCTTCCCTGTCTTGCACGTTAAATGTTATTACATTGTAATAACGATATAGGCTCGTGGCAATAAAAAACGCCCCGCAGGGCGTTTTCAGCGTTGAAGCGGGAGATCAGACCAGATGTTCCAGCCGGTGTTCCAGATAGTGGATATTCTGGCCACCTTCGCGGAAGCCGCCGTCGGCCATGATTTCCCGCTGCATGTAGATGTTGGTATCGATGCCGAGGATCACCAGCTCATGCAGGGCATGTTCCATGCGGGCAATGGCCACGTCACGGGATTCCCCATAGGTGATCAGTTTGCCGATCATGGAGTCGTAGTAGGGCGGCACGGTGTAGCCGGTGTAGATGTGGCTGTCCCAGCGTACACCCGGGCCGCCGGGCAGGTGCAGCCGCTCGATGGGGCCGGGAGAAGGCATGAAGTTCTTGGCCGGATTTTCCGCATTGATGCGGCATTCGATGGCGTGGCCGCGCAGCTGCACGTCTTCCTGTTTGATGGACAGGGGCTTGCCCATGGCGATTTCGATCTGTGCGCGCACCAGGTCGATGCCGGTGACCTGCTCGGTGACGGGGTGCTCCACCTGCAGGCGGGTGTTCATTTCGATGAAGTAGAACTCACCGTTTTCGTACAGGAACTCGAAGGTGCCGGCACCACGGTAGCCGATGTCGAGACACGCCTGCACGCAGGCGGCGCCGATGCGCTGGCGTTGCTCTTCGGTAATGCCGGGCGCCGGGGCTTCTTCCACCACCTTCTGATGGCGGCGCTGCATGGAGCAGTCTCGTTCGCCCAAGTGGATGGCGTTGCCCTGCCCGTCAGCCAGCACCTGGATTTCGATATGGCGTGGGTTCTCGAGGAACTTCTCCATATAGACTTCCGGGTTGCTGAAGGCGGCCTGCGCTTCGGTCTTGGTCATCTGGATCGACTTGATCAGGTTGGACTCGGTATGCACCACGCGCATGCCGCGGCCACCGCCGCCACCGGAGGCCTTGATGATGACCGGATAGCCGATTTCGCGGGCGATGCGCTTGTTTTCCTCATCGTCATCGCCCAGCGGGCCGCCGGAACCGGGCACGGTAGGTACGCCCGCCGCCTTCATCGCCTTGATGGCGGAGACCTTGTCGCCCATCAGGCGAATGGTCTCCGGACGCGGGCCGATAAAAGTAAAGCCGGAGTTTTCCACCTTTTCGGCGAAGTCGGCGTTTTCGGACAGGAAACCGTAGCCGGGGTGGATGGCTTCGGCATCGGTGACTTCCGCTGCGGCGATAATGGCGGGCTGGTTCAGGTAGCTGTCGGTGGAGCTGGCCGGGCCGATGCACACCGACTCGTCCGCCAGCAGCACGTGCTTGAGGTCGCGGTCGGCTTCGGAGTGCACCGCCACGGTCTTCAGCCCCATTTCCCGGCAGGCGCGCAGCACGCGCAGGGCGATTTCACCGCGGTTGGCGATCAGAATCTTTTCCATGCAAGCCTCCGCTCAGTCCTGCTCGATGATGAACAGCGGCTGGCCGAACTCCACCGGCTCGGCGTTCTGCACCAGAATCTTCTTGATGGTGCCGGACACTTCCGCCTCGATGGGGTTCATGATCTTCATGGCTTCAATGATGCACAGGGTGTCGCCCACATTAACGTGATCGCCCACCTGCACGAACGGATCAGCATCCGGGGCCGGGGCGGCGTAGAAGGTGCCCACCATGGGAGACTTGACCACAAAGCCGCTCTCTTCCGCTGCAGCGGGGGCCGGCGCACTGCTTTCGGCAGCGGGCGCAGCCGTCTGTGGCTGAGCCGGCGCCGCGGCGGGTGCCGGAGCAGCCTGCACCACCTGCTGGGCCGGTGCCTGCATGATCACCGGCTCCTTGTTCTTGGTGATGCGAATGTTGGTGTCGCCTTCCTTGATTTCGATCTCGGAGATATCGTGGCTCTGGACGATTTCCAGCAGTTTGCGGATGGAGCGTAAATCCATGGGAGGTATCCTCGCTTCTGTTATTTCATCAATTCGACGGCCGCCTGCAGACCCAGCAGGTAGCCCTGAGGCCCCAGCCCGGCGATGACGCCCTGGGCCAGATCGGAAAAATAGCTGTGCTTGCGGAAGTGTTCGCGCTGATACACGTTGCTGATGTGGATTTCGATAAAGGGGATGCGTACCGCCGCCAGCGCGTCCCGCAATGCCACGGAGGTGTGGGTGAACGCAGCCGGGTTGATGAGGATGAAGTCGGTGCCATCCTTCCACGCTTCGTGGATGCGCTCGATCAGTTCGGCTTCGCTGTTGCTCTGGAAGTGGTCCAGACGCACGTGATAAACATCGGCGAGATTTTCCAGCTGCTCGACGATTTCATCGAGGCTGAGATGGCCGTACTTGTCCGGTTCACGGACACCGAGCATGTTGAGATTGGGGCCGTTGAGCACCAGCACTCTGCGCATGGCGAATTCCTTCACGAATTTGTTCAGATTATAGCGCTTCGTGAAGCGAACGGGCGCGAAAATGCGGTAAAAATGCCCAAAAACGGCCTCTTTGCGGCATGCGGGCCAGTTGGCGAAAAAACGGCCCGTAAAAAAGTCGGGGACCCCCTCTCAGGGGCGCCCGGCGAGCGCCTTGCGCAAGGTGGCGGCAAACGCTTCCGGCGACTGGGTGCCCACCACGCGCAGCACCTTGATCTCGCGTCCCTGCGGGTCAAAGAAGAGGATGGCCGGCGGGCCGATGACCCCCAGCTTTTTCATCAGCGCCTTGTGCTCGGGGCGGTTGGCGGTGACATCGGCCTGCAGGGCGACAAACTGCTTCATCAAAGCCTGCACCTGTGGGTCGCTGAAGGTAAAGCGTTCCATCTCCTTGCAGGAGACGCACCAGTCGGCGTAGAAGTCCAGCAGCACCGGCTTGCCATGGCCCAGACGGGCCTGCAGCTGCTCGAAACTGTCAATCTTTTCAAACAGGTCGTGCGTCGAGGTGGTGGCAGTCGCCATGCCGCCGCCCACCGGCTTCAGCGGCGTCAGCAGATCGGGCGTGCCGCGGGCCAGGCCGATCAGCAGGGCAATGCCCCATGCCAGCAACATGACGCCCAGCGCCTTCCACAGCTTCCACCAGCCGGACTTTTCCCCCACCGGTTCCAGCGCGCCCAGATAGACCGCCGAGCCGATGGCCAGCGCAGCCCAGCCCAGCACGCTGAGCCAGTCGGGCAGAATGCGGTCGGCGATCCACAGCGCCAGCCCCAGCATGACCACGCCGAAGACCGCCTTGACCGCATCCATCCAGCCACCGGCGCGGGGCAGGTATTTGCCGCCGAGAGTGCCGGCCACGATCAGTGGCAGGCCCATGCCCAGGCTCATGGCGAACAGGGCGGCACCGCCCAGCACGGCATCACCGGTCTGGCCGATGTAAATGAGTGCACCCGCCAGCGGCGGCGCCACGCACGGGCCGACGATGAGGGCAGAGAGCACGCCCATGATGGCCACGCCGGTGAGGGTGCCACCTTTCTGCCTGTTGGCGAGGGCATTGATGCGCGTCTGCAGGCTGGCGGGCAGCTGCAGTTCATAGAAGCCGAACATGGACAGCGCCAGGGCCACAAATACCAGCGCGAAGGCGCCCAGCACCCACGGGTTCTGCAGGGCCTGCTGCAGGTTGGCGCCAAACAGTCCGGCCAGCACGCCGGCCACGGTGTAGGCCACCGCCATGGCGAGCACATAGGTGAGCGAAAGCACAAAGGCGCGGCGCGGCGTGATCTGCTCACCCTGACCCACGATGATACTGGAGAGAATCGGGATCATGGGGAACACGCACGGCGTGAACGCCAGCAGCAGGCCGAAGATGAAGAAGGTGCCTATGATGACCCAGAAGCCGCTGTGCTTGAGGGTTTCGGTAATCTGATCGGTTTCGGACAGGGCGGTGTCCTGCGTTGGTTGCATTGCGGAGACGGCTTGAGGCGCAGGCGCTTTCGTAGCGGCAGTGTCTTGCTGCTTCTGCTCGCCAGCAGCGGTGGCCGCTGACACAGCCTGCACCGAAAGGGTTTTTTCCTGTGGCGGGTAGCACACACCGCCTTCCCAGCAGCCCTGATAGTGTACGGTCACCGTGCCGCTGCCGGAGACGGGCACATCAATGTCCAGACTGCGGTGGTAGACCTCGGTCTTGCCGAAGATGGGATCATTCTTGATGTCGGCGGGCGGCAGCGCCCAGCTGCCCAGCTTGACGCCTGCGCCGGGGGCGAGCTTAATCTTGTCCTTGTAGAGGTAGTATTTCGGGGCGATGTCCCAGTGCAGGGTGAGCACGCCGTCCTTCTGCTCTGCATGGAAGGCGAAGGCCTCGTTCACCGGCAGGGGTTCGTTCTCATCGGTGTCTTCCGGCGTGATCAGCGATTGCAGGGCGGCCAGCGGATTGTCCGCAGGCGGCTGTTCTGCGGCAGCCTTTTCAGGCAGGGTGACGCTTACGGTGCGCGTTTGCGGCGGATAGCAGACGCCGCCTTCCCAGCAGCCTTGATAGCGCACGGTCAGTTTGATGGGGCCGCTGGCGCCTTTAACAGTCAGGGGCACGTCCAAAGCATGATGATAGACGGGCGTCTTGCCGAAAATGGGGTCGTCCTTGATATCCGCCTTGGGCAGCTGCGGTTCAACCGTGCCTTGATCGGCGCTGAACTTGAGCTTATCGCGATAGAGGTAGTATTTGTCGGCGATGCGCCAGTGCACCACCGGCTGGCCGTTTTCAACGGTTACGCCCTGGAAGTCGAACGCCTGGTCAACGGGCAGGGGATCTTCGGCGTGTACCCATGGGGTCAACAGGGTGAATATGAGCATTATCACTATGCGCGTCATGGCAGCTCCTTCGGGCAGCGAGCGAGAATCATTATCATACCGCATTGCGGATGGAGCCAGCGACTGGTGGCCGCAGGACAGTGTCTTTGACCAGTTGCCAGCTGAAAGGACGCCCATTGCGGTTGAACGGGTAGAGTAATACCAGCAGGCGGGCAAGCGGGCAGTAGTTGAACAGCACCATCGCTGTTGTGCCCAGCAACTGAATCCAGTAGATCCAGTGCAGTGGCGGCCATAGCGCGGCGATCAGAATCAGGGTGTAGTGCCAGCGCACCTGAGTGGAAAAGGCCCATATGTCCCGTGTGGCGACCAGGTTACGCACCAGTTCAACCAGATTGAGCACAATGGTCAGATAAAAGGCGAGGTTGGCGTCGCCAAACAGGCCCCATGCCAGCAGGCCATCGGTCAACAGCCAGTGACGCCAGTCATGGTCGTGCCAGCGCGGTTGGAAAATCATCGCACTAGTCTCCTTATCAGTTCAATATAGTCGTTGTGGTCCCACTCCCGACCCCCCACAGCGCGATAGCGGATGTTTCCATCAGGATCAATGATGAATGTGGTAGGCAAGGCTTTCATGGGCCAGCGTTCAATTTCCCTGCCCTGCGGATCGAGCAGGATGGGGAAGTCCAGTTCCTGTTCGCTGACAAAGGTAAAAATCGTATCGGGATCCTCGCCCACATTGATGGCCACAAGCTGCACACGCCGATGATCCAGCTTATGCCACATGCGGTTGAAGGCAGGCATTTCTGCACGGCAGGGCGGGCACCAGGTGGCCCAGAAATTAACGATCAATACCTTGCCGCGATACTCATCCAGTGAATGCACCGTTCCGTCCAGATCCTTCAGGGAAAAGTCAGGGGCCGGTACAGGCGGTGAAAGGGCTTCAATGGGGTCTGCCGCATAAACGCCCCCGGTAAGCAGACAGAGAAGCAGTATCAGGATACGCATGGTGTCATTCTCCTTTGATGTTCACAGGGCATTGCAGACCCTTTATCCAGTATCGATAGTGTTGCTCGCCCGTTTTCCAGGATACAAGCAAGTCGAACACCGTGCCGGGCGGCAGGTCAAACGTTGTCATTCCCCAGTTGAAGTCGCCGGGCGCATACGTCTGCAGGGTAGGAAAGGTGCTCCATCGGAATGCCACCTGCTGAGGCTTTGGCAGGGTATGCAATTCTTGCGTGAGCCACTGCTCCTTGAGCTTGACCGGCTTGATACCGTCGGGGGTGCGCACTCGCCAGCTGTGCATGTCAAAAGAGATGCGCAGGCCGCTTTGCGCTGTCAGGGTGTTTTTGCCGGTGGTCTGAAAGGTGCAGCTGGTGGCGATCTGCCTGGCAATTTTTCTGGGAAAGTGGCGCGCAAGGAAAAAGCTCTGGGTCTGATCCGGGGTGCGCTGTACCAAGGCCAGTTCCAGGCCCTGTGCATGCAGCGTCCATGAATGCAGCCCATGCGCATCCCGCCGGTGTTGCACCGTACCCGTATCTGCCAGCGCATTGCTGATGAACAGAACGGCCAATGTCAGCATAAAACCTCGCATGGATCATACCTCGGCTGAAGCGGTTGAAAGTCGTTCAATGGCGGCGAAAAGCCCTGCGCTGTAGGTGTGTGCGGAGCGAGGAAGCACGCCGTCAACGGCGGCCTGCATGATGCGCAGGGTTGGGCCGAATACGGCCGCTGTCAGCACCATTTCATCCAGTGGTGGCAGATCGCCGTTTTGCTGGGCACGCACAACCAGACTGCGCATTTTTTCAAAAGGCTGCCGGGTGCACAGGGGCGGCATGTGTGGCAGAAATTCACGGTGGCGTGCATACAGAATAAAACTGACCAGTGCCGGTTCGGCATCAGTGAGCGCGAGCATCCATTCGATGAGGGCGCGGATCTGTCTCATGGGGGTTTCATGCTGGCTGATCAGCTGCGCCATGGCTCGATCCAGGCCGTTGATCAGCTGCGTGATAAGCGCTTCGGCCAGATGCTGTTTATCCTTGAAATGATGGTAGATGGAACCAGTGCTCACGCCGCTTGCTGCGACAATGTCCGGAATGCGGGTGTTGAAATAGCCCTGCTGGATAAAGCAGTGCAGTGCGCCCAGCAGGATGCGCTGTTCGGTTTCAGACAGGGTGTCAAGGTGCAGCAGCTGTTCGGCAGAGCGTGCGGTCATGGTCGCTGGCTTAGCTTATGGAGTGCGTCCTGCAGCTGGCGCTGGAACTTTTCCGGCGTGGTAATGCCCACCAGCTTGGGTGCCAGCAGGTTGGCGTGGTCATCGAGGATGACCGTGGTGGGAAACAGGCCCAGAT
>CAYYIL010000026.1:0-18225 GCA_964471975.1 uncultured Piscirickettsiaceae bacterium | reverse complement strand
TCAGGCAGCCTTACGACTGCGAACGATTAGAACTTGTGAATCAGACCAACAGAGATGTTGTCAACAGACTTAGTGCCAGTCATGTGCTTATCATAATTGACGTATTCAACATAAGCAGTGGTCTTCTTGCCCAGTGCATAGTCAACGCCCAGACCCAAGCCCGCTGCATCCTTCATACCAGAAGGCTTGTAGTTAACAGAGCTGTATTTACCTTTCAGTGTTGCAGCACCGATGGTGTATGCCACGTTGACCTGCCAGTTGGAACCTTCGTTTGCACTATCAGTTGACTGACCATCATCGTAGTTTGCATACATGATGTTACCCATCAGATCACCCATGGTGTACTGCGCAGCCAAACGGTACTCTGTAAATGTTTTCGCACCAGTTACATGTTTATCAAAGCTGTCATAGCCACCGGACAGGTACAGTCCTTTCTTCTTGGAGCCATACATCACCGCGATAGAATATGCATTGGCCAAATTGGTGTTTTTACCGAAAGCATCTGGGGACACACCCGCAGCGATCAATTTAATACCGTTAAAGGAAGGAGAAACATAGGCGACCACGTTGGCAGCACGGATCTCACCCGCTGCTCCCAAAATTCCCAGACCACCAGACATAGGCTTTAGATCGCCCAAGCCATCATTAAACATATCTGTCGGCTGAGCGATCTTGGTCGGTGTATCATGACGACCCAGCAGTACAGCACCGAAGCCACCAGCCAGACCAACATAAGCATTACGGGCACCCAATTTTTCTTTAGCAGTGGCACCGTTCCCACCAGCAACATCAACACCCCATTCCATTTTGTAGATGGCCTTCAGACCATTACCCAAATCCTCCGCACCTTTTACACCGATACGAGAAGCATTGGAGTTCACTGTTACACCCTTGTCAGTAACAGAGTCGATAGACATATTGATCTGACCGTAAACAGTCGGCGCACCAGCCATGGCAGCAGGTGCAGCAACAGCAGCAGCGATTGCAACAGCAATGATTTGCTTTTTCATAGGTTTTACCCTCTTTAGTGTTGATGATTTAACTTAAGTTAAACCCCGAAATGTGGCGTTTGTCACGCCGCGCCTCAGTGTCTACGCTTAAATGCGTTGATGCTTACTATAGGGATCCGGATGGATCGTTTCAAAGGATGCAAGCTGATGCCTGAAAGGATTTGGGTGGTGTTGCATTTATGCAACACGTGGCCTCGACCGGCCTCTAGAGAATGAAATTGGTCGGGACAGCAGGACTTGAACCTGCGACCCCCGCCACCCCATGACGGTGCTCTACCAGACTGAGCTATGCCCCGATAACAGAAATGGTGCCGACGGAGGGAATCGAACCCCCAACCTACTGATTACAAGTCAGTTGCACTACCAGTTGTGCTACGTCGGCCCATGTCGAAATGTGTTGGGAATTATACGCCTTGCTTCAGGCATGTCAATATCCCGCACTTGAAAACAAAGAAGGCGGCCGCAGCCGCCTTTTGGAGAGTCCCGCCGGGCATTAACCCTTGCGGAAGACCACATCGCCGTTTTCCACATCGACGATGATGGTGTCGCCCAGAGCGAATTCGCCCTTGAGCAGGCGTTCGGCCAGCGGGTTTTCCAGCAGATGCTGGATAGCCCGCTTGAGCGGACGCGCACCATAGACCGGGTCGAAGCCTGCTTCGCCCAGCAGATCCAGCGCTGCATCGGATACCTGCAGTTTGATGTCCTGCTCCTCCAGCCGCTTGGCCACGCGCCGGATCTGGATGTTGGTGATGGCGCGGATCTGCTCCTTGCCGAGCGGATGGAACACCACTGTCTCGTCAATCCGGTTGATGAACTCCGGACGGAAGTGCTGTCCGACCACTTCCATCACCGCTGCCTTCATGGCCTCGTAGTCCTTGACACCGGCCATCTCCTGAATGAGATGGCTGCCCAGGTTCGAGGTCATGATGATGACCGTATTGCGGAAGTCCACCGTACGGCCGTGGCTGTCGGTCAGGCGACCATCGTCCAGCACCTGCAGCAGGATGTTGAACACATCCGGGTGCGCCTTTTCCACTTCGTCAAACAGGATGACGGAGTAAGGCTTGCGACGCACCTTCTCGGTGAGGTAGCCGCCTTCCTCGTAGCCCACGTAGCCCGGAGGCGCACCGATCAGGCGGGCCACCGCGTGCTTCTCCATGAACTCGGACATGTCGAGACGAATAATCGCCTCCTCCGTGTCGAACAGCACCTCGGCCAAAGCCTTGGTCAGCTCGGTCTTACCGACACCGGTCGGACCCAAGAACAGGAATGAACCATTGGGCCGGTTCGGGTCGGCCAGACCGGCACGGGCCCGGCGAATGGCTGCTGCCACCGCATGCACGGCTTCGTCCTGACCGACGACGCGCTTGCGCAGTTCGTCTTCCAGATGCAGCAGCTTTTCACGCTCGCCTTCGAGCATCTTGCTGACCGGAATACCGGTCCAGCGGGAGACCACTTCCGCGATCTCTTCTTCCGTGACCTTGTTGCGCAGCAGGTGCGGCTGCTCGTCGGCATTCGCCTCGGCTTCTTCCGCTTCCTTGATCTTGCGCTCCAGCTCTGGAATCACGCCATACTGCAGCTCGGCGGCGCGGTTCATATTGCCTTCGCGCAGCGCCTGCTCCAGCTCGATGCGCGCCTTGTCCAGCTGCGCCTTGAGTTCCTTCACGCCCTGCAGCAGCGCCTTATCACGCTTCCAGATTTCCTCCAGCTCGGCATACTGCTTCTCAAGCTCGGCGATTTTCTCTTCCAGCTCGGCGAGACGCTTCTTCGCCGCCTCGTCCTTTTCCTTCTTCAGCGCTTCACGCTCGATCTTCAGCTGGATGAGACGACGCTCCAGCTTGTCCAGCTCTTCCGGCTTGGAGTCGATCTCCATGCGGATGCGCGACGCCGCTTCGTCGATCAAATCGATCGCCTTGTCCGGCAGCTTGCGGTCGGTAATGTAGCGGTGCGACAGGGTCGCTGCCGCCACGATCGCACTGTCGGTGATCTCCACGCCGTGGTGCAGCTCGTAGCGTTCCTTCAGACCCCGCAGAATCGCGATGGTGTCTTCCACGCTGGGCTCGTCCACCAGCACTTTCTGGAAGCGACGCTCCAGCGCAGCATCCTTTTCAATATATTGACGGTATTCATCCAGCGTGGTGGCACCGATCACGTGCAGCTCGCCACGCGCCAGCGCAGGCTTGAGCATGTTGCCCGCGTCCATGGCGCCGTCGGCCTTGCCGGCACCCACCATGGTGTGAATCTCGTCGATAAAGAGGATGATCTGACCCTCGGACTTTTCGATGTCCTTGATCAGCGCCTTGAGGCGTTCCTCGAAATCACCACGGTACTTGGCACCCGCCAGCAGCGCACCCAGATCCAGGCTCAAGACGCGCTTGTCGCGCAGGCCTTCTGGCACTTCCTTGTTCACGATGCGCTGCGCCAGACCTTCCACGATGGCGGTCTTACCTACACCCGGCTCACCGATGAGCACCGGGTTGTTCTTGGTACGGCGCTGCAGCACCTGAATGGTGCGGCGAATTTCGTCGTCCCGACCGATAACCGGGTCCAGCTTGCCTTCCGCCGCGCGGGCGGTCAGGTCAATGGTGTATTTCTCCAGCGCTTGCCGGGTATCTTCTGCATTGGGATCCTGCACGGTTTCACCTCCTCGTATTTTCTGAATGGCTTCCAACAGTTTTTCCTTGCTGCCGCCGGCTTCTTTCAGCAGGTCGGCGGCGATGTCCGCAATCTCCAGCAATGCCAGGAAGAACAATTCACTGGCAATGTAGCTGTCGCCCATTTCCTTGGACTGCTTGTCCATCAGGTTGAGTACCTGGGCGGTCTTGTTGGAGATCTTTACATCCCCGGCGGCGGCGCCGGATACCTGCGGCAGTGTCTTGAGCTTTTCAGCCACCTTCTGCCGCAAGGTGTTTACGTCAACGCCCGCCAGCCGCAGCAGATTGCCCTGCGGCTCGATCAGGGCATCAAGGATATGCAGCGGCTCGATAAACTGGTTGCTGTTTTCCACCGCTTTGGATTGTGCCGCCTGCAGCGCCTGCTGCAGGGCGTTGGTCATTCTGTCCATCATGTCTGATGCCTCCCGTAAAATGATCTGCGTTTTTAATGGGGACGAAGTGGACGATTACAAGATGGATACACTCTTTTTTACTGTGTCTAAAGTGGCCTGGGCGATGCTGGAACCGCTCAATCTGATGATTTTCATGACCCTGCTGGGCGTCCTGCTTGCATGGCGGGGCTGGCGGCGGTTTGGCGGTACGCTGGCCACGCTCGGCTTCGCCCTGCTGCTGGCCAATATGGCCTACCCGTTTGGGGACTTCATTATCCAGCCGCTGGAAGAACGCTTTCACAAGCCGCGCCCCATGCCGGACGATGTGGACGGCATCCTCATCCTCGGTGGCGGAGAAAGTCTGAGCCGCTCGCTCAGCTGGCAGACGCCGGAGCTGGGAGAGGGCGGGGATCGCTATGTGGCGGCGGCCTATCTGGCACACCTGTATAAAACGGTGCCGGTTATCTTCGCTGGCGGCTCCGGCAGTGTGCAGCTGCAGAACTCCGGCAAGGAGGGGGATATTGCCCGCGCTCTGCTGATACAACTGGACATTGATCCCAACCGCCTGATTATTGAGAGCACTTCACGCAACACCTATGAAAATTTTCGCAACGTGAAACCCCTGCTGCCTGACCCGCAGGGCCATTACCTGCTGATCACCTCCGCCTTTCACATGCCGCGCTCAGTGGGCATCGCCCGCAAACAGGACATTCATGTGATCCCCTACCCCGTGGACTATCGCAGCCACAAGCCGCCGTATCGCAAGTTGGATTTCGACTTTTTCGACCACCTGAAAGCGCTGGAACCCGGCTGGAGGGAGTGGGTTGGTCTGACGGTCTATTACCTAACCGGCAAGACGAGTGAATGGCTGCCTCCTGAAAGCCAACAATAAAAAAGGGCGCCGCAGCGCCCTTTGCCTTTCAGCTCACTGCCCGCGTTTACAGGCTAAGAATGTATTTGCGATAGGCCGGCATGGACACGTCCACAAAAACCTTCACGAAATTCATCAGCTGAGACTTGGTGATCCCCACGGTGGCATCCAGATCCGCTTCCAGCACAGGATCCATCTCCTCGTCCAGATAGGCGCGGCTCAGACGCTTGGTGCGGTTCCACTCGTTGATCTGCTTGTAACTGGGTTTAGGGCCCTTGGCACCGTAAAACAACTGCCAGTCCCCGTCACTCATGCGAAACAGCACCACCTTGATGCCGTTCACCTTCATGACCAGGCTATCCTCATCGCTTTTGGAGATGGTATAGCCTTCTGCTTTCAGCCACTTTTTCGCCTCGCTCAGCGTAGGCTTGTAAAGCTGCGCAGAGCCCACCTTGGCGCAGAATGCCTTGGCCGCCTTTTCCAGATCGCTGGCATGGGCGGGCGCCATGGCGGCCAGTCCCAACGCACCGGCCAGCATCACATTTCTCATGAATTGTTTCATGTTCATTTCCTCTGATTGGGCAAAGTCAGTGTTCATATGCCTTGTGAGAGAGATACAAGGCAAGCCCAATCATCATAATAGCCAGGGAATAATAGAGCAACTCCAAAGGCGCACTCGGTTTAAGGAAAATGGCCTGCTCGAAGAACATGACGATCAGGATCATCACGATCACTTTGGCCAGCTTGTCCTTCAGGTCGTCCAGCGAGTTGATGTACAGAATCTTGCTGGCGCCGGATTCGTGGGCCTGATCAATCTTGGAAATGAACAGCTCGTACAGCCCCAGCGCAAAAATCAGCATGATGGTGCCCAGCAGGAAGCCATCCACCGAGCCGACCACATGGGCCACGGTCTGTGCCTTCAGATGGCTGCGCGCGGCGTCGTCCAGCTGCGCATAGTGCAGCAGGTGCGCCATGGTGTAGTACACGTCCACTGCCGTCATGTAAAAAATGCCAAAAGCAGTAATCAGGCTGGCGATCACTGCCACCATGACCACCCAGCGGCTATTCCACAGCGCGCCTTCAAAATAGCGTTCCAGCATGCTGGTGTGTGCCTTGTCCTGCGCCAGCGCCTGCTCATGATTCTCCATTCGGTGCCTCCAGAGTTTCAATGGTGAGCTGATGGTTGGTATAGATGCATAGATCAGCCGCTATGGTAAGGGCTTTTTCTACCACTTCAAGGGCGGACAGCTCGGTATTGTCCATAAGCGCCTGCGCCGCCGCATGGGCGTAGCTGCCGCCGGAGCCGATGGCGATGAAGTCGTGTTCCGGCTCGATGACATCACCCGTGCCGGACAGCAGCAGCATGGTGGTCTGGTCGGCCACGATCATCATCGCCTCCAGCCGACGCAGGGCGCGGTCAGTGCGCCAGTCCTTGGCCATTTCCACTGCGGCGCGCAGCAGCTGACCGCTGTGCGCCTGCAACTTGGCTTCGAAGCGCTCGAACAGCGTGAACGCATCCGCCGTGGAGCCGGCAAAACCGGCCAGCACCTTGCCGTTATAGAGACGGCGCACCTTACGGGCGTTGCCCTTCATGACCACATTGCCCAGCGTCACCTGCCCGTCGCCGCCGATGACCATCTGCCCATTGCGGCGCGCGCACAGAATCGTCGTTCCCTTGAAGCTCATCTCACTCCTCACGTTTGCGTTTGGCGCGCGGATGGGTCTTGTCGTACACCCGCGCCAGGTGTTGTAAATCCATGCGTGTGTAAATCTGCGTGGCATTCAGGCTGGCGTGCCCCAGCAGCGCCTGCACCGCGCGCAGATCGCCGCTGCTCTCCAGCAAGTGCGTCGCGAAACTGTGGCGCAGCTTGTGCGGCGTCACGCCCTGCGGCAGGCCGCGCTGCTGCCCCCATTTGCGCAGCCGTTGCTGAATGGTTCGGATGCTGAGCCGTCCACCGCGCGGATTAATAAATAGCGCAAGCTCATCCGCCCGTGCATGCTCGCCACGCACCCTGAGCCATGCCGCGAGCGCCTCGCGCGCCATGCGTCCCACCGGCACCCAGCGCTCCTTGTCGCGTTTGCCCAGCACAATGGTGCCACCTTCGCGCAGCATCTGCTCGCCGTGGGACACATCCAGACCCTGCAGCTCAGCCACACGCATGCCACTGCTGTAAAGCAGTTCGTAAATGGCGCGGTCACGCCGGCCCTGCCAGCTGTCATCGAAACCGTCCAGCAACTGACTGACCTGATCCACATCCAGCGTGCGCGGCAGCGACGCGCCCACCTTGGGCAGCGGAACATCCCGCGCCGGATTGTGCTGCACCTGCTTTTCGCGTAGCAGGAAGTCAAAAAAGGTGCGCAGTGCCGACAGGGTCCGGGCCAGCGTGCGTGCCGTCTTCCCCTCATGCGCCAGCCGCTGCAGATAAAGCTGCACGTGCAGCGTGGCCACCTCGTCCCACGATGCAACGGCTTCGGCCTGCGCAAAGGCGGCAAAGCCACGCACATCGCGGGCGTAATTCTTCATCGTATGTTCCGAGAACCCACGGGCTACCAGATGGCGCAGCCATGCGGCGATGGCTGCCTCCAGCGTTTCAGCAGCGCGGGAGGACATGGCTTTCTCCAAACAGATGTCCCAGCCGGGCGCTGATCAGCTCGCCCAGCACGCGCAGAAAATAGGTATCCAGTTTGGGCGCAAAGCGCTCGGCGTCATGGCTGCCGATGGCAAGCACGCCCCAGACACGCTCGAATCCCAGCGGCACCAGACATACGCTGCGCACTACTGGCTCCGGCTCGAACAGCCCCGTCTGCCAACCCAGCTCCAGCGCGCCGCAACGGGGTTTGCCCGGCTGCAGATGCTCACGCAGCAACTGCACCCAGTTGCGGTCCATGCCCAGCTGATGCAATCCCTTCACCGCCTCGCGCGGTGCCTGCCAGCTGTGCAGGCGCACCTGTTCCACCGAAAACAGGGCGGGCAGCAGCGCCAGCAGGCAGTACACCGCATCGCTTTCGCTGCGTGCTGCCATCAGCGCCAGCGTAAGCTGGTGCAGCTTTTCGAACAAGCGGCCGTTGTCGCCCGCCACGGCCAGCAGCGCAGAGACCTCCTGCTCCAGCATCTCCTTTTTGTCGCGCAGGCTGATCAGCTGCCGCTGCAGCAGGGAAATGCTTTCGCCGCTGCGCGGATGCGGCAGGCGCATTTGCTCCACCAGATCGGGGAAAATCTGAAAAAAATCCGGGTGGCGGGCCAGATAGTTGGCCACCTCCTGTGCGGTCAGATCAGTTCGCATCGCACAATTCACCCGTAAAGACCCATTCCGCGGGTCCGCTCATCCACACCGGTTCCTGCGGGTCGCCGGACCAGCGAATGCGCAGATTGCCGCCCGGCAATGAAACCGTCACCTCGTCATCCACCAGCCCCCAGCGGCGCAGCACTACCATTGCCGCCGTGGCGCCGGTGCCGCAGGCCAGGGTTTCACCCGCGCCGCGCTCGTACACGCGCAGCTTCACATGCTTACGATCCACCACCTCGGCGAAACCCACGTTCACCCGCTCAGGAAACAACGCATGGCTTTCGATGGCAGGCCCCAACTGCTCAACCGGTGCCTCCGCCACGCTGCTCACCCGCAGCACGGCGTGGGGATTACCCAGCGACACCGCACCAATTTCCAGCGTCTGCCCCATCACTTCCAAATCGTAGCGGGCCTGTTCGGTGGGCACGTCAAACGGCAGGGCTTGTGGCGCAAAGCGGGGTTGACCCATATTGACCCGTACCCAGCCGTCATCTTCTATATAAAGGACCAGCTTGCCCGCGGCCGTTTCCACCGGAATTTCCCGCTGGTCGGTCAGGCCGCTGTCGTACACGAAACGGGCGAAGCAACGCGCGCCGTTGCCGCAGTTCTGCACTTCGGAGCCGTCCGCATTGAAGATGCGGTAGCGAAACAGCACATCCTCCCGCGTCGGCTTTTCCACCAGAAGCAGCTGATCGAAGCCCACGCCGAAATGGCGGTCCGCCAGCCTGCGCACCGTCTCCGCATCCGGTGCAAACGGCTGCGCAATGGCATCCACCACCATGAAATCGTTGCCCAAACCGTGCATTTTGGCAAATTTCAGCCCCATGCAAGCCTCCGTGCCGCGGCGCGAAAAACGCCGCTGTAAAAAAGTCGGGGACCCCCGTCCCTGCTGCCGCACACTATAATACCGTGATTAACCCATCAATTGAGCGTGCCATGTTGACACCCAAGCAAATCGTCGCCGAACTGGACAAGCACATCGTCGGCCAGGCGGACGCCAAGCGCGCCGTGGCCATCGCCCTGCGCAACCGCTGGCGCCGCAGCCAGCTGCCGGAAGACCTGCGTCAGGAAGTAACACCGAAAAACATCCTCATGATCGGCCCCACCGGTGTGGGCAAGACCGAAATCGCCCGCCGCCTGGCACGTCTGGCCGATGCCCCCTTCCTCAAGGTGGAAGCGACCAAGTTCACCGAGGTTGGCTATGTGGGCCGCGACGTGGACAGCATCATCCGCGACCTGACCGACAATGCGGTGAAGATGCTGCGGGAAAAGGCGATGGAGCGTGTGCAGGAACAGGCACGCGAACGGGCGCTGGAGCGCATTCTCGACGTACTGCTGCCACCGGCACGCGGCTTTGAAGAGCGCAGCGTGGACGAGATGGCGCCTACCCGTGCCAAGTTCCGTGAAAAGATCCTCGCCGGGCAGATGGACGACAAGGAAATCGAGATCGAGATGCGCGCCCCGCAGGTGCACATGGAGATCATGACCCCGCCCGGCATGGAGGACATGACCCAGCAGTTGCAGGGACTGTTCGAGCAGCTGGGCCGGAACCGCACGCAAAAGCGCCGCGTCACCATCGCGCAGGCGCTCAAGCAGCTGACCGAAGAGGAAGCTGCCGCCCTGATCAACGAAGAGGAAATCAAGGCCGAGGCGGTCGAAGCCGTGGAACAGAACGGCATCGTCTTTATCGACGAGATCGACAAGGTGGCCAAGAGCGGCGACCGCAGCGGGGCCGACGTTTCCCGCGAGGGCGTGCAGCGCGACCTGCTGCCGCTGATCGAAGGCGCTACCGTCTCCACCAAGTACGGCATGGTCAAGACCGACCATATCCTCTTCATCGCCTCCGGCGCGTTCCATCTGGCCAAGCCTTCTGACCTGATTCCGGAGCTGCAGGGGCGCCTGCCCATCCGCGTGGAGCTGCAGAGTCTCACCGTGGAGGACTTCGTGCGCATCCTCACCGAGCCGCGCGCCAACCTCACCGAGCAGGCCATCGCCCTGCTGGCCACCGAAGGCGTGGAACTGGTGTTTACCGATGAGGCCATCCGCCGCATCGCCGAAGTGGCCTACGAGGTAAACGAACGCACTGAAAACATCGGTGCGCGCCGTCTGCATACCGTGATGGAACGGCTGCTGGAAGAGATCAGCTATGATGCGCCAGAGCACCAAGGCGAAACCTTTACCATCACGCCGGAATACGTCGACGAACGCCTCGGCGAACTGGCGCAGAATGTGGACTTGAGTCAATATATTCTATGATTCCCACCCGCATCGAGCTGGACACGCAGGCGCGCAGGCTGACCATCGACTTTGATACGGGTGAGACGTTCGAGTACACCTGCGAGTTTCTGCGCGTGCATTCCCAGTCCGCCGAGGTGGTGGGCCATCGCCCGGAGGATTATCAGCTGCAGGTGGGCAAGGAAGATGTGGGCTGCGAGGCCATTACGCCGGTGGGCAACTACGGCATCCGCATCCATTTCGACGACGGCCACGATACCGGCATTTACACGTGGGAACGCCTCTACGAACTGGGCAAGCACTACGGCCATTACTGGACCGAATATCTTAAGCGTCTGCGCACAGTCCCTGAAAGCGCTCGCGTTGCAGGCGCGATGGCGGGCAGCTTCAAGGCGCGAGCTGCAGCCTTTGGTGGCGCCAAAGGCAAAGCGAGCAACACAGAAGATGACGCCATCCCGCCGCAACCCGGAGGGACAGGGTGATTCCGGCCCAATGCAGTGTTGCACCTTGCTCGCATGGAATGACCATGCCACGCTCGGTGCGCCTTGCCTTGAACCGGAATCACCACTGTCGCGACCGTTCAGGGACTGTGCGCAGATGCTTACAACTGAAGGCAGCAGGCCATGAGCGAAAAAAAGACGGTTGATTTCGGCTTCAAGGAAGTGCCGTGGGAGGAAAAGGTCAAGCACGTCAAGAGCGTGTTCGACTCGGTGGCAGAAAAGTATGACCTCATGAACGACGTGATGTCCTTCGGCATCCACCGCCTGTGGAAGCGCTTCGCCATCGAAACCGCCGGCGTGCGCCCCGGCATGAAGGTGCTGGATCTGGCCGGCGGCACCGGCGACCTCACCAGGGCGCTGGCGCGCCGCGTCGCCCCTACGGGTGAGGTGGTGCTGGCCGACATCAACGAAAACATGGTCAATGTGGGTCGTCGCCGCCTTGTTGACGCTGGCGTGGCGCAGTGGGTGGATTTCACCATCGCCAACGCGGAAAAGCTGCCGTTCGAGGATAACGCTTTCGACCGCGTCACCATCGCCTTCGGCCTGCGCAACGTCACCGACAAGGCCGCCGCCCTGGCAGAAATGGTCAGGGTGCTCAAGCCCGGCGGGCAGGCGCTCATTCTCGAGTTTTCCCGCGTCGAGCAGCCCCTCTTGGCCAAGGCCTACGATTTCTACTCCTTCCACATTCTGCCGCGCATGGGCAAGGCCATCGCCAACGATGAAGACAGCTACCGCTATCTGGCCGAGTCCATCCGCAAGCACCCCGATCAGGAAACCCTCAAGGCCATGATGCTGGAAGCCGGTTTCGACAAGGCGGAATACACCAACCTGTCCGAGGGTATTGTCGCCCTGCACCGAGGGTGGAAATACTGATGCTGGACGCCAAGCTTGCTGCCGCCGCACTGGACGAAGCGCTGGAAAAGCTGCTTAACACCAGCGTGCGTTACGACCGCTTCGGCAGCGCCTGCATGACCCCGCTGGTGGGCAAGACCGTCGCCGTTCACCTCACTGATCTGGACCGTACGCTCTATCTGATCATCCAGCCCGGACTGATCACCCTGAACCGCACGCTCGAAGGCGAGGCGGACGCTACCATTCATACCGGTCTGCCCTTCTGGCCACTGCTCAAGCGTGCCAACACCCGCAAGGCCGTGCTCGCCGCCGGCCATGCCGCACTGGAAGGCGACACCGCTGTGGCCGAGCAGCTGCTGGACTGCCTCGGCCAGCTGCAGCCCGACGCAGGCGCCTTTGTGGAGCGCTGGACCGGCGAACTGCCTGCCAGCTTCGTCACCGAAAGCGAACAAGCGCTGCGCCACTTTGTAGCGCGCCTGAGCGACGGTGCCGATCAGGCGCTGAAGGAATATCTGCAGTTCGAACTGCGCCTGCTGCCCACCCGCGAGGAATTTGAAGCCTTCAAGGCCGATATTGCCGCCCTGCAGCCGCGCGTGGACGCTCTCGTGGAACGGGTGAAAAAAATCGAATCCGAAAAAGTCGGGGACCCCCCTTCCGATGCGCCGTCTTAACCGCAATCCGCTGCGGCAGCTGCGCCGCCTCATCGAGATCAACCGCACCCTGTGCTACTACGGCATCGACCGCCTGCTGTTTGAAGGCAGCCGCTTCGCCTGGCTGGTGTGGCTGAATTGGCTGTTGCCGTGGAACTGGCGGCCTCGCCACAAGGGGTCTCGCAGCGAACGCATCCGCCTGGCGCTGGAGGCGCTGGGGCCCATCTTCATCAAGTTCGGCCAGGCGCTGTCCACTCGCAAGGACCTGCTACCTGACGATATCGCCGCCGAGCTGAGCAAGCTGCAGGACGACTGCCCGCCCTTCGATCCTGATGAGGCGCGCCGCATCATCGAGCAGGCGCTGGGGCGCCCCATCGAAGCGGCCTATGCCCACTTCGAGGCAGAGCCCATGGCCTCCGCCTCCATCGCCCAGGTGCACGCGGCCACGCTGCACAATGGCATGGATGTGGTGGTCAAGGTGGTACGCCCGGACATTCAGCCGGTGATCGAACAGGATCTCGCCATTCTCTACTCGCTGGCCCAGCTGGTGGAGCGCGCCCTGCCCGATGCCCGCCGCCTGCATCCGGTGGAAGTGGTGCACGAGTTCGACAAGACACTGCACCACGAGCTGGACATGATGCGCGAAGCCGCCAACGCCAGCCAGCTGCGCCGCAACTGGGAAGGCTCCGACCTGCTGTATGTGCCGCGCATCTACTGGGAATACACCAGCGAGCAGGTGCTCACCATGGAGCGCATCTACGGTACCCGCGTCAGCGAACTGGACGAACTGAAGCGCCAGGGCGTGGATCTGGAGCAGCTGTCGCACAACGGCGTGATCATCTTCTTCACCCAGGTGTTCAAGCACAACTTCTTCCACGCCGACATGCATCCCGGCAACATTTTCGTGCTGCCGGACGGCCGCTATGCCGCCATCGACTTCGGCATCATGGGCAGCCTCACCCCGGAAGACCAGCGTTATCTGGCGGAAAACTTCCTCGCCTTCTTCAATCGTGACTATCTGCGCGTGGCCGAGCTGCATCTGGAATCCGGCTGGGTGCCTGACAGCGTGCGCGTGGACGAGCTGGAAGCCGCCTTCCGCACCGTCAGCGAACCGGTGTGGGGCCGCCCCATCAAGGAGATCTCCTTCGGGCTGTTTCTGATGCGCCTGTTCCGCACCGCGCGGGAATTCGGCATGGAAGTGCAGCCGCAGCTGGTGCTGCTGCAAAAGACCCTGCTCAATATCGAAGGCCTTGGCCGCCAGCTCAACGACGAGCTGGACCTGTGGGATACCGCCAAGCCCTTCCTGGAAAACTGGATGAAGGAGCGCGTCGGCCTGCGCGGCTTTGCCAAAACCGCAAAAGAGCAGCTGCCCTACTGGATCGAGCGCGCACCGGAGCTGCCGGGGTTGATCCACCGCGTGCTGGACGAAACCGCCCACCACAAGCGCGCCTATCCCGTACCGGACTTGAAAGCCGTGGAGCAGGCGCTGGCCGAGAATCGTCGTGCCGCACGCAACCGAACACTGGGCGTCGTAATCGTGCTGCTCTCGCTGCTGCCGCTCTTTCCGCTGAGCGAAACGGTGCAGGCGTTGATGCTGACCGTGGGCCTGCTGCTGATCGTCTGGCGCTAGGAGGCGGCCTGCTCTGACGCGGCATTGAGCTTTTCAATGCGCTGGCGGATCAGGTCGGTCATCTCATCCAGCTGCCCTTTCACCAGAAAGGCATCCGCCCCCACCTTGTCGGTGAGCACCTCATTGAATTCTCCGCTCATGGAGGAGTTCACCACCACAAACAGCTTGTGCAGGTCCGGATGCTCGCGAATGTTGCGGATCAGGGTATAGCCGTCCATGACCGGCATTTCCAGATCCGTCACCAGCATCAGCACCCGCTCCCATACCGGCGACACACTGGGATCCTCACGGTGCCGCTGCGCCCATTTTTCCAGCAGCGCCAGCGCCTCCGCCCCATTGGGCACCATTTTGTAATTCAGCCCCAGTGTATCAAACAGTTTCTGCAGCACCTTGCGGGCAGAGGGAGAGTCTTCCGCCACCAGCACAAAATCCGAATGCAGATTGGTGCCAATGACGTTCCGAGCACTGTCGATCACCTCGTCGGTGGCCACATCCTCCAGCCCGAGAATATCCGCCATCACCTTCTCCAGATCCAGCAGATGGATGATCTCCCCATCATGGCGCACCTGGGCGGTGAGGTAGTGACTGTCCTTCAGCACCTCTGGCGGCGGGGTCACCTGATTCCAGCCCAGATGATAGATGCGATGCACGCCGCGAATGACCATGCCGTAGATGCGCTGGTTGAACTCCATCAGCAGCATCAGCGCCTGTCCGTGCTCATCGGGGCCGATGGGCTTGAGTCCCAGCGTCTGCGGCAAATCGATCATGGAGACAATCTGTCCGCGGATATCGGTAATCCCCATAATGAAGGGCTCGCTTTCCGGCACCGGCACAAACGTCGGCATCGGCATAACCTCCCGCACCTTGAACACGTTTACCGCATACAGCTGCGGTCCTTCCAGACGGAACGTCAGCAGCTCCAGCCGGTTTTCCCCGGCAATGGAGGTCATCTGATCAATCTGTTTCAGCAGTTCTGACACCTGACATCTCCCGGTTGTTTACGGCGACAGAAAAAGAAGCATAATGCTTGCCAACACGTCAGAAAGCAAAATCTGTCCCAACAAAAAAGCGCCTTGCGGCGCTTTTCTGCAGCACATGATGGTGTGCGTCAGGCTTTCTTGGTATAGGCCGCCACAATGTAGATAGAGGTGCCGTTTACCTTGCCTTCGAAGTGCTTGCCGTCGTCGGTGATGCGAATATTCTTCACCTGTGTGCCGCGCTTGGCGGTAAAACCGGCACCCTTCACGTCCAGATCTTTAATGAGAATGACGGTATCACCATTGCGCAGAATATTGCCGTTGGCATCCTTGAGCGTAGGCTCATCCTCGTCCTCGTCGGCCAGACCGGCTTCCGCCCAGGCCTTCACATCCTCTTCCAGATAAAGCATATCCAACAGATCCTGCGCCCACGGCTCACCCTCTGCCGCCAGGCGGGACAACAGGCGCCATGCGGCCACCTGAACCGCCGGCTCCTGCGACCAGGCGCTCTCATTCAGGCAGCGCAGGTGGTTGGCATCCAGCTCGCCCCCTTCCAACATGCCCTTGCAGGTGTCACACACCAAAACGGACTGCTCCGCGCTGCCATCGCTGGGTTCCAGCGCCACGGCGGAGAGGTTGTCCGTCGCACCGCACAGCTCACACTTGCCGCCGGCGCGTTCCATCAAAGCATTTTCCACTGACATTTAACGTCGTCCTCGTTTCCACCCTTCGCAGTCGTAATAGCGAAAGGTTGCATGCAGATCCTTGCCGCGCCACCGCACGGGCTGGCTTTCCAGCAGGCGGCAGCGCTCAAACAGGCCCTCTTGCGCCGGCGACCGGTCATCATCGAAATAGCTGTGCCACAGTACCACACCGCGGCTGCCCGCAGGTGGGCGCCCGAACCAGAAATCGAACTGGGTCAGCTTGCCATCGGCCGTAAAGACCTGGTGATCCTCGGCGTGCCGCAGATACCACGCAGGGCGGCTCACCAATGACCAGTTGCCGGCGAATTGATATATTTTAACGGGTGAGTCGGCCTGCAGGCGGGTTTGCCACTGATGCAAACGCTGAGACGCCGCTTCCCAGCCCGCCACCTCCAGCAGAGGATGCGGCGCCTTGAACGGCCAGCTGCCCGTCATCACCACCGCCAGCAGCCCAATCCATGCCATGCCGCCCAGCACGCCGTGCAGCCACAACGCCCAGCGCCGGGATGCCAGCCACCAGGCGATCGCTGGCAGAAACAGCCACCACCCCAGCGCCGTCCAATGAGGCAGAATGGGTTCATGCCCGCTGCTCCAGGCAAACAGCCCCCACACCGGCACGGCAAACAGCCACAGAAAGCGCACACCTTCGGGCATACTGCGCCAGCGCAGCAGCGTCCACCCTGCGAGCATCACACCGGCGGCATAGACCACCGGCCCATAGACCCCCAGCTGACGCCCCTGACTGATGGCAAAGCGTTGCCATGACCAGTCCGCATGCTTGGTGCCATGATGAAGCTGATAGCTGAACGAGGCCCAGTCATGCAGTGCATTCCAGTAGAGCACCGGCGTGAGCAGCACCGCTGCCAGCGCCACCGCACCCCAGAAGCGCCCCTGTGCCAGCCAGCGCCAGCGACCATATAGAACCATCACCAGTGCCACGCTCACCACCAGGGTAATGGCGGTATATTTCGACAGCCCCGCCAGCCCCATGAGCAGCCCCAGCACCCATGCACTGGAGAGGCGTTCATCATGACGGTGTCGCCACAGCCAGCGCACCAGCAGAATGCTTACCAACAACAGGGGCAGATCGGGCAAAGGAGTTAGGGTCAAACCGTGCAGCAACGGGCTTAACAGCGCCAGAAACAGAACCCAGCCTGCAATGGAAGGTGTATCCGGAAAGAGCTCACGGGCCAGCACCATTAACTGCCACAACACCACCAGCCCCAGCGCAATGGGCACCAGTCGCACCGCCCAGTTGGCGTCGAGCAGATGCACTGCCGGCGCTTCCAGCCAGCCGATCAGTGGCGGATGATCAAAATAGCTCCAGTCGAGATACCAGCCATAGAGGGCATAGTGGGCCTCGTCCACGCCCAGCGGCAACAGCGCATTGAGCCACAGATGAAACAGCGCCAGGACGGCAAACAGGAACAGATACGGGCGAGCAGTCATGACGGCATTTTAGCCCAGAAACAAAAAAGCCACCTCGATCGAGGTGGCTTGGCAATTTGGTGGCTGCACCTGCCACCAAAAACCATTGAAAATAAAGGCCTGCGGGACAACACCCGAAAATTGTATACCCACTTGTATACCTAAAATCCTTCGCTTGGAGAGTCTGATCACCTGAATATCAACATGAGGATGACCACCACAACGAACGCAAAAAAGGCCTTGAGGCCCCACCCTGCCAGATTAAGTAATGGGTTTATCAGTTCGTTGTTGATTGCCTCTAGGACGCTCTCTTGCTCCGCCTCGTCATCGTCTGGCGGCTCACCTTCCAGGCGCAGGTTGGCATGAATGGTCACGATGTTTCCATCCTCATCTTTTTCCACGCTAGCCTGCCCTGAGAAATAGAGCGCGTCGTCTTCTGATGTCTTGCTCATGCTTTACCCCCCCCCACGCTTTCATCATAGTCACCAGGACGGGTCCTGACCAGCTCTTGGCATGTGGGTGCGTGCGAGGCCCGCTGATTGTCCAGAGACAGCGGCGCGGGATCAACTTCGTTTCGCTTTACCAGCGTGCCAAAGGACTGGGCTGTGCTTACTCACTGGGTTGAATATGGCCTGAATTTTTGTTCTGGTTAATTTTTTCGGTGGGACAAGTGGGACAAGCGGGACATGCCAGTATTCATGCGGGTTTTGACGTGTCCCACCGACGGGACATAAGTGGGACAAGTGGGACATGGAAATCCTGCTCTGCCTCTTGAGCATCGCGCCAAGGATGCAAAATTTCCGTGCACATTAATTTTTTCGGTGGGACAGGTGGGACAAGTGGGACATGCCAGTATTCATGCGGGTTTCAGCTTGTCCCACCAGTGGGACAGCAGTGGGACAAGTGGGACATGAAAAAGCCCGTCATAAAACGGGCTTCCAAGTCGAGCTGTTGGGTGCTCACCCTTGATCCAGCACGGTGGCCTTGACCGCATAACAGCGGGGCCTGCTGCCGTCTTCGTTCGCCAATGGCAGA
>CAYYIL010000025.1:0-18324 GCA_964471975.1 uncultured Piscirickettsiaceae bacterium | reverse complement strand
GCTTTTTAACCGTTTGTAAAGAGTCGTCAACTCCAACTCCCAACAGATCACATGCCTGTTTATATCTTTCATATTCGGAGGTGTTATTACTGTTAGACATAATGTGATCATAAAATGTATCAAACATTTGGGGTGGTAAACCGAGATAATTCGTAATTTCTCGCAGGATATAAAGTTCGGTTTTATCTAGCCGATTATCCGCTAAAGCTATTTTCCATAAAAGAGCATATACTAGTCCGTTTACTTCAATGTTTGGATTGTTTTTATTAAAACGAGATGCATAATCAAAAATGGTTTGTTCGCTTTTTAAGCTATTTCTGACGGATGACTCAACTATTTGCATATCCTGATCACTAAAATTAAGACCTCTATAAAAATTAATCACCTCCCTGATTTCACGATCATCTATCTCACCATCAGCTACCACCATTTTAGCTAACATTGCTGGAACAATAGACAGAAACTCCATCCGAAGAGATGGATTGCTAGGCTCCCTAAATGAAGAATTCTCCATTTCATTTAGAATTCTTTCGTGTTCCTTTAGTACCCTTTGTGTTCTTTTCTCTTGATCTCTGAGGAAGATTTCATAAATAAAGCCCAACATCCCTCCAAGTATAAAGCCATAAATACCAAAAATTATCCCCCCTAAAATGGCACCAGGTAAGGTAAAAATATACTTTGGTAAGGGTTTTTTAATATGCACCCACCATAACCCTGGGAAATAATATGCAAACACCAAAGCTAATATAAAAATAACAACTGTTTCCACTGGTATCCCTCCTTACTTTTCCGGATTTTCTATAGAAAGATAGTTATATTCTTATAGAGTTGTAAGCTGAAATGGCTATCATATCTCTTTGAGATATCAGCTATCCAAAAAGAGCAAATAATTATCAGATTATGCTAAACGCTACTGTTGTGGTCAACAAACTTCGGACTTAAGTTAGCTCTTTCTTCCGCAACGGCGTGTAATGACCGCCTAGTTTTTGCACACCCCGCAGCATATAGCGCCGGAACTCGATAGCCGAGCGCCTAATGTGGGCGCTCGGTGTTGTAGTGGCTTTCCAACACCTAATCAATTCCCTCGCATCAAAATTATGGTGTCACACGCATTACTCTTTCAGAGTGCGAATGAACCGCTTAATCATGCCATTCTGTTCAGGGCTGTAGGGGGTCACTTCACACTTCAGTATCAGCCTAAGTTGGTGTCCGGATTTATTGGGTCACAACAAGCCTGTCGAAGGCTGGGTATAAGCGTATGGAAGGTGGGATTATTGATAATGGCAGAGGCTAGGCTCTGCCAAAAGTCGGTTGGCGTATTACAGCTCGTCCCAGCTGGAACGGCGACGCTGTGGCAGGCGGAAGAACCGTCCCAGCAGCAGACCCAGCAGGAGCACGCCCCCGCCGGTCAGGAACCACTGGCGCTTGACGGCATCCTCGGAGTGGGCAATCTGGTCGTTGAGCAGGGCATTTTCCTGTTCCAGACGGGCAACGTCTTTTTTCAGCTTCTGATTCTCTTTATCCAGCTGGACCGCATTGCCGGCGGTTTTGACCAGATGGTCATAGTCCTTCTTGAGGGTAAATAGCTGTTTCTGGGCCTGAGCAAGACGTTTCTTGAGGTCATCATTTTCTGCGCGCAGGGTGGTCAGTTGCGTGTTCTGCTGTTGCCCCTTTTCATTGAGGGCCTTGATGGTCTTCTGCGCCTCGGCAAGTTGCGCGCGCGCTGCCGGCTGCGTGCTCAGCAGACTGGAGGGCACCCATCCTTCCAGGGTTTTGCCCTTGTGGGGATACTGAATATGTGCCCATCCCTTTTCGTTGATTTCAAGTACGGTGACAGGGGTGCCGGATTTAAGCAGTTTGCGGATTTTATAGTTGTAGCCTGGGCCGCTTCGTGCCGGCACGGTTAGCTGATCGGTAATGTAATGCTTGAAACCATCCGTGGGTGCGGCATAGACCAGTGGACTTCCGATTAGGGCGGCGTTAATCAGGAGAGCCGTGGCAAGCTTACAGGGCGCGGATCTTTTCATACTGCTCTTCCAGGTTATTGAGGGCGGTCTGCACATCTTCGAGCTTTTGCTTTTCCTTTGCAACTACGTCGGCCGGTGCGCGGCTGACGAAGTTTTCGTTCCCCAGCTTCTTCTCCAGCCGGTCGCGTTCCTTGCGCAGCTTGTCCAGTTCCTTTTCCAGACGCGCCAGCTCGGCCGCCTTGTCGATGAGGCCGGCCATGGGAATGAGCACCTTCATCTCCCCCACCAGGGCCACGGCAGATTCGGGTGCGTCGGCCTCATTCTCCAGCACTTCAATGGATTCGAGCCGTGCCAGCGTCTTGAGGAAAGGTTCGTTGTCGGCCAGCCACTGGCGATCCTGCTCAGAGGTATTGGCCAGCAGCACCGGCAGGGGCTTGGAGGGGGCGATGTTCATCTCCGCGCGGATACGGCGTACGCCGCTGATGAACTGCTGAATCCACGCCATTTCCGCTTCGGCGTCGGGGTCAATGCGGCCTTCATCCGCTTCCGGGAAAGGCGCCAGCATGACGGTTTCACCCTGGCTGCCGGAGAGCGGCTTGACCTGCTGCCAGATTTCTTCGGTGATAAAGGGAATGGTGGGGTGCAGCAGGCGCAGCAGCGCATCCAATGTGCGCACCAGCGTGCGGCGTGTGCCGCGCTTGGCTGCCTCGCAGGCATTCGGGTCGTTCAGGATGGGCTTGGACAGTTCCAGATACCAGTCGCAGAACTCATCCCAGGTGAACTCATACAGGGTCTGGGCCATCAGGTCAAAACGATACTGCTGGATGTGGCGCGCCACTTCCTGCTCTACCCGTTGCAGGCGGCTGATAATCCAGCGGTCGGCGATGGACAGTTCTATCGGGTCGTCCGGGTTCAGGCCGGTATCCTGACCTTGCGTGTTCATGAGCACATAACGGCTGGCGTTCCACAGCTTGTTGCAGAAGTTGCGGTAGCCTTCGCAGCGCTGCAGGTCAAAGCGGATATCGCGGCCGGTGGAGGCCAGCGAAGCGAAGGTAAAGCGCAACGCATCGGCGCCGTAGGCGGGAATACCATTGGGGAACTGCTTGCGCGTTTGCTCTTCGATTTTCTTCGCTTTCTGCGGCTGCATCATGCCGTAGGTGCGTTTCTTCACCAGGCTTTCCAGATCGATGCCGTCGATGATATCCAGCGGGTCGAGCACATTGCCCTTGGACTTGGACATCTTCTGCCCCTCGGCGTCGCGCACCAGCCCGTGCACATACACCTGATGGAAGGGCACTTCGTCCATGAACTTGAGGGTCATCATGATCATGCGCGCGACCCAGAAGAAGATAATGTCGAAACCGGTGACCAGCACATTGGTGGGGTGGAACTTCTCCAGTTCCGGGGTCTTCTCCGGCCAGCCGAGGGTGGAGAAGGTCCACAGGGCCGAGCTGAACCAGGTGTCCAGCACGTCTTCGTCCTGCTTCAGCGGTGTGTCGCCCAGGTTGTACTTTTCGCGCACTTCCTCTTCCGAGCGGCCCACATAGACATTGCCGGCCTCGTCATACCAGGCAGGGATGCGGTGGCCCCACCAGAGCTGGCGGCTGATGCACCAGTCCTGAATGTTGCGCATCCACTCGAAGTAGGTGTTCTCCCAGTTTTTGGGTACGAATTCGATATCGCCTTTCTCTACCGCCTCAATGGCCGGCTTGGCCAGGGATTCCACTGCCACATACCACTGGTCGGTCAGGTAGGGCTCGATGACGGCGCCGGAGCGGTCGCCGCGGGGCACCATCAGCTTGTGGTCTTCGATCTTTTCCAGCAGGCCCAGCTTTTCCATGTCGGCGACGATGCGCTTGCGCGCCTCGAAGCGGTCCAGGCCGCGGTAGGCGTCCGGCGCATTGTCGTTAATGGCCGCATCGATGGTAAAGATGTTGAGCAGTGGCAGATTGTGGCGCTGGCCGATCTCGTAGTCGTTGAAGTCGTGGGCCGGGGTAATCTTCACGCAGCCGGTACCGAATTCGGGATCCACATAGTCGTCGGCGATAATGGGAATCTCCCGATCCACCAGCGGCAGGCGCACGGTCTTGCCGATCAGGTGCTTGTAGCGCTCGTCCTCGGGGTGCACCGCCACCGCTTGGTCGCCCAGCATGGTTTCCGGGCGGGTGGTGGCCACCACCAGATGGCCACTGCCGTCGGCCAGCGGATAGCGGAAGTGCCACAGGTGGCCGTTTTCCTCTTCGCTGATCACTTCCAGGTCGGAGATGGCGGTGTGCAGCACCGGATCCCAGTTCACCAGGCGCTTGCCACGGTAGATGAGCCCTTCTTCATACAGGCGCACAAAGACTTCGCGCACGGCGTTGGACAGCCCCTCGTCCATGGTGAAGCGCTCGCGACTCCAGTCGAGGCTGGCGCCCATGCGGCGCAGCTGACGGGTAATGGTGTTGCCGGATTCCTCCTTCCACTGCCACACCCGCTCCAGAAACTTCTCCCGCCCCAGATCGTGGCGGGACTTGCCTTCCTCGCGCTCCAGCAGCCGTTCTACCACCATCTGCGTGGCGATGCCGGCGTGGTCGGTGCCGGGCTGCCACAGGGTTTCGTCGCCCTTCATGCGGTGGTAGCGGATGAGGATGTCCATGATGGTGTCCTGGAACGCATGCCCCATGTGCAGCGAGCCGGTGACATTGGGCGGGGGAATGACGATACAGTAGTGTTCGCCGGTGCGGCTCGGCTGCGGCTTGAAGTAGCCCTTGCTTTCCCATTCGGGATACCATTTGGCTTCAATGTTTTTGGGGTCGAAGTGCTTGTCCATGCTGCAAAATCCATCAATTTCGTTTAATCGTGCAATTATAGCAAGGGCCTCCGGGCAAAACGCCGCACGACAGGAGTTTATGCGTTGCGGCGGGCAGGAGATGCGGGGTTCGGGTGTGCCGGCAGGTCCGTTTCAGAGAGGGGGTCCCCGACTTTTTGCAGGGCCGGTTTCTGGCCGCTTGCCGGCTTGGCTCGCTAGAATGCTGAAAACAGGGTTTTTGAAGGAGAAGGGTGTCCATGAGCTGCTGTGGTGGCAATTTTTGCAATTTCGAGTTCCCGCCGGGGCCGCCGCTGCTGGATCTGCCGGTGGCGCACCTGAAGGCACGCTATCTGTTTCTGCCCTATGGCACGCTGCTGGAAAGCGGTGAGAAGGTGCGCATGTGGATGGAGAATGGCCGCACCGAAACCGTGTTCATTGGCGACAAGTGGCCGGTGGATTTTTCCGTGAGTCCGCCGAGGATCGTTGCAGAGGCGCCGCCCACGTGGGCGCAGGTGGCGCTGGACTCTGGCCGGGAAGAGGATGAGCTGCTGGGCTGGGCATTCAATCCGTTGCACAATCCGCAGGCGCCTGCCTGCGTGGTGCGCTTCGAGCACATCGCTGCGCCCCGGCCGACCCTGCGCGAGCGGCTTTATGCGCTGCTGTACCGTATTCGCTCACTCTGAATCGGCCCGTTTTTGCAGGGAAGAGGGGCCGTATTCGGCGATGAGCTGACGCAGATATTCCACGACCTGCCCCAGCTGTTTTTTAAGCTGTGTGGGCTCCTGACTGGTTTCCAGTTTCTGGCGCAGTTCCGCCACCGTATCGTGGAACATGCGGTGAGCTTCGTGCAGAGGATGCTCTGATGAGAGGCCCATTGCTTCCAGAGCGGGTGTCATGGGGCAGCGTTCGTGATGGGCGGCGATATTAAAGTCGATCAGATCCACATTGTTGGGCAGGGCGTCCAGGATAATGCGGGCCCGCTTCAGGTGGCGGGCATACCAGCCATACAGGGTTTGCGGGACATAGGGCGCCGGCTGGCGGTCGCCGTTTTCCTGTTGATAACGCTCAATCCACTCTTTCAGCTCGCTGCGCGGCATGGGGCGGGCGATGCCGTAGCCTTGCAGGTAGGCTTCGCCGAGGGTTTTGATGATGTCGCTGATCGCTTCGTTTTCCACCCCTTCGACCACGCAGAAGAGGTTGAGGTTTTCGGCGAGGCGGATCAATGTATCCACGTAATCCAGATGTTCCGGTTCATCCAGCATGGGGCGGACGAAGCCCTGATCCACCTTGATTTCATCCAGCGGTAAGGCTTTCATGCGCAACATGGAGGATTCGCCGCTGCCCACATCGTCCATGGCGATGTTGAAGCCGTGGTTTTTAAGGGTTTTGATGGCGGAAATGGCGGCGGCTTCATCCAGCGCGCCGGATTCAAGAATTTCCAGGGAAATCAGATGAGGTGGAATATTGTAGCGATGCACGGTGGCGTAAATCCGGTACATGACCTGAGGATGGTCGAACGCCTCCGTGGGGAGGTTGATGCTGGCGCCCAATTCAGTGAAGCCTTCAGCATGCAGCGCCTTTAAAGTGGCGCACATCTGGTCCAGCCCCTGTTCAAACAGGGAAAGCAGCTGGCTGGTGCCGAAAGCCGGCAGAAATTTAAAAGGCGGGATGATGGCATCACCGTCCATCAGACGGGCAAGGGATTCCAGCTTGACGACCCGTCCGGAACGGGGATCGACGATCGGCTGATAGACCATTTCAATCTTGCCCTGTTCCAGCAGTTTGCGGAAATGCTGGCGCTCGTGCAGCGTCAGCTCCGCAAAATGGCCCTGAAAGGTTTTTTCGATATGCTGAAGTTGGGCCGACAGCTCCCGCGCCAGATTTTCAAAGAAAAATTGCTTGTCGCCGGAGCGGAAAAAGCCGGGCCACTGGCTGTAGATAACCAGCAGCATTTGCGGAGCGTCTTGGGCGTCCCGGACGGGCACGATGCCATAGCTGCGGATGCCGAGCATGGCCGCGTCAGCCTGCAGGCATTCATCGTTCAGTTCCTGACTGATGCTGTTGATCCAGACCGGCCGTTCCTCCCGCCACGCCTTAAGCTGATCCCGCATGGGCTTGCTTTCATCCAGCGCACACTCTTCGCTGTGCAGCACCAGGCCTGCCGCCTTTTCACACAACAGCCGGTTTTCGCCGACAAAAGCCCCGATGCTGGCTCCAGCAACGCCGGGTGTTTCTCGCAATTGCTCCAGAATAAAATCCAGCAGATCGTCCCGATTAATGATCTGTCGCAGTTTTTCGGTCAGTGTCTTGAGTCGGTGGCTGCGGGTTTCCACCGCCTTGAGGTAACCTGTTAGCTGCCAGGCCATGTCGTAGTTCAGCCTTTGGTCGATCAGTTTGATGGTGTCCGGCTGAGCCTGTAGCTCTGGCACGTAGGCAAAAATGGCATGCCTGTAGCGTTGATAGGCATGGATTAACGCATCGGTGGGCAGGCTGACCATGTCATGGCGAAATCCTGCTTCCTGAGCGATTTTGCAGTGCTGATCATAGGAAAGTGCCGGCGAGAGCAGTTGCTCCAGATACGCCATCTGTTTCTCTCGCAGCTGGGCCTGCTCCTTTTCATTCAGCAGGTTGAGTATCTTTTGACCCGTTTCGTCAAGGTTGGCATAAAAGGCCGAGGCTATTTTTTGACGGTTAGAACGAATTTGTGGGAAGACCTGTGCCAGACGGGCTGCGGCTACTGTATTGTAGGGATCATCTGCTCGGAGTTTTGATGAGGGGGTGTCGAGCTGAAGTGTTAAGGTCTGCTCTTCAGCTGGTAGCACACTTTCGAGGCGTTTTAGCGTGTCTTCAGCTGCCTGGAGTTGTGCGCGTATCTGTTGAACCAGACTGTGTTCTGACTTCATGATGCCATAGCCTTGTGCCTGAATATGAATGTCGGCCAGTTATGATGATTAGTCCCGACCTCCCGACCTTGTATTTTATGACTGCGATAAGGATCGAGGGCATTTTCTAGCTCAACAGCGTGAGCACATCTGCCTGGCTCTGATTGCGGTGGCTGAGCATGGCAATATGTGCCTGCTCCAGAATGCGGTTGCGGGTCAGTTCTGCAAAGGCTCTGGCCATGTCCGCATCGCTGATCTGACTGCGGCTTTCCAAGATATTGAGGCGGGTATTGGCGAGGTTGCCGGCCGCATGTGTGAGTGCATTCTGTTTGGCTCCGATCTCGGCCCGGCTTTTGGTCAGCGTCTCCAGCGCGGTATCCAGCCCGTTGAGGGCATTGAGGGCATTGGCCGGATTGCTGATGTCGAGGGTGTCGATGCCCAGTGTCTGCGGGCGCGCATCGGGCAGATTGATGGCGGTCCCGCTTTCGCCCAGCTGAATATTGACCTGTTGCGTCTGATTCAGCAGGGGCCGACCATTAAACCTGGTTGACTCGGCCACGCGGCCCAGTTCTTCGCGAATCTGATCAAATTCGGCCTGTAGCGCCTGCCGGTCTACCGTATTGAGCGTGCCGTTGGCTGCCTGCACGGCCAGTTCGCGCATGCGCTGCAGCCCGCCGGTGTAGCCTTCCAGGGCGCCGTCGGCGGTTTGTACCAGACTGATGCCATCGTTGGCATTGCGGTAGCCCATGTCCTCGCTGCGGATCTGCGCCGTCATGATCTGCACCACGGCCGCCCCGGCCGCGTCGTCGGTGGTGTGGTTGATACGTTTGCCGCTGGTGAGTTGTTCAGCCGGCGACAGGGTATTGGCATGCAAAAGCGGAATGGCATCGTTCAGAGTGATCATGACATTTTCTCCCTTCCTGTTTTCCAATATAGTCTTTTGCTGCTAAAAATCAATGGGTTGTCAGGTGCGAAATTTTTATCGGCCACAAAAAAGCCCCGCGCAAGCGGGGCTGGACAGAACCAAAACGGGTTGTTGGTGGCGATTATTCGTAAATCTGTTCGCCGTGCTGGGTGATATCCAGACCTTCTTCCTCTTCCTCTTCGGAGACGTGCAGACCCATGATGGCATCCAGCACTTTCAGGATAATGAAGGTGACCACCGCATCATAGAGGATGGTGAAGCCGACTCCTTTGGCCTGAATGATGAACTGGGACAGGATGCTGCCGTTGGCTGCATCGCTGAGACCCGCACCGCCAAAGAGGGTGGCGGAAAAGATGCCGGTCAGCAGGGCGCCGACAATACCGCCCACGGCGTGAACGCCAAAGGCATCCAAGGAGTCGTCGTAGCCCAGCGCTTTCTTCAGGTAAACAGACGCCCAGAAGGTGATCACGCCGGCAGCCGCACCGATCACAAACGCGCCAATGGGGCCGACGAAGCCGGAGGCCGGAGTAATCGCAACCAGACCGGCTACTGCACCGGAGGCCATGCCCAGCATGGTCGGCTTACCGCGTGCGGCCCATTCAACGAACATCCAGGCCAGTGCCGCCATGGCAGTCGCAATCTGGGTGACGACCATGGCCATCCCGGCAGTGTCGTCCGCAGCCAGCTCGGAACCGGCGTTGAAGCCAAACCAGCCCACCCACAGCAGAGAGGCACCGATCATGGTGTAGACCAGGTTCACCGGCGGCATGGGCACCTTGCCATAGCCTTTGCGGGCGCCCAGCACAATGGCGGCTACCAGGCCAGCCACACCGGCGTTGATGTGCACGACGGTCCCGCCGGCGAAATCCTGCACGCCGTCGTTACCCATCCAGCCGCCGCCCCAGACCATGTGGGTAATGGGGGCGTAGACCGCCAGTGACCACAGCGCGGTAAACCACAGGAGCGCAGAGAACTTCATGCGCTCCACCACGGCGCCGATGATCAGGGCCGGGGTAATGATGGCAAAGGTCATCTGGAAGGTCATGAATACGCCTTCCGGAATGGTGCCGCTGAGCGCATCCGGGGTCAGATTTTTCAGGAACAGGTCGCTCAGGTCGCCAATAAAGGTGCCCTCACCCTTGAAGGCCATAGAGTAGCCGGCTACGGCCCAGATCACGCTCATCAGTGCAGTCACGGCAAAGGTGGCGGCAGTTACGGAGATTACATTCTTGCGGCGCACCATACCGCCGTAGAACAGCGCCACACCAGGAATGGTCATCAGCAGAACCAGCGCGGTAGCGGTCAGCATCCAGGCGGTGTCGCCTGCATTCAGCTTGTCGTCTGCCAGCGCCAGCAGCGGCGTTGTCCAGGCGGTGGCGCCCAGCAGCAGTTTGTTCATTCGATTCATGGGGTTCTCCTCCAGATTGGGAAATTACAGCGCGTCTTCGCCGCTTTCGCCGGTGCGAATGCGGACGGCATTGTCCAGGGGGCTGATAAAGATCTTGCCGTCGCCGATCTTGCCGGTCTGCGCAGCCTGGACGATGGCTTCAACAGCCGCATCGACTAGGTCGGCCTTGACGGCCACTTCGACTTTCAGCTTGGGCATGAATTCAATGGCATATTCTGCACCGCGGTAGATTTCGGTGTGGCCCTTCTGGCGGCCATACCCCTTTACCTCGGTGACGGTCATGCCTTCGATATTGATCTCGTGCAGTGCTTCACGCACGGCATCAAGCTTGAACGGCTTGATAATGGCGGTGACCAGTTTCATACTGACTCCTCATAAGGTTGCACATGTTTCAGGTTTGGTCGGCATGCCCCGAATTGGAACAGTGTTGACCGGGATCGATCGTTTTCTAAGCCATCAGGGCGCCAAGCTGAACAATTCCTTTTATTACAGTGGGTTAAGGTATTTGCTGATGTTTAATGTCAGGCCTGGTCTCTTGCTAGTGGTGCAAAATTGAAAATATTGGTGCAATCCCTGCTGCTTCAGGGGGTGGTTTTCGCCTTGCTATGGCTGAGTGTGCGCTTTCTGCCCGTCTGGGTACCGCCGCCCTATCCCTTGTGGCCCTTTGTGGTCGCCCAGTCGCTGCTGACCGCCGCTATCGCCTGGCTGTTGCACTGGCCGCGCTGGTGGGTGGTGATTCAGCTGCTGTTTCCCCCGCTGCTGGTGGGCGTGCTGGCGCTGCATCCACCGGGCTGGCTGCTGCTTGCAGGCGTGGCTGTTCTGGGGCTGGTGTTCTGGAATGCGGGTCATGAGCAGGTGCCCCTCTACCTCAGTAACCGCGCCACGCAGCAGGCCTTGGCGCAATTGAGCCGGTCGCTGGCGCCAGTCCGCTTTGTCGATCTGGGTTGCGGTCTGGGGGATGTGGTGGCAGCCATGGCGCGCCAGCCCTATGTTGTGGAAAGTATGGGGGTGGAAACGGCGCCCCTCAATTATCTGATTGCACGCTGGCGGGCGCGGCGCGCGGGCGGCATTGTGCTGCGTCAGAGCCTCTGGGACGTGGATCTGGGGCATTTTAATATGGTGTACGCCTTTCTTTCGCCTGCGCCCATGGCGCAGCTGCAGGCCAAGGCGCTGGATGAAATGGCGCCGAACAGCCTGTTTGTCAGCAACAGTTTTCCCTTTCCCGATGTCGAGCCCAGTGAAATCTGGCAGGTCAGGGACCGCCGTAAGACACTCCTTTATGTATACCGTTTTGATCACAATCGACAGCTTGTGCCGCCGGAGGAGGTCGCATGACACCATCCATTGAGTCCGTCTTGGCATGGAGTGCCTTTGTTGCCGAGGTGGTGCATCGCTTTCCCGATGTGGGCGAGGAAGGTTTCTGGGGGCAGGCATGGCCCGAATGGGCGGCACTGCGGGCCGAACTGGTGGACGCTGTGCTGGCCAGCGAGGATCTGGAAACGCTCAAACGACGCACGCGCCAGCTGCGGCAGCGTTATACCGCCAGAGTGGCGATCCGCGACGGGCTGGGGCTGGATACGGTGTCGCAGAGCCTGCACGCACTGACAGCAATTGCGGAAGGGATTGTGGCCGGCACGCTCGACTGGCTCCATGCCCGTCAGGTGGCGCGCTATGGCGCACCGATCGGGGAAGAGAGCGGTGCGCCGCAACAGCTGGCGATCTGGGGCATGGGCAAGCTGGGGGGTGGCGAGCTTAACTTTTCCAGCGATATTGACCTGATCTGTCTTTACGGCGAGAACGGCCACTGTGATGGGCCCGGCCGCCTGGATAATCAGCAGTTCTTTATCCGCCTGGTGCAGCAGCTGGCCCCCGTGCTGTCCGAGATGACAGCGGACGGGTTCGCCTACCGTGTGGATCTGCGCCTGCGTCCGTTTGGCAGTAGTGGTCCGCTCGCCATGAGCGCTGCCGGCATGCTGCAGTATTACGAAACCCATGGCCGTGCCTGGGAGCGCTATGCGCTGGTCAAGGCGCGCGCCATTGCGGGCGATAGGGCGACGGGCGAAGCGCTGCTGGCACAGCTGGCGCCATTTGTCTATCGCCGCTATCTGGACTTCAGCGCGCTGGAGGCCATGCGGGAGCTGAAGCAGAAAATCAGCGCCGAGGTCATGCGCCGCGGACAGGAAAACAACATAAAGCTCGGCCCTGGCGGCATTCGCGAGGTGGAATTCTGGGTGCAGGCCTTTCAGCTGATTTATGGCGGCCGCCAGCCGGCGTTGCGCACGCCCAGCCTGTATGCGGCACTGGATGCGCTGGTGCAGACAGGGCTCGTGGCGGCTGAGGAGGCTGCGGCGCAGCGGGCGGACTATGAAATATTGCGGCGGGTAGAAAACCACTTGCAGATGATGCGTGATGAACAGACCCATGCCCTGCCCGAAATGGCGGAAGCGCAGCTGGCGTTGGCGCAGTCGCTCGGGCATGAAAATTACCAGGCTTTTCTGGAGGCGTTGACGCCCGTGCGGACACGGGTGCAGGCACGGTTTGATGCACTGTTTGCCGAAGAGAATGAAGTTGAAGTGTCTCCCTGGCGCCAACTGTGGGAAGGCGTGCACGCAGATGCCGAGGCGTTGCTGCGGGCCGCCGGTCTGGATCCCGACCCCGCATTGCGGTACCTGCAGCAGCTGCGCGACAGTGCAGCGGTGCAGCGTCTGAGTGAAACCGCGCGTGCCCGCCTGGATGAAACCCTCCCATTGCTGCTGGAAACCCTCGCCCAGCAGTCACACTGCGATCGCATGGCGGCGTTTACCCGGCTGCTGGATTTTGTGGGCGCCATTGCACAGCGCAGTGTCTATCTGCTGCTGCTGAAGGAAAACCCGCAGGCGCGGGCGGAGTTGATTCGCCTGATCTGTGCCAGTGCCTGGCTGGCGCAGATGCTGACTCGAACGCCGGCGCTGCTGGATGCGTTGCTCGATCCCGAGGCGCTCTATGCGTTGCCGCAGGCGGACGATTACCGGCGGGATGCCGAGGCGCTGGCAGCGCAGTGGGCAGAGGACGAAGAGCAGTTCATGGACCGCTTGCGCCAGTGGCGTCACCGGCAGGTGTTCAAGGTGGCGGCCATGGATGTGATGGGCGTGCTGCCTGTGATGCAGGTGAGTGATCACCTCAGCTGGATTGCCGAGGGGGTGCTGGAGGCGGCGGCGCGCTGGGCGGTGCAGTGGATGCGTCGCCGTCACGGCGGGTTGGGCAGCGATGACCCATACCAAGGGCTGCTGATTGTAGGTTATGGCAAGCTCGGTGGTTATGAGCTGGGCTATGGTTCGGATCTGGACGTGGTGTTTCTATACCACGGTGTGCGCCCGGCCCAGTGGAGTGATGGCGCGCGCCCGCTGGAGGCGCAGACCTGGCATGTTCGTGCCGCCCAGAAGGTATTGAGCCTGCTGATGCTACCCATGCCGTCCGGTCGCGCCTGGGAGGTGGATACCCGCCTGCGACCCAACGGCAAGGACGGCCTGCTGGCCAGCAGTCTGGAGAGTTTTGAGCAATATGTTGAAGACAAGGCGTGGGTGTGGGAGCACCAGGCGCTGGTGCGCGCCCGCGCCGTCGTGGGCGGCGAGGCGGGCCGGACAGCCTTTGAAACCTTTCGCCGCCAGTTTCTGCAGCAGCCGCGTGAGGCTGCACACGTGGCCCGGGAGGTGGTGGCCATGCGCCACAAGATGCGGGCACATCTGGACCGGAGCAATGCTGAGCTGTTCGACCTGAAGCAGGGGCTGGGCGGCATGGTGGATATTGAGTTCATCGCTCAGTATCTGGTGCTGGCGCATGCCGCGGAGGCCCCTGGACTGGCACGCTGGACCGACACCATGCGCATTCTCGAGGCAGCCGGTGAGGCAGGCGTGCTGGCCCGCGAGCAGGTGCACACCCTGCAGCAGGCGTGGCAGCATTACCGCACGCTGGGGCACCGGCTGGCGTTGCAGGATCGCCCGGCGCGCGTGCCGCATGCACAGGTGGCGGAAGATGTGGAGCGAGTGCGGGCGCTCTGGGCCGCCATTCTGGGCGATGAGTTGATATAATTTGTAAGTTATATCAAAAGGATTAACAGGAGTTGGCATGGAGCGCAAATCAAGCTATGACTACGATGAACTGATCGCCTGCGGCCACGGAGAGCTGTTTGGCCCGGGTAATGCCCGCCTGCCGCTGCCGCCCATGCTGATGTTCGACCGCATTACCCATATTTCCGACGAAGGGGGTGCGCACGGGCTGGGCGAGATCAGGGCAGAGCTGGATATCAAGCCTGATTTGTGGTTCTTCCAGTGCCATTTTGAAGGGGATCCGGTCATGCCGGGCTGTCTGGGGCTGGATGCCATGTGGCAGCTGATCGGCTTTTTCCTCGGCTGGACCGGTGGCCCCGGTCGGGGGCGTGCGCTGGGGGCCGGCGAGGTGAAGTTCTACGGCCAGGTGCTGCCGGATGCCAAAAAGGTGGAATACCACATCGACATGAAGCGCGTCATCAAGCGCAAGCTCTATATGGGCATCGGCGATGCCAGGATGTATGTGGATGGGCGCGAGATCTACAGCGCCAATGACCTGCGTGTCGGCCTGTTCACCGACACCAGCAACTTTTGAGGAGGCGATATGAAGCGTGTCGTCATCACCGGCCTCGGCGTCGTTTCCAGCCTGGGCAACAACAAGGATGAGGTGACCGAAAGTCTGCGCGCCGGACGCAGTGGCATTGTGTTTGCGCCGGAATATGCCGAAGTCGGCATGCGCTCGCAGGTGCATGGCGCGGTCAAGAATCTGGATTTTTCCGACTGGATCGACCGCAAGCAGCTGCGCTTCATGGGGGATGCGGCGGCCTATGCCACCATTGCCATGAAACAGGCCATTGCCGATGCGGGCCTGAGTGAGGACGAGGTATCCAATCCGCGCGTGGGGGTCATCGCCGGCTCCGGAGGCGCCTCCAACGAAAATGTGGTGGAAGCCGCGGATATCGCCCGCGAGCGGGGCGTCAGGCGCGTCGGCCCCTATCGCGTGCCGCGCACCATGGGCTCCACGGTCTCTGCCAACCTGGCCACCGTCTTCAAGATCAAGGGCATCAATTTCTCCATCAGTTCCGCCTGTTCCACCAGTGCCCACTGTATCGGCACGGCGGTGGAACAGATCATGCTGGGCAAGCAGGACATGATCTTCGCCGGCGGCGGCGAGGAGCTGCACTGGACGCTGTCCATGTTGTTTGACGCCATGGGTGCGCTCTCCAGCAAGTACAACGACACGCCGGAAAAGGCCTCGCGCGCCTATGATGCCAACCGGGACGGCTTCGTCATCGCCGGTGGCGGCGGCATCGTCGTGGTGGAAGAGCTGGAGCACGCACTGGCGCGCGGTGCAAAAATTTACGCCGAGATTGTCGGTTATGGTGCCAACTCCGACGGCTATGACATGGTGGCACCGTCCGGCGAGGGGGCCGAGCGCTGCATGCGCCTGGCGCTGGAAACCGTGAAGGGGCCCATCGATTACATCAATCCGCACGGCACCTCCACGCCGGTGGGGGACACCAAGGAAATCGGCGCCATCAAGGCCGTATTTGGTGAGGCGATTCCCAAAATCAGCTCCACCAAGTCCATGTCCGGCCACTCGCTGGGCGCAGCAGGCGTGCACGAAGTGATCTATTCCCTGCTGATGCTGGAAAACGACTTTATCGCCCCGTCAATCAATATCGAGCAGCTTGATCCGGCGTGCGAAGGTGTGCCCATCGTGACTGAGCGAGTGGATAACGCCGGCCTGAAGCGGGTGATGAGCAACAGCTTCGGCTTCGGTGGCACCAATGCCTGTGTGGTGATGGAGAAGTTCGACGGCTGAGCGGATTTTGCAGCGTTCACGACACCGGCCGCGTCCGCAAGGGCGCGGCCTTTTTTGTATGCACAAAAAGAGGTCAGGGATTGCTGGCGGCAATAAGAGGCGTGCGGCAGTCCATTACCATGGTGGTGGCCGTGCCGCTGATGCGCAGAATGACCTTGCGTTGCCCGCGGCCTTCGTCGATGACGCAGGCGTGCAGCAGACGATCCTGGCTGGAGAAGTAGCGGTGGTTGGCACGGGTCAGGGTCTGGAAATAGCGCACATCGCCGACGCGCAGCTGGTTGCCCGTCTTTTCCATGCGTATGGGTTCGCCTGCCTGTACGCTCACCCGCTTGCCATCCTTCTGCGCCCACTGCAGCTGGCATTTGAGCGACAGAGTCGGCCGTTCCGCTGCTATCGCCAGTAGAGGTAGCGGCAGGCTCAGCAGAAGAAGGAGTAGCAGTTTATTCGGCATGGCTGTGCTTACGGATCGAATAATTCGATTATCCGCGAGGGGTGCCGGGAAGTCAAACGGATGGCTCAGAGTCCGCAGCGTTTCATCTGCTGGCGGTAACGCCAGGCCTGATCCGCCACCTTGCGTGCCAGTCGCATCACTTCCGGGTGGCGCAGGTAGCTTTTGCGCGCGTAGCCGCCGCGGCCTTCGTGATAGGCGAGATAGAGATTGTAGGCATCCCACAGGCTGATGCTGAGGCGCTTGTGGCTGACATGGTTGTACCAGCCGATAAAGTCCATGGCGTCGTAAATGTCTTCCCGGCTGGCATTCCAGTTGCCGGTGGCCTTGAGGTATTCGGCCCAGGTGGCATCCTTCACCTGCGCATAACCGTAGGCGCCGGAACGTGATTCGGCATCGCGCACAAAGCGGGACTCTCTGTGGATAAAGGCCAGCAGGATGTGGGCTGGGGTGCCCCACTTGCGTTCCGCCCGCTTGGCGGCGTCGTAAAAGGTGCGGTTGTAGGCTGTCAGGGCGCAGATGTCGTTGTGGATGCGTGCGGGCGGCTGACTCGGGCTGTAGGTGGGTGTGCTGGAGCACCCGCCCAGAAGCAGCAGTGCAGTCAATAGCGTCAGCAGGCGTTTATTCGTTTTCATGGGTCTGACCATAGATAAAGCGTTTTCGTGCAATGACGTGTTCGTTCTCATCCACCACATCGATGCGCCAGCGTCCCTGCCATGCCGGGCTCAGGCGCTTGGAGGACCAGGTGCGGTAGCGCTCGCTGCGGATGGGCAGAGCAATGTCGGCCATCAGGGTGTCGCCATAATACCAGCGATGATGCAGAGTGTGCCCCTTGTCGTTTTCCACCTCGGTAAAGAAGTAGAGCTGGCGCACCGATCGAGGGATGGTTGTGCTCAGTGGGGAGGCCGGCTCACGCTTGTGTACACTGCGTGCCAGCACGCTGCGGCGAATCTGGATGGGGCTGGCAACAACCGGCGGCAGGGCGAAGGTATGGGGTTTGCGGGGCGCCAGCTGCTTGGCACGGGCTTCGGCATCCAGCAGGCCAGCGGATTCTGTGTTTTCAGCAGGCTGTGCTTTGGTCGCGGCCAAAGGCGGGAGTGCTCCCGTGGTTTTTACAGTCTCGGTTGCAGGCGAGGCCACGGCGCCCTGCAGGCTCAGTTCAGGCATGCTGGTGCCCGGAGAAGGGGGTTCCCCGACTTTTTCACGCGCGGTTTTTTCGACCACCGGTTCAGGTGCGGACGCTACGGAGGTATGGGCCTTTTGGGCAGTGTTTTGAGCAGTGGGCGGGGGAGCTGACGTGTTTTTTGTCGGTTGGATGGCAGCCAGGGTTGCTTCAGGCCGCTTGTCGGCCTGAATCTGCCGGATCATCAGCCAGGCGGTGCCCAGCCCGGCGAGGGCGGCAAACAGCAGCCAGATGGCACGCTTGCGTGGCGTCAGGCCGTCGCCACGGGGTGGGACCAGCTCTGCCTGCGCCTGCTCGTAGCCCTGCATGAAGTAGTCGCGCAGCCACGGCTGGGCGCGCACGGTGACGGGCATTTCATTCAGCGGCTTGCCCTGCTCGGCAAAGCGATAGCCCTTTTTGAAGGCCCAGATGGCTTCAGCGCTGTCGGTATGCGGCAGTCTCATTGCTCGGCAGTGGTGTCCCGATCAAACAGGGCAGCGACAAAGGCTTCGGCGTCAAAGGGCTGCAGGTCGTCGATGCCTTCACCCACGCCGATATAGCGGATGGGAATGCCAAACTTGTCGGCCAGTGCCACTACCATGCCGCCCTTGGCGGTGCCGTCGAGCTTGGTGAGGGTCAGGCCGGTCAGCCCGACGGCGTCGTTGAAGATCTTGGTCTGGTTCATGGCATTCTGGCCGGTGCTGGCGTCGATCACCAGCATCACTTCATGCGGTGCGCTTCCATCCAGCTTGGCCATAACACGCTTGACCTTCTTGAGCTCTTCCATCAGATTGGACTGGGTGTGCAGGCGACCAGCCGTATCGGCAATCAGCACGTCCATGCCGCGGGCCTGAGCGGCCTGCAGGGCGTCGAAGATGACCGCCGCGCTGT
>CAYYIL010000024.1:0-20037 GCA_964471975.1 uncultured Piscirickettsiaceae bacterium | reverse complement strand
TACGTGCCTGTCACAGAACTTTCATATCGTTCCGACAGCCTCTGAATACAATCCCGTATCCGGATAAACGAGTATAAGAGGAAGAAACGTGAGCATTCGTGTTGCAATCAATGGCTTTGGGCGCATGGGCCGCCTGGCACTGCGTCAGGCATGGGACTGGGACGGCATCGAGTTCGTGCACATTAACGAGATTGCCACCGATGCGGCGGGCTCGGCCCACCTGCTCAACTTCGACTCGGTACACGGCCGCTGGCAACACGAAGCCGTGGCCGAAGGCGACAGCATCCGTGTCGGCGATCAGGTCATGACCTACTCCAGCAATCCCGCCATTGCCGACACTGACTGGGGTGCGCTGGATGTGGACGTGGTCATCGAGGCCACCGGCAAGTTCCGCACCCGAGAAAAACTGCAGCCTTATCTGGATCAGGGTGTCAAACAGGTGATTGTGGCCGCCCCCATGAAAGAGGGCATCAAGAACATTGTCATGGGCATCAACCACGACATTTTCGAGCCGGGCCACGACCCTATCATCACCGCCGCCTCCTGCACCACCAACTGCATCGCGCCGGTCATCAAGGTGCTGCACGAAAAGATCGGCATCCGCCACGGCAGCATCACCACCCTGCATGACCGAACCAATACGCAGAAGGTGGTCGACCACGGCCACAAGGATCTGCGCCGCGCCCGCGCGTGCTTCGAGTCGCTTATCCCTACCACCACCGGTTCGGCCAAGGCGATCGGCACCATCTTTCCGGAACTGGAAGGCCGCCTTAATGGCCATGCCGTGCGCGTCCCGCTGATGAATGCCTCTCTCACCGACCTGACCATGGAGATGGAACGCGCCACCACCGTCGAGGAAGTCAACGGCCTGTTCGAAGAGGCCAGCCAGACCTACCTGAAGGACATCCTCGGTTATGAAACCCGTCCGCTGGTCTCCGTGGACTTCAAGGGCGACACCCACTCTTCCATCATCGACGCACCATCCACACTGGTGATGAACGACACCCAGGTCAAGGTGTACGCCTGGTACGATAACGAAATCGGCTACGTCACCCGCATGGTGGAGCTGGCGCAGTACGCCGCACTGGGCAATCGCGCCGCAAGCGCCTGAAATACGGTATAAAACGCCTGCTACCGGCACCTCGCTGGGGCGGGCAAAAAATGCGCTTTTAAAAAGTCGGGGACCCCCCTTTATGGAGAGCACATGGACGCCAATCTGCGCCAATACGCCCTGATCACCGGCAACTACTGGGCCTTCACCATCACCGACGGCGCCATCCGCATGCTGGTGCTGTTTTACTTCTACCAGCTGGGTTATGCGCCGTTTGCCATTGCCACCTTGTTCATCCTGTATGAACTGGCAGGCGTCTTTACCAACCTGATCGGTGGCTGGCTGGGCGCACGGCTGGGGCTGAATGTCACCATGAACGTGGGGCTAGCGCTGCAGATCGTGGCGCTCATGATGCTCACCGTGCCGGATGCCTGGCTGACGGTGCCCTATGTGATGTTCGCGCAGATGCTTTCCGGCATTGCCAAGGACCTCAACAAGATGTCCGCCAAGTCCAGCGTCAAGCTGCTGGCAGACGATGCCTCCGGCCAGCTCTACCGCTGGGTCGCGGCGCTGACCGGCTCCAAGAACGCCCTCAAGGGGGTGGGGTTCTTCGTCGGGGCCGCACTGCTGCAATGGGTCGGTTTCCGCGAGGCACTCTACATCCTCTCCGGCATGCTGGCACTGGTGCTCGTCGGCTCGCTCGTCTTTCTCAAGACCGATCTGGGCAAGGCGAAAAGCAAGCCCAAGTTCCGGGAAATCTTCTCCAAGTCGCCAGCGCTTAACTGGCTCTCCGCTGCGCGGTTGTTTCTGTTCGGCGCGCGGGACGTGTGGTTCGTGGTCGCCCTGCCCGTCTATCTGGAAGGCGTGCTGGGCTGGAGCTTTGTGGAGAGCGGCGGCTTCATGGCGCTGTGGGTGATCGGCTATGGCTTTATTCAGGGCATCGCGCCAACACTCACCAAACGACTGGGCGAACGCCCCAGCGCACACACCGCCAGCCTGCTGGCCTTTGCACTGGCGGCCGTGCCGCTGGCCATGGCGGCGCTGTTCGACCTCAACCCCACCGCAGTGCTGATGATCGGCCTCACCCTGTTCGGCATTCTGTTTGCCCTCAACTCCGCCGTGCACTCCTACCTTGTGGTGGCCATGGCCACGGAAGACGGCGTCTCCAAGGACGTGGGGTTCTACTATATGGCCAACGCTGGTGGCCGGCTGGCCGGCACCATTCTTTCCGGTGCCATCTACCAGTGGGGCGGCATTCACGCCGTCCTCTACACCTCCGCCACCTTTATCCTCCTGGCCGCCATCCTGGTGCGCAAGGCCGATCCTGAAAACCGATCAACCGGCTGATCACTTTTGTCGCCATTTTGATCAATGTGTTGATCATTTTTCTGTAAAATTTGATCAACCGGTTGATCAAAAGAGGCCATTTCGTGATTGAACAGCTGTTTCAATACTCCGAAGTCCGCCTGCAGCGCTCACTGCCCAGTTGGAAACGCTTCCTGTATGAACAGATTGACTTCGACGCCCAACTGATCGGTATTGTCGGTGCCCGTGGTGCTGGCAAGACCACTCTAGCGCTGCAATATCTGGCCACTAAACCAATCAAGCAAAGGCTGTATGTCAGCTGCGATCACCCGCTCATGCAGGGGGTCAGTCTGTTTAAATTTGCCGAACAAGCGCAACGTGAGGGCATCACCACTCTGGTGATTGATGAAATTCACAAGGTGCGGGACTTCAGCCGCGACCTGAAAAACATCTACGACTTTCTCTCCGTGCAGGTCATCTTTACCGGCTCTTCGGCGCTGCATCTTTACCAATCCCGCACCGATGTCAGCCGCCGCGCGCTGCTTTATACCCTGCCGGAACTCTCTTTCCGCGAATATCTGGCATTGACGCAGGCCATCACCCTGCCACCGCTGGATCTGGCAACCATACTGGAATCCCACGAAATGCTGGTGGCTGACATTCTGCAAACCGTGCCCCACCCCCTGCCCCTGTTTCGCCAGTATCTCAACCAAGGGGCCTATCCCTACATCATGGAAGGAGAAGCCAGCTATCTGCAACGGCTGATCGAAGTGGTCAACCAGACGTTGCGGGAGGACATCGCCATCCTTTACGACGTGGAGCCGGACAAGCTGGACGCCATGATGAAGCTGTTGCGGGTGCTCTGCGCCGGCAAACCCTACGCCATCAATTACGAAAAGCTCGCAGCCAGTGCCGAAATTTCCCGCAATACCCTCAAGCGTTATCTCTACTACCTGGAACAGGCCAGCCTGCTGCGGCGCATTGGCGGACGTATTGGCGGCAACAGTTATATCGCCAAACCGGACAAGCTCTACCTGCACAACCCCAATCTGTTCCAAATCCTGTGCACGGAACCCAACCGCGGCACGATCCGCGAAAGCTTTTTCGCCATGATGCTGGACAAGGGCCACTCCCTGGCGCACGCCAAACAGGGCGACTTCCTTGTGGACGACCAATTTCTGTTTGAAATTGGCGGTGCCAACAAGGATACCCATCAGATTGCCGGCCACCCCCATGGCTTTGTGGTGCAGGATGATATTGAGCGGGGCTTCCGTCAACGCATACCGTTGTGGCTGTTTGGTTTTCTCTATTGAACCAAGCCATTCAACCACGCTATAATTTAGTATTCGCGCCGATTTGAGTCTCAGCTTGCGGGCGCGTAACAAGTGCGGCTAAAGCGAGAGGACAGCCCATCGCCATCCCTCCTGCCAAGCCGCTCATTTTTTACCGCCATAACAAGGATATTGAAATGAGCGAATACATCTTTACCTCCGAATCCGTTTCCGAAGGCCATCCCGACAAGATTGCCGACCAGATTTCCGACGCCATTCTGGACGAAATCCTCAAGCAAGACCCGGACGCCCGTGTCGCCTGCGAAACCTTCGTCAAGACCGGCATGGTGCTGGTGGGCGGCGAAATCACCACCGAAGCGTGGGTAGACTTGGAAGAGCTGATCCGCGGCGTGGTGAAGGACATCGGCTACGACAAGGCCGACTACGGCTTTGACGGCGACACCTGTGCAGTGCTGTCGGCCATCGGCAAGCAGTCGCCCGACATCGCCATGGGGGTGGATGAGTCCGAAGAACACGAACAGGGCGCCGGCGACCAGGGGCTGATGTTCGGCTACGCCACCAACGAAACCGAGCAGCTGATGCCCGCGCCCATCTACTACGCCCACCGCCTGATGGAGCGGCAGGCGTTTCTGCGCAAGGCCAAGCACCTGCCGTGGCTGCGCCCCGACGCCAAGAGTCAGGTGACACTGCGCTATCGCGATGGCAAGCCGGTTGCCGTGGATGCGGTGGTGGTCTCCACTCAGCACGATCCCGACATCTCCAACGAAGTGATCCGCGAAGCGGTGATGGAAGAGATCATCAAGCCGGTGATTCCGGCCGAATGGCTGCACAAGGACACCAAATACCACATCAACCCTACCGGCCGTTTCGTGATTGGCGGACCCGTGGGCGATGCCGGCCTCACCGGCCGCAAGATCATCGTGGATACCTACGGCGGCATGGCCCGCCACGGCGGTGGCGCCTTCTCCGGCAAGGATCCTTCCAAGGTGGACCGCTCGGCCGCCTATGCGGGACGCTATGTGGCCAAAAACATTGTCGCCGCCGGACTGGCGGACAAGTGCGAAATTCAGGTGTCCTACGCCATCGGCGTGGCGGAGCCCACTTCCATCAGCCTTGACTGCTTCGGCACGGAAAAGGTGCCGCTGGAAACCATCGAGCAGCTGGTGCGCGAGCATTTTGATCTGCGCCCCAAAGGCCTGATCACCATGCTGGATCTGAAGCGGCCCATCTACCGCAAGACCGCCGCCTATGGCCACTTTGGGCGCGAACTGCCCGAGTTTACCTGGGAAAATACCGACAAGGCCGACGCCCTGCGCGCAGCCGCCGGCCTGTAAACACCGCGGGCGCCCAGAGCGCCCCTGACAAGGGAGCACACCATGCAGTCCCAACAGAAATACCCGCAACCTATCAGCCTGGAGTTCTTCCCGCCGCGCACTGATGCTGGCTTTGAAAAGCTGAAAGGCACCATCGATTCGCTGGGCGCCCTCAAGCCGCAATACATCTCCGTCACCTATGGCGCCGGCGGCACCACGCAGGCGCGTACGGTGGAGACGGTGGAATATATCCAGACCCAGACCCCGCACGATGCCGCGCCGCATCTCACCTGCATCGGACAGACACGCGAAAGCGTGCTGGAGCTGCTGCACACCTACGATCAGCTGGGTGTCAACCGCATCGTCGCCCTGCGAGGCGACCTGCCCTCCGGCATGCTCGACCCGGGCGAGTTCAAGTACGCCTCCGATCTGGTACGTTTTATCCGCGAGGAAACCGGCGATCGCTTCACCCTGGAAGTAGCCGCCTATCCCGAAACCCACCCGCAGGCGAAAAACTGCGACGAAGGCATCAAATGGTTCAAGTACAAGGTGGAACAGGGCGCCGACGAGGCCATCACCCAGTACTTCTACAATGTGGACAGCTACCTCTACTTTATCGACAGCTGCGAGCAGGCCGGCATCGATCTCCCCATCGTGCCCGGCATCATGCCCATTACCAATTACGATCAGCTGATGCGCTTTTCCAACATGTGTGGCGCCGAAGTGCCCCGCTGGCTGCGCTGTCGACTGGAAAGCTTCTCAGACCGCGGCGACATGGAAGGCCTGATCGCCTTCGGACGTGACTATGTCACTACTCTGTGTCAGCGTCTGCTGGATGCCGACGCGCCCGGACTGCACTTCTACACCATGAACCAGGTAGAGCCCACCCTGAGCATCGCTCAAAACCTCACCATTCATCGCCCGGCATGAAAACGCGCCTTTACCTGCCCGAAGCCTATGTGCTGCACGCTGAACTGCCGCTGCCGCCTGAAGCGGCGCACTACCTCACCCGCGTGTTGCGCCTGAAACGGGGGGAAGGCATTGAACTGTTTGATGGCCAGGGGACAGTCGCCCATGCGGAACTGATCGATGCGGGTAAACGCAGCGCCATGGTGCGCATTACCACCCTGCCCGACGTGCCCCAGACCGAATCGCCGCTGACCACCATTCTGGCGCAAGGCATCAGCCGCGGCGAGCGCATGGACTGGACCCTGCAGAAAACCACCGAACTGGGCGTATCCGCCATCCAGCCGCTGTTTACCGAGCGAGTTGAGGTCAAGCTGAAGGGCGACAAGCTGGGAAAGAAACTTCAGCACTGGCAGCAGGTGGTGATTTCCGCCTGCGAACAGAGCGGCCGCAACGTGGTGCCACAGGTGTTGCCGCCCCTTACCCTTGGCGAATGGCTGCGCCAGTTTCGCCCCGGGCTGGTGCTTGATCCCTACGCCGAGCAGCCCTTTTCTGCCATCCGGCAGCCACCTGAACCCCTGAACATTCTCGTCGGCCCCGAAGGCGGCCTGACGCCCGAGGAAGTCATTCAGGCGCGGGACGCGGGTCTGACCGCCGTCCGCCTGGGTCCACGCATTCTGCGCACGGAAACGGCCGGTTGCGCGCTGCTGGCGGCGGCGCAGAGCCGCTGGGGCGACTTCTGACTTGAACAGGGTTCCTCCATCCCCATAAAGAGGCCGGCTACATCAATTCAATCTTTTTATGGAGGAACCCAATATGAGCGTCTCACGCAATTTTCTCGCGTTTTTGATGGGCGCAGCAGCCCTGATCATCATCGCGGTCACCGCCGTGGCACTGAATACCATTGATCCAACGCCACAGGGACTGGTGACCGTCTCGCTGCTGAGTCATATCTACTACATCACCTGGTTCGGCCTGCTCATCGCCATGGGCCTGACCATCGAAGCGTGGCGACAGGGCGAAAACAAACTGTTTGCCGCGCTCAATCTCGCCACGCTCGCTGCCACCTTCGTGGTCAATTCCGAGCTGCTGATTCATGTCATGAGCGGCCGCTTCGCCTGATCCACCGACCCGCCTTCCGGCGGGTTTTTCTTATCAATTCCTCCTCAATGGTAAAATTGTCAAATTGCAACACAAGGGACGATCATGCCTTCTACACACAGCGTTCCCCATCTACAGACAACCCTCACCGGTCCGCTGCTGGCGCTAGAACAGCATTTGCTGGACAATCAGGCCAAAATCGAAGCCTGGTTCCGGCAGCAGTTTCGCGCCACCCCCGCGCCCTTCTATGCGTCGGTGGATCTGCGCAACGCCGGCTACAAACTGGCCCCGGTGGACACCAACCTCTTCCCCGCCGGCTTCAACAATCTGGCGCACGAAGTCATGCCGCTAGCGGTGCAGGCGGCCCAGGCGGCGGTGACGCAGGCCTGCCCGGTCACGGACGGGGTTCTGATCATTCCGGAAAACCATACCCGCAACCTCTTCTACCTGGAAAACCTGCGCGCTCTGCAGAACATCCTCTGTGCGGCGGGCTATGAAACCCGCATCGGCTCGCTCATCCCCGACCTGAAAGAGCCACTCACTATCGAGCTGCCCTCGGGGCAGTCCGTTACGCTGGAGCCGCTGGTGCGCAAGGGCGATCGCGTCGGCGTGGGTGATTTCTTCCCCTGCGCGGTGCTGCTCAATAACGATCTCTCCAGCGGCCGCCCTGAAATCCTCGAAAACATCGATCAGACGCTCATGCCGCCCCTGGACATGGGCTGGGTCAACCGCTACAAGACCCATCACTTCGCCCATTACACACGCGTGGCCGAAGAGTTTGCCGGGCTGATCGAAATCGATCCGTGGACCATTACCCCCCTGTCCGTGCAGTGCGGGCCAGTGGACTTCAAGAAGCGCGAAGGGCTGGAATGCCTCGCCGGTGCCGTCAATCAGGTGCTGGAAGAGACCGCGCTCGCCTATGCCGCCCACGGGGTATCTGATCAGCCCTTTGCCGTGGTCAAGTCGGACCGCGGCACCTACGGCATGGCCATCATGAGCGTGCAGGATCCAGAAGAGGTGCTCGCCCTCAACAAGAAGCAGCGCAACAAGATGAGTTCCGGCAAGGAAGGGCTGGTCGCGCAGCACATGCTGGTACAGGAGGGCGTCTATACCTTTGAGGAAATCGACGGTGCCGTGGCCGAACCGGTTGTCTACATGATCGGCGCCCGCGTTGTGGGCGGCTTTTACCGCGTGCACACGGGCAAGAGCGCCACAGACAACCTGAACTCGCCTGGCATGCACTTCGAGCCCATCTCCTTTGCCGAACCCTGCGCCCTGCCCAACCATCAGGCCGACCCGGATGCCGCGCCCAACCGCTTCTATGCCTACGGCGTGGTGGCGCGCCTGGCGCTGGTGGCTGCTGCGCGGGAAATCTGCGAAACCAAGCCGGAATGCAACGGGGCGGCCGAATGAAATTGCTGGTGGTGATGGACCCCATCGCGTCCATCAAGCCGTGGAAGGATTCCACCTTTGCCATGATGCTGACAGCGCAGGCGCGCGGTCATGGGGTTTACTACACCACGCCAGCGGACCTGTGGCTCGATCAGGCCACGCCCATGGCGCACTGTGCGCCGGTGGAGGTGTTTGACCGGCGCGAGGAGTACTACCGACTGGGCGCGTTTGCCCACCACCCGCTTACCAATTTCGATGCCGTGCTGATGCGGCAGGATCCGCCCTTCGATCAGCGCTATCTCACCGTTACCCACCTGCTGAGCCTGGCGGAAAAGGCGGGTGTGTGGGTCATCAACAACACCCAGGCGGTGCGAGACTGCAATGAGAAGCTGTTTACCGCGTGGTTTCCCCAGTGCATGCCACCCACGCGCGTCAGCGCCCGTGCCGACCTGCTGAAAGCCTTTATCGCCGACCAACAGGACACCATTCTCAAGCCGTTGCATGCCATGGGCGGCGCCGGCATTTTCCGTGTACGGCACGGCGACCCCAACACCAGCGTCATCATCGAAACGCTGACACAACAGGGACAGATGCCCATTATGGCGCAGCGTTTTCTGCCCGAAATCGCACAGGGCGACAAGCGCATTCTCATGATCAACGGCGAACCGGTGCCCTATGCGCTGGCGCGCATTCCGCAGCAGGGCGAAACCCGCGGTAATCTTGCCGCCGGCGGCGAAGGCATCGGCATGCCCCTCAGCGAGCGCGAACGCTGGCTGGCCTCACAGGTGGGGCCAACGCTGCGGGAAAAGGGTCTGGTGTTTGTGGGACTGGATGTCATCGGCGACTACATCACCGAGATCAATGTCACCAGCCCCACCTGCATCCGCGAGCTGGATGCCCAGTTCGGGCTGGATATCGCCGGCGACCTGATCGAGCATATCGCTCAACGACTCACCCAGCGCAACCAGGCATAACCACTGACACCAGCAATCAGCGAGGCCAGCAGAATACCCATCTTGGCCTGCTGCCGTAGCGCCGGGTCCCCGGGCCATGCCAGCCCGGCGATAAAGATGGACATGGTAAAGCCAATACCACCCAGCAGACCGACGCCGATCAACTGACTGGCGCGTGCGCCCTGCGGCAGCGTTGCCAGCCCCAGCTTCACCGCCAGCCAGGCTGTGCCGGCAATACCCACCATCTTGCCAATCACCAGCCCGGCAATAATGCCCAGTGAAACGGGATGCGCAAAGGCATTGCGCAACTCTTCCATGCTGAGATGCACCCCGGCATTCGCCAGCGCAAACAGGGGAATCACCAGCAGCGCTACCGGCAGATGCAGGCTGTGCTCCAGGCGCATGGACGGCGGCTGCACATCCCGCGCCACCTTCTCCACCGCCATGACCACACCCTTCTGGGTTTCGTTCAGATGAATGTCGTCATCATCCGGGGCTTTGCGGAATTTCTCCAGCAGGCGCTCGATCAGCTCGGCAAAGTACTGGGGACGAATCTTTGGATGGGCCGGTATCGCCAGTGCCGTCAGCACACCCGCCACCGTGGCGTGCACCCCGGAGGCGAGCATCAGCGCCCACATGAGCACACCGCCCAGCGCATAGGGCAGCACCTTATAAATTCCCATGTAGTTGAACACCCACAGCAGAGCCCAAACGGCCAGCGCCCCGGCCAGTGCATCCACTGCAATGCTGTCGGTGTAGAACAGTGCGATCACGGCGACCGCACCCAGGTCATCCACGATGGCCAGCGCAATCAGAAAGGTCACCAGCCCGGACGGGACGCGGCTGCCCAGCAGCACCAGCACCGAAATGGCAAAGGCGATATCCGTCGCCATGGGAATGCCCCAACCGTTGATAGTCGGCTCACCGGCATTGATCGCAACGTAGATCAGTGCGGGCACCACCATGCCGCCCACCGCCGCCAGCACAGGCAGCATCGCCGCGCGCAGGTCGGCCAGTTCGCCAACCAGCAGTTCGCGCTTGATTTCCAGACCAATCAGAAAGAAGAAAAACGCCATCAGACCATCATTGATCCAGTGGTGCAGACTCATGCTCACCTGCCAGGGACCGAGGCCAATGGACAGTGGCTGCTCGAACAGATGGTGATAGCTGTCCGCCAGGGGCGAGTTTGCCAGTACCAGGGCTACCAGCGTCATGCTCAGCAACGCCAGCGAGGTAGCCGTCTGCGAATGGATGAATTCTTCAAGCGGCGTCAGCACGCGGTCGGCAGCGCGCTCCAGCGGGGCAAAATGACGAAAACGGTCAGGCAGTTCAGGTTTCATGGTGCATCCAAATGAGTGTGGTCATACGGCCCGTTATTGTAGTGCGTCGATAGGAAAAGAAGCGTTCATCGTGCAACGTTGACAGGCCACAGTCGAATACGGTGGAGACGCCTGCCTGCTGCAGCTGCCAGCGGGCGATGCCAGCCGCATCCAGCCAGACCTTGTCGGGCTGCGGATGCGCCAAAAAGTGGCTGGGCAGCGCGCGACCATGCGCCAGCAATTGCGCGCGCACCTCAGCCCCCACTTCAAAATCATGCGTTCGCAGACCCGGACCGATCCACGCCAGCCAATTTTCGTCCTTTGGCAACTGCGTGAGGGTATTGGCAATCACGCCATTGTCCAGGCCGCGCCAGCCGGCATGAATGGCCGCAATCACCGTCCCCGAGCCGTTGGCCACCACAATGGGCAGGCAGTCGGCGGTCAGGATCGCCAGCACAACACCGGCTTCATCCGTCCATGCAGCATCGGCAACAGGGGGGTCCCCGACTTTTTCAGCGCGCGAAAATTTGACCACGCGATTGCTGTGCACCTGCTCAAGAAAACGGGGCATTTCCGGCAGGTTCAGGGCATTTTTGAGGATTTCGCGGTTTTTGCGCACCGCAGCCGGCTCATCCCCCACATGCGTAGCGAGATTGAGCTGATCATAGGGCGCAGCACTGACCCCGCCGATACGCGTGGTGGTGCAAACATGCACACCGGGTGGTGCCGGCCAGTCCGGTTCTATGACAGGCAGGCTCACTCCCACGACAGTTCCTGCCCGTCGTCGCCCACCCAGGCCACCTCGATGCCGTCGTCGTAATCCCACTCGTCGTATTCGCCGCTGCTTTCTGCCTGGGCCAGGTCCAGATCGTCGCGCAGCACATCGATAATGGCGGCCATGTCGTCCGGGATCGGAGCCTTGAAACGCACCGGCTCACCCGTGGCAGGATGGGTAAAACTGAGCACGCCGGCATGCAGTGCCTGCCGCTTGAAACTGCGCAGCACGTCGATGAATTCCGGCGCCATGCCTCGGGGGATGCGCAGCCGTCCGCCATAGACGGGATCCCCCAGCAACGGATAGCCGATGGAGGCCATGTGCACGCGGATCTGATGGGTACGGCCGGTTTCCAGCTTCACCTTGACATGGGTAAAGCCGCGGAAGCGCTCCACCACGCGATAGTGGCTCACGGCCGGCTTGCCGCCCACATCCAGCGCTGCCATGCGCTTGCGATCCTTTGGATGGCGGCCGATATTCTTCTCCACCGTGCCGCCGCTGATGAGCTCGCCCTGCACAATGGCGTCGTACACCCGCTCCACAGCGTGCTGCTGCAGCTGATTGACCAGATGATTCTGCGCCTGCAGGGTTTTCGCCACCACCATCAGGCCGGTGGTTTCCTTGTCCAGCCGGTGCACGATGCCGGCACGCGGCACCTGCTCCAGCTCGGGCCAGCGGTACAGCAGGCCATTGAAGATGGTATTGTCCGGGTTGCCGGCGCCCGGATGGACCACCAACCCGGCAGGCTTGTTGAGCACGATCACATGCGCATCCTCGTGCACCACATCCAGCGGTACCGGCTGCGGCTGGGCAGACACCTCCTGTTTCGGCTCGGGCACCAGCGTGACCCGCTCGCCGCCCAGTACCTTTTCGCTGGGTTTCTTCGGAATCTGGCCATTCACCTGCACGCGGCCGTCCTTCAGCCATTGCTTCAGATGCTCGCGGGAATAGTCGGGAAACAGCTGGGCCAGCACGGCATCGAGCCGCTTGCCGGCCAGCTCGAAGGGGATGGTTGCCTCAAGCGGGGCGGGCGTATGCGCAGACGGGTCCATGTGATATGATTGCTCCACTCAAATTGACCCTTATTCTATGCCAATGAAACAGCTCGCTCTAACGCTTTTCCTTGCTGTGGCCTCCATCAGCTTCAGCGGTTGCTCCACTCTCTCCAACCTGGTGGAAAAGGATGAATCCGAATGGACTGTCACCGACTACTGGCAGCACCTCAAGGACGCCTACGATGACGAACAGTGGGAACAGGTGATTCAGTATGGCGAGAAGCTGCTGGCCTATTATCCCTACGGCAAGGAAGCCGAGCAGGCGTATCTGTATCTGGCCTATGCCTACTACAAGTGGGATGAGCCAGAGTCGGCCGTGCGCATTCTGGACGAGTTCATCCGCCTCTATCCGAAGCACCGCGCGCTGGCCTATGCCTACTACCTGCGCGCCCGCGCACAGGAGTCCGTGGCCAGCAGTTGGTTTGACAAGTGGATTACCGATCCGGCGCGCCGCTCTGCCGTCACCCTGCAGAAAACCTACGACTACTACCGCGCGCTGCTGGAAAAGTTCCCCACCAGCCAGTATGCCGAAGTGGCGCGCCGCAAGGTGGTGATCTACTACAACCGGCTCGCCCGCCACGAATACCACATTGCCCAGTTCTACTATGAAAAGGGGGCCTATCTGGCCTCTGCAGAACGGGTCAAGGATCTGCTGAACCGCTACCCCCGCGCTGCCATCATTCTGGATGCGCTGGAGCTGATGGCCACGGATTACGACCGTCTGGGCATGGATGTACAGGCCGATCATGTGCGTCAGGTACTGGTGGCCAACTATGAAAAACAGGTCGAAAAGGTCCCGATGGAAACACCGGCTCAGAAGCAGAAGGCACGCACCCTGGACAGGCAGCCGCGTTATCGCAGCCTGCGCTGGAGCAACTGACTCAAATCCTGCCCTCCGCCTCGCGGGCGGCTTCTTCCTCATATATCCCCGACCAACCTGTGCTTCCTTCAGCAGTTCTGGCAAGCGCAAAGCAATGCGTTAAATCTGGAAAAGGGAATACGAACAGACAGCGCTTGAGTCGAGCGGCGCCCCGAGAACGGGCAGCGTCGGTCGCGTTTCAGATTGAACAGGCGTGCATGGGGCCGTTCCGCCGCCGCTCCTTCACCCACGCCACCACGTCTTCACCTGGCATGGGTTTGGCAAACAGATAGCCCTGCAGCAGGGGCACCCCTTCCTTGCACAGCAACCCCTGATGGGTTTCGGTTTCCACCCCTTCCGCCACCACGGCCAGATCCAGCGCCTTGCCCAGCGCCACCACGGCGCGAACGATAGCACGATCGGACGGATCATGATCAATATCCCGCACCAGCGACTGGTCGATCTTGAGCTTGTCCACCTTGAAGCGCTTGAGGTAGCCCATGGAGGAGTAGCCGGTGCCAAAGTCATCGATGGCCAGCTTGGCGATGCCAGCCTCCTTGATCTGGCGGATCAGCTTCACCGACTCTTCCGTATCCTGCATCATGAGGGATTCGGTAATTTCCAGCTCCAGCCGGTGCGACACGCCTGAGCTGCGGATCATTTCGGCGAGGCGGTCCACGTGGTTAGCGGTCAGCTCCACGGCGGAGAGGTTGATGGCCACGCTGAACGGCAGATCTCCGCCGAAAGCCTGCTGCCAGTATCGGATATCCTCCACCACCAGCCGCAGCACTTCCAGATCCACCTCTCGGATCAGACCACTGGCTTCAGCGACCGGAATGAATTTGAAAGGCGGGACATTGCCTTCCTCGGGATCATGCCAGCGTACCAGCGCTTCAAAGGTCACTGGCAGGTTGGTCTCGGAAGAAATAATCGGTTGATAATGCACATCCAGTCGTCGTTCGGCCAGTGCCTGACGCAGCCGGGCATCGAGGCGCAGTTTCTCTTCCTTTTCCTGCTGCCAGTGCGGTTTGTAAAACTGCACCAGCCCGCGCCCCTTTTCCTTGGCTTTTGCCAGCGCCGTATCCGCCATGCGGATCAGATTAACCACGTCTCCTTCCGCTTCCACGCTACAACTGATCCCCACGCTAGCACTGATATTAAACTCGGCGTTATCGACCGTGAAGGAGGGCTTGAGTGCCTGGATAAAGTCCGTGGCCATGCTCTTGATTGACGCCATCGGGTCATCCGCTGCCGCGCATACCTGTGAAAGGTGAATAAAGGCATCACCGCCAAAATGGTACAGATTGTCCTCATGCACGCCCGGCAACTGCCTGAAACGCGCTGCCACCTGCCTGAGCACGGCATCGCCCACGGCATGACCAAAGACATCATTGATTTCCTTGAACAGATCCAGATCGATATACAAACAGGCAAACGGCTCCCCGGATGCAAACAGTTTCGCTGCATCCTCCTCCATCCGCCGGCGGTTTCTCAAGCCGGTGATGGGGTTACGCTCGGCCAGTTCCTGTAGCTGTTTATGCTGGGCTTCCAGCGCCAGAATGACACTGCTCAGATAGGCACCCACCTGCAATACGTTGGTTTGTAAATCATCCGGTTCACGTTTTTCAAATGAGGTCAGCGCAAAGGTGCCGATCACCTTGCCTTCACGGTTTTTGACCGGGAAGGACCAGCAGGCCCCCAGATTGAAGCGTACGGCCATATCACGTAGATCGATCCAGCGCGAGTCCTCCAGCGTGCTGGTGACAATCTGGTGCTGACCGCTCCAGATGACATTGCCGCAGGAGCCCCCACCCGGCCCCGGCTTGAGACCGGCCAGCGCCTCGACGGCTTCGTCCGGTGCAGACGGCGCAGCACGCACATACAGACAGCCATCCTCACGATTGACCAGCATGATGCTGGCCAGAGCGTTAGGCACCAGCTCTTCCGCGATCTGACACAGGCGGTCGAGCAGCACCTGTGGCGCCTCGCCTTCCGCCATGCCCTGCAATACCGCCTCCTGCCATTCCAGCAGGGTGTTCACCTGCTCCACGCTCAACTGCGTGCGCGGGATGTTCAGCGGCTGGATGCAGGTTTCAGGCATGGGTCGAGCGGCTCCCTATATCGAGTGGTAATGGGGTAGCGACGGTCACGACCAAAACTGCGCGGACTGACACGGATGCCCGGCGGCGCCTGCCGACGCTTATACTCGCTACAGTTTATCAAATTAATTGCACGCTCAACCACTTTTTCGTCAATATTTTCGCTTATCAGTTCAGCCGGGGATTTCTGCTCGACCACATAGCCCTGAATGATCCGATCGAGAATTTCATAGGGCGGCAGGCTGTCCTCATCCTTCTGACCCGGGCGCAGCTCCGCACTGGGCGCCCGGGTAATGACACCCTCCGGAATCGCCGGCGACAGACCGTTTCGATAGCGCGCCAGGGCATAGACCTGTGTCTTGAGCACGTCCTTCAACGGAGCAAAGCCGCCCACCATGTCGCCATACAGGGTGCTGTAGCCCACGGCGCTCTCGGACTTGTTGCTGGTGGACAGCACCAGCTTGCCGCTGGCATTGGAAATGGCCATCAGCGTCACGCCGCGCAGACGCGCCTGCAGGTTTTCCTCGGTAACGCCTTCGATTTTGGGCAGACGCGGCGCCAATACCTGCGTCATGCCATCAAAGCCCGCCTCGATGGGCAGGATTTCATAGGCGACATCGAGCATGTCCGCCTGACGGGTGGCCAGGTTGATGCTCTCCTGCGAGGTGTAGCGGAATGGCATCATCACCGCCTCTACACGTTCCGCCCCCAGTGCATCCACGGCGATGCTCAGCGTCAGGGCCGAATCGATCCCGCCGGAGAGGCCCAGCACCACGCCCGGCAGACCATTCTTTTCGATAAAGTCGCGCGTGCCCAGCACCAGCGCCTCATACAGGCGCGCTTCGCCGTCCAGCAGCGGCGACAGCTGGCCAGGCAGCAGCTGAACGCCTTCGGCAGTACGCGCCAGCGTGACCGGCACGCTTGCCGGCTTGAATTCCGGCGCCTGCACCTGCACGTCGCCATGGGCATCCATGGCGAAGCTGCCGCCATCGAACACCAGTTCATCCTGACCACCCACCTGATTCACGTAGATAATTGGCACGCCAAACTCATCGATGCGACGGCCAACCACACGTAATCGATCTTCGTGCTTTTCGGCATGGAAAGGCGAGGCGTTGAGGTTGAGGATGACTTCAGCCCCGGCCCCCACCACCTTCTCCACCGCGGTGGGTTTCCATACGTCCTCGCAGATGAGCAGGCCGAAACGGATACCCTTGTAGTCCACCACCGTGGGCTGACTGCCCGGGGAAAAGTAGCGCTTTTCGTCAAAGGGACCATAGTTGGGCAGGTGCTGCTTGATATAGCTGGCGGTGAATTCGCCGTTTTCGATCCACGCTGCCATGTTGAAGCGCTCGCCCAGCGCATCCTCCATGGGATAGCCCACCACCATGGCCAGCGGCAGGCGCGCTGCGCACAGGCGGTCCAGCTGCTGCTGCACCTGTGGATAGAGGCCGGGACGCAGCAGGATGTCCTCCGGCGGATAGCCGGTCAGTGCCATTTCGGGAAAGACCACCACATCCGCCTGCTGCTCCGCAAGCGCTGCCTGGGCGGCGGCCAGCATCTTGTCGGTATTGCCGGCGAGATCCCCCACCACGGGATCGATCTGCGCCATCACGACGGTAACAGTGTTCATGCATCCGCTCCCAGACGCTCAGCCATGGCGGCGCCCATGGCCGTGGGTGTGCGCACTACGGTGACGCCGGCGGCTTCCAGCGCTGCCATCTTGGCTTCGGCGGTGCCCTGCCCACCGCTGACGATGGCACCGGCATGCCCCATGCGCCGGCCTGGCGGCGCGGTGACGCCGGCAATATAGGCCACCACCGGCTTGCTCACATGATCGCGAATAAATTCGGCCGCGGCCTCTTCCTCACTGCCGCCGATCTCACCCACCATGATGATCCCTTTCGTCTGCGGATCCGCCTCGAAGCGGCGCAGGCAGTCGACGAAATCCATGCCATGAATGGGATCGCCCCCGATACCCACGCAGGTGGACTGCCCCAGCCCCACCTGCGTGGTCTGCCAGACCGCTTCATAAGTGAGCGTGCCGGAGCGGGAGACAATACCGATGGATCCCGGCTTATGGATATGCCCGGGCATGATGCCCATCTTGCACTCGCCCGGCGTAATAACACCGGGGCAGTTGGGCCCGATAAGCACGCTGTCAGACTGTTCCAGTACCGCGCGCACCTTGAGCATGTCCGCCACGGGAATGCCTTCGGTAATGCAGGTAATCACCTCGATGCCGGCATCGATGGCCTCCAGGATGGAGTCGGCCGCAAACGGCGGCGGCACATAGATCATGCTGGCGTTGGCGCCGGTGGCCTCCACCGCCTCACGCACCGTATTGAAAACCGGCCGATCCAGATGGGTCTGCCCGCCCTTGCCCGGGGTCACACCACCCACCAGATTGGTGCCGTAGGCAATGGCCTGCTCGGAATGAAACGTGCCCTGCTTGCCGGTAAAGCCCTGCGTAATAACGCGAGTATCCTTGTTGACCAGAATGCTCATCAGGCGGCCTCCTTCGCCAGTGCCACGACGGTTTTCGCGGCTTCTTCCAGATCGTTGACGGCGGTCAGGTTCAGACCGCTCTCCGCCAGCATGCGGCGGCCTTGCTCCACGTTGGTACCTTCGAGACGCACCACCACCGGGAGGGTCAGACCCACCTCCTTCACCGCCTGGATGATGCCTTCGGCAATCAGATCACAGCGCACGATGCCGCCAAAGATATTGACCAGAATGGCCTTCACTTCGTCGGAACTGGTAATCAGCTTGAAGGCTTCCGCCACGCGCTCGGCGGTGGCGCCGCCCCCCACGTCGAGGAAGTTGGCTGGTTCGCCGCCATGCAGCTTGATCAGGTCCATGGTCGCCATGGCCAGGCCCGCGCCGTTGACCATGCAGCCGATATTGCCATCCAGGGCAATGTAGTTGAGGTTGAACTTGCGCGCATGGGCCTCGCGCGGATCTTCCTGCGAGGGATCGTGCATCGCCTGCAGATCCGCATGGCGATAGAGGGCGTTGTCGTCCACATTCACCTTGGCGTCCAGCGCCACCAGCCGATTGTCTTCGGTGCGCACCAGCGGGTTGATTTCCACCAGCCCAAGATCCTTGTCCAGCGCGAGACGATAGAGCGCCTGCAGAATCTGGCCCAGCTGCTTGAAGGCGTCGCCCGTCAGACCCAGTGCAAAGCCGGCTTCGCGCGCCTGGTAAGGCATGACACCGGTAACGGGATTGATGGTGAGGGTAATGATCTTCTCGGGTGTTTCCGCCGCCACCGCTTCGATGTCCATGCCGCCGGCCGATGACAGCACAAATGTATGCCGCTTGCTGGCGCGGTCGATCAGCAAGCTGAGATAGAGCTCCTCGGCGATGGGCAGTGTCTGCTCCACCAGCAGGGCATTGACCGGCAGCGTGCGTCCACCGGTCTGCGGCGTAGCCAGCTGACTGCCCAGCAGCTGCGTGGCGATCTGTTCAGCTTCTTCTGCACTGTTCACCAACTTGACGCCGCCCGCCTTGCCGCGCGCGCCGGCGTGAATCTGCGCCTTGAGCACGCACGGCAGGCCGATGGTGTCCAGCGCCGCTTCCAGCTCGCCCACGGATTCAATCACCACACCTTGCGGCACGGGCACGCCCGCGTCGCGCAGCAGGCCCTTGGCCTGATATTCATGTAAGTTCATGTCTGCTGTCCCTGATAGTGCTTTTGTGCTATTTTAGCCCGATTACTGCATGGGAGGCCTGAATGCGCGCGCTATTGTTCTTTCTACTGGTTCTGTTGCTGTTCGGCGTAATCATGATGATCAGCAAACGCATGGAGATGGCGCGCCGTCGCGCGCAACAGGATGAAGAAGCGGCAGAAAAATCGGAACGCATGGTAGCCTGTGCCACCTGTGGCGTGCACGTACCCGAGTCCAGCGCCTGCCGGCAGGACGGGGAGCATTACTGCCCCGAGCACTGCCCGAAATAGGGTGGGGATTCAGTAGATCTTTTCGATGGTAACATCGAAGATAAGCACCTGCCCGGCCAGCGGGTGATTGAAGTCCACGGTCACGTCGTCCTCTTCGATGGCGACGATCATGCCGGGCACATCTTCACCGGCCGGGCCGCTGAAGCCGATCACCAGTCCACGCTCCAGCTCCACATCGTCCGGGAATTCTTCACGCTTCATGGTCACCAGGTTGTCGGGGTCCGGATTGCCAAAGGCGTCGTCCGGAAACAGCGTGAACTGCCGACTCTCCCCTTCCTCCAGCCCCAGCAGCCATTTCTCCAGCCCCTTGAACAGAGTGCCATCCCCCAAGGTAAACTGCAGCAGTTCGTCCGCTTCGGTCTGGTCCACCACCGTGCCGTCAATCAGACTCAGGGAAAAACGCAGGTCAATGGTGCTGTCAGGCAATACGGTCTTGGTCATGCGCCCCTCCGTTGCATGCAATCAGAACTTTCCAAAGATGGAGAACGGCTCGCGCGGCACTTCATCACAGTGAATCTTCCATACCAGCGTGTAGCGGCAGTCCGCCGTGGTGCATTCGGCTGGATCGACACCAAACTTGGCCAGGCGCTGCGCATACACCTCATCCTTCAGATAGCCTTTCGGACACAGCTGGCGGGCACGGAAATCAAACGCCA
>CAYYIL010000023.1:0-20473 GCA_964471975.1 uncultured Piscirickettsiaceae bacterium | reverse complement strand
GGCTCGCGGCCGCGGTGCAGGCGCACGGCGAGGCGCAGCAGAATGGTGAGGTTGCGCAGGCGCTTGTTATGCGGTTCGATCAGGGCATCGAAGCGGCTCATGTCGATCTTGCCGCGGTGGTTGTACACCATGGCGGAAAGCATCTCCTTTTCCTGCTGGGAAAAGCCGGACAGCTCGGCATTGGAGACCAGATAGGCGCTGTGGGCGCGGTATTTCTTGAGACTGATGGCCTTGCCGGCTTCGTGGATTTCGGCGGCCCAGATGAGCAGTTTGCGGTAGTCGAAATCGGGACTGTGCAGTTTCCAGCTGTTGTGCACCTGCTTGAACAGGGCGCGGGCGGTTTTGGCCACACGGCTGGCCTGGGCGATATCCACCTGGGTCCAGCGCTGCAGAGCGCGGATACTGACTTCGCGGCTGTCTTCGGCAATGAGGCGGCCGAGCAGATCGTAAATGAGGCCTTCGCGCAGGGCGTGGTTGGAAACGCGCATGGCGTCGATGTCCAGCTCTTCAAACGCGGCGCTGAGCACGGCCAGCCCGCCCGCGATGACCGGGCGGCGTTCGTCTTTCAGGCCGGTGATGTCCGCGTTGTCCACGTTGCCTGCTTCGATCAGAGCCTTGCGAATGTTGGCGAGCGCTTCGGGCGTAATGGCCTCGCCCCAGCCGTTGGCCTCGCAGATGGCGCCAATGGACTTGATGGTGCCGGACGCGCCGTAGGCGGCATCCCATCCCAGCTGCTTGAGCTGGCGTGAGTAGGGGCGCAGGATCTGACGACAGCGGGTGATGGCGTGCTCGAAGCGTTTTGCGCTCACCTCGCCCTCCGGGAAAAAGGCCTGGCTGATGGAGACGCAGCCCATTTCGGTGCTGGTAAGGTGTTCGTGGCTGTAGCCGCGGCCGATGATGAATTCTGTGCTGCCGCCGCCGATGTCGATGACGAGGCGCTGCTCGTCGGAGCGGGGCAGGCCGTGGGCCACGCCCAGATAGATGAGGCGGGCTTCTTCCTGCCCGGAGATGATGTGAATGTCGTGCCCCAGTGCCTTGCGTGCCTTTTTGAGAAAACGGGCGCTGTTTTTCATGTTGCGCAGGGTGTTGGTGCCCACGCAGCGCACGTTTTCCGGCGGGATGTTGGCGATGAGCTGGCCAAAGCGTGCCAGACAGGCGAGGGCACGCTCTTCGGCTTCCTTGCTCAGGCTGCCATCAGGCTGCAGTCCGGCGCGCATGCGCACCATCTCCTTGTGGCGATCCACCGGCTGCATCTGCCCGTGTTGTTCGCGGGCGATGATCAGGTGAAAGCTGTTGGAGCCCAGGTCAATGGCGGCGTAGAGGTCCTGATTGGATTCGTTCATGTTTCGCTGGCCGTGTTGTATTTGTCAATAAGAGCTTGCTGTGCGCTGAAGGGCTGTTCGCCTTCATCGGGGTGCAGGCGCAGGTAGGTGCCGTCGGGCTGCAGCGCCCAGGCGCCCTGATTGTCCTGCAGGTAGAGCGCGAGTCCTTCGGTATAGACCTTCTGGAAATGGTCCGGGTCGAGGATAGGGGTGGCGGTTTCCACACGTCCTTTCAGGTTGCGGCGCATCCAGTCGGCACTGGAGATGTAGAGCTCCGGCCGTTCGCCGTGGTTTTCGAAGTAATAGACGCGGTGGTGTTCGAGGAAGCGCCCGACGATGGAGCGTACGCGGATGTTTTCCGACAGGCCGGGCACGCCGGGGCGCAAACAGCAGATGCCGCGCACGATCAGGTCGATTTCCACGCCGACCTGCGAGGCTTCGTAGAGGGCGTCGATCACCTGCTTGTCCTGCAGGCCGTTCATCTTGGCGAGGATGCGCGCCGGTTTGCCGGCGCGGGCATTGTCGGCCTCACGCTGAATGCGCTCGATGACGCCGCTGTGCAGCGTAAACGGCGCCTGCAGCAGGTATTGCAGATCCGGTGCGGCACCCAGACTGGTCAGCTGCAGAAACACCTTGTTGACATCATGGCAGATGCCTTCGTGGGCGGTGAGCAGGCCGAAGTCGGTATAGAAGCGGCTGGTGACATGGTGGTAGTTGCCGGTGCCCAGATGGGCATATTGCGCCAGACGGCCGTGTTCGCGGCGCACGATGTGAATCATCTTGGCGTGGGTCTTGTAGCCCACCACGCCATAGACCACGTGGGCGCCGGCTTCTTGCAGGCGGCGTGCCTGCTGAATGTTGTTGTCCTCGTCAAAGCGGGCGCGCAGCTCCACCACGGCGGTGACTTCCTTGCCGGCGCGGGCGGCCCGTTCCAGTGCCGCGACGATGGGGGAGTTTTCGCCGGTGCGATAGAGGGTCATGCGGATGGCGAGCACCTCGGGGTCGTCGGCCGCCTGATTGATGAAGTCCACCACCGGAGCAAAGGCTTCGTAGGGGTGGTGCAGCAGGATGTCGCGCTGCCGGATCTGCTCGAAGATGTTCTTGGGCGCCTTGGCCTTGCTGCCGAACAGGAAGAATCCTTTCTTGCCCGGCTTGCCCACGGTGGGTAGGGTGGGCTGAAACGGCGGGAACTTGAGGTCGGGGCGATCCACCATGTCAGGCACGGACATGAGGCGGTGCAGGTTGACCGGGCCGTGTACCTGATAGAGTTCGTCTTTGGTGAGGCGGAAGCGGTCGAGCAGGTATTCCACCAGGTGAGGGGGGCAGTTGTCGGCCACCTCCAGGCGGATGGCCTCCCCGTACTGGCGCGTGGACAGCTCCCCGGCCAGCGCCTTCATCAGGTCATCCACTTCCTCTTCGTCGATAAAGAGATTGGTGTTGCGCGTGACGCGGAACTGGTAACAGCCGGTGACGGTCATGTTAGGGAAGAGCATGCCCACATTGGCGTGCAGGATCGAGGAGATGAAGACAAAGTCATTGTCACCACCGCTGATCTCTTTCGGCATGCGGATCACGCGCGGCAGGGTTCTGGGTACCGGCACCACGGCCATGGGAATGCGGCGACCGAAGGCGTCTTCTCCTTCCAGCGATACAATGAAGTGCAGGCTCTTGTTCTGTACGCGTGGGAAGGGGTGGGCCGGGTCCAGACCGATGGGGCTGAGGATGGGCAGCATGTTGTCGATGAAGTACTGTCGCACCCAGGCCCGTTCGGCCTCGGTCCAGTTGGGGCGGCGCAGGAAGCGGATGCCTTCCTGAGCCAGCTCCGGGATGAGAATGTGGTTAAAGGTGTCGTACTGGTCTTCCACCAGCTTGTGCGCCTCGGTATTGAGCATCTTGATCGCTTCGGCAGGCGTGAGGCCGTCGGGGACGGTACGCACATTGCTGTCGCCGAGCATTTCGTAGAGCGACGCCAGCCGCACTTCGAAGAATTCGTCCATGTTGGCAAACGAGATGCACAGGAACTTGAGTCGCTCCAGCAGCGGCACCTTGGGATCCTGCGCCATTTCCAGCACGCGGCGGTTGAAGTTGAGCAGGCTCAGCTCACGGTTGATGTAGCGATTTTCCGGTTGGGGGGCAGATGTTGTCGTCATGGATTTGGGCGCAAGTGAGTTGATTTTGATCATTTTACTCTTTGCTAAAACGTGCGGGGTAGCGAGATGAAGGGGAGCTGGCATGGTCGACTGGAAGCGCCGATGCGCGCGGTGGATGCACTGGCGCAGCTGAGTGGTTTGTCCAAGGGTGCTGTTAAGCGCGCAATGAATGCAGGTGCGGTGTGGATGGAGGAAAAGGGACGACGCGTACGCCTGCGCAAGGCGACCCGGCTGCTGCCGGCCGGTACACCCGTCTGGCTCTATTACGATGCGGCGCTCCTGTCGAAGCCGATTCCCCAGGCGCAGTGCGTGCGGCGGGAAAAGGGCTGGAGTGTCTGGTTCAAGCCGGCCGGCCTGTTGACGCAGGGCAATCAGTGGGGCGATGCTGCCAGTCTGCTGCGCCAGGCGGAAAAGGCGCTGGGGCGCCCCATGTGGCTGGTGCATCGTCTGGACCGGGAAACCGCCGGGCTGGTGCTGCTGGCGCACCACCGCCAGGCCGCCGGTGCCCTGTCAAGGCAGTTTCAGCGGCGGCAGGTGGTGAAGGGCTATCGTGCGTGGGTCAAGGGCGAGGTTCGCGAAGGCGGTGTGATTGCTTCACCACTGGATGGCAAGCCGGCGCGCACGCGATTTGAGGTGGTACGCACCGTGGCAGCGCCGCTGCCGATGACGGAGGTGGACATTACGCTGGAAACCGGTCGCCTGCACCAGATTCGTCGTCACTTTGCTGAACTGGGGCATCCTGTTGTGGGCGATCCGCGCTATGGCGGTGCGGCACCGCTGCCGCTGCAGCTGCTGTCGTATCGCTTGCGCTTTCGGGATTTGAGCGATAAGGTCATTGAAGTAGACTGGCCGCGTGCGCAGTGGGCAGAAACCGGTTTTTACCAGCCTGAGGGAGATGTTGCATGAAGGTGGTGTTTTACAGCGTGCGGCCTTATGAGCAGCAGCGGTTGGAAGCCTTGTTGCCGCAAGAGTGGGCGGTGCACTTTAACGAAGGGCATCTGGGGCCGGATACGGTGGCACAGTGTCCATCGGCGGATGCGATCAGTCTGTTTGTAAGCGATCGGGCGGATGCGCAGGTACTGGAAAAGCTGGCCGAAAAGGGGGTGCGCATGCTCATGCTGCGCAGTGCCGGCTTTGATCATGTGGATCTGGTAGCGGCGCGCAGACTGGGCATGCGCGTGGCGCGGGTGCCGGCGTATTCGCCCCATGCGGTGGCGGATCATACGCTGGCATTGCTGTTGACGCTGGTGCGGCGCATTCATTTGGCGCAGGACAAGGTGCGTCGTGCCGATTTCTGCTTGCAGGGGCTGATGGGATTTGATCTGAATGGCAAGCGCGCCGCAGTGATTGGGTTGGGCAGGATCGGGCGGCTGGTGGCGCAGCGGTTGCAGGCTTTTGGCTGTGAGGTGGTGGGCCATGACCCCTATGCACAGGTGGCGGGCGTGCCCAATGTGTTGCTGGAAGAGGCGCTTGCGGCATCCGATATCGTCTCGCTCAACTGCCCGCTGACGCCTGAAACACGACACCTGCTCAATGCAGAGCGGTTACAGAAGATGAAATCGGGTGCCGTTGTAGTGAATACCGGTCGCGGTGCGCTGATCGATACAGCTGCGTTGCTGGAGGCGCTCAGGTCGAACCATCTGGGCGGGGCGGCGCTGGATGTGTATGAATTCGAACGGGGCCTGTTTTTCGAGGACCATCGTGACGAAGGAATACGGGATCCGCTGCTGGCGCAACTGATGGCGCTGCCCAATGTGGTGATTACGGGGCATCAGGCGTTTTTAACCGGGGAGGCGGTCGAGAATATCGCGCGCACTACTGTGGCCACCCTGCAGGCGTGGGCACAGGATCCAGCGGTAGAGGGTGAGAACTTTTTGTGTTGAAACAAAAACGCCCCGACGAGCGGGGCGTTTTAAGGCACCTTCATCCCATCTTTGAATGGTCGCGACAGTGGCGATTCCGGTTCAAGGCAAGGCGCGTCGAGCGTGGCATGGTTATTCCATGCGAGAGAGGCGAAACGTAGCATTGAGCAGGAATCGCCCTGTCCCTTCGGGTTGCGGCGGGATGACCACCTCTTCTGCGTTGCTCGCCTTGCCTTTGGCGCCACCAAAGGCTGCGGCTCACGCCTTGAAGTTGTAGTCATCGCGCCAGCAACGCGATCGCATTCAAAGATGGGATGAAGGTGCCAAGAACTTGGCTGCGTTTACAGCGGGGTTACGTTTTCGGCCTGAGGGCCTTTTTGACCTTGGGTCACTTCCATGGTCACTTGCTGGCCTTCCAGCAGGGTGCGACGACCGCTGCCATTGATGGCGGAGAAGTGAACAAATACGTCAGGACCATTTTCCTGCTCGATGAAACCATAACCCTTTTCGTCGTTGAACCATTTAACGGTTCCGTTTACTGCATTTGACATAACTGTGTAACTCTTACAAATAAAACAAAAACGTGCCGGCTGTCGCAAGCACTGAAGCCACCTTAACAGTGAAACCCAATGCGGTCAAACACTTTCGTAATTATTTTTGCCGGGGCGGTAAAATGGAGCTCCATTCTGCAAGAACAAAAAGGACACCCCATGAGCAATCTGCCCGAGCACCTGAAGTATGCCGACACCCACGAATGGGCCTGGCTGGATGAGAACGGTGAAGTCGTGGTCGGGATTACCGATCATGCCCAGGAGGCGCTGGGGGACATCATGCACGTGGATCTGCCCGAGGTGGGCGACATTGTGCGCGCCGGCGATGCGGTGGCAGTGATCGAGTCGGTCAAGACCGCATCCGACATCCATGCACCGGTGGATGGCGAGATTGTAGCCATCAATGAGGCGTTGGAAGACGAGCCGGAGCGTGTCAATGACGAGCCTTATGACGCCGGCTGGCTGTTCCGCATTCAACCGGCGGATGCCAGTCAGCTGGATGAATTGCTCAGCCCCGAGGCGTACGCCGCAGCGACCACGGAATAGGGGGGGTCCCCGACTTTTTTCGGGACCATTTTTCGCCGCCCTGGCGCAGCGGTTAAAATACGCGCCTTTCGCCAACCACAGACCAGTTTGAGGCCCCATGAAGCAGAAAATCGCCGCAACGCTCGATCAGGCCCTGCAGCAGTTGAAAAGCGCAGGCCACGTTCCCGCCGAGATTGAACCGCAGATTCGCGTGGATCACACCCGCGACAAGGCGCATGGCGACTTCGCCACCAACCTTGCCATGATGCTGGCCAAGCCGTGCGGCATGGCGCCGCGGCAGGTGGCGGAGCTGCTGGTGGACGCGCTGCCGGAAACGGCGTGGCTGGTGAAGGTGGAGATCGCCGGGCCGGGCTTTATCAACTTTTTTGTCGAGGCTGCGAGTCAGTATGACGTGATCCGCTCGGTGCTGGCTGAGGGTGAGCGCTTTGGTCGATCCGATGCGGGTGGCGGTGAAAGGGTGCTGGTAGAGTTTGTATCCGCCAACCCCACCGGCCCGCTGCATGTGGGGCACGGGCGCGGCGCGGCCTATGGTGCATCAGTGAGCAACCTGCTTGAGGCGGCCGGCTACAGTGTGCATCGCGAGTACTATGTCAACGATGCCGGCCGGCAGATGGACATCCTCGCCACCTCCGTGTGGCTGCGCTATCTGGAGTTGCTGGGCGAGCCGGTCACATTCCCCAGCAACGGTTATCAGGGCGACTACATCCGCGATACCGCGCGGCGGCTGAAGGATCGTTTCGGTGAGGCATTGCACCGTCCGCTGGATGAAGTCTATAAAAATGTGCCACCGGATGCCCCGGAAGGGGACAAGGAAGCGCACATCGATGCGCTGATCGCCAATGCCAAGGCGCTGCTGCAGGATCAGTACGCGGTGGTGCATCAGGCGGCACTGGACGACATCCTCACCGACATCAAGGAAGATCTGGCCGAGTTTCGCGTGCATTTCGACACCTGGTTCTCTGAAAAGAGTCTGTTCGACACCGGCCTGGTGGACGAGACCATTGCCCGTCTGCAGGCGGCCGGCAAGATTTACGAAAAGGATGGCGCTCTGTGGTTCCGCTCCACCGAATACGGCGATGAGAAGGATCGCGTCGTGGTGCGCGACAATGGCATCAAGACCTATTTTGCCTCGGATATCGCCTATCACCTCAACAAGTTCGAGCGCGGCTTCGAGCGCCTGATCGATATCTGGGGCGCCGATCACCACGGCTATATTCCCCGTGTGCGCGCTGCGCTGAAGGCGCTGGATCTGCATGATGAGGCACTGGAGGTGCTGCTGGTGCAGTTTGCGACCCTGTGGCGCGGCGGCGAGAAGGTGCCCATGTCCACCCGTTCCGGTCAGTTCGTCACTCTGCGCGAGCTGCGCGAAGAGGTGGGTGTGGATGCAGCGCGCTTTTTCTATGTGATGCGCAAGTCCGAGCAGCACATGGATTTCGATCTGGATCTGGCCAAGTCCCAGAGCAACGACAACCCGGTGTACTACATTCAGTATGCCCATGCCCGTATCGCGTCGGTGCTGCGCCAGGCAGAAGAGAAGGGCATGCCGTGGGACCGCAAGGCGGGTGAGGCAGCGCTGAATCTGCTGGTGGATGAGCGGGAACAGGCACTGGCGAGCGAGCTGGCACGCTATCCGGAACTGATCGTGCGCGCCGCCCGCGGGCGTGAGCCGCATCTGCTGGCCTATTATCTGCGCGATCTGGCCGGTCAGCTGCACAGCTACTACAACGCCACGCCGTTCCTGGTGGACGACGCGCCGCTGCGCAATGCCCGCCTGACACTGGTGGCAGCGGTGAAACAGGTGATCTACAACGGGCTGGCGCTGCTGGGCGTGTCGGCACCGGAGCAGATGTGAGGTCATGAGCCGCTATCACGCCCGTCAGCAACCCTATGTAAGACAATCCCAGCAGCAGCATCTGGCGCAGGCGCGGCAGCGGCGGCTGTGGATCATGGGGGGCGTGGGGCTGTCGCTGGCATTTGTGGCCGGCTATTTTGTGGCCAGCCACTTTCTCCACGGCCAGAGCCGCGCCTCACAGGGCAGCCCTACCGTCTTTCAGCAACAACGGACCGTGCAGACGGCCGAACCGAAAAAGCAGGTGGCTGCAGCCGTCAAGTTGCCTGAGGCATCAGCGCCCAAACCGGAGAAGGCGGCTGGCGTGTCCGAATTCAGCTTTTACCGCACCCTGCCGCGGGAAAAGGTGCTGGTGGAGGCCAAACCGCTGCCGGTGCGGCTGGAACAGCCGGTGGTCATCGTGGCCGGCACCTTCGGGAGCGTGGCGCGTGCGCAGCAGGAACAGGCGCGTCTGGCTCGTTTGGGCTTCAAGCTGAATGTGGTGTCCCGCCAGGTGAAGGGGCGCACGCTCTATCAATTGCGCACCGCCCTTATGGATAACAAGCTGGACGTGAATCTTTTGCGCAACCGGCTGGTGGAAGCCGGTGCGCGCGTGCTGGTGGTGAAAACGCGGCGGCAGCCGGAGGCTCATTCGCAGCCCTGATCGAATTCAGTCTTCACCTGATTGCGGCCGCACTTCTTGGCCAGATAGAGGGCCTTGTCGGCCCGCTCGATAAATTCTTCGATGCTGTCCTCCGGTCCCTTGAATTCGCCGATGCCGAATGAGGCGGTAATGGTGCCCAGCGGTTTCTGGTCCGTCTTGCGTTTGAGACGGGCCTGTTGCAGTTCCTGTCGCAGGGCTTCTGCACGGGCCTGCGCCTCTTCAAGGGTGCTGTCCCAGAGCACAAGCACAAACTCTTCGCCGCCATAGCGGAAGGCACCTTCCTTTTCGCCCTTGGTTTTCAGAATCAGCCGGGAAAAATAGCGCAGTACGCTGTCGCCGGTCAGGTGGCCGAAAGTGTCGTTGAACTGCTTGAAGTGGTCGATATCGGTCATGATCAGGTGCAGCCGGTCAGGCTTGTCTTCATAGTCCACCGTCAGCTGCGCCAGGGTTTCATTAAAGGCGCGGCGGTTCTGCAGACCGGTCAGCTCATCTTGCATGCTCACGGCGCGGGCTTCGATCAGCTCCTTGCGCAGGCGCTGAATCTCCTGTGCCGAGGTGAGCAGGTTTTCTTCAAATTCGAGACTGTCTTCCTTCAGGCTGCGGGCCGTTTCCAGCACCGTCTGGGTGATTTCCTTTACCTGAGAGGGGGCAAGGTCTTCGTTGAGCTGTTGCGTGCAGTGTTCCAGTTTCTGTGTCTGGCTGTCCAGTCGCTGCGCCAGCTGTTCGATTTTTTTGGCGATGGAGTTGATCAGATGGCGGATGGCCCGATCCAGTTCCGCCATGGCGTCGTCATTGTCCAGCAGGTACTTGTTGAACAGCTCCTTGCCGTAACGGTCGCTGTAACCATAGCTGTCACTGAGGATGGTCTCCATCTCGGCGCGCAACTTGGGTTCACTGCCGCGGAAATAGACATACCAGACGGCGAAGTTAAGCGGCGTGGGATTGATGTGACGGGTTTTGAAGGCTTCCACCACCTGTTCAAAGGCGCGCTCGGCCTTGTCGTTGGGATCCTGCAGCAGGTCGTATTTGACAGTCATGGGGATGAGTTCTCTCTCACGTGCTCGGAAGTCAGCAGCGATATACTATCACCAAACAACACAGAGGCTAACCATCATGGCGATTCCAGAGGCTGGAAAGGTGATAACCGAGGCGTTGCGACAACTGCCCCCGGGACTGGGTGAACTGCCTGCGGAAATGAAGCAGGCACTGCGCATTGCCCTGCAGAAGGCATTAAGCGATCTGGACCTGGTTACTCGCGAGGAGTTGGAGGCGCAGCAGCAGGTGCTTTACAAGACGCGCATGAAGCTGGAAGCACTGGAACAGCGCGTTGCGGCACTGGAAGGTGCTACCGAACCGGGCGAAGACGTGCTCGACTAAACCGTGTCGTTCGCGCAGGTTCAGAGTTTTGCCCTCAGCGGGATCGAGGCGCTGCCGGTCACGGTGGAGGTGCACCTGGCCAATGGGTTGCCCGCATTCAATATCGTGGGCCTGCCGGAAGGGGCGGTGCGCGAAAGCCGCGAGCGGGTGCGCAGCGCCCTGCAGAATGCCGGCTTCGAGATGCCCGCCAGGCGCATCACCGTCAATCTGGCGCCGGCAAACCTGCCCAAGAGCGGCACCCGCTTCGATCTCCCCATCGCGCTGGGCATCCTGCAGGCATCCGCGCAACTCCCCGCATCGCCATTTGAAAAGACCGCATGGATCGGTGAGCTGGGGCTGAATGGTGAATTGCGGCCGGTGGAGGGCGTGCTGCCCACCGCCCTGTCCGCCAGCGAAGCTGCACTGCAACTGGGGGTGCCAGTGGCGAATCTGGACGAGCTGGCGCTGCTGCCGGATGCCGCGGCATTTGGAGCACATCACCTGCTTGATATTGCCGCATGGGCACGGGGCGAGGCGTCGTTGGTGGGCGTCTCGTACGCTGCAGGCGTGGCATTGCCCGCCAGTCAACTGGACTGGGCGGATGTAAAGGGACAGCTGCAGACCAAGCGTGCGCTGGAAGTGGCGGCCAGCGGTGGCCACAATGCCATGATGGTGGGGCCGCCTGGCTGTGGTAAAAGCATGCTGGCAGCGCGCCTGCCGACCATTCTGCCGCCCCTCTCACTAGAGGAGGCGAAGCAGGTGGGGGCCATCTGGTCCGTGGCGGGCACCCCGCGCACGGCCGAAGATTTCCTTGTGCGACCGTGGCAGATTGCGGAGCCTGGCATCTCCACGGCAGGCCTGATTGGCGGCGGAGTGCCGATCCGCCCCGGTGCCCTCTCGCGCGCCCATCACGGAGTGCTGTTTCTCGATGAGGTGACTGAATTCCGCCGCGATGCCCTGGAGGCGTTGCGGGCGCCGCTGGAAAGCGGTGAGGTGCATATCGCGCGGGCCCGCGAGCAGGTGGTATTTCCAGCGCGTCCACTGGTGACGGTGCTGGCTGCCAACCCTTCGCCGTCCGGCTACTTCCCCGGCGATGCACGCTGCCATGACACGCCGGACCAGATCAAGCGCTACTTTGCCAAGCTGTCGGGGCCGTTATTGGATCGCATCGATATTCACATGACGCTGCAGCCGGTGGAGGCGGAGGCGCTGCAACAGACGCTGCCACAGGAAACCTCGGCGCAGGTGCGCCAGCGCGTGGAGGCCGCCTGGCAGCGTCAGCTGCACCGGCAGGGATGCCTCAATGGCCAGCTGCAGGGGCGCCAGCTGGAGGCGGTGGTGCAGGTGGACGACGGGCAGCAGGCATTGTTGCGCCGTGCCATGGAGGCGTTCAACCTGAGTGCGCGCAGCTACCATCGTATTTTGCGTCTGGCGCGCACGCTGGCCGACATGGCCGGGAGCGATCGAATTGAAAACGCTCATCTGCAGGAAGCTATCGGTTTCCGCCGTGCATGGAGTGTCAGCTGATGGAATGGACACAACTGATCAGTGCGGCGCTGGTTGGCCTGTTGGGCGGTGTGCACTGCCTCGGCATGTGTGGCGGGGTGGTGGGTGCGCTGACATTCGGCCTGCCGACGACGGTGCAACGCCAATGGTGGCGCATGATGAGCTATCAGCTGGCCTACAACCTGGGGCGCATTACCAGCTATGCGCTGGCTGGTGCGCTGTTTGGCTTTCTGGGTAGTCAGCTGGTATCGCTTGCCGCCTTTCTGCCCATGCAGCAGGCGCTGCAGGGGGTGGCCGGTGTGTTCATGGTGGCGCTGGGACTTTACCTTGCGGGCATCTGGACAGGCGTGGTGGCCATTGAGCATCTGGGGGGGCGCCTGTGGGCGCGGTTGCAGCCGTGGGCGCAGAAGTTGACTCCCGTGCGCAGTCTGCCTCAGGCGTATGTGTATGGACTGGTGTGGGGCTGGTTGCCGTGCGGGCTGGTCTATTCCATGCTCATCTGGGCGCTGGCGGCCGGCAGTGCGCTGCAGGGGGCGGCGCTCATGCTGGCCTTCGGTCTGGGCACGCTGCCCAATCTGATGCTGATGGGGGTGTTCGCCTTTTTCTTTACCCGACTGGCGCGCAATGTATGGGTGCGCCGTGCGGCTGGCGGCCTGGTGATGATCTTTGGTTTCTATCAGCTTTATCTTGCCTGGCACGTGAGCGTTTAATCACACTGCCTGCTGCCCAGGGTGCGGACATACAGGCGCAGATTACGCACGCGCGGATGTTTCCTGTCCCAGCTATTGGGAACATTGAGTTGGGCGCTCTGGCCCCGGTCCCAGTGCAGGTCCAGCACGACGGCACACTGACGCGGATCGAACGCCTCCACAGGTTTATTGCACAGCCATATCTTGCCCGGCAGGTAGCGCAGCCAAAGCTTGAGCGTGTCGCCGTCCCGGTCGCGCAGGGTGACCGTCTGGGCCTCCCCGATTGCCAGCGTGACGCTGTCTGGCACGATGGGGCGGTATTTATAGAAGTGGCCTTCGCCACTGATGAAGTTGATGCGCACAAAAGCCCCTTCACGACTGTGCTGATAGAGTTCGCGCCAGGTGCGCAGGCGTTCCCTTTCCAGTTCTGCCTTTCGTCGTGCTTCTTCATGCGACAGTTTGAGGCGTTGCTCTTCCAGTTTCGCCTGCTGGATTTCGTGCAGGCGCATCAGTTCGGCGCGTTTTTCCGGCGGAAGCTGTTTCCACGTTTCTTCGTCTACGCCGCCGGGGTAGGAGGCGCAACCCGTGAGCAAGGCAAGCAAAAGAAGAGGCAGAATCAGCAGCAAACGCATGGTGCGCATCTCCAAAAAGGTTATTGGGACAGGTACCTCGCATTGTAGGGAAAATGTGCAAAAAAACATGACAGCAGACTGGAGATAGGACCTTATTAGTCCCTCAGAAAGACGATTAAGGCGTTATTGAGCAAAATGCATTTGCGTGGCAGGGGTGATCTCCTTATAATTGTGCGCCTTACAAATCCTTTCCCCGACATCCCGTTAACGTCAGGTGCCGTTAAGGCTTTGATTGGATTTGAAAAACAGTTTCAGGACATGAACATGAAAACATTTGTAGCAAAACCTGCGGAAGTGAAGCGCGACTGGTATATCGTCGACGCTGAGGGGAAAACGCTGGGTCGTCTGGCCGCTGAACTGGCTGCACGCCTGCGTGGCAAGCACAAGCCCGAATACACCCCCAACGTGGATACCGGTGATTACATCGTTGTCATCAATGCGGAAAAGGTTGCTGTAACCGGCAACAAGCGCAAGGACAAGAAGTATCACCGTCATACCGGTTATGTGGGTAACCTGAAGGCCTTCACTTTCGAAGAGATGATTCAGCGTTCTCCGGAACGTGTGATTCAGTTGGCCGTGAAAGGCATGCTGCCTCGTGGTCCGCTGGGACGCGCCATGCTGAAAAAACTGAAAGTTTACGCTGGCAGCGAACACCCCCATGCGGCTCAACAGCCCAAACCCCTGGAAATCAAGGCATAAGAGGTAGCGGATTATGGCAACTGAACAATACTACGGAACCGGCCGTCGCAAGAGCTCAGTGGCGCGCGTATTTCTGCGTCCTGGCACCGGCAAGATGACCGTAAACGGTCGTGACATCAAGGAATTCTTCGCCCGTGAAACCGACCTGATGGTGATCAATCAGCCGCTGGAAGCCACCCAGTCTGAAGGCAAGTTTGACGCCTACATCACCGTCAAGGGCGGCGGCACCACCGGTCAGGCCGGTGCGATCCGTCTCGGTATCGCCCGTGCACTGGTGGAATACAGCGAAGAAAACCGTCCTGTGCTGCGTGCCCGCGGCCTGCTGACCCGTGATGCCCGTGAGGTGGAACGCAAGAAGGTCGGCCTGCGCAAGGCACGTCGTCGTCCACAGTTCTCCAAGCGTTAAGCGCTTACCACAGAACCGCACGACAACAAGCCCGGCTTCATGCCGGGCTTTTTCGTTTGTGAGGCAGGAAGAAGCATTATTCCTCGGCGTGGGGCAGTACAGGGTGTGCGGGAGAACCCGCCCTGACTTTCTGCGGCGGGGGCCTTACAATGCCCGCATGGCTTTTCTCGACCACCTTTATGCGCTCTGGCAGCAGTTTGATGCCATGGCCTGGCTGCAGGCCCATCAGGGCTGGCAGCTTTATGCCGCGCTGGCGCTGCTGGTCTTTCTGGAGACCTTTCCCTTTATCGGTAGTGTCATTCTGATTCAGCCCATTTTGGCGGCCGTGGGCTACTGGGTGCACGATGGCGCGCTGGATCCGTTGCTGACGCCGCTGGCTGTTGCAGCCGGTGCGATCATGGCCGATCAGCTGGGCTACGGGCTGGGGCGGCGCTTTGGGCAGCGCTGGCTGGCGTGGCTGGTGCGTTCCGAGCATATTTCCGTAGAGTTCGTCTCACGCTGGCGTGAGCGCCTGCACCGTTTTGCCTTCTGGGTCGTGCTGGCGGCAAAGTTCAACCCCATGACGCGCACGCTCATGCCCATTCTGGCAGGCATGTTGCCTTTGGGCTGGGTGCGCTTCAGCCTCTACAGCGGCATTGCTTCGCTGCTGTGGGCGAGCGTCTGGCTGGGCATTGGTTTCGGGCTGAATCGCCTGTGGCAGCTGCAGCAGTGGCCGACCCCCCATATGCTGGTCGTGGTGGTGGGTGGACTGATTCTGCTTATGCTGCTGGGATGGTGGCTGCGTCGTGACGCAGTTCAGCGTTCACAAGATTAAAGACCTGCTCCACGCTGATGGCACGCATGCACACGGGGTCGGTGCAGGGGGTCTTGCGGTGGTTGGCGGCAGAGACACACGGGGAACACGCCAGACCTGCCCAGATGGGCGTGCTGTTGCCCAGCGAACCATAAAGGGCCGGGGTTTCCGGACCGAACAGCACGAAAGTTTTCAGCGGTGTAATGGCAGAGAAGTGGCCTGGGCCGGAGTCGTTGGTCACCATCAGGATGCTGACGCTGTAGAGCAGGGGCAGCTGGGAGAACTTGCAGCCGCCGGCGAAGTTGATGCAGCGCTCGTGGCCGACCGCCTTGCGCAGCGCCTCGGCTTCGTCCCGCTCTGCCGGAGCACCGGTGATCAGCACCAGCACGTCTTCATGCTCTGCCAGAATCCGCTTGATCAGATCGCGATAGTTTTCCGCCGGCCAGCGCCGCTGCGGCAGCAGTTCGGAGGCGTTGGGGTTGATAAGCACGAGTCGGTGCGCGTTGGGATCGTATTGGGGCGCATGCTTGTGGATCAGCGCACGCATCTGCGCCTTTTCTTCCTCGCTGAACTGCACCTGTTCGAGGCGGATGGCCTCGTCGGGAATGATCGCCTTGGTGTAGGGAACCTGCGGTGCCTTGGTCTCGAGCGCATACACCAGTGCCATGAAGTTCTTGCTGATGTGCATGTGCGGGTTGTAGAGCACCTTGTGGGTGAGCAGGTCGCCGCGCCACAGGCCTTCGCCGTGAAAGTTGTGGAAGCCGACGCGGTTGCGGGCCAGGCTCCAGCCGGTCAGCAGGACCGAGGCACGGGAAAACAGTTCCAGATCTACCGTGGTGTCGATCTGCTTGCGGCGGCACCAGCGGATAAAGCGCAGTGCATCCCAGATCAGGGTAAACAGGCTGTCTTCCCGCAGTGTAAAGATGTTCTCCTGCGGAATGGTGTTGAGCAGATCCAGGCTGGGCTTGTTCTTGGCGAAGATGACGAAATGCAGCTCGGCGTCAAAGGCGTCCCGCGCATGGCGCATGGCCGGGTCGGCCAGAATGGTGCTGCCCATCTCTGACAGCTCCACAAACAGAATGCGTTTGGGTGCGGGGCGTTTCCGGCCACGGAGGCGGTCGATCAGCTTGATCAGGGGGGTGCTGAGGGCTGTCAGAGGAATGCCGAGGTGGTGATCCACCTTGCGCATCAGATCCACATTCATCGAATGTCCTGTCCTTTTGAAAGTCACCTACAGCCAGCGGTGGCGAGACTGCAGATAGAACACCACGCCCGGCAGGGCGGCGAAGATCAGAATAATACCATACAGCAGCGACATGGCCAGCACCTTGGGTTCCGGCGTGCCGATCAGCATGAACAGGCCGATGAGCGCACTTTCACGCACCCCCCACCCGGCAAAGGTGATCGGCAGGATGGTCAGCAGGATGGCGATGGGCGTCAGCGCCAGATAGATACCGATGGGTTCGTTGATGCCTACGGCATGGCCGATGCCGAACAGGGTCAGCATGCCGAGCAGATGGGTCAGCAGGGACAGCCCAAGCTGAATGAACAGGTCGCGTGGCTGGTGGTACACCCGCCAGAAACGTTCCGACAGCTCGGCAAACAGGCGGGTGAAGCGCCAGCGATAGAGCGGGCTGTAGCGGTGCAGCCACAGCAGCAGCACAAAGCCGACTATGGCACCGAGAATGACGGCGAGAATGGTGTAGAGCACAACGGCAGGGTAAAGATCCTTCGGCGCCCACAGGATGGCGAACAGGTTGAGCAGCAGCAGGCCCACCAGCCCGACGATGCGGTCAATGAAAATGGCGTAAAAGGCTTCCTTCAGCGGCGCGCCGTGGGCATGCACCTCGGCGACACGGTAGGCGTCCCCGCCGATACTGGTGGGCAGCAGCTGGTTGAACAGGGTGCCTTTGAAGTAGCTGCGCAGGTAGAAGCCGAAATCGTGTTCGAAACCCAGCTTGCGCATGATCAGCGTCCAGCGCCATGCCGCCACCGTCTGGCTGAGCAGCTGCACGCCCAGCGCCGCGGCGAGCAGCCCCGGGCTGGCCCGCTCCATGGTGCTCAGCGCCGCCGCCATGTCCACTTCGTAGAAGAGGACCGCGAGGATGATGAGGGAGAGGAGGAGTTTGATCAGGTTCTTCAAGGGGCCTCCACGGGCGTTTTACTGGCTTCGCCGGGAATTTCGCGCACCAGACGCGGCACCAGATAGCCCGGCAGGCGCTGGCGCAGATAGTCTATCAGACGCTGTGCCGTGGCATCATCCACGGCAAAGTGGGCGGCGCCGGCGACCGGATCCAGCTGATGCAGGTAGTAGGGCAGCACGCCCTGCGCAAACAGCGCATGGCTGAGCTGTTCCAGTGTGGTGCCCGCATCATTCACGCCCTTCAGCAGTACGCTCTGGTTGAGCAGGGTCACGCCGGCTTCGCGCAGGGCCTGAAATACGCTGGCGGTCTGCTCGGAGAGTTCCTGTGGGTGATTGCAGTGGCTGACAAGAACGAGCTTGAGGCGGCTGCGACGTGCCCACGCCAGCCAGTCGCCTTTCGGCATGCGGCTGGGCGCGGCAATCGGCGTGCGGCTGTGGATGCGCAGGGTGCGCACGTGGGGCAGGGCTTCCAGTGCCTCGCAGGTTACCAGCAGGGCGGCTTCGGAAAGCGTAAGCGGGTCGCCACCGCTGAGGATCACTTCGTGAATGTCTGCATGCGTGCGCAGATAGGCCAGCGTCTGCTGCCAGGCAGCCTGGCCGATATTCTCCTCGTAGGGAAAGTGGCGGCGAAAGCAGAAGCGGCAGTGCAGGTCGCACCTCGGGGTGCGCATCACCAGCGCGCGGCCGTGGTACTTGTGCAAGATGCCCGGTGCGGGCCGGGCGGCCAGATCCCCCACTGGATCGGCGGTAAAGCCCTGGACGGATTGGCGTTCGACTCTGAGCGGCAGCACCTGGCGCAGGATGGGGTCGTCGGGATTGCCGGGCTGGATCCGTTCGGCCAGATCGCCGTGCAGGCGGAAGGGGAAGGGGCTGTCCGCATCCACGCCGAGAGCATCGGCGTCCAGCGCGAGGCGTTCAAGCAGGTGGTGCAGCGCAATCTGGGCCACTGGCGCAATTCCCGGGGGGCGATTAAAATAGCGGCTTATTTTACTTGAGCCCCAACACTTTAGCATCGAGGTCAGTATGGCAAGCTACAGCACCAGCGAATTCAAGAACGGCCTGAAGTTTCTTCTCGACGGCCAGCCCTGCGTGATCGTCAACAACGAAATCGTCCAGCCCGGCAAGGGACAGGCGTTCAACCGCGTGAAATACCGCAACCTGATCACCGGCCGCGTGCTGGAAAAGACCTTCAAGTCCGGCGAAAAGGTGGAAGCCGCCGACGTCATGGATACCGAACTGCAGTACCTGTACAACGACGGCGAGTACTGGCACTTCATGGATCCGGAAACCTTCGAGCAGTATCAGGCGGGTGAAGCCGCCGTGGGCGATAACGCCAAGTGGCTGGTGGAGCAGGACATGTGCAGCGTGACCCTGTGGAATGGCGAACCCATTGCCGTGACGCCGCCCAAGCAGGTGACGCTGGAAGTCACCGATACCGATCCCGGCCTGAAGGGCGATACCGCCGGCACCGGTGGCAAGCCGGCCACCCTCTCCACCGGTGCGGTGGTGCAGGTGCCGCTGTTCGTACAGATTGGCGACAAGGTGATCGTCAACACCCAGACCGGCGAGTATGTCTCCCGCGCCAAGTGACTGGCGCCCGAGCGCATCGCTTGACACCCTGAAAAAACGCGCGCAACTGCTTGAGGCGGTGCGCGCGTTTTTTTCTGCCTGCGATGTGCTGGAGGTGGAAACACCGCTGCTGTCGGCGGCTGCAGCGCCGGATGTGCACTTGGACAGCGTGCCCGCCCAGTTGAACCGTCCGGGCGTCGGCAAGGCGACGCGCTGGCTGCCCACCTCACCGGAATATCCGCTCAAACGCCTCCTCTGCGCCGGCTATGGCGACGTCTATTCGCTGGGAAAGGTGTTCCGCGACGGCGACGAGAGCCGTCGCCATCAGCCGGAATTCACCCTGCTGGAGTGGTATCGCCTCGATTTTGACCTCCCGCAGATCATGGCGGAAACGGTCGAGCTGCTGCAGCGCCTGTTGCAAACGGGGGTCCCCGACTTTTTTTCCTTCGCTGAATTGTTCGCCCGCTTTGCCGGTATCCAGGATCCATTTTCGGCGCCTGCCGAGGTCTTTCGAGCCGTTTTGGCGGATCACGGCATCGACATTGCCGGTGTGGCACCCGAAGAGCGCACGCTCTGGCGCCAGCTGGTGCTCACCGAGGTGATCGAGCCGCAACTGGCCGAGCGCGAGCTGGTGTTCGTATATGGCTATCCCGCAGAGGAGGCAGCACTGGCCGCGCTGCATCCACACAATCCGCACAGGGCATTGCGCTTTGAGGTGTACTGGCACGGCATGGAGCTGGCCAATGGTTATGAGGAGCTGCAGGACGCTGTGAGCTATCGCGAGCGTTTCCAACAGTGGAACACCGAGCGGTTGGCGCAGGGCAAGCCCGCCATGCCGGTTGACGACCAGCTGCTGGCGGCACTGGAAGAAAGCGGCGGGCTGCCAGCCTGCAGCGGCGTGGCGCTGGGGTTTGACCGACTGGTGATGGCGGCCACCGGCGCGGCATCCATCGATGAGGTCATCGCCTTTCCGGTGGCGCGGGCTTGAGGCTACGGCATGTCATCAGGTTCGGGTGGCGTATCGGGAATGGCGGCAAGATAACGTTCGAAATCCGCCCGTTTTCCCTGCTGCGCTTCCTTACGCAGATAATCTATAGTGAGCACGGAGGCCAGCTTTTCCGCTGCGGCCGAGGCGATGAACTGATTGATGGAAATCCCTTCCTGGGCGGCCAATTCCTTGATTTTCGCATGGACGGAATTGGGCAGACGAATGGTGATGGCAGCCATGATTCAATGATTCCTTAATTGCTTGAGAAAATCGCCCGGTGAAATGGCTGTAATGCCGAAGGAGGCACAGCCGCTGAAATCGCGGATATTGTGCGTCACGATAAACTCGCTCCGGGAGGCGACGGCGTATTCCAAAATCATATCATCATCCGGGTCTTTCAGAACGGGGCGCCACAAATAGTAGATATCCTGCAGGCAGGCGATGGAGGCCAGATAGCGCAGGTAGCCCACAACGTCTTCCTCTGTCAATCCGGGTGGGATGTTCTCGGGGCGCGTCAACACGGCATTCCATTCGGTATACAGCGCAACGGATAACGCGATTTCAAACTGTTTGCTGGGAAGTTGGCTGATCAGTTTGAAACAGGCGCCATTGCGAGAGCGCGCTGCGGCCACGAGAACGGAAGTATCCAACACGACACGCATGGTTGTATAAGTATAACTACTTGGGGAAGCGGATCAATAAAAAACCGTCTCGATGTTAGGAGCAAATAAACTGTCCGGACTTGTAGCACGTGATTTGTCCGGTTTCA
>CAYYIL010000022.1:0-20889 GCA_964471975.1 uncultured Piscirickettsiaceae bacterium | reverse complement strand
GTCATCGATGCGCTGCCGTTTCAGACCGCGGCGACGCGCGTGCTCGAGCAGATCGCCGAGCAGATGCGCGCCAAAAAGTTGCCCATGGTGGTGGACCTGCGCGACGAATCCGACAGCGAAGCCCCCGTGCGGTTGGTGATCGAAGTGCGCAGCACGCGGGTGGATATCGACGCGGTCATGGGGCATCTGTTTGCCACCACGGATCTGGAACGCAGCTATCGCGTCAACCTCAATGTGATCGGCCTTGACGGCCGCCCGCAGGTAAAGCCGCTCAACCGCCTGCTGAACGAGTGGTTGCAGTTCCGCCTGCAGACGGTGCGTCGTCGCCTGCAGCACCGCCTCGACAAGGTGCTGGATCGACTGCATATCCTCGATGGCCTGTTGATTGCATTTCTCAATATCGATGAGGTGATCCGCATCATCCGCGAGGAGGAGCAGCCCAAGGCGGTGCTGATGGCGATGTTCAACCTCAGCGACCGCCAGGCGGAAGCTATCCTGGAGCTGAAACTGCGCCATCTGGCTCGGCTGGAGGAGATGAGGATCCGCACCGAACAGGCGGAACTGGAAAACGAGCGCAAGAAGCTGGAGCAGACGCTCGGCAGCGAGCGGCGCATGAAAACGCTGGTGCGCAAGGAGCTGGAAGCCGACGCTGAGCAGTATGGCGACGACAGGCGTTCGCCCCTGGTGGAGCACGCCCCTGTGGCACAGGCGCTTAGCAGCGAGCAGCTCCTGCCGGCGGAGCCGGTGACGGTCGTGCTGTCGCAGAATGGCTGGATCCGTGCCGCCAAGGGCAGCGATGTGGACGGCCGCAGGCTCAGCTACAAGGCTGGGGATAGCTTCATGGCGCAGGCCAGCGGCAACAGCCGCATGGTGACGCTGGTCTTCGACGACACCGGGCGGGTGTACAGCCTGCCCACCCACGAGCTGCCCTCGGCGCGCAGCCATGGCGAACCGGTCACCAGTCGTATCACGCTCCCCAAGGGTGCGCGTGTGGTGCAGGTGGCGCTGGTCAAGCCGGATGATCATCTGCTGCTGGCGGCTACCTCCAATCAGGGCTTTATTGCCCCCGCAGGCGATCTGATCAGCAGGATGCGCAAGGGCAAGCCGGCGATGACGCTGGCGGCAGGCGGTGAACTGCTGCCGCCGCTGAAACTGGATCCGACAACCGACTGGGTCGCCGTCTCGTCCAGTGAACCGCGGCTGCTGCTGTTTCCTGCATCCGAATTGCCGGTGCGCGCCCGCGGAAAGGGTGTAAAGCTGATGCAGGTGCCTGACGGCGTTGTGATTACCGCGGTGGGCCGCTGGCAGCCGGGGCAGCGGCTGACCCTGCAGGCCGGCGATTACGCCAAGACGCTGACGGCGGGGCAGCTGGAGGCGGCGCAGGGTGCCCGCGGCAAGCGGGGCATGAGCCTGCCGCGTACCTTGAAAAAGGTTGCACGTATTTTTGTGTCAGAGTGATCGGATGGCATAAAGGTTGCTTGAGTGCGAGCATTAATGTGACATTCTGAATAGGGCACTCATGGGTATAGCTGCCAAACTGATCGCCATCCTGCTTATCTTTGCCAGCTTGCTGGGCGGTTATGCCATGGAAGGCGGCAAGCTGGTGTCTCTGTGGCATCCCGCTGAACTGATCATTATTCTGGGCATGGCGCTGGGCGCCTTTCTCGCCTCCACGCCGGTTGCCGTGTGGCTGCGCACGCTCATGTTCCTCAAGCGCTATTTTTCCGGCGATCGCATCAGCAAGGCGCTGTACAAGCAGATCGTCATGCTGGTATACGACCTGTCCCGCTTTGCCCGTGCAGAGGGCATGCTGGCCATGGAGCGCCACCTGCAGGATCCCCTCGGCAGCCCCATCTTTGCCCAGTATCCGGATGTGCTGCGTTACCGGGAACTGTGCGACTTTATCGCCAGCAATCTGAATTACCTGCTGCTCAATCCCCCCAAGAGTGAAAATTTCGGCGCCCTGATGCAATTGCAGATCGATGATTACATCGACACCCTGCAGGAAGTGCCGCGTGCCACCGGCAAGGTGTCCGACTGGCTGCCCGGCTTCGGGATCGTGGCGGCGGTGCTGGGCGTCATTCTGGCCATGGGGCTGCTGGGCGGTGAGATGGACGTGGCGGCCATCGGTGAAGCCATCGGGGCGGCGCTGGTGGGTACCTTAACGGGGGTCTTCTTTGCCTTTGCCATTGTGGCGCCCTTTACCCATGCGGTGGAGGTGATGGTGCGGCGCGAACGGGCCATGTTTGAAATGGCCAAGGCGCTGCTGGTCGCCTTCGAGCATGGTGTCTCCCCCAATCTGCTTCGTGAAACGGGCCGGCAGCTGGTGCCGCCGGAGCTTGACATCGACTGGGAGAAATGACGCATGGCGGGGCGCGGACACGACGAGGGCGGGGCACACGGCGGCAGCTGGAAGATCGCACTGGCCGACATGATGACCGTGCTGATGGCCTTTTTTCTGGTCATGTGGCTGGCGGCCATTATCGAGCCGCAGCAGCGAGAGCAGTTTGCTGAAGCCTTGCAGAACCTCAGTGGTGCCAGGGAAACGGTTCAGCCGGAGGAGGAACGGGGCAAGCAGACCATCGCCACGGAAGTGGTGACCCCTGTTCAGGACCTGAAGCCGCCGCTGACCGAAGAGGAAATCCGCAAGACGCTGAACGATCCGAAAAATGTTGAGATTGAGGACACCGAAGACTATACCCGCATCACCCTCAAGTCGGACCACTTTTTCGAGCCGGGGCGGGCCACCATTTCCGACAAGGTGCGCGAGGAGCTGGAAAAGCTGGCTGAAACGCTGGCGGGTCGGCCCTATCCCATCACCATTACCGGCTACACCGACAATGTGCCCATCGCCAATATTCAGTTTCCTTCCAACTGGGAGCTGTCGGCGGCGCGGGCGGGCACGGTGGCGCGCGTCTTCATCGATATGGGTGTGGACAAGCGTCTGATCACCATTCAGGGCCGCGCCGACAATGAGCCGGTGGCGCCCAATACCACCAAGTATGGCCGCGCCATGAACCGCCGCGTGGTGATCATGATCGACAAGAAACACCGCCTGAACCCCAAAACCGGTCACATCGAGCCGGTCCAGAAGTAGCAGAGGAGCAACGTCATGAAAAACCTCACCATTGCCCAGAAACTGGCGCTGATCTTCGTGATCGGCACCATGGCGGGCGCCGTGGCCGTATCGGCCTTTCTCTACTGGAGCACCGTGCTGGAAGCGGAGCGGAGCCTGCAGCAGGATATGGTAGAAAGCTGGCAGAAGCTGTCGGATGCCGAACTGAAAGGGTTGGAGAGCTCGCTCAAGGGTACGGCGGTGGCGCTCTCCATGGACAGCTGGGTACAGCGAGGCGTGGTGGATCCGGCCGGCAAGGGGCTGCTGCGCGCCAAGCTGATACAGGTGGGTAACGCCACCCGGGTGCTCACCGCGATCCGACACCTCAAGCTGGAGGCTGTGAATGCCGACAACCGTCTGGTGGTCAGCACGGCGAAACGCCTGCCACGGGACGGGCGCGGCTATCTGCCCATGGTGGCGGACGGCAAGGCGCGCGCCCGTCTGATTGCGGATGAACGGGGCGTGCGTGTGGTGGCCGGGGCGCCCATTCTGCGTGCCGGGCACGTGATCGGGGGCATTTTTGCGCTGGACGGCCTGGCGGATCTGAAAGGGGCCATACAGGCGGAAGGTGCGCGCTGGGTTGCGCTGATCAAGCGGTCTGGCCGATGGGTGCCGGCGCATCCCCATCTGTTTGCGCCCGATATGGTTACGCTGGCGCAGCAGGCGCTGGCGGCAGGCACCTCGTTTCTGCACCGTGATGGGCGTGTGATGGTGTCGCTGCCGCTGCGCGACGGTGACCGGGTGATCGGGTGGCAGGTGTTCATTGCGCCGGACGACGAATACGAACAGCTCCATGAGGAAATGCTGTGGGGGCTGGCGGGTGATGTGGCCATTATCGTGCTGATCGACGTGCTGGTGAACATCATCATTCTGGTGACCGTGTTCCGCGATGCGGTGCGGCCCATTCAGCGGGTGCGCGAAATCCTGCTGCGCATGGCCGACGGCGATCTGGCCACGCCGCTGGATGCACACAGCAATGTGCGGGACATGCGCGAACTGCTTCACAACGTGGAGCAGATGCGTACCGCCTGGCAGGCCATCGTGCAGTCGGTGCGCGCGGTGACCGGCGATCTGGACCGCGACAGCAAGGCAACACTGGAAGACGTGCTGGCCATGTGCGACCGGCTCAAGGCACAGCGAGCGGTGATCGAGCGCATTAACGAGCGGGCGGCGCAGACGGCGCAGATCGCCCAGCAGATGGCAGCCACGGCTGAACAGAGCGCGGATGAGGTGGAGCAGTGCAGCACCCATATCCTCGACAGCGCCCGTTCCGTGTCTGACAGCGTGCAGCAGATTCACCGTCTTGGAGGTGATGTGGAGCGTGCCGGTCAGCTGGTGGGCGAACTGATTGCCGAGGTGGAGCAGATCAATGAGATCATGGCGACGATTTCCGAGATCGCCGAGCAGACTAACCTGCTGGCGCTGAATGCCGCCATCGAGGCGGCCCGGGCCGGTGAGCACGGCCGCGGCTTCGCCGTGGTGGCTGATGAAGTGCGTGCACTGGCGTCGCGCACGCAGCAGACGCTGAGTCAGGTGGAAACCATTACCGCCCAGATCGCCCAGCGGGCGGGCACGGCTCAGTCCACCATGACGCAGGTGACGCAGGATGCCGGTCAGCTGGTGGAAGCTTCCAGCGACCTGGAGCAGTCGCTGCGGGGCGTGCAGGATGTGGTGGCGCGCATTGTCAGCGAAGTGCGCAATCTGCGTCAGGAAGCCGGCACGCAGCGGCAGCAGATGGACGCGGTGGCAGAGGATTTGAAAGCGCTGGAAGACGGTGCGCAGCAGATTACCGATAAGGCGTCTGGCACACTGGACTGCTTCAAGAAAGTAACCGAAATGGTGAAGGGGCTGGCAGAGCAGATGCGCCGCTTCCGCGCCTGAAAATACCCCCTTTGTCGTCCCTGCACCCCCCTTGACGGGGGCTTTTTGTCGCGCGGAAAAAATCGCGCCTCGAAAAAGTCGGGGACCCCCCTCAGTCAGGGTGGCAGACGGGACAGGCGGGGTCTTTCGGAAGGTTGAGAGTGCGGAACTGCAGGGTTAGCCCGTCCACCAGCAGCAGCCTGCCCTTCAGGGTGGGCAGCCCCGCCAGCAGCTTGATCGCCTCCAGGGCCTGCATGCTGCCCATCATACCCACCACCGGCGACATGACGCCGCTCTGGGCGCAGGTCATGCCTTCCATGCTGGCGTCCTTGTAGAGGCACTGATAGCAGGGACAGTCCGGGTCGGTAAAGTCGAACACGCTCAGCTGTCCTTCCCAGCGGATGGCGGCGGCGGAGACCAGCGGCACGCGTGCTTTGGCGCAGGCGGCATTGATGGCGAAGCGGGCGTCGAAGTTGTCGGTGCAGTCCAGCACCACGTCTGCCTCCGCGATCAGGCGGTGCAGCGTTTCATCATCCGGCACGCCGTTGAAGGTATCGATGCGCGTCCAGCGATTGAGCGCCTGCAGCGTGGTTTTGGCGGAGTCAACCTTGGGCTGTCCCACCGAGCTTTCGCGGTGCACGATCTGCCGCTGCAGGTTGCTTTCGTCCACCGTATCGAAGTCCACCAGCGTCAGTCGCCCCACGCCGGCGGCGGTGAGATACACGCTTACCGGCGAGCCGAGGCCGCCGAGGCCGAAGATGACCGCATGGGCGTTGTGCAGCTTGGTCTGGCCTTCGAGGCCGAACTCCATCAGCATGATCTGGCGCGAATAGCGCTTGAACTGTTCCGGGGTCAGTTGTTCCATTGGGCGAGGCTCACTCTCGGTTGTCCGGCAAGGTCGTGCAGGCAGGCGATGGCATCGAAGCCCGCTGCCCTGAACAGGGATTCTACCGCCTCCTGCTGGTCATAACCATGTTCCAGCAGCAGCCAGCCGCCGGCGTTCAGATGCGCAGGCGCCTGTTTGATAATGGTGCGCAGGTCGGCAAGGCCGTGGTCATCGGCTACCAATGCCTGCCGCGGCTCGTGGCGGATGTCGCCGCGCAGGTGTGGGTCGGCCGGATCGATATAGGGGGGATTGCTGACAATCACGTCGAACCGTTCCCCGGCAAAGGGTTCCAGCCAGCTGCCGCGGCGAAAGTCGATGACCACGCCCAGCCGCGCCGCGTTCGCCTTGGCCACGGCCAGTGCGGCCGGCGAGGTGTCGGATGCGGCCACGACTGCCTGCAGTGCATGGCGTGCCAGCGCAATGGCAATGGCACCGGAGCCGGTGCCCAGATCCACCGCCCGCACAGGGGGGTCCCCGACTTTTTTCACGGCCGATTTTTCGCGGACTTTTTTCAGGGCCTGTTCCACCAGCAATTCCGTCTCCGGGCGGGGAACAAGCACATCCGGGGTCACTTTGAGGGTGAAATCGTAGAAATCCGCCTCGCCCAGCAGGTAGGCGACCGGTTCGCCCGCGGCGCGGCGTGCCACCAGCGCTTCAAAGGCGGCGAGGGCGTCTTCAGAAAGTGTGTCCCGGTCGTGAGCGAACAGCCAGCTGCGCGGTTTGCCCAGCACATGAGCCAGCAGCAGCTGTGCATCCAGCTCCGGAGTGAGGCTGTGGATAAGCTGATTGCGGGCGTTCCGGAGTGCGTCAGAGAGGGTCAAGGTGTGCGTAAAAAAAATGATGTGGGGAGTGCCCGTTCAGTGCTGTTCCGGGTCCGAGGCTTCGGCGATCCAGTGCTGTATGGTTTCCCGTTCCAGACCGGTGGCCTGCATGATGATATCCACGCTCAGACCAACCCTGTGCATACCCAGCACCGTCAGGCGTAGCCCCTGCTGCAGACCTTGCTGCATGCCCTGTTGCATGCCCTGTTGCATGCCTTTCTGAATGGCCTGCTCTTCCCAGCGCACGAAGTTGTCCCCCAGCATGTGCATGCCTCCTTTCAACAGTGTTTCTATTGTATCGCTTTCCACGCCTTTTTGGATAAGGGCTTCACGGATCCATATTCGCAGACTTTCTTCCAGTTTTTCTGCCTCAGGGGTCTGTTTCCACAGGTGTGAAAACGCCGGGCGGCATCCACAGCTTCTTCAATGGAGGGGACTGTGTCCAGTTCAAAAATGGCCGCAATGAGCAAATGTCTGGCATCCCGCGCTTCTTTGGAACAGGCGTCTTCGTCAAGGAGGAGAAACTCAAGTCGAGGTTGCCAGCGCTGCAGATAATCCGGTGCATGAATCATCTGCTCGATGGCACAGGTTGCCTGCCAGCGGGCATCGCCATTGTAGAGCACCATGGGCAGCACGGGCGGCAGCCCGGTTTCTGCAAAGCCTGTTTTTCCCGCAAAAGGTGGTCGTAGAGTGCGGCCACATACTGCAACATGCGCACAGGCATGGCTCGATCAATGCGAGACTGAAATTCCAGCAGCAGGTAGAGATACAGATCCGTGCCAGCGTGCAGAGGGACGCGCCAGATGATATCGCCTTCCCGTCGCTGCATCTGTTTGGAGACGAAAGAAGCATTGACACGCTCCAGGGCGTCCAGGCGGGCATGTTGTGCCAGTTCAGGTGGCGCGAAGCCAATGATCAGCTCGCGCACAAATTACGGATGCGAGAAAAGGTATTTGTAGCGACTGTCGTGGGACATGGTCAGTCCTGATTCAGTTCGGCCAGCTGGGCGGCCTGATGTTCCTGCCGCAGGGGTTCGATGATGGGGTCGAGATCGCCGTCGAGAATGTCGTCCAGCTTGTAGAGCGTCAGGTTGATGCGGTGGTCGGTGACGCGACCCTGTGGGAAGTTGTAGGTGCGGATGCGCTCGGAACGGTCGCCGCTGCCCACCAGCGACTTGCGCGTGGCCGCCTGCTCCGCTTCGCGCTGCTGGCGCTGCATGTCGGCGAGGCGGGCGCGCAGCAGCGACCAAGCGCGGGCGCGGTTCTTGTGCTGGGAGCGCTCGTCCTGACACTCCACCACCACGCCGGTGGGCAGGTGGGTGAGGCGGATGGCGGAGTCGGTCTTGTTGACATGCTGACCGCCGGCGCCGGAGGCGCGGAAGGTGTCTTCGCGCACGTCCGCCTTGTTGATTTCAATATCCTCGTTGTCGTCCGACTCGGGCATCACCGCCACGGTGGCAGCGGAGGTATGAATGCGTCCCTGGGTTTCGGTTTCGGGCACGCGTTGCACGCGGTGGGCGCCGGATTCGAACTTGAGGTGGGAATAGACGTCGTCGCCGCTGATGCGCGCGATGATCTCCTTGTAGCCGCCGTGTTCGCCCGGCTGAGCGTTGAGGATCTCCACCTGCCAGCGCTTGCGCTCGGCATAGCGGCTGTACATGCGGAACAGGTCACCGGCGAATATGGCGGCCTCGTCACCCCCGGTGCCGGCGCGGATTTCCAGAAACACGTCAGCGGTGTCGTTGGGGTCCTTCGGCAGCAGGTGCAGGTTGAGGGCGTGTTCGGTGTCGGCCAGCTCGGCTTCCAGCTGCGGCAGCTCTTCTTTCGCCAGCGCTGCCATGTCGGGATCGCTGTCCTGCGCTAGCGCGCGGACTTCGTTCACAGCCTGCTGCAGCTGCTGATAGCGCTGCCAGGTTTCAACGATGGGAGTAAGCTGCGCGTGCTCCTTGCTCAGCTGCATGAAGCGCTTGGTGTCCGCGACCACCTCCGGATCGGAGAGGAGGGCATTCAGCTCTTCCAGTCGCTCCTGCAGTTGTTCCAGTCGGGCACGAATGGAGGGGGTCATCATCTGTCCTGCGGCTCCCTGTTCGACAGGCCGAGCAGGTCCGCCGCCATCTCCAGTCGGTGGGCGTCGCCGCTTTCCCCCGCCTGACGCAGATAGACGGTGGGATGATGAATCAGCTTGTGGGTGAGCTGGTTGGCCAGCCGCGTCAGTACGGCTTCGGGATTCTGTCCGGCCTGCAGCTGTGCCAGGGCATCCAGCAGCTGCGCCTCCTTCACCTGCTCGGCGCGCTGGCGAAAATCGCGGATAAGTGGCGCGGCCATGGCCTGGGTGCGCAGGCGCGCCATCACTTTTTCCGCCTGCAGACGGATCAGTTCGTGGGCTTCGGCGGCGGCCTTTTCGCGGGCCTTGCGGTTGTGTTCGATGATGGACTGCAGGTCGTCCACGCTGTAGAGATAGAGGTCTTCCAGATTGGCGGCCGCCGGATCGATATCCCGCGGCACGGCGATGTCCACCGCAAAGATGGGGCGGTGGCGGCGCTGCTTCAGTGCCTGCTGCAAGTCATCACGGTGCACCAGCAGGGTTGGACTGGCGGTGGAGCTGATCAGCAGGTCGGCGTCGGCCAGATGGGTCTGGAGTTCATCCAGGGCGATGGCAAAGCCACCCAGCTGCTGCGCCAGATCGTGCGCCTTGTCAAAGGTGCGGTTGGCGACGATGATGTGGCCGATGCCCGCTTCCTTCAGATGGCGGCCCACCAGTTCGCAGGTTTCGCCGGCGCCGATGAGTAGCGCGGTCTGTTCGCTCAGGTCGCCGAAAAACTGCCGTGCCAGGGTGACGGCGGCAAAGGCCACTGACACCGGGTTTTCGCCAATGGCGGTTTCCGAGCGCACCTTCTTTGCGGTGGCAAACACCTGCTGCATGAGCCACTCCAGCCGCTGCTGCAGGGTGCCGGCCTGTCTGGCGGTCTGGTAGGCGTCCTTGAGCTGACCGAGAATCTGTGGCTCTCCCAGCACCAGTGAGTTGAGGCCGGCGGCCACGGCCATGATGTGCTCCACCGCCTGCTGTTCGGTGTAGTGGTAGAGATAGGGGGTGAGGGTGGCGTCATCCATGTCGAAGTACTGGTGCAGCCAGGCTTCGATCAGCTCGGGACGGGGGGCATCTTCAAAGGTGCAGTAGAGCTCGGTGCGGTTGCAGGTGGAGAGGATCATGCACTCGCGCACCTGTGGCTGCTGCGCCAGCGCCTGCAGGGCGGGGACGATCACATCCGGCCCGAAGGCCACGCGCTCGCGGATATCCACAGGCGCGGTGGTGTGATTAAGGCCGGTGACGGATAGCTTCATTGAGCCCTGCGGTTCTCATGGCTTTGAAAGCAGGTAATTATACACGCTCGCCGTGAGGGAGGCCGTGGCCGGTTGCCGTGAAGCCTGCGGGCGAAATGGGGTATTATGCCTGCCATGATGCTACGCAAACTTCTTCTCTCTGTGACGGCGGCAGCCACTCTGGCCGGTTGCAGCGGCACGGCTGTGCAAAAACCCTCTGCAGCACCTGCGCCGGCGTCTGCCGCGACGATGAAGCCCGAAGTGATGTATCAGCTGCTCATTGTCGAGCTGCTGGCGCAGCGGGGCGACTACAACGGTGCCTACAAGCTGCTGGCACCGCTGGTGAAGCGCCTGCGGGATCCTGAGCTGGCGCATCGGCTGTTCACGCTCTCCATGCAGACCTACGATCTGAAAAAGATCGAGGCCGCGTCCCTGCTGTGGCATGACATCGAGCCCGACAACCCCACGCCGCTGCGGGCGGCTTGGCTGCTGGCGCTGCGTCAGGGCAAGGTGCCACGCGCCCTGGCGTTGTTCGACGCCTATCAGCGGGTGACGCCGGAGCCGCTGGACGACGATCTGCTGCTGGCGGGTGAACGCGCTGCCGGTGCGGTGCGCGGCAAGGCGGTGGAGGCGTTTGCCGAGGCGTTGCTGAAGCGCTATGGCGATCACTGGGGCGCCCATGTGGCGGCGGGAGAAATTCTCGCGGCCCGCAAGCAGTGGTCGCAGGCGCTGCAGGCGTTCAAGCGGGCGCTGGCACTTGACGGGCCGCCGGCGCGTATCTATCCCTTCATGGCGCGGACCTATCTGGCCGCCGGCCAGTATCAGGCAGGACTGCAGGCACTGGCCGACTATGTCAAAACGCATCCCCAGGACTGGCAGACCCAGGCGGAATACGCACGGCTGGAAGTGGCCCGTGGCCAGTTTCGACAGGCGGAGGCCCGTTTCAAGGCGGTGCTGAAGCGCAAGCCGGATGCAGATGTGGCGCGGCTGGCGCTGGGTCTGCTGCGGCTCGAGCGGGGCGATTACGCCGAGGCGGAGCAGGACCTCAAGGCACTGCTCGGCAATCCGGTGACGGCCCAGACGGCGGCCTACTACCTCGGCCAGCTGTACGAAAAGCAGGGTAAAACGGACGCGGCGCTCAAATACTATGCACAGGTGCAGCACCCCAGGTATCAGTTCGATGCCCAGCTGCGCATGGTGCGCCTGCTCTATCCGCGCATCGGTCTGAAAAAGGCGCTGGCGCTGCTGGATAAATTCCGGCCCAAGGACCCCGCGCAGCAGATTCAGCTGCTGCTGACGCGAGCGCAGCTCTATCAGGCGGCAGGCGACAGAGCTGCCGCGCTGGCGACGGCCAGCAAGATCGAGGCCCTCGCTGCGGACGATGTGGATACATTGCTGGCACTCAGTGCGCTTTACTATGACCTCAAGGCCCATGAGCGTTATGAGGCAGTGTTGCGCAAGGTGCTGACGCTGGCGCCGGATAACCCGGAAGCGCTCAATGCGCTGGGGTATTTCTATGTGGAACAGAACCGCAATCTGGACGAGGCGAAACAACTGCTGGAGAAGGCGCTGAAACTGGCACCCAACAGCTATTACATCCTCGACTCGGTGGGCTGGCTTTATTATCGCCTCGGTGACCTGGACAGGGCGGCAGACTACCTGCGCCGTGCGCTGGCACTGCAGCCGGACGAAGAGGTACTGGCCCACCTGCTCGAGGTGGAAGCGGCCCGTGGTGATCGGCAGGCAGTGAAGCAACTGCTGCGCAAATATGACAAATTGATTGCAGGCAGCGAAAAGTTGCGTAAACTAATCGAGCGCCTGCGGCAAAAACCGCGACGCTGAGCACAGGGAAAATTTTCCGCTTCGGCCCTTGATTTTGGCCGGACGATGGGCATAATACGCACCTGTCTCATTGCTCTGCTGGGCCGTCGCCAAGTGGTAAGGCAGCAGGTTTTGGTCCTGCCATTCGGAGGTTCGAATCCTCCCGGCCCAGCCATTTTCCTCTAAGCATTCATGCCTTAGGAGACAGCCTTTCATGGCACAGAATTCCTCCGTCATGGTATTCGCCGGCAACGCGAATATCCCTCTTGCCGAAAGCATTGCATCCTATCTCGATCTTCCTCTGGGAAAGGCCAAAGTAGGTCGATTCAGCGACGGCGAAATCATGGTGGAAATTGAAGAATCCGTGCGCGGACGCGACGTTTACGTGGTGCAGCCCACCTGTCCGCCTCAGCCGGCGGCCAATCTGATGGAGCTGTGCACCATGATGGACGCGCTGCGCCGCGCTTCCGCCAAGCGCATCACTGCGGTGATCCCCTATTACGGCTATGCGCGCCAGGACCGTCGCCCCCATTCGGCCCGCGTGCCCATTACCGCACGTCTCGCCGCCGATTTCATTACCGTGGCCGGCGCCAACCGCGTCATTACCGTGGACCTGCATGCAGATCAGATTCAGGGCTTTTTCGATATTCCTGTTGATAACATCTATGGGTCCAGTCGCCTGATCAAGGACATGTACGAGACCAAGCAGCTGGACAATGTGGTGGTGGTGTCGCCGGACGTGGGCGGCGTGCTGCGCGCCCGCGCTGTTGCCAAGGCGCTGGATGTGGATCTGGCTATTATCGACAAGCGCCGTCCGCAGGCGAACGTGTCCGAAGTGATGAACATCATCGGTGATATCGAAGGGCGTGACTGCATCATTATCGACGACATGGTGGATACGGCCGGCACCCTGTGCAAGGGGGCGGCCGCCCTGATGGAGCATGGCGCCAAGTCTGTCTCCGCCTATGTGACCCACCCCGTGCTCTCCGGTCCGGCGGTGGAAAATATCAAGAACTCCGTATTGGATGAGCTGGTGGTGACCGATACCATCCCGCTGGATGTGCCGGCGCGCAACTGCGAGAAAATCCGTCAGATCAGCATTTCCCAGATTCTTGGCGAAGCGATTCGCCGCGTGAATCAGGAAGAGTCCGTCACCGAGCTGATGGGGTGGCGCGGCTGAAGTCTGTATCGTGTGATTTGCCTGAAACGCCCGCATTGCCTGCGGGCGTTTTGCTTTGTGGCGCTTGCTTTCTGGATTTTTTCAAAAAAATCAGTACAATACCGCCTTCCCCGTCATCGCGGGGACCGTTGTCGGGCCTGGTCGCGGGTCAAGTCAGCGGTTCATGATGCAATTTAGGAGAGACCCCATGTCTGGATACGATACCGTTTGGAAAGTGCAGAAGCGCACAGACGAAGGGAAGGGTGCGAGCCGCCGCCTTCGTCGTCAGGGCAAGGTGCCTGGCGTTATTTACGGTGCTGACAAGGATGCCGTGCTGATCACCATCGACAGCAACTTTATCGAACACACCATCGAAGATCCGCGCGTTTACAACACCATCATCACCATTGAAGTAGAAGGTGGCGACAACGAAACAGCGGTGCTGAAGGAAGTGCAGCGCCATCAGGTAAATGGCCGCGTGACCCACGTGGACTTCCAGCGCATCGACGAAAACCGCAAGATCAAGAAGCGTGTACCGCTGCGCTTCGTGGGCCAGGATGTAGCCCCGGGCGTGAAGATGGGTGGTTTCATGACCTTCTTCCTCTCTTCCGTGGAAATTCGCTGCTATCCGAAGGATCTGCCCACCGAGATCGTGGTGGACGTGTCCGACATGATGCCGGCCACGACCAAGCGCCTGTCTGACCTGGATTTGCCGGAAGGCGTTGAGCTGACTGCACTGTTGCACGGCAAGCCTGAATACGATCAGGCGGTTGTGGCGGTGTCCAAGCCGAAGATCAAGAAGTAAGCTTTTCTTCGGACGACAAGCTGAAGCCGGCGTATGTGCAAGGTCAAGGCAATTGTCGGGCTGGGAAACCCCGGCCCGAAATACGCAGAGACCCGGCACAACGCCGGTTTTTGGTTTGTGGACGAAGTTGCCCGCCAGCAGGGGGTGCAGTTTCGTCCAGAGGCCAAGTTTTCCGGTGAAGCAGCGCGTGTCCGCATCGGAAGCGATGAGGTGTGGCTGCTCAAGCCGTCCACCTTCATGAACCGCAGCGGGCAGAGCGTGCAGGCCCTGGCACGCTTCTACCGAATCGCGCCGGAAGCCATTCTGGTGGCGCACGATGAGCTGGATCTGCCGGTGGGCACGGTGCGCCTCAAGCGCGGCGGCGGGCATGGCGGGCACAATGGACTGAAGGATATTATCAAGGCGCTGGGCAGCCGCGAATTTGGCCGCCTGCGCATCGGCATCGATCATCCGGGCGATCGCAATCAGGTGGTGGACTATGTGCTCAAGGCGCCCGGCAAGCTGGAGCGTCAGCGGATTGACGACGCCATTTACGAAGCGACCCGTTACCTGCCGGAGATCGTCTCCGGTGACTGGGAGCGGGCGATGAACCATCTCCACGCATTCAAGGCAGGAAACTGATCATGGGATTCAAGTGCGGTATTGTCGGATTGCCCAACGTGGGCAAGTCCACCCTGTTCAACGCATTGACCAACGCCGGTATCGAATCGGCCAACTATCCATTCTGTACCATTGAGCCCAATGTGGGGGTGGTGCCGGTGCCGGATCCGCGCGCGGACAAGATTGCTGAAATCGTCAAGCCGGAGCGCACGCTTTACACCACCATGGAGTTCGTGGACATCGCCGGGCTGGTGGAGGGTGCCTCCAGGGGCGAGGGGTTGGGAAACAAGTTCCTCGCCAATATCCGCGAAACCGACGCTATTGCACAGGTGGTGCGCTGCTTTGAAAACGATGACATCGTGCACGTGGCCGGCCGTGTCGATCCGCTTTCCGACATTGAGATTATCAATACCGAACTGATGCTGGCAGACATGGAATCCGTGGAAAAGGCCATTGCCAAGGTGCAGCGCAAGGCCAAGTCTGGCGACAAGGAAGCCAAAGCACTGCTGGAACTGTACGAAAAGGTGCTGGCAGGTCTTGAAGCCGGCACGCTGATCCGCGCACAGGGGTTGAGCGAGGACGAGATCAAGGCGCTGTACGACCTGCACCTGCTCACCATCAAGCCGATGATGTACATCGCCAATGTGAACGAGGACGGCTTCGAAAACAATCCACATCTTGATGCCGTGCGCGAAATGGCTGAAAAGGAAGGCGCGCCGGTGGTGCCGGTGTGTGCGGCCATCGAGGCAGAAATTGCCGAGCTGGAAGACGAGGAAAAGCTCGACTTTCTGCAGGAGCTGGGGCTGGAAGAACCCGGCCTGAACCGGGTGATCCGTGCCGGTTACGACCTGCTCGGCCTGCAGACCTACTTTACCGCCGGGGTGAAGGAGGTGCGCGCCTGGACCGTCAAAAAGGGCGCCACCGCACCGGAAGCTGCCGGCGTCATCCACACCGACTTCCAGAAAGGCTTTATTCGTGCCGAAGTCATCGCCTACGAGGATTTCATCCAGTATGGCGGGGAGCAGGGCGCGAAGGATGCGGGCAAGATGCGTCTGGAAGGCAAGGAGTACATCGTGCAGGATGGCGACATCATGCACTTCCGCTTTAACGTGTAGTCGCTTGACTTGTCCAGGTTCCGTCGCTAAAATGCGCCTCTCTATCGAGGCCAGCGTGGCGGAACTGGTAGACGCGACGGATTCAAAATCCGTTGGGGTAAAACCCGTGTCGGTTCGAGTCCGACCGCTGGTACCAAGCTGTTTCAATCTGTAGGCGCGTAGCTCAGCTGGTTAGAGCACCACCTTGACATGGTGGGGGTCGCTGGTTCGACTCCAGTCGCGCCTACCACTTTATTCCTTTTCTGTGTTCATTCCCTTTTGCCTTCCGGCTCCAGGATCAGTTCATTCTCATCAGTATTCAGCCAGTGGTAGGCCTTGCGCGCAGTGAGTGCAATCAGGCGAGCATAGTTGGCGCGTTCAATCAGGCCTTCTACCTGGGCAACATCCAGCTCATGGTGCTTGAGGCGTGCATAAAGGGTGCGCTTGAAGCTTTCATAACTCTGCTTGATGTCCGCATAGGTCTGAATCAGGCGCTCCTCCCCCAGGGACGTTAATGTCTGCATCGGGTCCACCAGCTCAAGGAATGCAGCCACCTTCTGCTCCAGTTGTTCCAGATCCTGCTTCAACCAGGGCGGCGGTTGATAGGTCTGTGCAGTCAGGGTCCAGTGCTGGAGCCAGTTCAGCAGCTGGGTGTATTCGTGCACCATGTGCAGATAGCGCAGCGGGCGTGCATCCTCCAGGCTGCTTTCGGGCAGTTGCTTTATGATCTCGAGCATACGGGCTTCGAGCTGCTGCAGATAGCGGTGGGCCGCAGCCAGTTGCTCGGCGGGGTCCGCGGGGTCCCGCCAGGGCAGAAGCTCGCGTGCAAACTGAAGGACTTTCTGCCCCGTTTCCCGTGCCTGGCGATCCAGCAGGGTAATCAGGCTGTCCGGAAGCAGTTCAGCGGACAGCGCAAGGTCCGGAGGCGACCAGCGATCAAGGGCAGGATTGCGAAACTGATGATTGAGAAAGGTGACCAGCCGCTGTGTAAAGGGCCACAGCAATACCACGCCAAACAGGTTGAAGAGGGTGTGAAAGGCGGCCAGCTGGATCAGCGGATCATCATAGCCTTCGAGCCGTTCCGTAAGCCATGCTACAGCCTGCATGAATAGAGGCAGAATCGCCAGTGCGGCAATGGCCGTGATACTGTTGAATAGAAGGTGGGCAAGAGCAAGGCGTTTGGCGGGCGTGCTTACACCGATGGAAGCAATCAGCGCGGTGACTGTCGTGCCGATGTTAGCACCGATGACCATGGCCGCTGCATGACTCCATGTCAAAGCATGACTGGCCAGTGCGGCGAGGATGATAGCAGTGGTGGCCGACGATGACTGTATCAGTGCGGTAATGCCGGCACCCAGCATCACATAGGCCAGCAGCGCCGGAAATGAAGGAAGGTGATTCAGTTCCGGCAATTCCAGCGCAAGGGTATGGCTGGAAAAGGCCTGCTGCATGTATTCCAGACCGAGAAAAAGCAGACCGAGGCCCGCTAGAGCAGCGCCCCACCCGCCACTGCGGCCGGCCCCTCTGAACAGGCGCACGGCCGTGCCCAGCGCGATGAGCGGCGATGCCCCAGCAATAACGTCAATCTTCAGGCCGATCGTCGCCACCAGCCAGGCGGTAAACGTGGTGCCCACATTGGTGCCATAGACCACCCAGATTCCTTTCGAGAGGTTGAGCAGGCCGGCTTCAATAAAGCCCAGCAGCATGACGGTGACCACGGAGGAGGACTGCAGCAGTGCCGTGATACCTGCACCCGCCAGGAAGGCCTTGAGCGGTGTTTCCGTCGCGCGTTGCAGCGTGGCAGAAAGTGTATGGCCCGCACCGGTTCGCAATCCGTCGGTCATGAGCAGCAGGCCGAGCATGAACAGACCGAGGCCGCCTGTCAGGGTCAGCAGGGCATTCAGCATACGTGGAAAGCGGGTGACATGAGCATGAAAGCATTATGCCGCAGCAGGCAGGTAATGCCAAAAGCCGAGCAACGTTTCAGAGGGATGAAGCTGGATGATGTGGTATTGGGAATTGGTGGAGGTGGGCGGAGTCGAACCGCCGTCCGGGGTGCCTCCATTTAAAGATCTACATGCTTAGTCAGTCTATTCATTTAACCAGCCGCTACCCGACTGACAGGGATCACGACTGGCGAGCCTGTGAGGTTTAGCGTTGTTTCACCCAGGCCAGTGAACAACGCGATCCCGTTTAAGCCGATACCCAGCTGGGGCGATACGGGCATCGCACCCAGAGGGCACTCGCTGGATTAAGCAGCGAGAGCGTAGTTTTCGTCGTTTGCAACTATAACAAACTGGACCTGATTAGCGAGCGTGTCCAAGCTCGGCATGCACTTTAAACTTCGCACACCCCGTCGAAACCAGTGCACCCCCGTATTGGGTATGGATCGAAGGGGAAAGTGAAGTATAACGTAATTATGGGGGTCAGCGCGTCATTTTCAAGAGGCGCTGTTTCTGGCGCTGCCAGTCGCGATCCCGCTCCGTGGCACGCTTGTCGTGCAGCTTCTTGCCCTTGGCGAGGCCAAACTCCAGCTTGACGCGCCCCTTTTTCCAGTAGAGCTGTAATGGCACCAGCGTATAGCCCTGCTGATCCACCTTGCCCATCAGGCGGTCGATTTCGCGCCGGTGCAGCAGCAGCTTGCGCGTGCGTGTGGGATCGTGATGGGTATGCGTGGAGGCGGTGGTCAGCGGCGTGATCAGGGCGCCGATGAGCCAGGCTTCGTTATTGAGGATTTTCACCCAGGCGTCGCGGATATTAACCTTGCCGGCACGCAGGCTTTTCACCTCCCAGCCTTCCAGGGCAATGCCGGCCTCATAGGTCTCTTCGATGAAGTAGTCGTGGCGGGCCTTCTTGTTGACGGCGATGACCGGCGAGCTGCCTGCGTTTTTTTTCTTTGCTTTTTTTGCCATAATGCGCGGATTATAGCGTGTCAGGCAATCCATGAAAAAGATAACCCGTTCTGCCCTGCAGCCCTATCCGGTCGATCATCTCTATGATCTGGTCAATGATGTGACGCGGTATCCGGAATTTCTCCCCTGGTGCAGTCGGGGCGAAGTGCTGGAAGCTTCCGACACACACATGGTGGCGGGCGTCACCATCGCCAAGGGGCCGATCAATCAGCGTTTTGTGACCCATAATCGCCTCGTGCCCAACGAGGCCATTCACATGAGCCTGGTTGAAGGGCCGTTCAGGCATCTGGAGGGCGTGTGGCGCTTTACGCCGTTATCGGACACGGCGTGCAAGATCGAGTTCGAGATTGACTACGAAGTGGCTGGCGGCCTGTTCGGGCGCATGCTGGCCCCGGTATTTGAACAGATCGCCTCCACATTGGTGGATGCGTTCAGCCAACGCGCGAGGCAACTCTATGGGCAGTAAGACAGCGGACAGCATGATCACCATTGAAGTGGCGTATGCGCTGCCGGAGCAGCAATGGTTGCTGGAAGAGAGGGTGCCGGAGGGGACGACCGTGGGCGAAGCGCTTGAGCGCTCGCTGATTCACGAATACGTGCCGGATCTGAAGATCGACAAGGTGGGCATCTGGAGCAAGCCGGTCAAGCTGGATCAGGTGCTGCGCGATGGCGATCGCATCGAGATCTACCGTCCGCTGAAGGTGGATCCCAAGGCGCGCCGCCGCAAGGAAGCGGCAAAGAAGAAAGGCGCCGCCCCCCATTGATTGACGGCGGGATTATTCCGCTGCTGCAGAATCCCGCGGCTTCAGTGTCTGCCAGCGCAGCAGGTAGGCGTCGCGATCAAAATAGAGGCGCAGGTGGGGCACGTATTTCTTGCGCAGATCGGCCTGATCCGTATAGAGCACATAATCCCAGATGGTGGGGTCAAACGGATCCTCGCCGAAGGGTGGGCCCAGCAGTTCGCGCACCTGTTCCTTGCTCAGTCCTTCCTGCAGTTGGGCTACCTTTTCCGGCTCGATCAGTGTGCCCTGCACCAGCGGCGGTTGATAGGCTTTCAGCCAGCTGCAGGCCGGCAGGGAAACGGTAAAGGAAAGGGCAAGAGCAATCAAAAAAAGGCGTTTCATTGAGTAAGTCTGTGCGCATGGTTGAATTGTTGGTAGTATATGTAAAATGCCACAGCGGCGCGAGCTGTAATCACGCAAGGATGTAGCGGGCGACGGGTATGAAAAAGCAGATGGATCCCAAAACGGCCGATCTGAAAAAGGCGGGCCTCAAGATCACGGTACCGCGGCTGAAGATTCTGGAAATTCTTGAGAATGGCGGGGAAGAAGATCACTTTTCCGCCGAAGAGGTCTATCACATTCTGCGCGAGCAGGGCGAGGACGTGGGACTGGCCACGGTCTATCGCGTGCTGACCCAATTCGAGCAGGCTGGCATCGTGCGCCGCCTCAACTTTGACAACAATACGTCCCGCTTTGAACTGGACCGGGGTGACAACCATGACCACATCATCTGTCTGAAAACGGGGCGGGTGAAGGAGTTTGCGGATCCGGTCATTGAGCAACGCATTCGCGAAATCGCCGAAGAAAAGGGTTTCGAGCTGGAAGGTCATAACCTGGTGATCTACGGCACTTACAAGAACGCAGAGGATTGAGCTGATGAGATTTCCCATGATGCCCATGTTGCTGGGGACAGGGCTTGCCATCCTGGCATGGAATGCCCAGGCCGTGGAATTGAAAACCTTTGAGCAGAAACTGGGCTATGCCTTGGGCGCGGACATGGCGAAGGGGCTGCAGGAGCAGGGCCTGAAGGCGGATCCGGACGCACTGCTGCAGGGCTTCAAGGATCAGATGGCGGGCCGTCCCTCACGCCTGAGTGAGGAGGAACTGGCAAAGCTGGCCAAGGAGACCCGGGCCCGCGTCATCGCCCATGAGCAGGCGGAGCGCAAGCGTCTGGCCAAGGAAAATGCCGCAAGGGAAAAGGCCTTTTTTGCCAAACTGGCCAAGAAGAAAGGCATTCACAAGCTGCCGGAAGGTATTTATTACGAAGTGCTCAAGTCCGGCAAGGGCCCACAGCCCAAGGCGGATAACACCGTGGTGGTGCATTACACCGGCACGCTCTTGAACGGCAAGGTGTTCGACAGTTCTGTGAAGCGTGGTGTGCCGCTGCGCATGAAGCTGGATCAGGTGATTCGCGGCTGGCAGATTGTGCTGCCCAAGATGCACGTGGGTGACAAGTGGAAGGTCTATATTCCGGCCAGACTGGCTTATGGCGAGCGCGGTGCCGGCAAGGTAATCGGCCCCAATGAGCCGCTGATCTTCGAGATCGAACTGCTCAATATCGAGCCGCCTGAAGACAAGAAAAAGTAAGGGTTGATTTTTGTCAAAATCGGCTTAAAATACCGCCATCATTTTTGGCTGCATAGCTCAGTTGGTCAGAGCACATCACTCATAATGATGGGGTCCCTGGTTCAAATCCAGGTGCAGCCACCAAATT
>CAYYIL010000021.1:0-21823 GCA_964471975.1 uncultured Piscirickettsiaceae bacterium | reverse complement strand
CACGGGCATCGGCCAGTTTTGACTTTTGCGCAATCAGGTTGGAACGGGCCAGCGCGTAGCGTGCCTTGGCCTGATCCAGCTCCACCTCATCACTGAGGCCGGAGTCAAAGCGCATCTTGATCTGCTGCAGGATCTTCTTGTGATTTTCCTCGTTCAGCTTGCCCAGCTGCACCAGTTCCTGCGCACGCAGGATTTCCAGATAGGCCTTGGAAATTTTCAGTGCAATGTCGCTGACAACGGAAAGTGCGTACAGCCCCTGCGCATCCAGCCTGGCCTGCAGGCGTTTTACGTTATTCTGCGTACCCCAGCCACGGAACAGATTCTGCGTCAGCTTGACCGCCAGCTCCTGCCGCGTGAGCCCCTTGCTCTTGCGCACCAATGGACTCTTGTATTCTTCGTAACCGATACCGGCATTGAGGTCGATGGTGGGGTAATAATCCGCCTTTCCTTCGCGTACGTCGTAGCTGTAGGAACGGTATTTGGCCAGCTCACTGCGGACTTCCGGGTTCAGCTTCAGGCCATCCTTGACGGCCTCCGGCAGGGTATCCGCCCACGTCGCGCAGCTGATCAGCAGACCGCATACAATCGGAGTGATGGAATATTGACGCATGGTTTCATCCTCTTGGGCTTTGGAGGCAATCAAGCAATCACCGTGCCAACAGCTTGATCCAAAATCGCAAAAAGATGAAAGGTTTGTTTCCTGCCTTATCCGTGCCCTTCTCTGCGCAACCTCAGAACAAACTCGAGCCGATCATGCACGCCCGTTTTCTCAAACAGGTGCTTGATATGTGTTTTAACGGTCGATTCGGCAATATGTAAAGCCTCCGCAATCTCCGCATTGCTTTTTCCCTGCAGAAGCGCTTCGGCAATCTGCCGTTCGCGACGGGTCAGACTGTCCGGCCAGCGGATCGCCGGCTCCGGTGGCGCTAGGGCTGAGACCAGGGCAGAGAGTACCTCTTCGTTGAGCCACACCTGCCCGTTTTGCAGCGCTGCCAGGGCCGACTCAATCCGCTGGGGATGGGCCAGCCCGTGAATATAGCCATGTGCTCCCGCCCGAATGACCTCTACCCCCTGCGCCGGCAGGGGGTACAGGGTGGTCACCAGCACACGATGGCCATGATGCGCCAGTTGCTGAATGCGCCGCGTTTCCTCTGCGTCCAGCCCATTGCCCGCCTTGACCTCCAGTACCACAATGCCTGGTACGGCCGGATCAGCCTCTTCGCTGATTAACTTGGCTTCCGGCAGATTTGTCTGCCAGTGTTTCTGCAGGCTGGGGGTGATCAGCTGAAGATAGACGGGCTTAGTCATATTTATTCCCTCAGTGCGTTTTCCTTGACCTTCACGATCGGATTAAGCAGGTACTCCAGAATAGTACGCTTACCCGTGAGGATGTCCACCGTGGCCGTCATGCCCGGCAGCAGTGGCAGCGGATGCTCAGGTGTACCCAGATAATTTTTATTTGTCTTAATCCGAACCAGGTAATAGCTGTCACCTTTCTCATCCGTAATGGTATCGGCGCTGATATTGATAACCTTGCCTTCCAGCCCGCCGTAGATGGCAAAGTCATACGCCGAGAATTTCACCTTAGCCGGCAAGCCGGGTCGCAGAAAGCCGATGTCTTTCGGCTTGACCTTGGCCTCGATAATCAGCACGTCATCTTCCGGTACGATTTCCACCACCGGATCCCCCGGCTTGACCACTCCGCCCACGGTAGTGATGAGGACACGTTTGACGATCCCATCCACAGGGCTGACCAGGTCGGTACGCTGGACTCGCTCGCGCAACGCCTTCTGGGTCTGTTGCAGCGCTGCCAGTTCCGCTTCTGCATCGTTCAGCTCTTCATGGGCCTTGTTCTGAAAGTCCTGTCGAATGGCCTCCAGCTTGGACTGGGCCTCCCGGATCGACGCGCGCAGCTTGGGAATGGTGTTTTTGACATCCTTCAGCTTGGACTGGATATCATTGGCCTCCCGTTTCAGCTTCAGCAGGTCCACTTCCGAGGCATAACCCCGGCGAACAAGCGGCTGGGTAATACGGATTTCCTTCTGAATCAGATCGTAGCTCTGCTGCAACTGGGTGCGCTGGTCAAGCGCCGATTTCAATTCAAACTGCGCCTGCTTGATCTGGTTGCGCTGAATTGCCTGCTGGGTCTTCAGCTGTTCCAGCTGCCGCTTGTAAAGGTCAATCTCATTCTGATAGATCTCGGCAAGGCGCGGATCCTTGGGGAGCTTCAGCTTGAGCGGCTTGCCCTCGGCAATGGCGCGGAGGCGCGCAATGCGGGCGCGCAGGGAGGCCTCCTTGACCAGATTTTCGCCATAGGAGCTGGCAAACTGGGTCTGATCCAGACGCATCAGCACCTGGCCCTTTTTAACCTTATCCCCATCCTTGACCAGAATTTCGCGCACGATGCCGCCGTCAAAGCTCTGTACCACCTGCAGCTGAGAAGACGGAATGACCTTGCCCTCAGCCTGCACGCGCACATCCACCTGTGCCCAGTTAGCCCAGAACAGAAATGCCACCACCAGGAAAAAGACCGCCCACACCAGCAGCTGCGACTTGGTGGTCGGTTTTTCCAATGCCGCCTGGGCAACACTGTGTACAAATTCCAGGTCATCGTCCTGAGGAACAGGCGCTTTCCGACTCATTGCCATGCCTCTTTAGTCATCATGTCTCATCATCCCTTATACCCCGCCTTCAGGGATTCGAGAATTGCTTCTTTCGGTCCATCCGCAATGACGCGCCCCTTTTCCATGACGATCAGCCGATCAACCAATGTCAACAGCGAGGTTTTGTGGGTGATCACCACGAGCGTCCGCCCACGGATGCGATCTTTCATCCGTTCCAGAAACTGTTTCTCGGAGCGGGCGTCCATGGCGTTGGTGGGTTCATCCAGAATGTAGATGGGGGCATCCAGCAACAGCGCCCGTGCCACGGCAATGCTCTGCTTCTGCCCGCCGGAAAGCGAACTGCCCCCTTCGCTTACATCCAGGTGATAGCCGGAGGGATGCTGGCGGATAAAATCGTCCACCCCGGCAATTCTTGCCGCCTCCAGCACCCGCTCATCGCTGATGTAAGGGGCCCGATAGGCGATGTTTTCCCACACAGTCCCCTTGAACAGCTGAATATCCTGCGGCAGGTAGTTGATAAAACGGCGCAGTTCAGCCGGATCAATCTGGTGGATATCAATATCATCAATGCGCACCATGCCTTCCGTCGGCTCATACAGTTTCAGCATCAGCTTGGCGATGGTGGTCTTGCCGGAGCCGATGCGCCCGATAATGCCGACCCGCTCACCCGGCTGAATGACGAAATTTACATCATCCAGCGCCAGCTTGTTGTCACCCGGATAGGCAAACTTGACGTGCTCGAACTCGATCTTGCCTTTCACAGAATTCAGGTGGATGAAATGCTGTGCCTGAGCGCGCTCTACCGGCTTCTTCATCAGCTCGTTCAACTGCTGCAGGGCCGTTTTGGTCTGCATGTAGCTGGTAATCAGCCCCGCCACCTGTCCCATGGGCCCAATGGCACGCTGCGCCAGCATCACCGAGGCGATCAGCGCCCCCATGGTAATCTGGTTGTCGCGAATCAGATAGACACCGACAACGATCACCAGTATGGTGCTCAACTGTTGCATAAAGCCGGTAAAACGCCCCACACTGCTCTGCAACATCTTGGCCCGCAGGCTGGCGTTGGCAATTTCGCCGACCGCCTGCTCCCATTTCCACTGGGACTGGGCTTCCAGCCCCAATGCCTTGACGGTTTCCAGCGCATTCAAGGTTTCGATCAGCACCGCATGCTTCTGTGCCGACGCGGCATAGCTGGCCTCAATGGCGCGCTGGATGGGACGGCGCATCAGCAGGCTGTAGAGCAGCACCAGCACGATAATGAAAGCGGGCACAAATGCCAGCGGCCCGGCAATCCAGTAGATCACCACCACAAACAGAATGGCAAAGGGAAGATCCACCAGACTGGCGATGGTGCCCGAGGTGAAGAAGTTGCGGATGCTGTCGAACTCTTTCAGGTGGTTGGCAAAAACCCCCACCCGATCGGGCTTTTCACTCATCTTCAGCCCGAGCGTCTGCTCGAACAGACGGGCCGACATGAGGATGTCCGACTTCTTGCCAGCGATCTCAAGGAAATAGCTGCGCAGGTACTTCAGCAGAAAATCGAACAGATACATGACCGACACGCCAATGGCCAGCATCCACAGGGATTCGATGGCGTTATTGGGAACGATGCGGTCGTACACATTCTTGATGAAAAGCGGGTTGGCCAGCACAAAAATATTGATAACGATACTGGCGATAATGACATCGCGATAGATACCCTTGTTCTGCCACAGCGTGGACCAGAACCAGTGGCCGTCGTAATGGGCAATATCACTGGCGGGTTTCTGTTGCGGTGCGAACTGCTCGCTGAAGAGCACGGCGTAGCCGGTGTACTGCTCTTCCAGTTCATCAAGGGGAAACCAGCGCGCCCCCTCTTCCAGCTCCGGGATGATCAGCTGGGCTTTCCCTTCAGCGTGATCGATATCCGTCAGCACCACCGCCTGGCGGTTTTTCAGGATGAGAATAGCCGGCAGGACCAGCTTGTTGAGTTCGCTGAGCTTGCGCCGCTTGAATTTTGCCTTGAGCCCTGCTCGCTCCGCCACCCGCGGCAACAGCTCCGGCGTGAGGGGTTTGTCATTGAGCGGCAGCCCGGCCACCAGCGATTCAGGCGTCAGCTCACGGTGATAAAGGCGGGTAATGACTACCATCGCAGCCAGCAGCGGATCGTGACGAAACGAGAGATCACGCAGCTCATCCCCGGCCGGGACCACAAACTCTTCTTCTTTTTCTGGCGTGGTTTTGGTTTGTTCACTCATCGCTATTCAATCGCTCTGCATCTGCCACATAGCGGCCCTGCAGCCATATATAGCCCAGTGCCCTGAAGGCCTCTGCGGCCTCCTGACTTTCGATGCCGGTGGCAATGACATCGATGCCCAGATTTTCCGTCATCTCCAGAATGCTGGCCAAATAGGCCTGCGTTTTCTCATCCCCTTGCAGCAGCGGTTTGATAAAACCATGAGCCAGTTTGACATAATCCGGCTGCAGATGGTGCAGATCATGCCGCTCACCCAACTGGCGCCCATAGCCATCAAAGCCCACGAGGCAGCCCGCATCTCTTAACTGCATCATAAAGGTTTTACAGGCGTCCCCGTGCATTCCCACAATGGATTCTGACAGCTCAAATGCAATGCCACCATGCAAGCTACGTGCCTGATCCAGCAGCCACTGCTGCAGGCTGTCATCCAGCAGAACCCGTTCGGTCAGATTCACGGCATAGGGGACCGCTCCACGCTGAGCGCGCACCAACTCGAACACCTTGCTCAGGACGAGGCGATCAAACGTGCTTTCCAGCCCCAACTCCCGGATAACCGGAATAAAGCGTTTTGCCTCCATCAGCTGCCCGTCACCCTCTTTCAGGCGGGCATAGACTTCAATATCGTGGTGACGTTGGGAATCGTCCACATGCACAGCGGGCTGCCCCAGCAGGGTAAGGCGTCCCTGATCGATCGCTTCACGAACACGCGCCACCAGATGATCGCCGGAAACGGACGTTTCGGTGTCCACATACAGTGGCAGCTGCTTTTCTCGCGCCATCGACAAGGCGCGATCCACCCGGCTGAGCACGGCCGCCTTGGATTCTCCTGCCCGAAAGTCGCTCATGCCCGCAAACAGCACCGCTTCGGAAGGTGACAGTGCGAGCGCTTCAAGGCGCCCGGGCCACTGGCGTAGCCGCTGTTCGATCGCCTCTGCCACATCCTGCGGGGCAACCTGCGGAATGATAAGTGCCAGCTCCGGGCCGTTAATCCGGGCAAGGGTCGCCTGCGGATACCTGCGGGCAAACTCGCCAACCAGATCGGCCAGCGCCTGCATGACTGCATTCCCTTTCAGATAACCGTGACGCTCATTGATCTGCTTGAGATCGTCCAGATGGACCACCAGCAGCGAGCCTGGCAGCGCATTGGCATCATCCGCCAGCGCCGAATTCAGAATCACCTCAAAGTGAGCCCGGTTACCCAACCCGGTCACCTCGTCGGTATAGGCCAGTTTCTGCAGCTCCGCAGTATGGCGTGCCTCACGCTCGAAAATGGCTTTCAAGCGCTCCACCATGCTGTTAATGGCCAGAACCACCTGCCGCAGCTCCGGTGTTTTGGGCAGCTCCTTCTGATAGACAAAGCGGCGCTGCACAATCGAACGTGCCTGTTCCACCAGTTTCTGCAGCGGCGCGAGCAGATTCTTCAGGTAGAGCAGCACGATCAACGAAGAAACAAATGCCATGACAACAAACAGCTTGAGCAGGTTGAGAAAACTCTGCCACAACTCGGCGTAGGCATAGCCGGGATGGCTGACGACACGAACATGCCCCACCGGAATCCAGCCGGCTACCACATAGGCTTCTGCCGAAGCCGGATGCAGATCAATATGGTTGATGAACCAGCTGGGAATCCCTTCAATCTTCAGCGGATTTTCTCGCCTGTAAATAACCTTGCCGTCCGGATCGGTAAGGGTAATCTCGCGGTAATAGCCCCGATCGAAAATGGCGTTGATAATGGTCTGCATCGTGGCCACGTCGTTGGGGTCCGCCACATGACTCAGGGTCAGCCCCAGGCTGGTCGCCGTATCCTGCGCATGGGATTCCAGCTGATGCTGCAGGAAACTGCGGGTGTTATCCAGATTGATCCAGAAAGTTGCGGCCAGCAGTGCAATGACGACCGCATTGATAAACAGCATCAGTTGTGTCTTCAGACTCATTACAGACCCTCCATGCGCGAGAGCAGTTCGCGCCATTTTTTCAGTCGTCCACTCTGCCCCAGCAGCTTGCCCTTGCCACGCTGTTTGGCCAGCCACAGCCCACTACCATTGAAGGTATAGATCGGCACCAGATCCGGGCGACGGGTGGCAGGCAGGATGCGGGTATTGATATTGTCGAGAACCAGGGGAACAGAACGGGGCGTTTTGTAGTATGTCAATACCATATGCGCCTGATTGAGGCGGATAGCCTTGACGTACGTCAACAGCAGTTTTTTGTCCGGCACACCCAGCTTGCGCAAGGTAAAGTACTTGGCAATGGCGAAATCTTCACAGTCGCCTGCATTCTTAATCAGAAATTCAACCGGTGTTGCCCAGTAATCCTGTCGATGCCAGAGGCGCTGGTCGGTGGTGAAGATGCGGTTATTGAAAAAATCATTTACCAGCTGCAGCTGCGTCATTTCCGGTCTGTTCCATGCCTTCTCCACCAGCCGCTGCCAGGCACGCAGACGATCGGCTGTCGGCCTGCCATAGCGTTTCTCCACCTTCTGAATCGTAGCGGCGGACACAACAACGGGTGGGCCACTTGCAAGACGGGCCCACCCTACGGCTGTTGCCACCAAAATAACTATGGCTAAGGCTGCACGCAGCACCGCTTCCCTTTACTTGCTATCCGGCAACGGGCAACGACCGGGACGTCGCACATAGCCGCGCATGTCATCCGGAATCTGATGGACGGCTTCTGCCGGCACCGCATCAGGACTGACGACACTCATATCCACACGGCGATTTTTGGCACGACCGGCCGGATCGTAATTATCCGCCACCGGCTTATTCTCGCCCCAGCCAACGATAAAGATCTTGTCAGCAGGCAGATAGTGCTCGCGTACCAGGAATTGACGCACGGCTTCCGCGCGGTTCCACGACAGTTTCATATTGTCATCCTGACACCCAATGGCATCCGTATGCCCCTCAATCAGCAGGACCTGATCCCCCTCGAGCGCTTTCAGCTTGGCAAAGGCATCACGAATCTTGCTTTTCTGGGCAGCGCTCAGATGGTATTCACCCGTCGGGAAATGCAGGTGCAGGCTGATATGAACAGCATTGCCATGCTTAACTTCCTTCAGAGGTTCGCTTGCCACTGGCGTATCTTCCACAACAGTCGTGACCGGGCGTGGCGGCGCCACATCATTCTGTGCACAACCTTTGGCATCCACCTTTCTGCCCAGAATGGTATGCGGGCAGGCATCGCGGTCATTGGGAACGCCATCCTGATCATCATCTCCGACACACCCGACCAGATTCACCTTGGCCCCGGTCGGCGAGTTAGGACACATATCCTTGGAATCCGGCACACCATCGTTATCGCTGTCCACTTCACAGCCAAGCAGATCCACCTTGACACCCTTGGGGGTATTAGGACATTCGTCCAACACGTCCACCACACCATCATGATCCAGATCCACATAATACTTCTTGAGCGTTTCCGGCTTCATGGGGGCTTTCAGTGGCGCATGGGGCTCATCCATCTGTGCGTACCCTGCCCCACTAAGCATTATGGTCAACAAAATGGACAGCGTGGTTATGCCTTTCATCACCTGCTCCTTGATAGATTGCAATGACTTTTGTGAGAGCCAAGCACGAGACGTGCCAATCCACCGCAAAAAGCCATTCAACCCTATTGAACGATAAAGTTAACTTTAATGATCTTATATCTTATCAACCGATGCAAGAAAAATTTATAGGGAAAGTAAAAGAAAAGTTTAGACGGCTCACCTCAGGTAGCGATCGGCCAGCACCATGCCAAATACCAGCAGTAACAGCAAAAGAATTGGCAGCTCCTTCCAGCGTGCGAAGGGGGTGAGCCCCTCTCGCGGCTGCACTTTTGCCCGCAATGCGCCCTGTGTATAGGGCGGCAACAGCTTGACCACCTGGCCATGATGGTCAATCACGGCCGTCAGGCCGGTATTGGTGGCCCGCGCAAAGGGACGCCTCAGCTCAATGGCACGCATCTGCACCTCCTGCAGTGCCTGTGCCGGCTCCAGCGTATGGGCAAACCAGGCATCATTGCTCACGGTAATGAAATAATCTGCCTGCGGCAGTTGTGTCGCCAGCTCGTGGCCAAACATGGTCTCGAAACAGATGGCCATGCCGGCATGGTGATCGCCCAGTTTCATGGGTTGCGGCGGAAACGGCCCCGGGCTGAACTGATCAAACGGTATGTGCCACAGGTCAAACAACGGCTTGAGCCACTCTGAAAAGGGGTAGTATTCGCCGATCAGCACCAGATGGTACTTGCGGTACACCTGAAAGGGATCGTGGCCCACATTGATCAACGCATTGTAATAATGGCGTTTTTCAGCATCGCGCCAGATGCTGCCCACCAGAATAGCCTTGTGAATCAGGCGGGCATCGCGGATAAACGTCTTCAGCGCCCCCTTCTCCACCAGATCAAAAAAGGCGGGCACGGCTGTCTCCGGCCACACGATCACATCTGCGCCCAGGTTCTCGCGCGTCATCTTTATATAGCGCCTGAGTGTGGGCATGAACTGATCCGCCCGCCACTTTCTATCCTGCGGCACATTGCCCTGCAGCAGCGCCACCTCCACCGGCTTGCCTGCCGGCTGTGACCAGTGCACGCCCTGCAGCAGGCCTCCACCCAACCAGACAACGGCATAAATGAAGGCCGCGCCCATCCACGCCCCCTCGCGCACCAGCCACACCAGCGCCGCGGCACTCAGGGCGAGCGCCCAGCTGACCCCCAGCACGCCGAAAACCGGCGCGTAGCCGTCCAGCCAGGTCAGCACATGGCTGGTACCCATCTGCAGAAAGGGAAAGCCACCAAACAGATGCTGCTTGATGAGCTCACTCAGCACCCATGCGGCGGGAAACAGTGTCAGCAGACTGAGGACAGGAAAGCGGGGGCTGTAGAAAAGGCGTGCAATCCAGCCCGCCAGCGCGGGGAAGAGACTCAGATAAAATACCCACAGGGCGACGCTGATCAGCGTCAGCCACAGGGGCGTTTCACCATAGATATAGAGGCTGCTGTAGAGCCAGCTGCTGCCGACGGCATGCAGCCCCAGGCCAAACCAGAGTCCCAGCCGCGCCGCCTTACCCGGCGTTTCGGCCTTCAGCCACAGCCAGAACAGCCCCGCCAGTGCAAGCAGGGCCAGCGGAGCCAAGGAAAACGGCGCGAAGGCAAAGGCTGCCATCGCACCGAACGCGGCTGCTGCAAGCCTCTGGCGATCAGGTCGCAGCGCCGCAGCGAACCACTGAAAGGGGCGTTTAATCGCCTGACGGATCCGCGGCATCCGTTGCCTCGGTGGCTTCATCTTTCGCTTCGCGCACGATCAGCGTCTGCACGCGGCGGCCATCGCTTTTCAGCACTTCAAGTGTCAGACCATCCAGTGCCAACTGCTCACCCGCTTCCGGAATATGCCCCAGACGCGAGACCACACACCCGCCGATGGTTTCCACACCGGGGCATTCGAACTCGGTCTCGAAATAGCGATTGAAATCCTCCAGCGGCATGGTGGCGTCCACCTCGTAGAAGCCCTTGCGCTTCTTGACCAGCTGCGCCTCCTCATCGTGCTCGTCCTCGATCTCACCTACGATCTCTTCGAGCACATCCTCGATGGTAATGAGACCGGATAGCTCTGCATACTCATCCACCACCAGTGCGAGATGCGTGCGGCCGGACTTGAATTCCCGCAGCATCACGTTCAGACGCTTCGACTCAGGCACAAATACCGGCTTGCGGTAGAGGCGACGCAGGCAGTCATTGTCTTCCAGCTCGCCGGCGATCAGCGCGCGCAGCACATCCTTGCTCATGAGGATACCCAGCACCTCGGTGCGCTCCTCGTTGAGCACCGGATAGCGGGAGTGGCCTTCGTTGACGATGCGCTGCAGGGTTTCCTCCAACGGTGCTTCATCCTCGATATAGACCATTTTCGAACGGGGAATCATCACGTCGCGCACGCGCAGGTCGCTGACGTGCAGCACCCGTTCAATCATGCGCTCGGCATCATTTTCGATCAGCCCGCGGCTGGCTGCCTCACGCAGAATCTCCAGCAGATCCTCGCGGGATTCCGGTTCATCGTTAAACAGATGCTTGACCTTATCGAACCAGCTCGATGTCTGTTCAGCGTCCATGAAAGTGTTTCAAACCTCTTCATACGGGTTGGCAAAACCCAGTTCAGCCAGAATTTCAGTTTCCAGGCGTTCCATTTCCTGCGCTTGATCAGGGTCTATATGGTCATACCCCAGCAAATGCAAGGTGCCGTGCACCACCATGTGCGCCCAGTGTGCTGACAGGGGTTTGCCCTGCGCCTTGGCCTCCCTTGCCACCACATCGGCACAGATGGCCAGATCGCCCAGATAGACATCATCCAGCGCATCCGCCACATCCTGGGGGATTTCGAAGGGAAACGAGAGCACATTGGTCGGACGGTCCTTGCCGCGATAGGTCGCATTGAGCGCCTGAATCTCCTCAGGCGAGACGATGCGCACGGTCAGATCACCGCTGCGCCCGGCACGGCTCAGCGCAGTCTGTGCCCACTGGGTAACCTGCGCCTCTGTAGGCACGGCCTGCGGTTCAATGCCCCACTGCAACTCGATCATGGCGTCCCCTCCTCCCGGTTGCGATGTCGATCCCGTCGATCGTAGGCGCGCACAATCTTCTGCACCAGCGGATGGCGTACCACATCCTGCGCCTGGAAAAAGGTAAAGCCAATGCCGTCCACGCCTTCGAGCACCTCCAGCACATCCCGCAGGCCGGAGGTCTGATGACGCGGCAGGTCACATTGGGTGATGTCGCCGGTAATCACCGCTCTGGAACCGAAGCCCAGACGCGTCAGAAACATCTTCATCTGCTCGGTGGTGGTGTTCTGCGCCTCATCCAGAATGATAAAGGACTCATTGAGCGTGCGTCCGCGCATGAAGGCCAGCGGCGCCACTTCGATCACATTCTTTTCGATCAGGCGCTCAACCGTGTCAAAGCCCAGCATTTCAAACAGGGCGTCATACAGCGGGCGCAGATAGGGATCCACCTTCTGGGAGAGGTCGCCGGGCAGAAAACCGAGGCGCTCGCCTGCCTCCACGGCCGGGCGCGTCAGCACGATACGGCGCACCGCTTCCTTTTCCAGCGCATCCACCGCGGCGGCCACCGCCAGCCAGGTTTTGCCGGTGCCAGCCGGCCCCACACCGAAATTGATGTTGTAGCGGTCGAGGTTGTCCAGATACTGCGCCTGATTGGGGTTGCGGGTGCGGATCACCTTGCGGCGCAGCTTGAGCAGACGCTCGCTGTCCTGCACGGTCTGCACCTCGGTGTGGCCGTGCGCCTGCAGCGCCAGATGCACTTTCTGCGGATCGAGGGTTTCATTGGCGGTAAGGGCATAGAGATCGCGCAGCACCTGCTCGGCACGCACGATGCGGTCGGCCAGACCGGTCACGCGAAACTGAAAGCCAAGGTGATTGACCTCCACCCCGAGGCGCAGCTCTACCTGCTCCAGGTGTTCGCTGTGATACCCCACCAGATTCTGCAGCCGTTCGTTGTCGTGGGGCATCAGTTCAAAGGCGGCAGTGTGCAGCAGATGGTCGCTCATAGGGCGTAGTATTGCGGTGCGCGCACGCGATCCGCCTCGGGCGTGGCCACGATTTCACCCCGCAGGGAATTGGTAAAGGCGTCGGTGATTTTCACATCCACAAACTGGCCGATCAGCTCGACACTGCCGGGAAAGTTGACCACGCGGTTGTTTTCGGTGCGCCCGGCCATCTCGTGCACACTCTTGCGCGACGGGCGCTCAACCAGCACGCGCTGAACCGTGCCCACCATGGCCTCGCTGAATGCCTGTGTCTGCCGGTTAAGCAGTTCCTGCAGTTCGTAGAGGCGGCGCTTTTTTACCTCCATGGGCACATCGTCGGGCAGGCTCGCCGCCGGTGTGCCCGGGCGGGGGCTGTAGATAAAGCTGAAGGAGCGGTCGTACTGCAGCTCTTCCACCAGCTGCAGGGTCTTGAGGTGATCTTCCTCCGTTTCGCCTGGGAAGCCCACGATGAAGTCGCCGGAGAGACTCAGGTCCGGACGGTGCTGGCGAATGCGGCGAATGATCGACTTGTATTCCAGCACCAGATGGTTGCGCTTCATCAACGCGAGAATGCGGTCCGAGCCCGACTGGATGGGCAGGTGCAGGTGCGATACCAGCTCCGGCACTTCGGCAAAGGTGTCGATGATCGCCGGCGTCATTTCGTTGGGGTGCGACGTGGTAAAGCGGATGCGGTCGATGCCGGGCACCTGCGCCACCGCATGAATGAGCACGGACAGGTCGGCAATATCGCCATCGGCCATTTCCCCACGGTAGGCATTCACGTTCTGCCCCAGCAGATTGATTTCCCGCACGCCCTGCGCAGCCAGGGCGTGCACCTCGGCCATCACGTCTTCAAACGGCCGACTCACCTCTTCGCCGCGAGTGTAGGGCACCACGCAGAAGGTGCAGTACTTGGAGCAGCCCTCCATGACGGAAACAAACGCCGTGACCGAACTGGCCTCCGGCTTGGGCAGGTGATCGAACTTTTCAATCTCGGGGAAGGAGATATCGATCACCGGCGCACGCTGCTCAGGCTGCTGCCGTGCTTGCAGTGCCTCGCGGATCATCTGCGGGAGGCGGTGCAGCGTCTGCGGGCCGAAGATGACGTCCACATAGGGCGCCCGTTCGCGAATGTGCTCGCCTTCCTGTGAGGCCACGCAGCCGCCCACACCGATAATGCGGTTGGGCTTTTCAGCTTTCCACTGCTTCCACTTGCCCAGCTCGTCGAAGACCTTTTCCTGTGCCTTTTCCCGCACCGAGCAGGTGTTGAGCAGCAGCACATCCGCCTCATCCGGCGTCTCTACCGGCTCGAGGCCAAAGGCATTTTTCAGCAGCGCGGCCATCTTCTCCGAGTCGTACTCGTTCATCTGACAGCCGTAGGTCTTGATCAGCACGCCGCCGTCAAAAGGGGGTTGACTTACCATATCGTGTTTATCCCCTGCGCCTTTTGCAGATTCCGATCAGCCGTAAGAAGAGGCACCCCCAGACATGACGACATGGCCGCAATAATCTGGTCGGCTGGATCCCCGTTGACTTCTTTGGGCCAGTAAACGGCCTTTTCTGCGATTTCGGCTGTGATGGGCTGAACCGTCACATCGTAAGCCTGAACATAGGTTTCGAGAAACTCTGCTGGCGAGGGACGCAGTGTTATACGACCTTTGGCTACCAGCATGGCGATTTTCCAAAGAGAAATGTCTGCAATGATCAGACCGCTCTTTTTTTCGGCGTCAGCAAGCAGTTGCCGGGCACGCATCGTCAATTTATCCCTGTTCAGAGCATGCCAGATAATGACATGGGTATCGAGCAGAATCTTGAAAGGGCATCCCACTGCTCGTCAACGGGCGAGATAACATCGCCAATTTTCGCCTCTTTGGCCCATTCCTGCAGGCGAGCACGTGCCACTTCCCGCTTTTGCTGTGCAGGAGAAACCAGGCGAACAATTTCTTCTCCTTCCTGAAGAACAGCAATCACTTCATGGTGCTTTTTCACCTGCTCCACATATTGAGCAGGATGCCGCACAAACTCCTGCAGACTGACCGTAATCATCATTACCGCTCCAGCTCGAAGGCATCGTGCAGCGCCTGCACGGCCTCTTCCAGATGGTCTTCGTCGATGATCACCGAGATCTTGATCTCAGTGGTGCCGATCATCTGAATGTTGATGCCGCGCTCGGCCAGCACTTCGAACATGCGGGCGGCGATGCCGGCATGGGACTTCATGCCGATCCCTACCAGCGATACCTTGACGATACCGTCGTCGGCGAGCACTTCGCGCGCCCCCAGCTTTTCCGCCTGACGCTTCAGGATCTCCAGCGCGGCCGGGCAGTCGTTACGGTGCACGGTAAAGGTGAAGTCGGTAGTGCCGTCCACGCCCTGGTTCTGAATGATCATATCGATGTCGATATTGGCGTCGGAGATAGGGCCCACGATCTGATAGGCCACGCCCGGCTTGTCCGGCACGCCGTGAATCATCAGCTTGGCTTCGTCGCGGTTGAATGCAATTCCGGAAATCAGCGGTTTTTCCATTACGTTGTCCTCGGAGGTAATCAGGGTGCCGCCACCCTCTTTCATGGAGCTGAGCACACGCAGCGGTACGCGGTACTTGCTGGCAAACTCCACCGAGCGGATCTGCAGCACTTTCGCACCCAGACTGGCCAGTTCCAGCATTTCATCATAGGTAATCACATCCAGACGGCGCGCGTTGGGCACCACGCGCGGGTCGGTGGTATAGACGCCGTCCACGTCGGTGTAAATCTGACACTCGTCCGCCTTCAGCGCGGCAGCCAGCGCGACAGCGGTGGTGTCCGACCCGCCGCGACCCAGCGTGGTGATCTCGTTGTTGAGCGTCACGCCCTGAAAACCGGCCACCACCACGATCTTGCCGGCATTGAGTTCGCCGCGCAGTTTCTCGTCGTTGATCTGCTCGATGCGCGCCTTGGTGTGCACATTGTTGGTCAGAATCGGCACCTGCCAGCCCGTGTAGGACACGGCCGGGTAGCCGCGCTGCATCAGCGCCATGCTCAGCAGGGCAATGGTGACCTGCTCACCGGTGGAGAGCAGCACATCCATTTCCCGCGGATTGGGGCGTGGCTGGATCTCCTGCGCCAGGGCGGTCAGGCGGTTGGTTTCACCGCTCATGGCGGAGACCACGACCACCACCTGATGGCCTTCCTCGACCGTTTTGATAACTTTTTCCGCCACGTTCTGAATGCGCTCCACCGAGCCGACCGACGTGCCGCCGTATTTTTGAACAATCAGTGCCATTGTCGCTTACCCATTCTTTTCTTCGACCCAGCGCGCCACCGAAGCCAACGCGGCATCCAGATGCTCCGGCTGACTGCCGCCGGCCTGCGCCATGTCGGGGCGGCCGCCGCCCTTGCCGCCCACCTGTTGGGCGACAAAATTCACCAGCTCACCGGCCTTGAAGCGGTTCGTCAGCGGCTTGCTCACGCCAGTCACCAGCGCCACCTTGCCGTCCTTGGCACCACCGAGGACGATGACGGCATTGTCCAGTTTCTGCTTGAGCTGATCCATCAGCTCGCGCAGCACCTTGCCGTCCGCGCCATCCACCCTGGCGGCCAGCACCTGCACATCGCCAACCTGTTGCGCCTGGTTCACCAGCTTGCTACCCTGGGCGGCCGCCATTTTGGCCTGCAGTTGCTCCACCTGCTTTTCCAGCTGCTTGAGCTGCTGGGCTACCTGCTCGGCGCGCTCAGGCAGCTGCTCCGGCCGCTTCGCCTTCAACGTTTCTGCAGCACGATTGAGTGCATCCTCGCGGCTGTAAATCCAGTCCCACGCGCCGGTGCCGGTGATGGCTTCCACACGGCGCACGCCAGCGGCGACGCCGCCTTCGGAGACAATGCGGAACGGCCCGATATCACCGGTGCGGCACACGTGCGTGCCGCCGCACAGCTCGATGGAATAGTCGCCCATATCCACCACGCGCACCACATCACCGTATTTCTCGCCAAACAGGGCCATGGCCCCCTTTTCGCGGGCCGCATCAAGGCTCATCTCCTCGGTGACGACGGGCACGTTTTCCATGATCTTTTCGTTCACTTCCCGCTCGATGGCGCGCAGGGTTTCCGGCGCGATGGGCTCAAAGTGGGAAAAGTCGAAACGCAGACGCTCCGGCGTCACCAGAGAACCCTTCTGCGCCACATGCTCGCCCAGGTGATTGCGCAGGGCTGCATGCAGCAGGTGCGTGGCCGAATGGTTGCGCTCGGCTGCGCGGCGGCGGGCCACATCCACCTGTGCGTGTACGGTCTGTCCTTCGCGGAGACTGCCAGCGGTGACGCGCCCCACATGCAGCCACAGCTTGCCCTGCTTCTGCGTATCCGCCACATGGAAGCTGTTCATGCCTTCGGTGAGAGAGCCGGTGTCCCCCACCTGTCCGCCCGACTCAGCGTAGAACGGCGTTCTGTCGAGAATGACGATGCCCTCTTCGCCTTCCTTGAGCTCGGGCACCCGTTCATCACCCTTGTAGAGCGCCAGCACGGTGGCATCGGCCGCGTCCTGCTGGTAACCGACGAATTCGGTTTCACCCTCGAAGTCGATCTTTTTGCTCAGATCCACCTTGAAGCTGCCGGCGGCACGGGCACGTTCGCGCTGCTTGCGCATTTCCGCCTCGAAGCCCACTTCATCGATTTTCAGGCCGCGCTCGCGGGCCACATCGGCGGTGAGATCCACCGGAAAGCCGTAGGTGTCGTACAGCTTGAAGACCACATCGCCCGGAATGGTGTCGCCGGACAGATCGGCCATGGCGGCCTCCAGCAGCTTCATGCCGTTTTCCAGCGTCTCGGCAAAGCGCTCTTCTTCCTGACGCAGTACCTTCTCCACCTGCGGCGCGGCCGTTTTCAGTTCCGGATAGGCATCACCCATCTGTTCCACCAGCGGCTGCACCAGCTTATGGAAGAACGGCTGCTTCTGCCCAAGCTTGTAGCCGTGGCGAATGGCGCGGCGGATAATGCGGCGCAGCACATAGCCGCGCCCCTCGTTGGAGGGCAGCACGCCATCGGTAATAATGAAACTGGTGGAACGGATATGGTCCGCAATCACCTTCAGGGAGTTGCTGTTACGATCCTCCGCCCCGGTCACCTGTTGGGCGGCATCAATGAGCGCCTGGAACAGATCGATGTCGTAGTTGGAGTGCACACCCTGCATCACCGCTGCCAGACGCTCCAGCCCCATGCCGGTATCCACGGACGGCTTGGGCAGCGACGTCAGCGTGCCGTCGGCATCGCGGTTGAACTGCATGAACACCAGATTCCAGATCTCGATGTAGCGATCGCCATCCTCGTCCGGTGAACCCGGCGGTCCACCAGGCACCTCGGGGCCGTGATCGTAGAAAATCTCTGAACAGGGGCCACAGGGACCGGTATCGCCCATGGACCAGAAATTGTCCTTCTCGCCGCAGCGGCTGAACCGCTCTGGCGACACACCGATCTCCTTCAGCCAGATGTCCGCCGCCTCGTCATCCTCGTGGAAGACGGTGACCCACAGCTTCTCTTCGGGAATGCCCAAGCGCTGGGTAAGAAATTCCCACGCATAACGGATGGCTTCGCGCTTGAAGTAGTCGCCGAAGCTGAAGTTGCCCAGCATTTCGAAGAAAGTGTGGTGGCGCGCGGTATAGCCGACGTTTTCCAAGTCGTTGTGCTTGCCGCCGGCGCGGATGCAGCGTTGCACCGAACAGGCGCGCGTGTACGGGCGTTGCTCCAGCCCCAGAAACACGTCCTTGAACTGCACCATGCCTGCGTTGGTAAACAGCAGGGTGGGGTCATTGGCTGGCACCACGGGCGACGAATGCACCGCCGTGTGGCCGTTTTCCACGAAATAGTCGATAAACGCCTTGCGCAACTGCGCGGTGGACATTTTTTTCATTGCACTTCCACAATCTTGAGAAAATTCATTCAAAGGCCGCCCAGCACTGCTGCGCCGTAAAGCCGCGCCCCTGCAGGAACCGCAGCCGCCGCGCCACCGCCTTGGGGTCTGCGGGCTTCTGGGCGCTGCCGAACTTCTTGATCAGCGCGTCGCGCGCCGTTTCCACCCACACCTCATCCGGCAACGCCAGCGCCTCATCCAGGCGCCACGGTTCGTCAAAACGCTCCGCCAGCTTGTGGCGGATCTTCATCGGCCCATCGCCGCGCGCCAGATAACTGTTGACCGCACTCTCTGCAAAACGCTGTTCATCGAGCCAGCCACGCTCGACCAGGGCCTGCAGCAACGCATCCAGCGCTTCGGGAGAAACCTCGGAAAAACGATGGGCCAGCTTGCCACGCAGCTCGCGGATGCCGTGCTCGCGCTGCGCCAGCAATTCAACCGCTTTCTGTTCCAGCTCCGAGGGCCAGTCCGCGCTCATTCTTCGGCGGCATCGCCCGCTGATTCGACTTCACGGGCGTTGGGCAGCAGTTTGGCGCGCAGCTGCTGTTCGATTTCCTCGGCTACTTCCGGGTGTTCCTTCAGCCACAGGCGAACATTTTCCTTGCCCTGACCGATCTTCTGGCCGTTGTAGCTGTACCAGGCACCCGCCTTCTCGATCAGCTTGTGCTCAACGCCCATGTCGATGATTTCGCCAAGGCGGGAGATGCCTTCGCCGTAGAGGATGTCGAAGCGAACCTCCTTGAACGGCGGCGCCAGCTTGTTCTTGACCACCTTGACCTTGGTCTCGTTGCCGATGATTTCGTCCTTGTTCTTCAGCGCGCCCACACGGCGAATGTCCAGACGCACGGAGCTGTAGAACTTGAGCGCGTTGCCGCCGGTGGTGGTTTCCGGGTTGCCGAACATCACGCCGATCTTCATGCGGATCTGGTTGATGAAGATCACCAGCGTATTGGTGCGCTTGATATTGGCGGTCAGCTTGCGCAGTGCCTGACTCATCAGGCGCGCCTGCAGGCCCACATGGGCGTCACCCATGTCGCCTTCGATTTCCGCCTTGGGCGTGAGTGCAGCGACGGAGTCCACCACCACGATATCCACCGCGCCAGAGCGCACCAGCATGTCGGCAATTTCCAACGCCTGCTCGCCCGTATCGGGCTGGGACACCAGCAGATTGTCGATGTCCACGCCCAGCTTCTCCGCATAGGAGGGATCCAGCGCATGCTCGGCGTCGATAAAGGCCGCCGTGCCGCCGGCTTTCTGGGCCTCGGCGATGGCGTGCAGCGTCAGCGTGGTCTTGCCGGAGGACTCGGGGCCGTAGATTTCCACGATACGTCCCTTGGGCAGGCCACCGATGCCCAGCGCAATATCCAGCCCCAACGAACCGGTGGAGATGGTCTCGATATCGTGTGCGATGGGGTTGTCACCAAGGCGCATGACCGAGCCCTTGCCATACTGCCGCTCGATCTGCCCCAGCGCCGCCATCAGGGCCTTTTTACGCTGTTCATCCATCGCCATTCCGCTGCACTCCCTGAAAATTCCGTGAACCAGATATTATGACACAAATCACAATGACTTACAGGAGCCCTGCCTGCTCCATCTCTTCTAACAGGGCGCTGTAGCCCTCACGCCAGGTGGGGTATTTGAACTCGAAGCCCGTGGCTCGGATACGCGCATTGCAGATGCGCTTGTTGCCCCGCTGCTGGCGTGCCGTTTCCGATGGCTCACGATGTTCCGGCAGCGGCAGCGCCAACTGTTCCGACAACCACTCGTACACCTCGCACAGTTCCACCGGCTCGTTGTCCACGCCCACATACAGCTCGGCCGGATTGTTTAGGTTGCGCACATGCACGAGCAGCCGAGCCGCATCCTCCACATGGATGCGGTTGCTGTACACCCCCTCCATGCAGGTGGCCTTGCCTGCCCGCACCAGATCGATCAGATGGGTGCGGCCGGGGCCGTAAATGCCGCCAAAGCGGACAATGGTATAGGGCAGGCTACTTTCTCGAATCAACTCCTCGCCTTCAAGCAATGTGCGGGAAGCAAAGTTGCGCCCCTCGACCGGCGAGTCTTCGTCCACCCACTCGCCCTCGTTCTGCGCAAACACAGAAGTGCTGGAACTGAAGATATAGCGCTTCACCGGCTGCCCTTCCAACAGCTTGAGCAGATTGCGCTGCCCGGCCACATAGGCACGGTAGTAGGCAATGTCATTGTGCTTGTCCGCCGACACCAGATAGAACACATAGTCGATACCGTCGGGCAGCTGAATCTTTTCCTCACAGTCGGCGCAGGCCAGGTCGCCCTGAATGCCCTGCACACCGTCCGGCAGATTTTCGATAGTGCGGCGGATGGCAAACACCTCGTCACCCTGCGCCAGCAGTTCACGCGCCAGGCGACAGCCCACGTCCCCGCACCCCGCAATCAGAACCTTTGCCATGTGCTGTATCTCTTGCTGATGGAAACCGCGAAAAGTATGCCGCAGGATGTAGCCGGGCAAGTGTAAATTTCACGCAAATGTGACGCGACCGACAGATGTGGCACTTTTGCAACACCTAAAACGACAAAACCGCCCGAAGGCGGTTTTGTCAGCACTCTTGAAAAAGAGTTTAGAACTGATAACGCAATGAAATGGTATAACCCATTTGCGAATGCTTGGTTTTCATATCAATAAAACCACCCGGATCCGTGTTGCTTTGCGGGAAGCGGGGCACTTTCACGGTGTCTGAAACTTCCGGCGCAAAGGTCAACGCAGCGTCAATCGTCAGCTTATTAGACAGTTGATACCCTCCCCCCACAGAGAAATGATTTTCAACAGTCGCCGGGAAGAACAGGTAGTTGAACATATTAAGAGTTGCTCCACCTGCTGCCGGCTGATTCGGTGCGGGAGTAAACAAAGGACCCGATGCAGCATTTTTCTTGATCGGATTAGAACCATGGTTAAAGCCAGCACCAATCCAGTAGCCACTACCAGAGTACTTAACACCCAGCGCTACAACAGACTGGTTTTCCCAGCCAAAATCCTTGTATCCCTTGGCATCACCCCATTTAATATTTTTGTAATCAATTGTCGCCATCCAGGGACCAGAGGAATATGCAACACCTGCCCCCAACACAGCAGGTTGCTCAAGCTTGTCGCTCATAGGCGCGGGGAACAACCCATAGTTCACAAAAGGCCCTGAAGCCGTTGACAACTGCCCCTTGTACTTCATGGAAATCGGCGAATCATATGACACGCCAACAGTCAGATTCTCATTAAGATCAAATGCAGCGCCCAAGATAAAGCCCAGGCCAAAGTCCTGATCCATACCGTTACCAACGGCTGTGCCATTCATCTTGTAATTGATATCCAGGGCGCCGTACTGCAAAACCAAGCCTGCACCCAGTGAAACACCATTGCCAACATTAAATGCAACAGATGGCACGAACTTCATCAGCTGCAAGGTTGACTGAGCATCCATAAGATTAGCTTGACCACTATGATCCACACCCATGCCGGCGGAACCGAACATACCAATACCCCACGCCCATTGACCGCCATCAGGATTTACAATGGAAACTTCAGGAATAACGTTGGTGT
>CAYYIL010000020.1:15734-22870 GCA_964471975.1 uncultured Piscirickettsiaceae bacterium | reverse complement strand
GCGCATCGATGGCATCGATCTGATCGCGAATTTCAAGCAGGGCCTGTTCGTTTGTTTGCGTCATCGTTTTCCAAGTGGTTGATTTAATGGCAGACACGCACGGAGCGCACACCCCGCAGCGCCTGCAGGTGCCGCAGATGATCTGGCGCCACGCTTCCCGATACATCAATCAGGGTGTAGGCCAGCGCATCGCGGGACTTGTTGACCATGTCTTCGATATTCAGCTTCGCTTCGCCCAGCACCTGCGTCATGGCCGCGATCATGCCGGCGTCGTTGTCATTGACAATCGCCAGCCGCTGCAGGCCGGCGGGCACAGGGCCCAGCTCCACCGCCGGCAGGTTGACGGAATTGTGCACCGTGCCCTGTTCCAGAAAGGCGCGGATCTCCTCGGCGGCCATGACGGCACAGTTTTCCTCGGCTTCCTGCGTGGACGCTCCGAGATGCGGAAGCGAAATGCACCCGCGCACACCCTGCAGCGCCGGTGTCGGGAAATCGTTTACATAGGCGGCCAGTCGCTCGTGCATCAGGGCATCGCGAACGGCTTGCACATCCACGATCTCGCCACGGGAAAAATTGAGCAGACTGGCGGTGGGCTTCATCAGCCCAAGTCGGGCTGCATCGATGAGGTGATGTGTCGCCGGCAACAGCGGTACATGCAGGCTGACAAAATCACTCTGCTGCAGGAGTTCTTCCAGACTCAATGCCTGCACCACCCGGCTATTGAGCTGCCAGGCCGCACGCACAGAAATGGCCGGGTCAAAGCCCACCACACGCATGCCCAGTTCCACAGCCGCGTTGGCCACGCGTACGCCAATAGCGCCGAGGCCGATCACACCCAGCGTCTTGCCCGCCACTTCGACGCCACGGAACTGCTTCTTGGCCGCCTCGACCGTTTCCGCAAACGCGTCTTCAGGCACGTCCAGATTTTCTACAAAGCGGTGCGCTTCGCATATGTGTCGGGCCGCCAGAAACAAGCCCGCGAGGGTGAGCTCCTTTACCGCATTGGCATTGGCGCCGGGCGTGTTAAAAACGCCTACGCCCCGCAGCGACAGCGTCTCCACGGGAATATTGTTGACGCCCGCGCCCGCTCGTGCCACCACCTTGAGCCGGTCGCCGAAGGCAAAGTCGTGCAGATCGGCGGAGCGCAGCAGAATGGCGTCCGGATTTTCCAGTGATGGCCCCACCTCGTACTTCTCCGGCGGCAGGTGCGCCAGCCCCTTGGGCGAGATGGTGTTCAGCGTCAGAACGCGGTATTTGCTCAGCATGACACTCCGTTCAGAAGGGGGGTCCCCGACTTTTTTACAGACTCAAAAAATGCGCTGCTACGGAAAGTCACCGCAGCGGGCCTTTCAGCCATATTTGCGTTCAAAATCCTTCATGAAGGCAATCAACGCATCCACACCCTCTTCCGTCATGGCGTTGTAGATGGATGCACGCATGCCGCCAACGAGGCGATGCCCCTTGAGGTATTTCAGACCGGCCGCATCAGACTCTTTCAGGAAGGTCTGATCCAGCTCCGGCTTCGCCAACGTAAAGGGCACGTTCATGATGGAGCGATCCTGCGGACGCACCGGGTTATGGTAGAAGTCCGAGCTGTCGATAAAGTCGTACAGTTTCTTCGCCTTGCGACGGTTCACTTCACCAATCGCTTCAAGGCCGCCCTTGCGCTTCAGCCACTTGAACACCAGCCCGGCCATATACCAGCTATAGGTGGGCGGTGTGTTGTACATGGAGTCGTTATCCGCCTGTGTTTTCCAGTTCAGCAGCACGGGTGTGTCGGGGCGCGCATGGCCGATCAGATCTTCACGCACGATCACGATACCCAGGCCGGAGGGGCCGATATTCTTCTGTGCACCGGCGTAGATCATGCCGAAACGGCTTACATCCAGCGGTTCGGAAAGAATGCAGGAGGACATGTCCGCAATCAGCGGCTTGTCGCCCACGTCCGGGATGAAGTGGAACTGCAGGCCACCGATGGTTTCATTGGGGGTGTAGTGGACATAGCGGGCATTGTCGGACAGTTTCCAGGTCTCGGGCGCGGGAATTTCCGTGGTGTGCTCGGCGACCACATTCACATTGGCGTAACGGCCGGCCTCGGTTAGCGCCTTTTTCGACCACACACCGGTGTTGAAATAGTCCACCGTATCGCCCGGCTGGGTCAGATTCAGCGGGATGGCGGAAAACTGCATGGAGGCGCCGCCGTGCAGAAACAGCACCTTGTAATTGTCGGGAATGCCCATCAGATCGCGCAGATCCTGCTCGGCCTCTTCGGCTACGACAGAAAACTCCTTGCCACGGTGACTGACTTCCATGATGGACATGCCCGTGCCATGCCAGTCGAGAAACTCCGCCTGCGCCTGCTCCATCACTTCGGTGGGCAGCATGGCTGGCCCTGCGCTGAAATTGAATACGCGTGTCATTCGCTTGCTTCCTGTTGTTCAGTTGTTTCGGTTTCCAGTTCGTCGTCTTCACCCGCTTCAACCTTGGCCACATCCACCAGCTGCTCGCCTTCGCCCAGATTGATCAGCTTGACGCCCTGCGTATTGCGCCCCACCACCGAGATTTCGGCGACCGGCGTGCGCACCAGCGTGCCGCGGTTGGTGATAAGCACCACCTCGTCTTCCGGGGTCACGGTCACGGCCGCTACCACCGGACCATTGCGTTCGGTGGTCTTGATAGAGATGACGCCTTGCCCGCCGCGATGAATCTTGGAGTAGTCCTCCACCGGCGTGCACTTGCCATAGCCGTTGGTGGTCGCGGTCAGAATCAGGGTGCCGGGCTGGACGATTTCCATGCTGACGATGTGCTGGCCTTCTGGCAGGCGCATTCCGCGTACGCCCCGGGCAGTTCGGCCCATGACACGCACCTCGTCTTCGTCGAAGCGTATCGCCTTGCCGCCGGAAGAGAACAGCATGATTTCGCGGCTGCCGTCAGTCAGCTCGGTATCCACCAATGCATCGCCTTCAACCAGGTCGATGGCGATGATGCCGTTGCTGCGCGGTCGGGAAAAGTCTTCCAGCGCCACGCGCTTGACCGTGCCGTTGCGTGTGGCCATGACCACATAACCGCCCTGTTCGAAATCGCTGACCGGCAGAATGGTGGTGATACGCTCGCCCTCTTCCAGCGGCAGCACGTTCACGATGGGCTTGCCGCGGGCATTGCGCCCGGCCATGGGCAGCTGCCAGGTTTTCTGCCAGTACACCTTGCCGCGATCGGAGAAGAACAGCAGCCAGTCGTGACTGCTCGCCACCACCAGCACGCTGGCTTCGTCCTCTTCCTTCATCTGCGTGGCCGACTTTCCGCGCCCGCCGCGATGCTGGGCGCGATAGTCGCTCAGCGGCTGCGTCTTGATATAGCCGCCGCGCGACAGGGTGACAATGCGCTCTTCCACCGCAATCAGGTCTTCGTCATCCAGATCCTGGTGGTTGACGTCGATTTCGGTGCGACGCTCGTCGCCGTAATGGGTGCGGATTTCCACCAGCTCCTCACGAATAACCTCGGTGAGCCGTTCCGGACTGCGCAGAATGTGCAGGTATTCGCCGATCTTGTCAATCAGGCCGCGGTACTCGTCGAGGATCTTGTCCTGCTCAAGGCCGGTGAGACGGTGCAGGCGCATGTCCAGAATGGCCTGGGCCTGCTGCGGCGACAGACGATAGCTGCTTTCGCTCACCAGACCATAGCCTTCCGGCAGATCCTCCGGGCGGGTATCATCGGCTTCCACGCGCTCGAGCAGCGCCAGCACATGCCCGGCATTCCACTCCCGCGCCAGCATGCGCTCCTTGGCATCCGCCGGCGTGGGTGCGGACTTGATCAGCTCGATCATCTCATCGATGTTGGACAGCGCCACCGCCAGACCTTCCAGCAGGTGAGCCTTTTCGCGTGCCTTGCGCAGATCGTAGATGGTGCGACGGGTGACCACTTCTCGGCGGTGACGCAGGAAGGCCTGAATGATCTCCTTCAGGTTCAGCAGCTTGGGTTGACCGTCGATGAGCGCCACCATGTTGATGCCGAAGACGGTCTGCATGGCAGTAAGCTTGTACAGCTGATTGAGCAGCACATCGGCCACCACATCCTTGCGCAGCTCAATCACGATGCGCATGCCTTCCTTGTCCGACTCGTCGCGCAGGCCGGTAATGCCTTCGATCTTTTTCTCCTTGACAAGTTCGGCGATGCGCTCGATCAGCTTGGCCTTGTTGACCTGGTAGGGGATTTCCGTGACGACAAGCGCCTGCTTGCCGGACTTGTCCAGTTGCTCCACATGAGCGCGGGCGCGGATCTGCACACGGCCGCGGCCGGTTTCATAGGCTTCGCGAATGCCGCGGGTACCGTTGATGATTGCACCGGTCGGAAAATCGGGGCCTGGCAAGTGCTCGACCAGCTCTGAAATCGCCGCATCAGGATTGTCCAGCAAGTGCAGACAGGCATTGACGGTTTCGGTGAGGTTATGAGGCGGGATATTGGTGGCCATCCCCACCGCGATGCCGGCCGAGCCATTGATAAGCAGGTTGGGGATGCGCGTCGGCAGGACAACCGGCTCCTTTTCGGAGCCGTCGTAGTTGGGCGCGAAATCCACCGTCTCCTTTTCGATATCCGCCAGCATTTCGTGCGCAATACGGGCCATGCGGATCTCGGTATAACGCATGGCCGCCGGGGCGTCGCCATCGATGGAGCCAAAGTTCCCCTGCCCGTCGATAAGCGGATAGCGCATGGAAAACGGCTGCGCCATGCGCACGATGGTGTCATACACCGCAGAATCACCGTGGGGATGGTATTTACCGATAACATCACCCACGATACGCGCCGACTTCTTGTAGGGGCGGTTCCAGCTGTTGCCCAGCTCATGCATGGCGTAGAGCACACGGCGGTGCACCGGCTTGAGGCCGTCGCGCACGTCGGGCAGCGCGCGGCCGATAATGACGCTCATGGCATAGCTTAGGTAGGATTGCTGCATCTCCTCTTCGAGGGAGACGGGGATGATTTCGCGGGCGAATTCGCTCATACTGCGCTCTGAGATCCTGTGTTTTTGAAGCCGGCATTATATCACGCTATAATCGCCGCACCTGTCCCCCAGAGTCCCCGCCATGCCCAGCAATCAAGACGCTCAGCAGCTTGAACACTTCAACCGCCATGCACAGCAATGGTGGGATCCCAACGGCCCGCTGGCCACGCTTCACCACATCAATCCAGCACGCATGGCCTTTGTCGAGCGTCATGTAAATCTGAAAGAAAAAAAGGTGGCCGATATCGGCTGCGGGGGTGGACTGGCAGCAGAAGCCATGGCCCGTGCCGGCGCAGACGTGGTGGGTATCGACATGGCCTGCGACGCCATTGAGATCGCCCGTCTGCATGCGCTGGAAAGCGGTCTCGCCATCGAGTATCGCTGCACCAGTGCGGAAAGTCTTGCTGCAGAAGCGCCCGGTCAGTTCGATGTCGTCACCTGCCTCGACATGCTGGAGCATGTCCCGGAACCGGCAGAAATCGTCCGCGCCAGTGCACAGCTGCTCAAGCCGGGCGGCTGGGCGTTCTTCTCCACGCTCAACCGTACCCTCAAGGCGCGACTGCTGGCCATTGGCGCCGCCGAACATCTGCTGGGGCTGGTACCCCAGGGAACCCACGAATTCGACAAGTTCATCAGGCCCCACGAACTGGAGCACTGGGCACGTGCCAGCGGCCTTTCCCTGCGAGACGAAGCGGGGCTGTTCTACAACCCGCTCACCCGCCAGGCCCATCTGTGCTATGACCTTTCCATCAACTACCTCATGGCATTTCAGAAAGATGCGTGAATTTGACTGCGTGCTGTTTGATCTTGACGGCACCCTGCTGGACACCAGCTACGATTTTGCCTGGGCGCTGAACGCCCTGCAGAAACAGGAAGGTGTTCCACTGACGCCCTACTGGCGCATTCGCCAGACCATCTCATCGGGTGGCCGCGCCGTGGTTAAACTGGGCTTCCCAGACGCCGACGACGCCACCATTGAGGCGCTGCGCGAGCGCTTTCTCCAGCTGTATCACGAAAACATCAGCGTGCACACGGACCTTTTTCCAGGTCTCGAGAAGGTGCTGACACATCTGCAGGAAAAAGCCGTGCCGTGGGGTATCGTCACCAACAAGCCGGCCTGGCTCACGGACAAGCTGCTGGGTGAACTGGATCTGCCGGCGCAACCGCAGACGGTCGTTTCCGGCGATACCCTTGCCGTGCGCAAACCCCACCCCGAACCCATGTGGCTCGCCGCCGAACAGTGCGGGGTTGCACCGGAGCGCTGCCTTTACATTGGCGACCATCCCCGCGATATCGAAGCGCCCAGAAACGCGGGCATGAAAAGCGCCGCCGCCCTGTATGGCTTTCTGCCGCTGGATGCCGAACCGGACAGCTGGCCTGCCGATTACCGCTACCATGCCCCCGCCGATATCCTGCACCATATGCAGAAGGTATTTCCATGAGCAAGACAGGACTGATTACCGGCGCCGGCGGCGCACTGGGCAGCGCACTCGCCAAAAGGCTGGCCGAGACCCACACGGAGCTGGTTCTGCACGATGCCGATCTGCCGCTGCTGGAGCCGATTTACGACTGGATCGAGGCCAATACCGACTGCCGACCCCATCTATTTCCGCTCAATTTCAAACTGGCTGGTGCAGGTGAATATCAGCAGCTGGCGCAGGCGCTGCAGGAAAACTTTAAGCAATTGGACACGCTGATACTTAACGCGGCCAGCCTCCCTGCCTTTACCCCGCTGGAACACTTCGATCCCCTGCAGTGGTATGAAGTGTTGCAGGTCAACCTCAACGCCCACTTCCATGTTCTGCAAGCCGCACTGCCATTGCTGAAAAGCCGCGCGGAGGTCTGGATCGTTTCAGACGAAGCGCTGGATGCGCCAAAACCCTTCTACGGCGCCTACGCCGTTGCCAAGGCAGGACTGGAAATGCTGGGAAAACAATTGGCCGCGGAACGGGACGATATCACCGTACGCATCGAACGCTTGCCTCCTTTCCAGAGTCCCATGCGCCAGCGTCTTTTTCCGGGGGCGGACAACAGCAAGTTGCCTACAGCGGAAGAAGTAGCCGGTCAGCTTCTTGCGAGCGGATCACCACAAGTCTGACACAGCGGTGCGCACCAGCCTGGGCGCCGCCTCAAGCAA
>CAYYIL010000020.1:5493-15634 GCA_964471975.1 uncultured Piscirickettsiaceae bacterium | reverse complement strand
ATCACCACAAGTCTGACACAGCGGTGCGCACCAGCCTGGGCGCCGCCTCAAGCAACTGCTGCGTGTAGGGGTGCTGCGGCTCCCTCAGAATCTGCTCCACACCACCCTCTTCAACGATTTTGCCTTGTTGCATCACGGCAACGCGATGCGCAATACGCGGCAGGATGGACAGATCGTGGGTGATAAACAGATAACTTACGCCCTGCTCTTCCTGAAGCTTGTTCAACAGGTCGATGATCTGCGCGCGGACGGTCACATCAAGTGCGCTGGTAGGTTCGTCGCAGATAATCAGACGCGGCTCCACCGCCAATGCACGGGCAATGCCCAGACGCTGACGCTGCCCCCCTGAGAACTCATGGGGATAGCGGTCCATATGCTCCGGTTGCAGACCGACCCTTCGCAGCAGTTCCGCGACGCGCTCACGCTGCGCCGCCTTGTCCTGCGCCCCTACCTTCAGCGTAACCATGCCCTCACGGATGCTCTCGCCCACGGTCATGCGCGGATTAAAGGCGGCAAAGGGGTCCTGAAAGATTACCTGAATGTGTCGTCGCCACGGGCGCAGCGCGCGCTCATTCAGTTTGGCAAGATCCACCTGTTCATCGAACAGAATCTGACCTTCTGAGAGTTCATTAAGACGCAACAGCGCCATGCCCAGCGTGCTCTTGCCGGAGCCGGATTCTCCCACCAGAGCCAGCGTTTCGCCGGGACGAATGGTCAGGTCCACCCCATCCACAGCACGCGTAATCCGCTTTTTACGACTGAACCAGCCACCGCCTTGCTGAAACCAGACCTTGATCCCTTTCGCTTCCAGCAGCGGCTGATTTTTGGGAGCCGGTTTCAGTACGCGCAATGGCAAGGCGTTTTTAAGCAATTGCTGCGTATAGGGATGTGCGGGATCGGTCAGAAAATGCCGCGTATCCGCCTGTTCGACAATTTCACCCTGATACATCACCGCCACCCGGTCGGCGATCTCCGCAACCACGCCCATATCGTGGGTAATAAACAGCACCGCAAGGCCCCGCTTGCGCTGCAACGACTTCAACAGATCCAGAATCTGCGCCTGGATGGTCACATCCAGTGCGGTGGTAGGTTCGTCGGCGATGAGCACATCCGGCTCACAGGCCAGCGCCATGGCAATCATGACGCGCTGCCGCTGCCCACCGGAGAGCTGATGGGGATACCAGTCAAGACGGGTTTCAGGCTCCGGAATGCCGACCTCCTGCAGCAGCTGGATAACCCGCTCGCGCTGCTTGCGCCCGCGCAGCCTCAGATGGAGCTTCAACGCTTCGCCAATCTGCTCGCCAATGGTCATCACCGGGTTGAGCGCGCTCATGGGCTCCTGAAAGATCATGGCGATGCGTCGACCACGGATCCGCTGCATGGCCGCTTCCGGCAGGCTGAGCAACTCGGAGTCCTGCAGATAAATGCAGCCGCCGCCATAACGCAGGCCCTCCGGCAGCAGGCGCATGATGGCCAGCGCCGTCATCGACTTGCCGGAGCCTGATTCGCCTACCAGCGCAAAGACTTCGCCTCTGCGCAGCTCGAAATCGATGCCCTTGAGTATCGGCGTGCCATCCGGCAGCGAAACCGCCAGCCGCTCTACCTTCAAGATGGGTTGGGTGTCATCCTGTTGTGCCATTCAGGCGTTCCTCGGGTTAAAGACCTGTTGAATACGATCCGACAGCAGATTGGCCGCCAGCACCACCAGCGACATGAAGACAAACGCCGCCGCCAGCGTCCACCACACCATGGGTTCACGCGCCATTTCCAGTCGGGCGGCATTGATCATGTTGCCCCAGCTGTTCATGGTGGGGTCCACGCCCACACCCACATAGGTGAGCACCGCCTCAGCAAGAACCAGACCGCTGAAGTCCAGTACGATGGAGATCAATACCAGATGCATCAGATTGGGCACGATATGCCGCAACAGAATACGCCCGTGCCCCGCCCCCAGGGCGCGGGCCGCGGTGACATACTCTACTGCCGAAAGCTTCAGGGTTTCCGCCCGCAGCAGACGGCACAGCCCCGTCCAGCTGGTCAGTCCCAGAATCAGCGTCAGGAACAGCAGGCGCAGATCGGCGCGTTCCGCTACCGAACCGAACCAGTCAGGATGGGTTTCCAGCATGCCCTGCATGACCAGCACCGCAGCAGCGATCAGCAGCACGCCCGGAATGGAATTGAGCGTGGTGTAGAGATACTGAATGACGTCATCCACCCACCCCTTAAAATAGCCGGCCGCCACACCCAGACCGATGGCCAGCGGCAGCATCAGCAGCGTCGTCAGCGTGCCGATGAGCACGCCGGTGCGAATGGACTTGATGGCCTGATACAGCACATCATTGCCCACCTTGTCGGTGCCAAACACATGGTAGTGATGGCTGAGCAGCCACAGGGCGATCAAAACGAACCACACACCCCATGCAGTCCCCCAGAACACGCGCCGGGGCGAGCGGGCAAAAATGCCGTTTTTAAAAAAGTCGGGGACCCCCCTGCGCGTCAGCCAGACCACAAGCGATGCCAGACCTGCCGCGAGGAGAAGATCCCACCACACCATGCCGGGCTGTACGTGCTGTAACGGCAGATGCACCTGCAGCACCTGTCCATTCTGCTGCACCACCGATTTGACAAATTCATGGGTGGCAAAGGGCGCCGAGTAGGTGCGTTCACTCGCATCCAGCTGGTGATAAAAGATCAGATCCAGCAGGCTGCGCAACTGTCCATCATCCATGCGAAGATGAATGGAATCGAGCAGCGCCAGCTTGAGATAGGTGATCAGAATGATGGTGCTGATGGTCGCCAGCGGACTTTCAAACACCTGTTGCCAGCGGGCGCGCACCAGTGCATCCCGCATGGCCAGCCGCCCCCACAGCACCAGCATGATCACCAGCAGCCAGATCAGCCCATCGGTCCAAAGAAATGCCACATTCAAGAGACGCTTTCTCCCGGCTTATATCTTTCTCCTGGCTTATATAAAACCTGGTGGCATGACTGCGCCTGTCGCCGAAAGGCTTCCGGCATCTGCGCCCAGTCCATGACATCGACCAGGATAGGCAGATTGCTTTCCTGTAAGGCCCTACGAAAAGCCACCATCTGCTGCAGCGGAATCGCCTTCCCGTCCATACGGCGTAGTGCCAAGTCAAGATCGCTGGTTTCGTGGGCATCCCCCCTGACCCGGCTGCCATAGGCCAGAATTTCTACCGGTGGGTTAAAGGTCCTCTGTGCCAGTTCAATAACTGTTCGTTTATCCTTCTCTCTGAGCAGCATCTTCCAAACTCCGTCCCAGTGCTCTTGCATCCTGGATAAAGGCATCAACCCACTTCAACGCCTCTTCCGCCAGCAGAACGCCATAATCATGCGCCAATTCATTGCGCAGATCACGGTATTGCAGCCAGCGCTCCACTCCCTCCAGCGAAAGCAGACCGTATTTCCCCCCATGACGGAAAACATCCTTGTAGGTCAACCGGTCCAATGCGCGTTTCGACGGCAGCCAGGGACGCAATGCCTTGCGTAACAGCTTGCCCGCCTGCTCAACAATCAGTTCATATTCCTTTACCGCAGCGGAGCGAAACAGCTCATATTCAACGCTGTCCCTGTCCACATCGGTTAAGGCCTGACTGGCACGCTCCAGTGCATCGATGCATCGGTAATAGTGCTTCAGATCCAACATATTCCCCTCATCATTTGAATCTCACTCTGGGGTCCGCCCAGGCATAGGCGATATCCGTCAGGATCAGCCCGGCAATATAGAGCACCGCCCCGAGGAAGACCATCGCCTTGACGATGGCGAAGTCCTGCCCCTGAATCGCTTCAATGGTATAGCTGCCCAGGCCCGGGATGCCGAAGAAGCTCTCCATCACCAACGAGCCCATGAACAGCGTGGGGATGACCACCACCACACCGGTCAGGATGGGCAGCAGGCCGTTGCGCAACACGTGGCGACTCAGGGTACGCCACTCACTCAGTCCCTTGGCACGGGCCGTGCGCACATAGTCCTTGTTCACTTCCTCAAGAAACAGCGTGCGATACCAGCGCAATCCCACGCCCAGCCCGGCGAACACACCGATCAGCACCGGCAGGATGAGAAAACGCCAGGCATCGGCCCCCGGCTGATAGCCGGAAATGGGCACCCAGTGGAGCATCTTGCTGAACAGCACCTGCCCACCGATGATGTAGAACAGGCCGGAAATGGACATGAGCAGCACCGCAGCCACCAGTGCGGTCTTGTCCACGCGCGTATAGCGAAACAGCACCGCCATCAGCGCCAGCGTAATGTTCACCCACAGTCCCAGCAGAAAGGTGGGCAGCGCCAGCGCCAGCGATGGCCACATGCGCTGCTGAATGTCCGCACCGATATCACGCCCGCTGTCGGACAGGCCGAAGTCAAAGGTAAACAGGCGCACGCTCTGCTGAAAGAACAGCGTATCCGTCAATGCCTCAAGCCCCTCGGCTTTGTCATTGAAAAACAGGGGCTTGTCGTAGCCGTGTGTCTGCTTCCACGCAGCGATCATCTCCGGCGTGGTCTGCTTGGCGCCCAGGTGAATCCGCGCCATGTCATCCGGGGTATTGACCATGAAAAAGAGCGCAAAGGTGATCAGGTTCACCCCGATCAGAATGGGAATGGCATACAGCAGCCGGCGCAGCAGATACTTCAGCATGGGCCCGCCTCCCGCGCCCGCTGCTGCTGACGGCGCCAGTAAAGCCATGCGGCGCCAGCAGCCATCACCAATAGGCCAGCAAGCCCCATCCACAGGACGCTGCGATTGGGTTCATTCCACTGACGAATGCGCTCGACCCGTTCGTCTGCATCCACACGCAGGTATTTGGTAGTGTTATTGGCCATCATGTTGGGCCAGGCGTTGTGATACCAGTGGTGATAGAGCGCCAACGCGCGTGGGTAGAAACCGAACACCCACGGCGCGTCCTGCTGCACGATGTGCACCATCCTACGGATCATGCGCAGGCGCTCCGGCCCATTGGGCAGTGTCTGCATCTGCTCGAACAGGCGATCAAATTCGGGATTTTCATAGTTGGTATAGTTTACGCCGTTGCCGCCGGTGCCCACGACACCGTTCTTGCCGTACAGCAGGAAGAGGAAATTCTCCGGATCGGGATAATCGGCGTTCCAGCCCCACATGAAGATCTGCCCCTTGCCCTGGCGCATCTTGTCCTGAAAGCGGTTGTAATCGGTGGCACGGATGACCAGATCAATCCCCAGTTTTGCGAATTGCTTGCGCAGCCAGGCCAGACGTGCCTGATCATCGGGGCTGCCACCCACCGCCTCAAAATAGAGCTTGAGCGGCTTGCCTGTCGTAGGATCGATGCCGTTGGCATAGCCGGCCTTTTTCAGCAGGGTACGGGCTTCATCAAGACTGCGGCGCACCAGCTGACCATTTCCCCATCGATACACCACCGGATTCAGCCCAGCAGGCGGCGGCTCATAGCCAAATATACCCGGCGGCAGCGGTCCCTGCGCCGCCACGCCGCGTCCATTGAGGAAAATGGAAATATACTCTTCCATGTTGAGTGCGATGGACACCGCCTGCCGCAACGCGCGCTGCTTCTCCCCCAGCCCGCCTATGACGGGGTCGAGCATATTGAAGCCGAAATACATGATGGTCGGTTGCACCCCGCCCAGAAAACGGATGCCCTTCTCCTGCATGGTTGGTGTCAGACCAATATTGCCGCTGGAAGACAACTGCACCGCCTGATCAAACGCATCGGACGAGACACCAGAGGCATCGTAGTAGCCCTGCATGAACTTGTTCCAGTAGGGCACGCTTTCTTTTTCCAGCGTGTACAGCACGCCACCATTGCGGGGCAGTGGCTGGCCACAGTCTGCCAACAGCGCCCTGGGCACGCCCTCGCTGGCGTCGCACGGATAACGTTCCGCATGGAAGTTCGGGTTGGGCACCAGCCGCATGCGGAAATTGGGATTGTTCTCCACCAGCATATAGGGGCCCGTGCCCACCGGCCAGGTATCCAGCGAGAGGTTCTTTTCCTGCATGCCCGGCTGGCTGTAGAAGGCATCCACCTCCCACGGAATTGGGGCGAAAAAGTTCATGCTGAGCCAGTAGAGAAACTGCGGATAGACCCCCTTGATACGAATTTTCAGGGTATGTGCATCAACGACCTGAACGCCCTCAATGGCATACGGGCGCAGATCAAAAAAGCCGCCGTCAGAATGGGTTTCCTTCCACTTTTCAAGGGCTTGTGATACCTTCTTACTGTACGCCTTCAACCCCACAATGTGCGCCATCATGGTATCCAGGATAGGCGACTGGTAGGCGCGTACCCCCATGCGCTTAATGGCATAGGCATAATCTTCTGCCGTCAGGGCACGGCTGCCAGTGGGCAGGTCATAGGGCGTATTCAGCCGTGCGATGCGTTCGGCAGAAAGTTCGCGGTTTGATGCAAGAAAGGCCGGATGGGGTTGATAACGCACGTCATCGCGCAGATGCAGCGTGTATTCACTGAAGGCCGCCCTGTCTTGCGTGGTTTCCTGCCCCGTTTCATTCAAATAATGCACATCGGGCATACGCATCAGCGTCAGGGGCTCCAGTGTATAGGGCTGTTTCAGGTAGGCATACTGAAGGGGCGGCTCGTATATCTGGCTGATAATGCCCCATTCGTTGGAGGAATAGGACACCACCGGGTCGAGATGCTTGGGCGGTGCGGAAAAGGCCCGCAGCAGAATCGGCTTGGCCGTCGTGCCCGCCGGATAGGGATCATTCCACGGTGTGTGGCACCCGGCCAACACCATGGCGATCACAAGCAGGAATACCCCTCGGAGCATACGTATCATGCCCGCAATTATAGGCGCACATTTGTATAATGCAGAGAATCTAATTCATCAAAAGAAGGAGTTCGAATCATGGGATTTCTGCAAGGCAAGCGTGCGCTGATTGTTGGTGTGGCCAACAACAAATCCATCGCCTATGGCATCGCCAAGCAGATGCGGGAACAGGGCGCGGAGCTGGCGTTTACCTACCAGAGCGACTTTGCGGACAAATTCGAGCCGCGCGTGCGCAAGATTGCAGAAGAACTGGGCTCCGACATCGTGCTGCCGCTGAACGTGCGCAATGACGACGAAATCGAGGCGGTCTTCACCCAGCTGAAGGAACACTGGCCGGACGGGCTGGACATCATCGTCCACTCCGTGGCTTTCGCCCCCCGCAGCGAGCTGGAAGGCCGCTTTATCGAGGCCTCGACCCGCGAAGGCTTCATGATTGCACACGATGTGAGCGCCTACTCTTTCGTAGCCCTCGCCAAGGCGGGCTACGAGATGCTCAAGCAGCGCCAGGGTGCCCTGATGACCGTCACCTATCTGGGCGCCGAGCGCGCCGTACCCAACTACAACGTCATGGGCGTGGCCAAGGCGTCACTGGAAGCCTGCGTGCGCTATCTGGCCGCCGATCTGGGTCAGGACGGCATTCGCGTCAACGCCGTGTCTGCCGGCCCGATCCGCACGCTGGCGGCATCCGGCATCAAGGACTTTCGCAACATGCTCGAAGAAGCAGCCAAGGCGACACCGCTGCGCCGCAACGTCACCATCGAGGAAGTGGGCAATGCCGCCGCCTTCCTGTGTTCGGATCTTGCCTCGGGTATCACCGGCGAGATCACCTACGTAGACGGCGGCTATAACATTACCGCCTCGAAGTAATCCTCTCTTTTACCAAGGCGCCGACAGGCGCCTTTTTTGCAGGACAGCATGCCCATGACACCCACCACCGAAGAACGCCTTGTCAGCGCACTGGAAAAGTGGTTGAAACAGGATCGTGCCAGCCGCCGCTGGCGCAACCTGCTCCTGTTCGCCATCAGCGCCTATATTCTGGTGCTGATTGTCTTCATGGTGAAAGGCGCCAACGAATTGAGTGTCGATGAGTTGGAGTCCCGCCCCTACGCGGCAATCGTTCCCCTGAAAGGCGCCATCATGCCCAACAGCGACACCGCCAGCGCCAATGCCATCATGCCGTTGCTACGGCAAGCCTTTGCCGACAAACAGGCAAGAGCCGTCATCATCGAAGCGAACTCACCGGGCGGCGCCCCCGTGCAGGCCGCACTGATTCATGACGAAATCCTGCGCCTGAAAAAGAAAACGAAAAAACCCGTCTATGTGGTGGTGCAGGATCTGTGCGCCTCCGGTTGTTACTATGCCGCCGTTGCGGCGGACAAGATCTACGCTAATGAAAACTCCATTGTAGGCTCCATTGGCGTGCGGCTGGACAGTTTCGGCTTTACCGGCCTGATGGACAAGCTGGGCATTGAAAACCGCTCCATGTACGCTGGCGAACATAAGGCGTTCATCAACCCCTTTGGCCCCAGGGACGAGGAAGGTCGGGAATACTTCCGCCAGCATGTGCTGGAGCGCACGCATCAGAATTTCATCAATGCGGTGAAAAAAGGGCGCGAATCCCGCCTGAAAACCGACGATCCCATGCTGTTTACCGGCATGGTCTGGCTAGCGGATGAGGCCATCCGCAAGGGACTGATCGATGGTCTGGCCGATACCCGCCATGTCGTGGAAGATGTACTGAATCTGAAACACATGCACCGCCTTGAAATCGAAAAACCGCTGCTACAGAAACTGCTGCAGGGTGCTCAGCTGCAATCCCTGACAGGCGCCCTGTTAAAAATGCAACCATTTGAATAAAAGTGGCACAAAAAATGCTTTTTGTCGCAAGGAGGACACCGTAGGATTCAATCAACTAAGGTAACCGGTCATGTTCAAGAATCTATCCATCACCAACAAGCTGCATCTGCCACTGTTGGCTTCGCTAATCTTCGGCTTTGCCATCATATTTGCGCATTATTTCTATGCGGTGAATTATATGGATGAACTGCTGGCACGCCAGCTGGGTCAGTCTGCGCATGCCCAGCAGATTGTTGGCGAAGTGGATCATGCCCTGCTGTCACAACTGGGCATCTTTGGCATTACCGATGTACTTTCGCTGATCTTCGTCCTGGTCATCGCCCGTTTCGCCATTGTGAAGCCGGTCAAGGCGCTGGATCGCACGGCCGCGGAGCTGGCGGAGGGGGAAGTCAAGTTCGGCCGCCGTCTGCACGTTGACAGCGGCGATGAAATCGGCGAGGCGGCTGCAAATTTCAACCGCTTTATCGAACGGGTGGAAGAAATCGCCCGCCACGCACAGGAGGAGGCAGAAGCGGCACGCCGCGCCAAGGCGGAAGCGGACAAGAACCTGAAACGCAGCGACCTGCTCGTGCGCCTGGCCAATCTGCTCATCAATGGCCTCATCCACAATGCCAAGGATGTACAGGGTTCCATGGCATCAAGCATCGAAACCATCAACGACGTCAACCAGCTGAATGAACGCACCGGCGAGGTGATCGATCAGGTGCAACGCAACACGGATACCATCATTTCGGTGGTCGGGCAGATGAAAGCCCAGTCCGAAGCCAGTGAACAGCAGGCGACCGAACTGGATCAGGCGGTTGGCGAGATCAGCGAAGTGATGACGCTGATCAAGGACATTTCCGAGCAGACCAATCTGCTGGCGCTGAATGCGGCCATCGAAGCGGCGCGGGCGGGCGAACATGGACGCGGTTTCGCTGTGGTGGCTGACGAAGTCCGCAATCTGGCCAACCGCACGCAACAGGCGGCTGCAGAAGTGGAGCGCAATATCGAACGTCTGAAGCACAATAGCGAAGTGATGGTCCGGGCGGGCAAGCAGAGTGCGGAACAGGCGACCCGCACCATCGAGCAGTTGAACGATTTCCGCCACATTCTGCAGGAAATGATCCGCAATGCCCATCACATCAAGACGGAGAACCAGCAGATCGCCTACGAAATGTTCACCAGCCTGGTCAAGCTGGATCACATCATGTTCAAGGGTAACGCCTACCACTCCGTGTTTGACGGTGAACTGAAAGCCCAGTTCGGCGATCATCACAGCTGCCGCCTCGGCAAATGGTACGACCAGGGCGAGGGCCGCAAATACCTCAGCAGTGCGCCCAGCTACGCCAGCATCGAACAGCCTCATAAGGCGGTGCATGAAAATGTGCTGGAGGCGCTCAAATGCATCGAACACAACTATTGCGTCGAGCATGCCGATGAGATTGTCGCCCGCTTCGACCGTACCGAGCAGGCCAGTCAGGAACTGTTCGCCAAGCTGAATCAGGTGGT
>CAYYIL010000020.1:1795-5393 GCA_964471975.1 uncultured Piscirickettsiaceae bacterium | reverse complement strand
GGTGCGATCCACAGGCGCACCGGCAGCTGACCATTGAACTTCTCCAGCACCTTGCCTGCGGCACGGTAATGGCCGATATTGGTCATGCACGAACCAATGAAGACCTCGTCGATGTTGGTGTTCTGCACTTCCGACAGCGGCTTGATGTCGTCCGGATCGTTCGGGCATGCCAGCAGCGGTTCGGTGATCTCGTTCAGATCGATATCGATCACTTCGGCGTATTCGGCATCCTTGTCCGCTTCCAGTAGCTCCGGATTCTCGATCCACGCCTTCATGGCATCGCGACGGCGTGCCAGCGTGCGTGCATCCTGATAGCCGTTTTCGATCATCCAGTCGATCAGGGCGATATTGGACTTGAGGAACTCGATAATCGGCTCCTTGTTCAATTTGACCGTGCAGCCGTTGGCAGAACGTTCTGCGGATGCGTCGGACAGCTCAAACGCCTGCTCGACGGTAAGGTTCTCCAGCCCTTCGATCTCCAGCACGCGACCGTTGAAGACGTTTTTCTTGCCCTTCTTCTCAACGGTCAGCAGGCCTTTCTGAATGGCCACATACGGAATGGCGTTCACCAGGTCTCGCAGGGTAATGCCCGGCTGCATTTCCCCCTTGAAACGCACCAGCACGGATTCCGGCATGGTCAGCGGCATCACGCCCAGCGTGGCAGCAAACGCCACCAGCCCGGAACCGGCCGGGAAGGAAATGCCGATGGGGAAACGGGTGTGGGAGTCACCGCCGGTGCCCACGGTATCGGGCAGCAGCATGCGGTTCAGCCAGGAGTGAATCACGCCATCGCCCGGGCGCAGCGAAACACCGCCACGGCTGATAATGAAGTCCGGCAGCTCATGCTGCAGCTTCACGTCCACCGGCTTGGGATAGGCTGCGGTGTGGCAGAAGGACTGCAGCACGAAATCTGCGCTGAAGCCGAGACAGGCTAGTTCCTTAAGCTCATCGCGGGTCATGGCACCAGTGGTGTCCTGAGAGCCCACTGTTGTCATGTGCGGCTCGCAGTACATGCCGGGGCGCACGCCCTCGATACCGCATGCCTTGCCCACCATCTTCTGCGCCAGCGTATAACCCCTGGTGGAGCCGGATTCGTCACGGGGACGTATAAACACGTCAGACACATCCAGCCCCATGTCGCGGCGCGCTCGGTCGGTCAGGCCACGACCGATAATCAGCGGAATACGGCCTCCGGCACGCACTTCATCCGGCATGGTCACAGGCTTGAGCTCAAAGGTACTGATCACCTCGCCCGCCTCGTTTTCGATCTTGCCTTCGTACGGATAGATGGTGATCACGTCACCCATCTGCATCTTGGTGACATCGCACTCGATGGGCAGCGCACCGGAGTCTTCCGCGGTATTAAAGAAAATGGGAGCAATCTTGCCGCCCAGAATCACGCCACCCTGACGTTTGTTGGGCACATAGGGAATGTCGTTGCCAAAGTGCCACATGATGGAGTTCATGGCGGACTTGCGCGATGAGCCGGTACCCACCACGTCGCCTACAAAGGCAACCGGATGGCCCTTGGCCTTCATTTCGGCGATTTTCTCTTCCACGTCCGGCATCTTGGCCTTGAGCATCTCCTTGGCGTGCAGCGGAATATCCGGGCGGGACCATGCTGCCGGTGCAGGCGAAAGATCGTCAGTATTGGTTTCGCCGTCCACCTTGAAGACAGTGACGGTCAACTTCTCGGGAAGCGGTTCCTTGTTCTTGAACCATTCCGCATCGGCCCAGCGCTGCATCACTTCCTGCGCCCGGACGTTGCCCTGATCGGCCTTCTCCTTCACATCGTGGTAGGCGTCGTACACCAGCAACGTATGACCCAGCGCATTGACCGCTTCCTGAGCCACCGCTTCGTTGTCGCTGTCCAGCAGTTCGATCAGCGGCTGAACGTTATAGCCACCCAGCATGGTGCCCAGCAGGAAGGTGGCCCGTTCCGGGGTGATCAGCGGGGTACTGACATTGCCCTTGGCCACGTCCGCCAGAAAAGCCGCCTTGACGTAGGAAGCCTCGTCCACACCCGGCGGCACGCGATTTTCCAGCAGATCGATCAAAAAGGCCTCTTCACCGGCCGGCGGGTTCTTGATCAGCTCCACCAGTTGCGCCGTCTGTTCGGCGTTCAACGGCAAGGGCGGCAATCCGTCCTTGGCGCGCTCTTCCACATGCTGACGGTAGGCTTCCAGAAATGACATGGCAACTCCTTGTCCAGATAATGAAATGTTTTGAACAGGTTATAATACCATGATCATTTATTACACCCCAAAGGATGCTTTATGGAACTGACGCCCTTGACCGCCATTTCGCCTGTTGACGGCCGCTACGGCAGCCGCACCGAACCGCTGCGCAGCATTTTCAGCGAATTTGGTCTGATCAAGTATCGCGTTCGCGTGGAAGTGAGCTGGCTGAAGATGCTGGCGAACCATCCCGGCATTCCGGAAGTGCCCAAGCTGTCCGCCGAGGCCCTCAACCATCTGAACCAACTGGTGGACCACTTCACCCTGGAGATGGCGGAACAGGTCAAGGAGATCGAGCGCACCACCAATCACGACGTCAAGGCGGTGGAATACTTCATCAAGTCACACCTTGAGAAGCATCCCGAACTGGACAAAATCAAGGAATTCGTTCACTTCGCCTGCACCAGCGAAGACATCAACAACCTCTCCTACGCGCTGATGATGAAGGAAGCGCGGGAGCAGGTGCTGGTGCCGCAGATGGACACACTGGTGGATACGCTGGCGGACATGGCCGAGTCCATGGCCAACATCCCCATGCTGTCGCGCACCCACGGGCAGCCGGCTTCCCCCACTACCGTGGGCAAGGAATTCGCCAATGTGGCCTATCGTCTGGCACGCCAGGCCAAACAGCTGCGCGACGTACAGATCATGGGCAAGATCAATGGTGCCGTGGGCAACTACAACGCCCACCTGTCCGCCTACCCGGACATCAACTGGTACGAGCTGTCCGAGCAGTTCGTGCGCTCGCTGGGACTGGCATGGAACCCCTACACCATTCAGATCGAACCGCACGACTGGATGGCCGAATACTTCCATGTCCTCATGCGCTTTAATACGGCGCTGATCGATTTCGACCGTGACGTGTGGGGCTACATTTCCCTCGGTTTCTTCAAGCAGAAAACCGTTGCCGGCGAAATCGGCTCCTCCACCATGCCGCACAAGGTCAACCCCATTGACTTCGAAAACTCGGAAGGCAACCTGGGGCTGGCCAACGCCCTGTTCGACCATCTGGCGCAGAAACTGCCCATCAGCCGCTGGCAGCGGGACCTGACCGACTCAACCGTGTTGCGCAACCTGGGTGTCGGCGTTGGACACATGGTCATTGCCCTGTCGGCCACCATGAAGGGCCTGAGCAAACTTGAGGTAAACGAGGCACGCCTGCTGGCCGATCTGGATGAGAACTGGGAGGTGCTGGCCGAGCCGATCCAGACCGTCATGCGTCGCTACGGGATCGAGCAGCCCTATGAAAAGCTGAAGGAGCTGACCCGCGGCCGCCGCGTGGACAAGTACATCATGCAGGCCTTTGTGGATGGCCTTGAGCTGCCCGAGGAAGCCAAGCAGCGCCTGCGTGAGATGACACC
>CAYYIL010000020.1:0-1695 GCA_964471975.1 uncultured Piscirickettsiaceae bacterium | reverse complement strand
GAAACCCTGCCTGATTCGTGACGCCCTGCCCGCGGACTTTGACGGCATTACCCCTGAAGAGCTGGCGGGGCTAGCACTGGAAGAGAGTGTAGAAAGCCGCATTGTGATCCAGAATGGTGAACAGGATTACACGCTGAAAAACGGGCCTTTCCACGAGGACGATTTCGCCGCCCTGCCACAGCGTGACTGGACGCTGCTGGTACAGGGCGTGGATCGACTGGTCCCGTCCGTGCAGAAGCTGCTTACCGCCTTTGACTTCATTCCCTATTGGCGCCTGGACGACATCATGATCAGCTATGCCGTCACAGGCGGCAATGTGGGCCCCCACTTCGATCATTACCACGTGTTTCTGTACCAGATGGCCGGTACGCGTCGCTGGACGCTCACCAATCAGCACTGCACGCTGGACAACTATCTTGAAAACGTGCCGTTGCGCCTGATGCGCGAATTCCCGGTCATGCTGGACTGGACGGTCGAGCCGGGCGATGTGCTTTACATTCCCCCCTTGTGGGGTCACCACGGTGTTGCATTGGATGACGACTGCATGACCGCCTCCATTGGCTACCGCAGCCTACGTGCCCGCGAAATCGCCGAAGCGCTGTCGGACTGGCTGGCCGAAAACCCGGTGGGTAACACTCTGTTTGCCGACCCCGACTATACGGGCACATCTCCCGGCGAAATTCCCGAACGCGTGCATGCGCCAATTCTGTCCGCACTCGCGCCCGCGATGAGCAGCCCGGGGCTGGACGAAGCCTGGGCGCAGCTGGTGACACTGCCTGATCAGGCTGCAGTCGAACTCCTGCCGGAGCCGCTGGACCCGCCGCTGACGCTGGAGATGCTGCCGGAGATCCTGCAGGCTTCACCCGTCTGGCTGCGGGATTCCGTGACGCGCATGGCCCTCACACCGCAGGGCACCCTTTTTGTCAACGGAGCTCTGTGGGAGACTGCCGCTTCGCCGGCCTTCAAGCAGATGCTGGCCAACGCTATCCTGTACGAAAATCTGGAAAGCGCACTGGCACAGTCGGCCGATGCCCAGGCTCTGCTGCACGCCATCAACCAACAATGGATCGTACCAGATGAAGACTAAACAGACTGCAGCCGTCTCGCCTCGGCTGCTGAGCCGTGAACAGCCTGATGCCCCAGCCCTGACCGAGGCACTGGATCAGGCAGGCCTGCTCTTTCCTCTGCTGCAGGCCGGCATGGTGCACGGCTATTTTGCCGACAAGCAAAGCGCTCGACTGATGCCGCTGGCAGCCAGTCAGCACGCTGACGGCTTTACGCTGCGTCTGGATATTCAATTTCAGAGTCTCATGGCCGGCTGTGCCTGCGACGACGACCCCACTCCTCAGCAACCACTCACGGAATTCATGCGCTGCACCCTGACATTCGACCGTGAGGGTTGGCTGGAGACGGTGGTCATCGACGACTGAGCCCCCACAGCAAGGGGGTCCCCGACTTTTTCGTCGTCCGTGAACAACCTGTTTTTCACCCCACCTGGCCCCGAGGCCGGATTTTCCCTTCAAAACGGCTGAACAATCCGTTGTGCTCCACCAGGTGAGGATAAAGTGATCAGCCCACCAGAGAAGCGCCCCGCGTTCTGTTCTGACTCACAATACCAAGCCCTGCTGTCCAGAACATGGTGTAGTGGTCTAATATTTCCGGACACTTTGCCAAGTCCCTCCAGTCTGAGCAAAG
>CAYYIL010000019.1:0-23590 GCA_964471975.1 uncultured Piscirickettsiaceae bacterium | reverse complement strand
TGGTAGAGCACGACCTTGCCAAGGTCGGGGTCGCGGGTTCGAGTCCCGTTTCCCGCTCCAATATGGCCGGGTGGTAGAGTGGCTATACAGAGGATTGCAAATCCTTGGACGTCGGTTCGATTCCGGCCCCGGCCTCCATCAAGGCATTGACAATACCAGGCGTATTCGTAAAATACCGCCATCCCATCGTGTGGGGCCGTAGCTCAGCTGGGAGAGCGCTACAATGGCATTGTAGAGGTCACCGGTTCGATCCCGGTCGGCTCCACCAACTTCTCAAGATCTTCCTGCTTTTACGCAATTCCACCATCGCTTCACCCCTTATAATAAAGCGCAATCCAATCACGCTTTAACCCCCATGACGTCAACGCCAAATCCACGTTTTTCCGTGGCGCCCATGCTCGACTGGTCTGACCGCCACTGCCGGTATTTTTATCGGCGCATGACGCGGCACGCGTTGCTATATACCGAAATGGTCACCACCGGTGCACTCATTCATGGCAGCAATCCGGAACGGTTTCTCGGGCACGAGGAGGACATGCCAGTGGTGCTGCAGCTGGGTGGTTCGGAGCCGAATGAACTGGCACAGTGCGCCAAGCTTGGCGAGACATGGGGTTACCAGGCCATCAACCTGAACGTGGGCTGTCCGTCCGATCGCGTGCAGAACAATATGATCGGCGCCTGCCTGATGGCACACCCCAGACTTGTTGCTGAGGGCGTGCGTGCCATGAAGGATACCGTTTCCATTCCGGTCACCGTCAAGACTCGCATTGGCATCGATGAAATGGAAAGTTATCAGGCGTTTGAAGATTTCTGTGGTATCCAAATCGAGGCGGGGTGTGACAGTCTCATCATTCACGCCCGCAAGGCCTGGTTGCAGGGATTGAGCCCTAAGGAGAACCGGGAAATCCCACCACTGCGCCATGAGTGGGTTTTTCGCCTCAAAAGGGCCTTTCCAGACACTGAAATCGTTCTAAATGGCGGTATCCAGACGCTCGACGAAGTCGCCGAACAACTGCGCCCGCAAAAAGTCGGGGACCCCCCTCTGGATGGGGTCATGCTGGGCCGTGCCGTATATGAAAACCCCTGGATGCTGGCGGATGTGGATCGCCGCATTTATGGCAACGAGAACCCGATCACGGATCGATTTGCCGTGGTTGAAGCGATGCGGGACTATACGGAACGGCATATTGCGCATGGCGGTCGACTGCATCATGTGACACGCCACATGCTGGGCCTGTTCAAGGGCTGCCCCGGCGGACGCAAGTGGCGCCAGATTTTGAGTCAGCGGGGACATCATGCAGATGCGGACTGGTCGGTTGTCCAAACCGCCCTGGATGTTGTACAAGCTGAAATCAAGCGGGCAGAGGAGCGCGAGCGTGCAGTATCTTGATGTGCCGTTTCGGGAAAAGGATCAGGCCAAGGCGCTCGGCGCCCGCTGGGATGCGGTGCGCAAGAAATGGTTTGTCCCCAGCGAACTGGCAGAGGATCTGACCCCCTTTCAGCGCTGGCTGCCGGCTCAAGCTGACCTGCTGGGCGAGGAGGTGGATACGCCGTCCGAAAACGAGCCCTTGAGTCTGTCGCAATTATTGCAGCAGGTTGAAGCTGCGCTGCAACAGCGTTTCCCCACCAGCCTGTGGGTGCGCGCTGAAATTGCCGAGCTGAGTGAACGCCGCCACCTCTACCTGCATCTGGTGGAAACGGATGCAAATGGGCAGGAGCTGGCCAGCGTGCGTGCCACCCTGTGGCAGAGTCAGATCGAAAGCCTGGTAGGCAAGTTCGTGGCTGCAACGGGCAGCACCTTGGCTGTGGGGCAGAAGGTGCTGCTCAAGGTGCAGGTACGCTTTCATCCGCGTTATGGCCTGTCGCTTAATATCGAAGACATCGACCCCAGCTATACGCTGGGGGACATCGCTGCACATCGGAGCAAGCTTCGCGAAGCCTTGATTGCACAAGGACTTTATGAACGCAACAAGCAGTTACCCTTGCCCGAGGATTATTTCCGTGTAGCCGTTTTGTCTCCACCCAAGGCTGCAGGCCTGGGCGATTTCCAGCGTGACGCGCTGCAATTGCAACAACATGGGCTGTGCGAATTTCATTACTTTCATGCGGCTTTTCAAGGTGAGCGTGTTGAGTGTGAATTCATGGCTGCACTGGATGCCATAGAGGCTCAGCATGCTTATCAACCCTTTGACGCACTGATTGTGATTCGGGGTGGTGGCGCTCAGCTGGATCTGCACCATCTCAACAGGCTTACGCTGGCGCAGCGTTTGGCACAGATGCCCATGCCGGTTCTGACCGGGATCGGCCATGAACGGGACACCACCATTCTGGACGAAATCGCAGCCTTGCGGCTGGACACCCCCAGCAAGGTCATCGCCCACATTCGTGACACCATCTTTACGCGGGCACGAAAGGCATCAGGTGACTGGCAGGCCATCCGCACCACTGCATTGCAACAGGTACGGGCCCGACAACAGGTCATTACACACGCATGCGAGCGCCTGCATCATGCCATGCAATTTCGCTTGCAGCACACCCGACAACGTCTGTTTCAGCACCGTTACCGCCTGCTGGAACGTGCAAGCTCACAATTGCAGAGCCGCCTCCAACAACTTCAGATATTGCGCCAGGCGGTACAGCAGGCGACTCGTCACCATCTGCTGCGAAGCCGAGAACGGCTGAGGCTTCTGCACCATCAGGTCACCTCGCTACCACTGCAACGGATTCGCCAGCGCGGGGAGCGGCTACGCCACGTGATGGCGCTAGTGCTGCAGGCCGGCCCGGCCAAGCAACTGCGGCGCGGTTTTGCCCTCGTTAAGGATGCACGGGACCGTCCAATCACGCGTGCGGCCCAGTTAAAACCGCAGCAGCACGTTCTGATTACCTTTGAAGACGGCCCAGTCAAGGCCAAAGTGGAGGATGCATGAACAGCCCGGAAACCTTTAAGGAAAACTATGCCACACTGGAACGGATCGTCAACCGGCTCGCCCAGGACGAAGACATTGACATCGATGAGCTGGTCCCACTAGTGGATCAGGCTACCAAGGCGTACCAATTGTGCAAGTCACGCCTGGATGCCGTGGAAAAGGCACTGCAGGAGCGTCTCAATCTGAACGAGGAGAGTGATGCATGATTGCTGCCGAGGGCAGAGCAATTATTCTGCACAACCCGCATTGCTCAAAAAGCCGTGGTGCACTCAAGCACCTGCAGGAGCACGCTATCCCATACGAAGAAATACGCTATCTGGATAACCCGCCCGGTGAAGTATTTCTGGATGAACTACTTGACCTGCTGGGCCTAGCGCCAGAAGAGATCGTGCGCAAAAATGAAAAGGCTTACAGGGAACTGGGATTGAAAGAGAAAGCGCTTTCTCGCTCCGAATGGCTGAACGTGTTGCACGAGCATCCCTGTCTGATTGAACGGCCCATTGTGATTTACAAAGGGCGAGCGGTCGTGGCACGTCCGCCGGAAAAGGTTCTTGACCTAATCGATGGCTGAACGCACCGTATTATGGCTTGCGCTTGCTCTCACTGCCGCGTCGGCAGTCGCAGCGCCAAAATTCCCACCACTTCAGGATCGGCTGCCGCCAGGCTACAACGGACCTGTCTTTCATCGTAATACCGCTTATCCTGTGCAAAAGCCCACTGATGCACACCCTTGGGAAGCAATCGATGTACGCAAACAACCTCGGAGTTATGTGCAGGCCATCTGGAATTATCTGATGGCGGGCATGCGGCAAGCGAATTACATTCCCTCACGCAACCGCGTACACCGTTGGTATCACATGCCCTGGCATCACATGGGGCGCCGCGCCCGGGAAGCCACCCACGGACTGAGCCGACAGGCTGATCTCCAGCCTTACGATCTAGGGCCACAGCAGAGCGAACCTCAGCAGAAGTGGGAGCTGACATTTTTCAATGGCACCATGGCGTGGCAGCAGGGGCGGCTTTGGCGGGCAGGAACGCCGGATCTGCGTTTCAGCGAAATGCCGCCGGGCAGCCTGGTGGCCAAATACATTTTTGTCACCGGTGATGACCGACAACTGCCCATGCTGAAAGGCGCACCTACATGGGTGGTGCATATCAACTGCTCGATAGAGCGGGCAGGACACAAATGTCTACGCCCGCTGCGGCTGATCCAGATCGATATCGCCGTACGTGATCAACAGGTGAAAGACACCACAGCATGGGTCATGACCACGTTTGTCTATGACGGGGACAAGCATGTTGCCGACCCATGGCAAAAATTCACCCCTGTGGGTGTGCAATGGGGGAACGATCCGGGTCTTACACCAGCAGACAGACGCAAGGGACGGAAATTAAAGGAGACCGTCATCTTTAGCGATGCGCCTGCTTATGCACTGCAGCGATTGGGGTGGGCAGGGCGCCTTAATGGACCGACTGACCAAAAAGGGTCGGCCTGTCTGAGTTGTCATGGCACAGCCAGCTGGCCACCGCCTTCAAGCCTGACTCCGCCGGACCATGCCAGTAATCAGATTAAACTGCACTGGTTTAGAAATCTCAAACCGAATGAACCCTTCGAGCCGGGCCGCATTTCACTGGATTATTCGCTGCATCTCATGAATGCACTAAAGAATGTCCAGCGAGCGGGCAAATCGATCCGCTTGCCGACAGCGCAACACCCCCGTATTCATTTCAATTGATAACGGATGATGGTGAAATGCGGCAGGGCACATGACCCGTTTTTCTTCCCAACACTTATTTAACATAATATAAATTATGCGAACCAAAGACAAGACCAAAAAGCCGGTGGATAAATTTCAAACCGGCTTGAGTCCTTGAAATGGCTTGGATTCTTTCAGGATGAAGCGCCGAAAATAAAGATCATCGGCACCAGTGACACCATGGCCAGCAGGATGGGTACCCAGGCTTTTTCTTCTTTATGAACCACGCCAATGATGCCTGTGATGGCGGCTACGGCTGCAGCCGCCCAGGACAGCGGCGGAAACACCATGGCAAAAAAGATTGCGATTGCTCCGGCCACCATGCCAAGCGTTACATAATTGCCCGGATTGTATTTCTTCGTATTCCGCATGTCATCAGGGATACTGCTGGCAGAATCCACGCGGCCGAGAATGGCGTTCAGTTCGTTATCAGGAAGTGGTGCCGGCATGGCCAGTTCTTCTTCGCTCATACCGTGCGTGATCTTTTTCCAGCGATAGAGCTCCTTCAGCAGGTCGTCCCACGTGGCATCGTCGGGCAGCTCGGACAAAATTTGTGCCAATTCTTCTTTCATTGTCATGGTAGCCTCCTCTTTTCGGCCGCGATTTGATACATTAACCGGCATTATAAGAAAAAAACCAAGAGGACGCTCCCCATGGCAATCATGCCCGGATTGCAGATCAATGTCGGCCAGAGCCAGCAGCTCAAGCTCACGCCTCAGCTACAGCAATCCATCAAGGTTCTGCAGCAGTCTGCGCTGGAAATTCAGGCCATGGTCGAGCAGACGCTTGAAGAGAACATCTTTCTGGAGCTTGATCAGGAAGACGAAGCCGAAGTCGCTGCTGAACCTGAAACGACAGCAGACGTTGCAGAAACGGATGTACCCGATGAATCCGAAGTCCCTCCTGAGTCTGAGCAGATACTGGATCAGGATCTGGAGACGGATGCCTCATGGGAAGACATTTATCAGGATGATCCAATTCCTGCACCAGCCCTTTCGCAGGCGCCTGATACCGATGACTGGACTGCACCTGAAAACTACACGGCCGAACAACGTTCATTGCATGACCATCTGCTCTGGCAGGCTGAAATTCATGAATGGGACAGTGATCTCGAACTGCTTATCGCGCAATACATTATCGACGCCTTGGATGACGACGGCTATCTGACTGAACCGTTGCAAAGCATTGCCGATTCGGTACACGAACATGCCGGACTGCCCCTATCTCAAACGGATGTCGAAGCCGTTCTGAAAGTCGTGCAGACGTTCGAGCCAGCCGGCGTGGCAGCCCGAAACCTGCAGGAGTGCCTGCTGCTGCAAATGAAAGCCGACGCCCCGCAGTCGCTGACGGATCCACTGCGCGAGCAGGCCCATGACCTGATCAGCAATCACTTCGAACTGCTCTCAACCCATCAGTTCAACCGCATCAAGCGCCGCTACCGGTTGAATGATGCGCAACTGCATGATCTGATCCATTTCATTCAGTCGTTGGACCCCCGTCCTGGCCGGGCTTATGCCGTGGTGGAAAATGATTATGTGGTTCCTGATCTGATTTTGAGCCGTCAGGGCGATCGCTTTGTGCTTGAACTGAATGCGGATGCCTACCCCCGCCTGCGCCTCAATCCCGAATACATTCAACTGGCCGAACAGATCAAGGATCCAGCTCAAGCCAACAAGCTCAAGGAAAAACAGCAGGAAGCGCGCCTGCTGATCAAATCTCTGCAGCACCGGGGCGAAACGCTTTTGCGCGTTGGGCGCTATATTGTGGATCGGCAGCAGCGCTTCTTTCAGGAAGGCGAAAAGGCCATGCAGCCTATGGTGCTGCGCGAAGTGGCCGAAGCGCTGGACCTGCATGAATCCACTATTTCTCGCGCCACCAACCAGAAATACATCCAGACGCCCCGCGGCACCTATGAACTCAAGTATTTCTTCTCATCAGGCGTCTCTCAATACGGACAGGAAGATCAATCCGCCACTGCCATTAAGTCGTATATTCGCGAATTTATCGAAGCGGAAGACCCACGCAAGCCGCTAAGTGACAGCAAGCTTGTCAAAATGCTTGAGGAAAAAGGCATTCACGTCGCTCGCCGTACCATCGCCAAATACCGTGAGGCGATGGGGATTCCCGCTTCGTCCGAACGCAAGAAGATCAACTACTTCAAATAGAAAGCACACATAATGGATATGGAACATAAAATCGCTATCGTCGAAGACGATCCCCATCAGCTGGCCTTGCTGGAAGAAACCCTGCGTGAAGCCGGTTTTATCCCCCTACCCTTTTCCCGTCGTGATGAGGCATTTGAGGGGATACAAAAGGACAGGCCCAGCCTTCTGGTGTCTGACATCATTCTCGGCAAAGAAAAGGATGGCGGCTTCGATCTGGTGCGCGATCTGCAGCAGGCCGGCGTGGTACTGCCCATCATTTTCCTGTCCGAGCGGCAGGATGAATTCGACATCATTACCGGCCACACACTGGGGGCCGTGGATTACCTTCCGAAGCCCTATAACATGAAGCTGCTGGTTGCCAAGATTCGCAATCTTCTCCGGCTGACTCAGTCGCCTCAGCCCGCTCAGCATACGCTTGACCACCTCATGCTCGATCCGGAAAATCTCGCCGTCAGCTGGAAAGGTGAACCCGTTTATCTGACCGCCACCGAGTTTGAAATGCTGCAGCAGTTCGCGCAGGCAGGGCCGCGTCATCTGGTTACCTACGAAGCCCTCCAGTCAGCCACCCAGGGTGTGGTGGAGCGCAATACCATCAATACCCACATCTGCCGCATCCGCAATGCTTTCCGCAAGGTGGATCCCGATTTTGACATGATTCAGAATGAATACGGGCGCGGCTACAGCTGGCGCAGCAAGGATGAAAAGCGCAAGCACTGAATACAGGGACAGGGCATGCGGCTGAGCATTCGCCAGCGTTTTCTCCTGCTGCTGGCACTTCTGCTGGTATTTCCCTTCCTCATGTACCGCATGGCGCTTGATTTCAACCGCAAGCTGCTGGAACAGCAGATTGTGCAGCAGTCGCAGACAGTGCAGAACCTGGCTGCCATTCTGGAAAACCGCCCCGATCTGTGGGCTCTGCAGATCTTCAAGGGGGATCCGACCCGGCAACTGCGCCATCTCGACCTGAACAACGCCGCCATCTGGATCTTCAATCACACCGGGACCACCACTTATGTGGTCGGCCACCTCCCGCGTGGTGGCAAAGTGGCCCGCTACGATGACTTCTTCGCACGTATCGGCCAATGGACCATTCGTCAGATCCACACGGTCTTTCCCCATACCCTGCCCTACCTTATCCCCTATGATGCCAATCCGGAAAAGAGCCTGATCGAGCAGGTACTCAAAGGCGGTACGGCGCAACGCTTCCGTTTCGATACCCGTGGCAACCCGGTCTCCCTCATGTCCGCGACACCACTGGTGTTGCATGGACAGCCCCTGGGAGGCATTGTGGTCGAAGAGCGGGTGGAAAGTCTTTTTGGCACCCAGCTGCAGAACTTCTATCACGTGGTCGGCATCGCCACCACGCTGCTCAGCCTGCTAATGATCGCCTTTGCCCTCTATGGCCTGACCCTTTCCGGCCGTATTCGCCGACTGCAGCAGGATGTGGGGCACGCGTTTGATCCTGCGCGCTACCGCGTCGGTGATTTTCCCGATACCCCTCGCTCTCATTGGCAACAGGATGAAGTGGACAGCCTGCGGCACAGCATTTATGAAATGCTGCAGCATATCCACCAGTACGAGGCCTTTCTCAAGGCCCTGCCCAAGGCATTGCGGCACGAGCTGCATAACCCGCTTAATCGCCTGAGCATGAGCCTGCAGCGCATTGAAGAAACCGGACGCACGCAGCCTTACGTGGAACAGGCTCGCCATGGGGTCAATCAGCTGCAGCGCATTATCAATGCACTGGGTGAGGCTGGCAGTATTGAGCAGAGCGTTCTGTCGGAAACGCCCCAGATCTACTCACTGACTGACATGCTCTTGGCACTTGCTGAAGCCCTCAGGGAGCACTATGGGGATCGCCTGCAGATCGATATTCATCTGAATGAGGATGTGTGCGTACGTGGTGAAGGGTTTCTGCTGGAGCAGGCTCTGGACAAACTACTGAGCAATGCGTTTGATTTTCACCAGGGTGAAGCCCCTGTCCGCCTGACGGCGCGAGCAGACGACGATACGGTGGAAATCCGCGTGACCAACCATGGCAGGCTACCAGAGTCACTGGCGCCCGACCAGCTCTTTACCGGCATGACCAGTGTCCGCCCCCACGCCAGTCCCACGCCACACCTCGGACTCGGCCTCTATATCGTGCGCCTGGTGGCCCAGTTTCATGGCGGCGAGGCTTTTATTGCTCAGGAAGGCGAGCAGGTTGTGGCTGGTCTCAGACTGCCACGCGTAGCCTGCAACTAAGCAGGAGGCCAGACCGTCTAAAGCACCTGTTCAGTGAGGCAGGTTGGCCTGAAGTGGTCTGAAATGACGCACCCAGGGGCTGATGCCGGTGCGGGTTCGAACTGCAGTGGCAGCTTCCCGGGCACTGGCCCGATCTGAAAAGCTGCCCTGAATCAAGACATAGCGAGTCTGGCCGTCTCGAATCTGCCGGACGATTTTCGCTTCATTCAACTTCTTGGTACGGATCATGTGATCCAGGCTGGCCTTGTCCAGCACACTGGCCAACTGCAATGTCCAGTTATTCGCTGGCTGTTGCGCCAGCCACTGTTCATTTTCAGACAGCGCTGAACCCCCTGCTTCTTTCTTCTCGGACAAAGGGGGCTTTACTTCAGGCGCCCTAGGTTCGGCAGGCTGTGCGGGCGGGGTGACCGAGAGCGTCTGGTCTGCGTCTTTCTTGGGCGCATCCGATACAGGCTCGCTCTGGGTTGGCTGTGAGGCGGGCGTGGACGCCGTTGCACGCAGGCTTTTGAGTTGCACCAGCAGCGTGGCGAAACGCTTGTCGATGACCTGTTCAATTCGCTGACTGAATTGTTCCAGCTTGGCATCCAGCACCGCTTCGGTGACCACATTGGCGTCCGTCAGCTCCGAATGCACCTGATCACTGACCTGCTGTTGCGCATCAACGGGCAACGCCTTTTTCTCCAGCGCATCCAGTCGTGCCGTAATGGCATCCAGGGTTGCCTTTTCGACAGGTGCCTTTGCCCGTTCCAGTTTGCTTAGCCGGGCTTCCATCTGATCAAGCCGTGTACTCAATGTCTTGATTTCATTATGGAGCTTGTAGAATGCCAATCCACCTGCGCCAAGCACGGCGGCCAGCACGATAGTGCCAATCACTCCAACCCAGATTGCATTTCTTGCTCCCATGCCTTCCCCACCCTCTTCGTCATGGCGTTCATTGGCGGCCACAGGCGGCACGGATTCGGAATCCGGTCTGTCTGCCTGTTTGCGTGTTGGACGCGTTCGTGTCCGGTTGCGGCGTTTCGGACGCGCACTGGCACTCAGACTGACGCGCTCCTCGCCCACATCAGCCGTCCCAAGAATACGCTCATTACCGACGTTGCCCTGCAAGTTTGCGGCCGTTGCACTGTCGGGCATGACCTCTTCTGCCGCCTTGAGCCAGTCCTGCAGCGTCAGTTCGCCGCCCCGCTCCTTGGCACGAGCTTCAATCTCTGCAAGAATACGCTGTCTTTCCTGTTCGAAGTTGACGGGTTGCTGGGCCATGAGTGCTCTGTAAAATCGTTTTTACAATTATAGCCACAAGGCAGGATGTCCATGTACTCCATCACCTCTGATCATGTTGTTACCGCAGGTCTGATGACCGTAGCCATGACGCTTGCCGTCGTGGTCGTCGTGGGGGCCGTGGTTTATGGTCTGTATCGCTTTTTCAAAAGCGATGACGATACCTCCCCACCGCCAGACGCCCCATAAGCAATAGCGCCGCACTGCTCAGCCCCAGAACAATCCCCATCCAGTACCCCTGCACACCGTGACCCTGTGTGGCCAGCCAGCTGCCCGTGCCCAGCCCCACGCCCCAGTAGCTCACCAGCGTTGCGACAAAGGTGAAGCGTGTTTTCTGCATGCCACGCAAGAGGCCTGCAGCCATGCTCTGCAGAGCATCAAAAAACTGATAAGCCACGGCATACAGCAACAGTAGGGAAGCCAGCGCTGTAACGGCTGGTTCTGACGTGAACAGGCGTGGCAGGGCTTCATGGCCCACCCAGGTTATCAGGGACAATGCCAAGCCGGTCAAGGCGGCAAGCACCAGGCTCCGATGAAGAAAGCGTCGCAATTGTTCAGGCTGTCCAGCCCCCATTAACCGTCCCGTTTCAATGGCTGCCGCCATGGCCAGACTGTAGGGCACCACATAGAGGGTGGCCGTGATGGAAATGGCGATCTGGTGCGCGGCGAGCGCCACGGCGCCATAGGGAGCAATAAAGAGGGAGAGTACCATGAACAGCGACACTTCAAAAATCAGCGCCAGCGCAGCGGGCACCCCCACCGCCCATAAGCGACGCAAATGTTCCCTTGACCACTTTCCCCGCCAGGCCGATGCAAATGCAGTGTCCTTGCGCAAATAAAAATGACTGCCCACAGTCACCAGAATCATCAGCACGCTGCTGGCAACCCCACAACCCGCTCCGCCTAATCCATTCCAATCACCAACACCCAATACGAGAAAAAAATCCAAAGGAATGTTCAACAGGAATGCGATAAAACTAAATGCAAGCGTGAGTTGGGTTTTTCCAAAGCCTTCCCAGAAAAAGCGATAGCCATCGTATATAAAAAAAATAGCCATGCCAGGGATAATGGCCCAAAGATAGTGCTGTGCTATCTTTATTATGTCAGTTTGAGCATCAATGAGTTGTGGCAGCAGCAAACTCAATCCGCCAAGAATCAGTACAGCGAGAACATCCAAAATGAGCCCCGATATGCGTGCACTGGTCAACCACGCCGCAAGTTCAGAGTGATCGTCTGACCTGACCAGGGTATGCGCAACCAGTGGGGACAATACCATGAGTACACCGGTTCCAAACATCAGCACAATCAGCATCAGGTTTGAGCCGAGGGCAACGCCGGCCAGTTCGGTCGCGCCCGCCTGTCCGGCAACCCAGGTATCCACCAGCCCAAGTCCATTCAGAGCAAACTGGGCAAGCAGGATCGGCCAGGCAAAATGAAAAAGGCGCTTCATGGGGTGTGCTTAATCTTCTTCGGGTGTGTCGGCTGCACTGCAGTCAAGCCAGCCCGGAATAAAAAGCAGTGCAATCCATTTCATCAGCCAGTAAAAGAGGCCATACAGAACGGGCGCCAACGCGATAACCAATGGCAGCCCCACCAGCATATCCACCAACGCCAGTTCGCCATTTACCATGCGTACAAAGTAGGCTTTTTCGATCAGGGCCCAATACAGCCAGCACAGTGCAATCAGCCCACCCAGCAAAGAAACTCGACGATGAATGCGGGGCCGGAAATCACAGTAAAAAAAACGGTGGAAATGATTTGCCATAATTTTGTCACACAAAAAAATTTGTATTAAAATGAAATCGAAGCCGCAACCATAACAAAACCACAACTAAATTATGCGGTTTAATCCTGAACCGAAACGAGGTCAATATTATGAACGATATCGAAGCACTGGCTCGACAGAAAAAGGCGGAGCTCCGCCGGTTGCAACGTGAACTTGAGCGCCTCGAAGCGCTGAAAAACAAGCGCCTCAAAGTCACCTCAGCGGAAATCAAGGACGTGGCGCGCACGATTCAAACCCTGGCCAAGGACCACATGATGGAAACCAGCGAGGTGCTGGAGCTCGTTCGCGAGGCGATCGAACGTTATCCGCTCAAGGGAAAGCGCGGCGGCACCCGCGGCATTGTGCCACCCAAATACCGCAATCCCGACAATCCGGCCGAAACCTGGACCGGCCGTGGACGCAAGCCCCGCTGGGTGGTTGCAGCGCTGGAAAAGGGGCTGACGTTGGACGATCTGCGCATCCGCGACTGATCGCCGAGCACGACATATCCTTTCCCCCTGATCAGGCCGCGCCTATCGCGGCCTGTTTCGTTTTTTAGCTGCCTATTCGCTGGCTTTACGCCAGATCGATCAGTCATGCCCTTGCAGCTGGGGCAGTTTCTGATGAATCAGCCACTGCATGCCAATCCAGGTGCTCGCCACTTCAAAGGTGCCCGCCCACAGCATTTGTTTCACCTTATCAAAGCCAAGTCGATGCAGGCGGATATCCTCGCCCTCTTCCGCATGCCCCGCTGTAGCAGGAAGCATGTCAAGGGACACGGCCGCTGCAAAAACATGCAATCGCTCCCGGCTTCCGCCCGGGGTAGGATAAAAGCGGCACACAAACTCAAGCTGGTCGGCCTGAATTGCCAGGGTTGTTTCTTCCCGGGTTTCACGTACGCAGGCGGCTTCCAGCGTTTCGCCTTCATCCACATGGCCGGCCACTGGCTCCAGCAGCCAGGCCCGTTCGTCCTGATAGTGCGCCAGTGGCCCGATGCGGCACTGTTCCAGCAACAGGGTTTCCTGCCGAAGAGGATCATAGAGAATGACGACGATCACTTCCTGCGGGCGGCCATAGAGCTCCCGCTCGTGCACGGGTGACCAGCTGCCATCGAAACGACTGCAGCGCACCTTGAGCCGGTCCACCTTGTAAAACCCGTCATAGACCCGTTTCTGATCCAGTATCTCGACCCGTTTAACCACGTCGCACCCTTGCAGTGATGCCGCACACCAGTTCATAGGCGATGGTGCCGGCATGGTCAGCAACCTCCCACACCGGCACATACCGTCCCCACAGTTCCACCGGCGTGCCGGGGCCCAGCTTGTCGGCCCGGGGGTGATCGGTCAGATCCACGCACAGCATGTCCATGGAAACGCGTCCGATCAACGGTACACGCATGCCCTCGATCCATACGGGGGTGCCCGTGGACGCATGGCGAGGATAGCCGTCTCCATAACCAGCGGCGACGATGCCGATTCGGCTGGGCCGCGGCGCCCGCCAGGTCAGGTCATAGCCCACGCCTTCGCCAGGCTGAACGGATTTCACGGCAATCAGGGCGGAATGAAAGTGCATGACCGGTCGCAGTGCAGCATCCAGCGGGGTTGCACCATAGAGCATGATGCCCGGACGGGCCCAACCCATACGGGCTACCGGCATGCCGATCAGGGCCGCGGAATTGGCCACACTGACCGCTTCAATCTGTGGTCGGAGTTTTTCATGACAGGCAGAAAAGCGCTGCAACTGGCTGGCAGTAAAAGCGGGATCACTGTCAGCAGAGGCAAAGTGCGTCATCAACTGCAACCGTGCATGGGGCAGGCGCTGGCGTAGGCTATCCGCAAAGCGCTGACACTCGCTATCCGACACACCCAGGCGATGCATCCCCGTATCCACCTTGAGCCACAGCGACCATGGCGCGGCTGGTGCCTGACTGGCCAACCATTCAAGCTGAATCACATCATGAATCACCAGCTGAAGGTTCAGGGCATCGGCTACCTGGACTTCATCCGGGGAAAATATCCCCTCGAGCAACAGAATGGGATGCTCAAACCCAGCTTCCCGCAGTGCGACGGCCTCCTCCATCGTCGCCACGGCAAAGCCATCTGCATCGGAAAAGGCGCTGGCGGCCCATAGCAGGCCATGCCCATAGCCATCCGCCTTGATGACGGCCCACAGCGGCTGCTGGCCATGCAATGCACGGGCGCGTTTCAGATTGTGGCGGGCGGCATCGATATCCAGGCTGATACGGGCCGGTCGCATCAGAAGCCCCCTTCAGGCGCCTGACTGGGGGGGAGATAGTTTTCGAAGCGGGTGTATTCGCCAATGAATGTGAGCAGCACCTTGCCAATGGCACCGTTGCGATGCTTGCCGATAATGATCTCGGCCATCCCCTTGGCATCCGTATCCGGGTTATACACTTCGTCGCGGTAGATGAAGACGATCAGGTCGGCATCCTGCTCGATCGCCCCGGATTCGCGCAGGTCGGACATCTTGGGGCGCTTGTCCGGGCGCTGTTCCAGACTGCGGTTCAGCTGCGACAGTGCAATGACCGGAATATTGAGCTCCTTGGCCAGCGCCTTGAGGCCGCGAGAGATCTCGGAAATCTCGTTGACCCGGTTGTCGGTTGGTGTGGAGCCACGCATCAGCTGCAGGTAGTCGATCACAATCAGCTGCAGCCCTACAGCCTTCTTTTCCGCCTCTTCTTCGGAGAGGCCAGCCTTGAGGGCCGCTTCACGCTGCTTTTCGCGCAGGTCCTTGTCGATCCGGCGTGCACGGGCGCGCAGCTCGGTGATTGTGAGTGCCGGCGTGTCATCAATGACAATGGAGGCCTTGCTGAGCATGGCAATGGCGCGGTTCAGCTTGGGCCAGTCCTCCTCCTTGAGTTTGCCGGTGCGAATGCGGTTGGACGGTATCCGACCCACCGAACTGAGCATGCGCATGGCCAGCTGTTCACCCGGCATCTCCAGGCTGAACACTGCCACGCTCCCCTCGCCCAGCGTGGCCACATTTTCGGCAATATTCATGGAGAAAGTGGTCTTGCCCATGGAGGGGCGCCCGGCCACGATGATCAGGTCACCGTTCTGCAGCCCCGAGGTCATTTCGTCCAGATCCTTGTAGTGCGTCTCCAGTCCAGTAATGGCACTATCGGACTGAAACAGCTCCTCGATCCGCTCCACCGCTGCTCCAAGCAGGTCCGCAATGGGGCGGTATTCGCGCTCCTTGTCCGCACCGTGTTCCGCAATCGCCATAATGCGCGTTTCCGCCATGTCCAGCACTTCGCGCACGGACTTGCCATCGGGAAAATAGGCCGTCTCGATAATCTCATTGCCGGCGGTAATCAGCTGACGCAGAATGGCCTTGTCGCGCACCACTCGTGCGTAATAGAGCAGATTGGCCGAGCCCGGCACATTCTTGAGCAGCGAGGCGATAAATGCCTTGCCGCCCACCTGCTCCAGCTGACGCGTACTGCTTAGATAGTCGATCACACTGATGCCGTCATAAGGGCGGCCAGACTGGTGCAGTGCACTGATTGCATCAAACAGAATACGGTGCGCTTCGCTGTAAAAGTCCTCGCTGTTAAGGACAGCAGAGACTTCATCAAAGTGGGCATTATCCAGCATCAGTCCGCCCAGGACAGACTGTTCGGCTTCGATGGAATGGGGCGGAAGTTTCAGCGGGTCTTCACGCTGAAAGGGAATGGCAGCTTCAGTACTCATACACTGCATTGTATGCAAATGTTGCACACGGCGAAATCTTGACAAATAAAAAAGCGGCCACATGGGCCGCTTTTCATCTCAACAGTTTTTTGCAATTGCTTGATCAGGCAGACTTTTCTTCTGCCTGAACGTCCACGTTAATGGTGGCCACGACATCCGGGTGCAGCTGGATGTCGATTTCATAGGTGCCCACCTGACGGATGGCGCCTTCAGGCATGCGCACCTGCTTGCGTTCCACTTCGAAGCCGGCTTCGTTCAGCTTCTCGGCGATGTCGTGGGTGCCGACAGAGCCGAACAGCTTGCCTTCATCCCCGGCAACGGCTGAAATGGTGATCACCTGACCGTTCAGCTGCTCGTACGCAGCCTGCGCCTGAGCCAGCTGCTCGGCAGCCTGACGCTCCAGTTCGGCACGGCGTGCTTCGAACTCGGCCATGTTTTCAGGGGTGGCCGGCTTGGCCTTGCCCTGAGGAATCAGATAGTTGCGTGCAAAACCGGGCTTGACGGAAACCACGTCACCCAGATTGCCCAGATTCTGTACTTTTTCCAGAAGAATCACATTCATGGTTCAATCCTCATTATTGTTTGGTGCATAGCGCTGACGAAAGTCCAGCCACATGTCAAGTAGCGCAACCATGGCCAGCACCATAATCGTCTGCGGAAACAGGAACAGCAGCACATAGAGCCCGAACAGCCAGTTGCTGCTCATCTGGCGCTGTTCAACGAGGCTGTGCACAACGGCCAGCCCCTGGAACATCAGCCCGGCACTGAGCACGCCGAACAGATCGGCGATCAGCCCTGCCTGATCAGGTCCGGTGAGCAGGCCCGCAAGCGCCACGAGGCCGGTGAGCCATGTCAGTGAACGCGGCAGCGACAGGGTATGAAACGCCTTTTGAAAGGCACCCTGCGCATACAGGGCAGCGTCCCACCAGAGCGCCACGAACAGCATGCCCACCCACACGATGACCAGCGACATGGCGATCAGCAGGGTGGCCATCTTGGCCATGATCTGCAGAGCCTGCGGATCCGGCGCCTGCATGTTCGCCTGCTCCATGGCCGGTGTCAGCAGCGTATTGAATACCTGCGTCCACCAGGCAACCGGATCGGCAACCAGCAGATGGAAGCCGATCACCAGCGTGCCCATCAGCCAGACGGCGGCGAGAATAATGCTGGCGAGATCGCGGGTGCGCAGGAAAAACCACGCCAGTCCCCAGGCTGGCAGGATGAATTCACCCATGCCAGCCACACCCGGCCAGGGTGCGCCCAGAACAAACTGGGCCAGCACCAGCTGGATGGCACTCGCCACCAGCGCCAGTTGAAAGCCTTCTTTCACGCCCACACGAATGGTGACCAGAGCGATCACTGCACCGAGCAGAAAGCCGACCGGCGCAAACCACAGGGTCAGAGCCGACAGGCCAGCTGTGGCCAGATAGCCCTGGCGCGGTCCCTGCAGTACGTATCGGGCGAGAAAGAGCATGCCGTGTCCCGTTGACGTCTTATTTGTGCTGATCGGTATACGGGATCAGAGCCAGGTAGCGCGCACGCTTGATGGCGTTGGCCAGCATGCGCTGATGCTTGGCGCAGGTGCCGGTAATGCGGCTGGGTACGATCTTGTAGGTTTCAGTCACGTAGGACTTGAGTGTGCCCAGATCCTTGTAATCGATCTCGGTCACGTCATTTGCGCAGAATTTGCAGTATTTTTTACGACCAAAGCTTCTTGCCATGTTGACTCTCCTTATGCTGCATCTTTGTTTTTCATCATCACGGACGGCGTGGTGATGGCTTCGTCACGACGCAGGATCATGTCACGCAGGATGGCGTCGTTGTAATAGAACAGGTTTTGCAGCTCGGAGAGGGTGTCGTTGTCGCACTCAATGTTCATCAGAATGTAGTGCGCCTTGTGCACCTTGTCGATGAGATAGGCCAGCTGACGACGGCCCCAGTCTTCCAGACGATGGATCTGGCCACCGTTTTCCTCGATCAGTGCGCGATAACGCTCGATCATGGCGGGCACCTGTTCGCTCTGATCAGGGTGCACCATGAGGACGATTTCATAGTGACGCATAGTTGTGTCTCCTTATGGATCATTACTTAAATGAGCCTTCCGCAGTGGTCAGCCGCAGCCGAACACGGGTAAGGCAAGGATGTCGGTTGCCCGAAGGGGGTCCCCGACTTTTTCACGGCGCCTTTTTCGCACGCAGCGAAAAGGCACCGGAAAACAGGTAATTATAGCGACTTGACGGAAAAAGAGCGGGAAATTGCGAATTTTCAGCCGATTTCGGCGTGGATACGCTGCAGAGCAGCCAGTGGATCAGGTGCCTGAGTGATCGGTCGGCCCACAACGAGATAATCGGAACCCGCCGCGAGTGCGTCGGCGGGTGTCATGATGCGCGTCTGGTCTCCCTTCGCCGCCCAGGCCGGGCGAATGCCAGGCGTCACCAGCTGAAAGCTCTTGCCAAAGGTGCTTTTGAGGCGCGGTGCTTCCTGCGCGGAACAGACCACCCCATCCAGCCCGGCTTCGTGCGCCAGGCCGGCGAGGCGCAGCACGTTTTCCTCAGGATCGGACGGCAAGCCGATCGCCCGCAACTCGTCGGGCCCCATGCTGGTCAGGATGGTCACCGCGATCAGTTTTGTCGGCCCGGTAATCGCCTCTCGTGCAGCAGCAAGCATACGCGGCCCGCCCAGAGCGTGAACATTAACCATCCACACACCCAGGTCCTGCGCAGCCGTCAGCGCCTTGGCGACCGTATTGGGAATGTCGTGAAACTTGAGATCCAGAAAGATATCGAAGCCCCGTTGCTGCAGGGTTTCCACCAGCTGTGGGCCGCCGCGGGTAAACAGCTCCTTGCCCACCTTGAGTCGACACAGGGTTGGGTCAAGCTCGGCAGCCAGATTCAGAGCCAGCTGCGGCTGTGCATAGTCGAGGGCAATGATGAGTTTAGTGTCGGACATCGGGCAGGGCTTTTTCGTTATCGGATTGAGGCGCCTTGCTCAGGGTCAGCGCATGACGCAGTTCGTGCACCTGCTGGCGCAGACGCAGTTTTTCTTCTTCACATTTCTTAAGCTGACGATTGGTCTTGCGCAGCTGCCAGCGCCAGCTGATCCAGCTGCTGGCCATGGACAGGCCCACCAGTAGCATCCCCGCCACCAGCGCCAATGCCATGACGAGGGAAAGCGGCAGAGAAAGACGCTGTCCAGGCAGGTTGAGTGTCACCGCATGGGGATTCATGACACCCAGCACCACGCCAATGGCAATCAGAGCGATCAGAACGAACAGCTGGATTGGATTGTGCATGGAACGGTGCTCTGCTCTGCTTGACGTCGGTTATCGGATTATATCGGTATGTTCGCGGGAGGCGTTGACTTTTTCCCGCAGCGCCTTGCCCGGCTTGAAATGAGGCACGCGCTTGGCCGGCAGGGGTACCTGCTCACCGGTCTTGGGATTGCGCCCCATGCGCGCCTTGCGTTCGTGCAGGGTAAAGCTGCCAAAGCCGCGGATTTCGATGCGGTTGCCCTGTGCCAGGGTGTGAATCATGGTATCGAGCATGGTATTGACCGCCTGTTCGATGTCTTTCTGACTGAAGCGGTCCAGTTTGTAAGCGAGGGATTCGATCAACTCTGATTTGGTCATGGAACTTCCTGATCGTAAGACATGAAAAAGAGGCTGGCAACGTGCAACAGCATTGCACCTTGACAGCCCCCTTTGGAGGGGCCGGGCATGCACACGGCATGCCCGTAAGGGAGATCAGGACTTCAGCTGATCCTTGAGCAGGTCACCCAGGGTGGTGGCGGCCTTTTCCTGACCAGCGGTGTAGCTCTGAATGGCTTCCTTCTCTTCCTTCTGGTTCTTGGCCTTCACGGAGAGAGAAATGGAGCGGTTCTTGCGATCGATATTGGTAATCATCGCTTCAACCGTATCGCCTTCCTTCAGATCCTTCACCTCGTCGGTCAGTTCGCTGCTGCGCAGGAAGCCTTCCACTTCCGGCGCCAGCTCGACCACAAAGCCCTTGTCGTTGGCTTCCTTGACGGTGCCAGTGACCACGGAGCCCTTGCCGTGTTCAGCCACGTAGGTGGAGAAAGGATCCTGCTCCAGCTGCTTCAGGCCCAAAGAGATGCGCTCACGCTCGGGGTCGATGGCCAGAATGACTGTCTCCAGCTCGTCGCCCTTCTTGAACTTGCGGATCGCCTCTTCACCCGGTTCGTTCCAGCTGATATCGCTCAGGTGAATCAGACCGTCGATGCCACCTTCCAGACCGATGAAGATACCAAAGTCGGTGATGGACTTGATCTGCCCCTTGATACGCTCGCCCTTGGCGTGGTTCTTGGCAAACTCTTCCCACGGGTTGGGCTGGGTCTGCTTCAGAGACAGGCTGATGCGACGGCGATCCTGATCCACGTCCAGCACCTTCACCTTGACCGGCTCGCCCAGCTTCACCACCTTGGAGGGGTGAATGTTGCGGTTGGTCCAGTCCAGCTCTGAGGTGTGCACCAGACCTTCGATGCCGTCTTCGATTTCAACGAAGGCACCATAGTCGGTGATATTGGCCACCTTGCCTTCCACTTCGGTGCCAATGGGATAACGGGCCACCAGATCCTTCCACGGATCGTCCTGCAGCTGCTTCATGCCCAGGGAAACACGGTTGCGCTCCTGGTCGTACTTCAGCACCATCACTTCCACTTCGTCGCCCACGTTCAGCAGCTCGGACGGATGGCTGACGCGGCGCCACGCCATGTCGGTGATGTGCAGCAGGCCGTCGATGCCACCCAGATCGATGAAGGCACCGTAGTCGGTCAGGTTCTTCACAATACCCTTCAGCACCGCGCCTTCCTTCAGCTGCTTGAGCAGCTCTTCGCGGTCTGCACTGTATTCTTCTTCGATGACCGCACGGCGGGAAACGACCACGTTGTTGCGCTTGCGATCCAGCTTGACGATCTTCAGCTCAACGTCCTTGCCTTCCAGGAAGCCGAAATCGCGTACCGGACGGATGTCCACGAGTGAACCGGGCAGGAAGCCACGTACCCCATCGATCTCGACGGTCAGACCACCCTTGACCTTGCCAGTGACGCGGCCGTGGATGGTTTCGTTGTTTTCCATCGCCGCTTCCAGGCGGTCCCAGGTCTTGGCACGCTTGGCCTTTTCACGGGACAGACGGGTTTCCCCAAAGCCGTCTTCCAGCATGTCAACGTACACTTCAACTTCGTCGCCCACCTGGATGTCCAGCTCGCCGTTTTCGCCCTCGAATTCCTTGCGCGGAATGGGCGACTCGGACTTCATGCCGGCGTCAACCCAGACGTAGTCCTTGTCGATGCCGACAACCTTGCCTACAACCAGCGTACCGGTCTTGAATTTGTCTTCCTGAAGGGACTGTTCAAACAGTTCAGCAAATGATTCACTCATGGATAATTAACTCTTAAACTCAGTTTCCAGCCGCAACACCCGAGCCAATACAGGGGCATGCATCGTGTGTGCGGTTCCGTTCAACATATGGACCCGCCCCGTTCGGGCCCACCCCAGTTTCGTCATGCACGAAATTGAGAAAACAAAAAAGAGCTGACGATCAGCTCTTTTATTTCAAGCACTTACCAAAGAAACATTGTATCAGGCCTCACACGGGATTCCTTTCGCGCGAATGATATCGCACGCGGTGCGAATCACCTCGTCGATCGTCATCGAGCCCGTATCCATCACGATGGCATCATCTGCCGGTCGTAAAGGCGCAACGGGTCGATTGCGATCGCGGGCATCCCGCGCTCGAATCTCTTCGGTAATTTCAGCAATGTTAGCATCGATCCCCTGTTCTTTCAACTGCTTATAGCGTCTTTCCGCGCGAATCTCCGGTGCGGCATCCAAAAAAAGCTTCACGGGCGCGTTCGGAAACACCACGGTGCCCATATCGCGCCCATCGGCGATCAGGCCGGGCAACTGCGCGAAATCCCGCTGGCGCTGCAGCAGGGCTTCGCGCACCTCGGGAATGGCCGCCACCTGTGAGGCGACTGCGGCCACCTCTTCGGTGCGAATGGCACGGGTAATGTCCTCCTCGCCATAGAAGACCCGGCCCGCATCAAAACGCACCGGCAGGCGCCGCGCCAGGTCGACGACAGCCGCCACATTGTCGGGATCAATGCCTTCATGCAGTACACCCCAGGCCAGCGCGCGATAAATGGCACCGCTGTCGAGAAAGTGAAAGCCCAGCTTCTGCACCAGCGCCTGGCCGAGCGTTCCCTTGCCCACGCCGCTTGGACCGTCAATGGTGATAATGGGAACATCAGTCATACTGCACCTCGATGTCCAGTCCGGCCTGACGGGCCAGCTCCACAAAAGTGGGGAAGGAGGTAGCCACATTGGCGCAGTCATCGATGACCACATCCGATGGCGCGCGCAGCGCTGCTATGGCACTGGCCATGCTGATGCGATGATCATGGTGCGAGTCGATCACACCCTGCTGCGGCTTAAAGGGCTTGCCGCCACGGATAATCATGCCATCCTCCGTGGGTTCGGCATCCACGCCCAGCGTATGCAGCGCATCCGCCATCACCTGAATGCGGTCTGACTCCTTGACGCGCAGTTCTTCCGCACCGCGCAGCACGGTTGTACCTTCTGCAACGGCTGCAGCTACAAACAGCACTGGGAACTCATCAATGGCCAGCGGCACCAGCTCGGGCGGGATGTCAATCCCTTTCAGCTGGCTGCTGCGCACCCGAATGTCTGCCACCGGCTCGCCACCCACAGTCTGTTCGTTTTCCAGCGTAATGTCAGCGCCCATCAGTTTAAGGATATCAATCACGCCGGTACGTGTAGGATTGATACCTACATGCTCAATCACCAGATCCGCATCCTCGGCAATGGCTGCGCCCACCATAAAGAAGGCCGCAGAAGAGATATCACTGGGCACATCGATAGGGGTACCCTTGAGTGTTCCGCCCCCTTTTAGGCAGATGCGCGTGCGCATGGCATCAAGCTTTTCGCTGTGGACCTCGTAGCCGAAACCGCGCAACATGCGCTCGGTATGATCGCGCGTGGGCGCCGGCTCGGTGACACAGGTTTCGCCCTGCGCATATAGCCCCGCCAGCAGGATGGCCGATTTCACCTGCGCGCTCGCCATGGGCAGGGTGTAGTCGATACCGTGCAAGGCCTCACCCACCGGATGGATATACAGCGGCGGTGTGCCACCCGGCGCCGTTTCAATGTGCGCCCCCATCTGTCCCAGCGGATCCGTGACGCGTTTCATGGGGCGCTTGCTCAGGGAGGCGTCGCCAATCAGTTCACTTTCAAACGCCTGTCCGGCGAGAATGCCCGCCATAAGGCGCATGGCCGTGCCCGAGTTGCCCATGTCCAGCGGCTTGCCTGGTGCCTTGAGACCGCGCAGGCCCACGCCGTGAATCACCACATGACCGTTATCCGGTCCTTCAATGGGAACACCCATGTCGCGGAAGGCCTGCAAGGTAGCAAGGCTGTCGGCACCTTCCAGGAAGCCGGTCACTTCGGTGGTGCCCTCCGCGATGGCGCCCAGCATGATGCTGCGGTGGGAAATGGATTTGTCGCCGGGCACACGAATGCGGCCGTGCAGGCGTCCACCCGGTTTAACGACAAAGCGTACGTTTTTACTCATAACAAACCTTTTCGAAAATCAAAACAGCCTAACTAACCTAAGGCACCTCCACAGAACCTCTGAATGCGCTCGCGTTGCAGGCGCGATGGCGGCAGATTCAAGGCGCGCGGCGCAGCCTTTGGTGGGGCCAAAGG
>CAYYIL010000018.1:0-24576 GCA_964471975.1 uncultured Piscirickettsiaceae bacterium | reverse complement strand
GATCGTGGTCAGTTTCGTAGGTGGTGACCCACAGGCCATTGTGGGCGGGGAAATCGCCGTAGTCGTAGCCCAGGCGATTGAGATGTTCGCGCACGATCTGAAAGTGGTAGGCCTCTTCACAGGCCACGCCAAGCCATTCAAAGTAGTAGTCCCGCGGCATGTCCTGAAAGCGATAGACCGCATCCAGCGCCAGATTGACCGCATTGAACTCGATATGGGCAATGGCGTGCATCAATGCCGCATGCCCTTCCCGGGAACCCAGTCGCCGTTTCGGGAGCTTGCGCGGCGGCACCAGCTCCGGGCGTTCCGGCCGGCCCGGATCCGGGATGCGCACCACTTCATCAAGCGGCTCAAGGCCCAGCCTATCCTCGGTCCAGGCCTGCTGCAGGGCGGACAGGCGCGTGATCTTTTCATCCAGATCACGACACATCAGGCAGTCGTAGGTGGCTTCAAACAGGTTCTGCATGCTGCACCTCAACAAAAAAGCCGGGCTGAGCCCGGCTTTTCAAGCACGTTCTGCGCGGACGCTTAACGCCAGTCTGCAGGGATCTTGCCTTTCTTTTCCATTTCGTCCAGACGCTTGCCCGGATCACCGCCGTACCAGGCGTTCTGCAGATAGCGCACACCGCGACCCTGCTTGGCGTCAACCGCTTCCCACAGCTTGGACCACTTCACGCGCTCGTCGCCAGTCATGTAAACATAGGGGTTCTTGGTGTTGGTCTTGGGATCAACACCGGCGCGCTTCATGGCGGCCTCTTCCATCTTGGTCAGCTCGGCCTTGCACTGCTCCAGCGTGGTGGCCTGCTTGACTTTTTCATAGGCATCGCGGCCCTGAGTCTTTGCCGCTTCGATCAGCTTTTCGCCGTCCTGCAGGCACTGATCGTAAACTGAGGCACCTGCCTGAGCATTGGCGGCTGCCAGTGCGAAAGCCGCTGCAAACAGGGCTTTAAGGGTCAGCTTTTTCATGTAGCTCTCCAATTCGTTTGGGTTGAATGTGCGCCTAAACCGTGTCTGCCTAATTGTCCGCCTTTTGAATGGCGATTGCAACCAATAGAATATTCAAAAATCATTAAATACTTATAAGCAGAATTTATGCGTTTGCGTCGCACTGAATCAGGGTACGCCAGGCCGTGATCACCAGTCCTGCAAGCAACCCTACTCCAGTCAAATAGACGGCTTGAGAAAAGCCGTGCAAGGCCATGAATTGGCTGGACGCTGCGGCCCCGGATCGCTTCAGATCTGCCATGGCAGGATTCAGCCACAACAGCTGCACCGCCTGCAGCATCACGAACGCGCCACCCAACCATGCCGCTGTCCGGCGGGGCCAGACCAGAATGCCCACGATGACCAGCACCACCGCCAGCCACTCGACACCATTGAGGAGCATGCCGGCAATATGCCCGGCTGCGCCCCTGTCCAGCTGGGCAAACAGCACGGGAGCCACGGCATAGCCGATCACGCTCTGCGTGATCAGTGCGGTGAGCCAGAGCATCAGCCCAACGAGGGCGCGCCGCGGCTCAGATGTACTCAACCCTGACGATCTCGTAGTCGATATTGCCACCCGGCGCTTCCACGGTGATTTCGTCGCCCTCTTCCTTGCCAATCAGGGCACGGGCGATGGGCGAGCTGACGGAGATCTTGCCGTGGGCCAGATCGGCCTCCTCGTCGCCCACAATCTTGTACACGACCTCTTCATCCGTATCCAGATTGAGCAGATGCACCGTGGCACCGAACACCACCTTGCCACCCGCATTCAGTTGAGTGACATCGATAATCTGTGCATTGGAGAGAATGCCCTCGATCTGACGGATACGCGCCTCGATCATGCCCTGCTGTTCGCGAGCAGCGTGATATTCGGCATTCTCTTTCAGGTCACCGTGTTCACGCGCTTCGGCAATGGCCTGCGCAATGCGCGGGCGCTCTTCCTGCTTGAGGCGACGCAACTCCTCCTTGAGCTTGTCGGCGCCTTCCTTGGTCATGGGATGTCGGTTCATGGGTGTCTCCTGTTCGTTTGGCCAAAACGCACGCGCCCCGCAGAAGCGGGGCGTGCGGCCATCAATGGATTTAATGAAATTTTACTGCAAATCCTGCAGACGATACACCGGCTGTGGGTCCAGATAGTCCATGGCTGCCACCATGGCAAAGGCGCCGGCGATGGTGGTGGTGTAGCACACCTTGTGCATCAGCGCTTCGCGGCGAATGTCCGCCGAGTCCTTGATGCTGACGGAGCCATCGGAGGTATTGACGATCAGATCGATCTCGCCGTTCTTGATCAGGTCAACAATATTGGGGCGTCCCTCGGTAACCTTGTTGACCACGTCCACCTCGATGCCCGCCTCTTTCAAGGCTGCGGCGGTGCCGCGCGTCGCCACCAGACGGAAGCCGCGCTCGATCAGCTTGCGCGCCAGCTCGATGACCTTTTCCCGATCCGCCTTGCGCACGGACAGGAAGGCCGTACCGCTGCGCGGCAGCACGGTGCCGGCAGCCAGTTCGGCCTTGGCGTAGGCCTGCGGGAAGGTTTCCCCGATGCCCATCACCTCGCCGGTGGATTTCATCTCCGGCCCGAGAATGGGATCCACGCCGAGGAACTTGATAAAGGGGAACACCGCTTCCTTGACGGAATAGTGCTTCGGTACGATTTCCCGTTCAAACTGCTGCTGCGCCAGCGTCTCGCCGACCATGCAACGGGCCGCGATCTTAGCCAGCGGATGTCCGATCGCCTTGGAAACGAACGGCACCGTGCGCGATGCGCGCGGGTTCACCTCCAGCACGAAGATTTCGTCGTCCTTGATGGCGAACTGGGTATTCATCAGACCCACCACATTCAGTGCTTTCGCCATCTTCTCCACCTGCTCGCGGATGCGGTCCTGCAGCTCGGGACGGATGCTGTACGGCGGCAGGGAACAGGCAGAGTCACCGGAGTGAATGCCGGCCTGTTCGATGTGTTCCATAATGCCGCCGATGACGACCTGTTCGCCGTCGCACACGGCATCCACGTCCACCTCCAAGGCGTCGTCCAGGAAGCGGTCCAGCAGCACCGGTGAGTCATTGGAGACCTTGACCGCCTCACGCATGTAGCGCTGCAGGTCCTTCTCCGTATAGACGATCTCCATGGCACGCCCGCCCAGCACATAGGAGGGGCGCACCACCAGCGGGTAGCCGATCTCCTTGGCCAGCGCCAGCGCCTCTTCCTCGCTGCGCGCAGTACGGTTGGGCGGCTGTTTCAGGTCCAGTTCATGCAGCAGTTGCTGGAAGCGCTCGCGGTCTTCCGCCAGGTCGATGGACTCTGGCGTGGTACCGATAATGGGCACACCCGCCGCTTCCAGATCTCGCGCCAGCTTGAGGGGCGTCTGGCCGCCATACTGCACGATAACGCCATCCGGCTTCTCTACCTCGACGATTTCCAGCACGTCTTCCAGCGTCAGCGGCTCAAAGTACAGACGGTCGGAGGTGTCGTAGTCGGTGGAAACGGTTTCGGGGTTGCAGTTGACCATGATGGTCTCGTAGCCATCCTCACCCAGGGCAAAGGCAGCGTGGACGCAGCAGTAGTCAAACTCGATGCCCTGACCGATGCGGTTCGGGCCACCACCCAACACCATGATCTTCTTCCGGTCGGTGGGTTCTGCCTCGCACTCCTCGTCATAGGAGGAATACATGTAGGCGGTTTTGGTGGCGAACTCCGCCGCACAGGTATCCACCCGCTTGAAGACGGGGCGAATCGCCAGCATGTGACGCAGCTTGCGAATGCTCTTTTCGGTCACGCCGAGCAGCTCGGCGATACGCGCATCAGAAAAGCCCTTCTGCTTGTATTGACGCAGGGTATCGGCATCCAGTCCGTCCAGTCCCAGTTGCTTGAGCTCTGCTTCCATGCGCACCAGCTCTTCGATCTGAGCGAGGAACCAGGGGTCGATATCGCAGGCATCGTGCACCTCGTCCAGCGTCCAGCCGGCACGGAAGGCATCGGCCACATACCAGAGGCGGTCGGGGCCCGGATGGCGCAGCTCGGCACGCAGGGTATCGCGCACCTCCTTTTCGTCCATGCTGGCCAGGTCGAGCATTTCGTTCAGGCCGGTCTTGCCGGTTTCCAGCCCGCGGATCGCCTTCTGCAGCGATTCCTGGAAATTGCGCCCCATGGCCATCACTTCGCCCACCGACTTCATCTGCGTGGACAGGCGCGGCTCGGCCTGGGGGAATTTCTCGAAGGTAAAGCGCGGAATCTTGGTGACCACATAGTCAATGGTGGGCTCGAACGAAGCCGGTGTGGCACCACCGGTAATGTCGTTCTGCAACTCATCCAAGGTATAGCCCACCGCCAGCTTGGCCGCCACCTTGGCGATGGGAAAGCCGGTCGCCTTGGAGGCCAGTGCGGATGAGCGCGACACACGCGGGTTCATTTCGATGATAATCATGCGTCCGGTTTCCGGGTTGACCGCAAACTGGACATTGGAACCGCCGGTTTCCACCCCGATTTCACGCAGCACGGCCAGCGAGGCGTTGCGCATAATCTGATATTCCTTGTCGGTCAGGGTCTGTGCCGGGGCAACGGTGATGGAATCGCCGGTATGCACGCCCATGGGATCGAGGTTTTCGATGGAGCAGACAATGATCGCATTGTCGTTCCTGTCGCGAATCACCTCCATCTCATACTCTTTCCAGCCAATAATCGACTCTTCGATCAACAATTCATTGGTAGGCGACAGGTCTAAACCGAACTTGCAGATCTGTTCGAATTCATCCCGATTGTAGGCAATGCCACCGCCGGAGCCGCCCAGCGTAAACGAGGGGCGGATAATGGCCGGAAAGCCCACCTCATCCAGAATGGCCCACGCCTCTTCCATGGAGTGGGCCACCGCCGACTTGGGCATGTCCAGGCCGATCTTCTGCATGGCCGCGCGGAAGCGGTCACGGTTTTCCGCCTTGTCGATGGCATCCTCGTTGGCGCCGATCAGCTCCACGCCGTACTTTTCCAGCACCCCGTGCCGCGCCAGTTCCAATGCCGTATTCAGTGCGGTCTGCCCGCCCATGGTGGGCAGGATCGCATCCGGACGCTCCTTTTCGATGATCTTTTCAATGGTGCGCCATTCGATAGGCTCGATATAGGTGGCATCGGCCAGATCGGGATCGGTCATGATGGTGGCCGGGTTGGAGTTCACCAGAATGACGCGGTAGCCCTCTTCCTTGAGCGCCTTGACCGCCTGAACGCCGGAATAGTCAAACTCGCACGCCTGGCCGATGATAATGGGGCCGGCGCCGATGATAAGAATGCTTTCGATATCGGTTCTTTTAGGCATGGACTCTGTTATCCCTGAGCTGCGCGGTTTTCAATGTCTGCAATGAACTGGTCGAACAGGTAGGCCACGTCGTGCGGCCCCGGGCTCGCCTCCGGGTGCCCCTGGAAGCTGAACGCGGCGCGGTCCTTCAGGCGGATACCCTGCAGGGAGCCGTCGAACAGCGATTTGTGGGTCACGGCCACATTTGCGGGCAGAGACGCTTCGTCCACGGCAAAACCATGGTTCTGCGAGGTGATATAGACACGGCCGCTGTCCAGATCCTGCACCGGATGGTTGGCGCCGTGATGGCCGAATTTCATTTTTACCGTGCGCGCACCGGCTGCCAGCGCCAGCAGCTGATGGCCAAGGCAGATGCCAAACACGGGAATATCCGTTTTCAGAATGGTCTGGATGGCTTCGATGGCGTAGTCGCACGGCTCCGGATCCCCGGGACCGTTGGAAAGGAAGATGCCATCCGGGTTCATGGCCAGCACATCCTCTGCCGGGGTCTTCGCCGACACCACGGTCAGCTTGCAGCCGCGATCCGCCAGCATGCGCAGGATATTGCGCTTCACGCCAAAGTCGTAGGCGACGACGTGATACTTCGCCTCGGCACTGCGGTCCACATGTCCCTCGCCCAAGCGCCAGGTGCCTTCGGTCCATACATAGGTTTCCGGTGTGGTCACTTCCTGCGCCAGATCCATGCCCTTGAGGCCGGCAAAGGCCCTGGCCTGCGCAATGGCCGCATCGGGATCCAGGTGCTCACCCGCCTGAATCACACCATTCTGCGCGCCTTTTTCGCGCAGAATGCGGGTCAGCTTGCGGGTATCAATGTCGGCGATGGCCACCACATTCTGCTGACGCAGATAGCTCTGAAGATCGCTTTCCGCGCGGAAATTGCTGTGCAACGGTGGCAGATCGCGAATGACAAGCCCCTGCGCCATGATACGCGGCGACTCTTCATCCTCGTGATTGACGCCCACATTACCGATATGCGGGTAAGTCAGGGTCACGATCTGACGGAAATAGGAAGGATCGGTAAGGATTTCCTGATAGCCGGTCATGGAGGTGTTGAACACCACCTCACCGACCGTCTCCCCTTCGGCACCGATCGACTGCCCCCAGAAAACCGTGCCGTCTTCCAGCGCAAGAATTGCTGTGTGCTGCTGTGCCATAGTCACCCTTTGCTGCTGACCGTGTGCTGATCCCCGCACCCACCTACAAAAAACGGAGCACAACCCCATTCGGGCTGGCTCCGTTCTAATAGGCTGCGGGGCTCGTCATGCACACCAATCCGTGTTTAAACCAAATTGGGCGAATTTTAACGGATTTCTGCCCGCTTTTCAGGGATTTGTTCAGCCTTTCAGGCCCAGCACATCCTGCATGTCATACAGGCCGCTGTCGCGGTCGCGCAGCCATACACAGGCCCGCGCTGCACCCTTGGCGAAGGTCATGCGGCTGGAGGCCTTGTGGGTAATCTCCACCCGCTCGCCCTCGGTGGCAAACATGACGGTGTGCTCGCCCACAATGTCGCCGGCGCGGATGGTTTCAAAGCCAATCTGCTTGTGGGGGCGCTCGCCGGTAATACCTTCGCGGCCATAGACGGCCACCTCCTTCAGATCCCAGCCAAGGGTTTCGGCCACCACCTCGCCCATTCGCAGTGCCGTGCCGGAGGGGGCATCCACCTTGTGGCGATGATGCGCTTCGATCACCTCGATGTCGTACTGCTCCGGATCCAGCACGGATGCCGCCATCTGCAGCAGTTTCAGCACCAGATTGACACCCACGCTCATGTTGGGCGCAAACACAATGGCGATCTGCTCAGCCGCCTCACGGATCACAGCCAGGCCCGCTTCGTCAAAACCCGTGGTGCCGATCACCATCTTCTTGCTGTGCGCTCGACAGATTTCAATATGCTTCAGGGTCGCCTCGGGACGAGTGAAATCGATCACCACATCGAAGGCATCCGCCACACTGGCCAGATCGTCGGTGATAACAACACCAATGGGCCCGATCCCGGCCAGCTCACCTGCATCAACCCCCACAAAACTGCCGCCGGGCCGCTCCGTGGCGGCGGCAACGACAAGGCCCGGCGTCTCGTGCACGGCCTTGATCAGATTTCGCCCCATGCGCCCGGAGGCGCCCGCAATGGCTACACGCATTTCACTCATGTTCACGACTCCCACGGTGATTGATCCTGACTCTTCCTGCCCTCATCGCCGCTGAAAAACGCCTTGACCTTGTCCCAGAACGAGTGCGCCTGCGGACTATGGGTCTGTTGCCGTCCCGCCAGTGTGGCTTCGAACCGCTCCAGCAGCTCCCGCTGCTCGGCGGTCAGCTTGACCGGCGTTTCAATCTGCACGGTGCACAGCAGATCGCCGGTCCGTCCGGTATGCACGGACTTGATGCCCTTGCCCGCCAGCTTGAACACCTGGCCACTCTGGGTGCCTGCCGGAATCTTCAGCAGTGTGGTCTTGCCGTCCAGCGTAGGAATCTCCACTTCGCCGCCCAATGCGGCCGTGGGGAAACTGATGGGAATTTCGCACAGCAGATTGCTGCCGTCCCGCTTGAACAGGGGATGCGGCTTGATGAAAAAGCGCACATAAAGATCCCCGGCTGGCGCACCGGGCTCACCCGGCTCGCCTTCGCCGCGCAGACGCACGCGGTCGCCGTTATCCACACCAGCCGGCACCTTGATGCGCAGGGTCTTGTATTTTTCAACCAACCCTTCACCGTGGCACTGCGGGCAGGGTTCGGCAATGATCTGACCGCTGCCATGACAGGCCGGACAGGTCTGCGAAACAACAAAAAAGCCCTGCTGAATGCGCACCTGGCCGGCGCCGCCACAGGTTGGACAGGTCTTCACCGCATCGGGTGAGGCTGCACCGGTGCCGCCACAGGCTTCGCAGGGCTGGCGCACCGGGATACGAATCTCTACCGTATCGCCAAAGGCGGCCTGTTCCAGCGTAATTTCCATATCGTACTGAAGATCGTGCCCGGCACGCGGCCCCCGCTGGCGTCCACCACCAAAGATGTCGCCAAACAGGTCGTCAAAAATGTCACCGAAACCGCCAGCGCCATAGCTGCCACCTCCCCCGCTGTTGCCGTCGACGCCGGCATGGCCGAATTGGTCATAGGCGGCACGCTTCTGCGGATCGGACAAGACCTCGTAGGCTTCGGTGATCTCCTTGAACTTCTCCTCGGCTTCCTTGTCGCCCGGATTACGATCGGGGTGGTATTTCATCGCCAGCTTGCGGTAGGCCCGCTTGATTTCGGTTTCGCTGGCGGTCTTGGAGACCTGCAGAATTTCGTAATAACAGCGTTTGCTCGCCATGGGTCAGAACACTCCGAACTGGGCACTCAAACGGATTGGTGAGCACCAGCTCAACAATCCGCTCGAATCAAAAACTCACTTTTGGAAACGGGGATACAAAAAAAGGGCGCTCCCGAAGGAAACGCCCGATTATACCTCACGCTCGAGGATTACTTCTTGTCGTCATCGACTTCTTCAAACTCGGCATCAACGACATCATCATCGCCACCTGCCGCAGACTGACCGCCCTGCGCCTGCTGTTGCTCACCACCGCTGGCCTGCGCCTGCTCGGTCGCCGCTTTTTGCATCGCTTCGGTCAGTTCCTTGGTCTTGCTTTCGATGACCGCTTTTTCATCACCCTTGACGGCCTCTTCAACGGCCTCGATCGCTTTTTCAACCAGCGACTTGGTCGCTTCGCTGATCTTCTCAGCCGCTTCCTTAAGCAGCTTTTTGGCTTCGTGGACCAATGCGTCGGCCTGGTTGCGCGCCTCGATCAGTTCGCGGGCCTTGCGGTCTTCTTCCGCATGGGCTTCCGCTTCCTTGATCATGCGCTCGATCTCTTCCTCGGTCAGACCAGAAGACGCCTGAATGGTAATCTTCTGCTCCTTGCCGGTCTGCTTGTCCTTGGCGGACACATTGAGGATACCGTTCGCATCGATGTCGAAGGTTACCTCAATCTGCGGTACACCACGCGGTGCAGGCGGAATGTCTTCCAGGTTGAACATGCCGAGAGACTTGTTGTCCTTCGCCAGTTCACGCTCACCCTGCAGCACGTGAATGGTCACTGCAGTCTGGTTGTCCTCTGCTGTCGAGAAGATCTGCGACTTGCGCGTCGGAATGGTGGTGTTCTTCTCGATCAGCTTGGTCATGACGCCACCCATGGTCTCGATACCCAGAGACAGCGGGGTCACGTCCAGAAGCAGTACGTCCTTCACTTCGCCGGACAGTACCCCACCCTGGATCGCTGCACCGATGGCAACCGCTTCATCCGGGTTCACATCCTTGCGCGGTGCCTTGCCGAAGAATTCTTCCACTTTCTTCTGCACCAGCGGCACACGGGTTGAACCACCCACCAGGATGACGTCGTCAATATCACTTGCGCTCAGGTCGGCATCCTTCATGGCGATGCGGCACGGCTCGATGGATTTTTCCACCAAATCCTCGATCAGGGACTCGAACTTCGCACGGGTAATGCGCACGTTCAGGTGCTTCGGACCGGTCGCATCTGCCGTAATGTATGGCAGGTTGATATCGGTCTGCTCACGCGAAGACAGCTCGATCTTCGCCTTTTCTGCCGCTTCCTTCAGACGCTGCAGTGCCAGCGGATCATTGCGCAGGTCAACACCCTGATCCTTCTTGAACTCTTCAACCACATAGTCGATGATGCGCTTGTCGAAGTCTTCGCCACCCAGGAAGGTGTCACCGTTGGTGGCCAGCACTTCGATCTGCTTTTCGCCGTCCACATCGGCCACTTCGATGATGGAGATATCGAACGTACCACCACCCAAGTCGTACACGGCAATCTTCTTGTCACCCTTGGTGTCCTTGTCCACACCGTAGGCCAGCGCAGCCGCCGTCGGCTCGTTGATGATACGCTTCACGTCCAGACCGGCGATGCGCCCTGCATCCTTGGTGGCCTGACGCTGTGCGTCGTTAAAGTAGGCCGGTACGGTAATAACCGCTTCCTTCACTTCGTGGCCCAGGTAGTCTTCTGCTGTTTCCTTCATCTTCTTCAGGATCAGCGCAGAGACTTCCTGCGGTGACATCTTCTTGCCGTTGACTTCCACCCACGCGTCGCCATTGTCCGCGCAGACGATCTTGTACGGCACCATGTCCTTGTCTTTCTGTACGATCTCATCGTCGCACTTGCGACCGATGAGACGCTTGATGGCAAACAGGGTGTTTTCCGGATTGGTTACAGCCTGACGCTTGGCGGGCTCACCTACCAGAATCTCGCCATCTTTCGTAAACGCCACGATGGACGGGGTTGTACGGGACCCTTCCGCATTGGGGATGACTTTAGGCTCACCGCCCTCCATCACCGCCACACAGCTGTTGGTGGTACCCAGGTCAATACCGATAATCTTGCTCATATTCCGCTCTCCTTTCCTATTCTTGAATTCTGCCTGTTATATGGGGACGCTTTGCCGCTTTACAAGTCCCTTTTATTCCGCTTCCTTGCTGACCACCACCCGTGCCGGACGCACCAGCCGATCGTTGAGGCTGTAGCCCTTCTGCACCACTTCGATCACCGTATTGGGATCCTTGTCGGCTACGGGCACCATGGTCATCGCCTCGTGCTTCTGTGGGTCAAAGGCTTCGCCCTCGGGATTGATGCGCTCGACACCAAATTCCGCCATGGTGTCCAGCAGCAGCTTGAGGGTCATTTCCATGCCTTCGCGCAGCGATTCCACGGTGGCATTTTCATTGTTGGCGGCCTGAATGCCCATCTCCAGGCTGTCCACCACCGGCAGCAGCGCATTGACAAATTTTTCCAGCGCAAACTTGTGCGCGTTTTCCACGTCGATGCGCGTGCGCCGGCGCAGGTTTTCCATGTCTGCCTTCACGCGCAGAAGCTGCTCCCAGTGGTCCGCTGCCTGCTGCTTGGCCTCTTCCAGCGCCTTTTCCAAATCCTGCTCCACCTGTTCCTCGGCCTGCTCGAGGTCCTGAATTGCCTCTTCAGCCGTCTGTTCCGTGTTGGTGTTCTTGTTCTCTTCACTCATGGTTCCACCTCGATCCGTTCAAATTCAGTTAAAAATCTCTTATTCAATTGGGATGGGTACGTGCTTTTTCAAGACCGAATCCACAATCTTTGCGGTCACATCCACCATGGGAATCACGCGCTCGTAGGGCATGCGTCGCGGGCCCAGCACACCCAACACCCCCACCAGCTCATCGCCCATGTCAAAGGGGTGGGTAATCACGGCACAGGGCTCGTAGAGCTCCAGCCCGGTCTCCCGCCCGATAAAGACCTGCAACCCTCTGGCGGCGATACTCTTGTCCAGCAGCGACAGAATGGCCTGGTGTTCCTCGAACGAGTTGAACAGCTGTTTGAGCTGCTGAATGTCCGCCAGTTCGTCATACTGCAGCAGGTTTTTTTCGCCCTTCACCTTCAGCGGCGAAACGCCCTGCTCATGGGCCTCGAGCGCATCCTCGGCACCCTGCACCAGCCGCAGCATGCCGCCGTTAAGCTGCTCGCGCAGGGCGCTCATTTTCTGCAGCAGACGCTCGCGTGCCTCATGCAGCGTCAGGCCTACCAGTTCGGTATTGAAGAAGTTGGCCATGCGCTGCAGCTGGTCACTGCTGATGTCCGCATCCAGCTCGATAAAGCGGTTTTCCGCCTCCTGCTCGTTAAACACCAGCACCACCAGCACACGGCGGTCGGAGAGGCGGATAAACTCCACATGGCTAAGGCGCTCCTGTCGGCGATCCGGCATCAGCACAACACTGACCATGCCAGTCAATTCAGACAACAATCGGGAGGCCGTATCCATGACGGCCTGCGCATCCCCCGACTCACCGATCTCGGACGCCAGCTGATGGGTGAGATCCGCAGACAGGGGCTGGCAGGTGAGAAAACGGTCCACATAGAGGCGCAGCCCCTTGCTGGTGGGAATGCGGCCGGCCGACGTATGCGGGGCACGAATCAGGCCCAACCCTTCCAGATCCGCCATGACATTGCGCACCGTGGCCGGACTCACACCCACCTCCGGCAGCTTGGAGAGCGTGCGCGACCCGACCGGTTTACCCTCCTTCAGGTATAATTCGATGAGTTTTTTCAATAACAGCTCATCACGCGCCTTCAACATGGTTCGCTCCCCTCAACGAGTGGCATTAGCACTCTCATTATTTGAGTGCTAATTATGGGGTCGGGTTCGGACTCGGTCAAGGAATACCACCATGGCACACGCATTTGAACGCATTGGCATCATTGGCAAGTTCAACGCACTGGAAGCGTGGGAGACCATCGGGCGCGTGATCGAATGCTTTGCGCAGGCCGGTTGCAGTGTCTATCTGGATCAGGTCTGCTGCCCCGACTTTCCCATCGAACGCTATCCTGCCCGCCAACTGCCCCGGGAAGACCTGGTCAAAAGCATCGATCTGGGCGTGATTGTCGGCGGCGACGGCACGCTGCTCAATGCTGCACGGGATCTGGTGAAACACGATATCCCGGTACTGGGGATCAACCTGGGGCGGCTGGGCTTTCTGGTGGATTTCCCCCCGGACGATCTGGAGCAGACCATGCAGGCAGTGCTGAACGGGGACTTTGAGGAAGAACGGCGCAGCATGCTGCAGGTGAGCGTGCACGAAAACACGCAGGAAGTGTTTCGCCATCTGGCGCTCAATGACGTGGTGGTACACAAGAAAGACACGCCGCGCATGATCGAGTTCGACACCTGGGTGGACGACCACTTCATGAACCGCCAGCGCTCCGACGGCCTGATCATCACCTCGCCCACCGGCTCGACCGCCTATGCCCTCTCCGCCGGCGGACCCATCATGGACCCGCGCCTGAATGCCATGGCGCTGGTGTCCATCAACCCGCATACCCTCAGCAACCGGCCCGTGGTCGTGCCAGGCGACAGCGTCATCAAGGTCGTGCCTTCCAAGACCTGCACCGGCTCGGCCAAAGTCACCTGTGACGGTCAGGTGACCTTTGAAATCTTTTCCCAGCACGTCACCCATGTGCAGACCTACGAAAAGCGCCTGCGCATGATCCACCCCAGGGGCTACAACTACTACGACATCCTGCGCACCAAGCTGAAATGGGGAAGCTGAATGCTCACACAGCTGACCATCCGCAACCTGGCCGTCATCAGGCACGTTGATATTTCGTTTGAAACCGGCTTTACCGCGCTCACCGGGGAAACGGGCGCGGGCAAATCCATTCTGCTTGATGCACTGGGCCTCATCGCCGGCGCCCGCGCCGATACCGGGCTGGTGCGCCATGGGGAGCAGCGGGCCGACGTGCAGGCCGAATTCTCTCTTGCCGGGCAGGACGCGCTGCGCGAACAGCTGGAAGCGGAAGCCCTCCTGGATGAAGATGACCCTCAGACCCTGACCGTGCGGCGGGTGGTGCTGGCTGACGGAGGCTCGCGCGCCTGGCTCAACGGCATCCGTGTCACCGCCCAGCAGCTGAAGACGATCGTGCCCCAGCTGCTGGAAATTCACAGCCAGCACGCCCACCAGCAGCTGCTGGACACGGCCCACCAGCGCACCCTGCTGGATGCGTGGCTCAACAGGCCGGACCTGCTTGAAGCGGTGACGGAGCGGTTTCAGCGCTGGCAGCGCCTGCAGCAGGAGCTGGACAGCCTGCGCGCCCAGCAGCAGGAACAGGCACAGCGGCTGGCCGCCCTCACCCTGCAGCTGCAGCAATTTGCAGAGCTGGCCCCCAGTCGCGAAGAGTATGAAACCCTGTCGCAACAGCAGCACACCCTCGCCCACGCGCAGGAATATCAACAGGGACTGCTCACCGCCAGCGAAGCCCTCGACGGCGAGCACAGTGCAGTGGTGGCCTTCGGTCAGGCACTGAGTGCGATTGAGCCCCTCACCGCCATCAACCCGGCACTGGAAAAGACTGTCGAGCAACTGAACGAACAACTGATTGTGGCTCAGGAACTGGCGCGCGATCTTGCCCACGAAGCCAACGGCATCCGTCACGATCCCGAAGCCCTTGCCCAGGCTGAAGCCCGCCTGAGCCAGTATCACGCGCTGGCAAAGCAGTACCTGCTCGATCCGGAAGCACTGGAAGAGAAATACCACGCCCTGCAGGAGGAATACGACCAGCTCAGCAACCTGGATACCACACTGAAAACCCTGGAAGCCGACGTTGCCGCAGCCGAGACGGCCTACCGCGAGGCGGCCGACGCGCTGTCTCATGCACGGCAGCAGGCTGGTAAGCGGCTGGCTCGCGAAGTGGAAGCCACCATCCGGCCGCTCGGTCTGGAAAAGGCCCGCTTTGCCGTTGAGGTGGCGCCCGCCACCACACCCCAGAAGCACGGCCTGGATCAGGTAACCTTTCTGGTGACCACCAACCCGGGGCAACCCCTGCAGCCCCTGAAAAAAGTGGCCTCCGGCGGCGAACTGGCCCGCATCAGTCTGGCCCTGGAAGTGGCGCTGGCCGACAGCCGCGGCATCGACACGCTCATCTTCGATGAAGTGGACGTGGGCATCGGCGGTGGCGTGGCCGAGCAAGTCGGGCGACTGATGCAAGCGCTGGGGGCTCACCGTCAGGTGCTGGCCATTACCCACCAGCCGCAGGTCGCCGCCTGTGCCGACCACCACCTGCACATCGACAAGCAGAGCAGCGAAACGGAGACAGAGACGCGCGTCACCGCCCTCGACGACACGGCACGCGTGCAGGAACTGGCACGCATGCTGGGCGGCCAGACGCTCACCGATACCACGCTGCGCCACGCACAGGAACTGCGCGATGCCGCCCAGCGGCCTTGAAGATAGGCCTCACACCCCCATTGGAGAGGGGGTCCCCGACTTTTTGAAACCGCCAAAAATTCACGAGTACTGCAATGAACCAGTTACCCCGCATTGAACGCTTTTTGACCCACGCCAACAGGGTGCTGCACATCTTTATCGCCCTGGCGCTCCTTGCCGCCAGCGTGCTGGTGGTGGTGCAGTTTGTGCTCCAGGTGTGGGAGACACTGCAGTCCGGCGCCTATGCGCAGGGCTTCCTGACCGCACTGGGCAACCTGTTCGTACTGTGGATTCTTTCATCGCTTATTTCTGCCGAAGTGCGCTGGCTCAAGACCGGCATCTTTGACGTGCTGGTCTTTGTGGAGGTGGTGCTGATCACCCTGCTGCGGCAACTGGTCATCCTGCCGGTGGAAACCGGCGGCAATCTGAAGGAATGGGCCTGGGCCTATGGTCTGATCACCCTGGCCATCCTGGCGGTGGGTATCGTCTATTATCTGATGCGTCGCGAGCCGCCCCCGCCCATGGATGACCCCCTCTGAAACGTGCAGGCGAAAAAAAACCCGCAGTGCATCAGCGCTGCGGGTTGCCTTTCCATTCGGACGAACGAAAGTTCAAACAAAGCTCTTCAAGAGGAGGTCACTGTAAACAGTGAGATTTTATAATAATATAATGAAACCTTGATATCAACCCTTTTTTAAACTTTTTTGACACTGCAAAAACAAGGACTTAGCCTCCTCTACCCTTGCCATCGCCCTCAGCGGGCTTCCAGACGATAGACCTCATATGCCGGGGTTTCGTAGGGGTGCGCTGCCTTGAGGGCTGCCACCACTGCGTCAATCACCGCCGCCTCACACACCATCTCCACGCGATATTCGGCCACCTGCTCAACGGCATTGACAGAACCGATAAAGGGGTTTGCGCCTTCAAGCGGGCGGAACTGCCCGACACCCAGCACCTGCCAGCTGCAACGATCGTAGTTGCCAATTCGGCCCGCTCCTGCAGCAAACATCGCCTCCTTCACCGCCTCCTCATGCCCCACCGGGACAAAAAATGCAATTTTGTACATCCTCCACGCCTCCAAAATCTGTGCAGTAGAATATAGCCCACTTTTCAACAGGTAGGAAACCATGCGCAAACTGCTTATTACCGCTGCCGTTGTACTGATCTGGGGATTGGTTGCGGCCATCCTGCGCCTGCCCATTCTGGCTAATCTGGAGTTCATTTTCGGCCTGACCGGCTTCCTGATCCTCTTTTTCAGGGATTTCGACCCGGAACAGGCCACGGAAGAAGAGAAGATCATGCGCAAGCGCTGGCTGTGGACCTTTGCCATGGCCATGCTGCTGGGCGTCGTGTTTGGTTCATTGTGGAACAGCCATATCATCGAGCCCTCGCCCTACCCAGATGCCCCGCGCGTGCCACAGGAAGGCCTGCTGCCCACACCGGCCAGTTGAAAACTGGGGCACACATACCAAAACGCCCCGCAGTTGCGGCGCGTTTTGCTTTCCAGGCGCGCGTCAGTATCCCGATCTACTTGCCCAGCTTATCCTGATCGATGTCGCACACGTGGCTCATGCGCAGCTTGTTGCTCTTGACGAAATTCATCACGTAGTCGTACATGCCCGGGTTTTCATCCTTGAGCCGATCGTCGATAATCAGGCATTTCTGCCCGTCATACAGCTCGGGATGCAGCAGGTCGGAATAGACCAGGCGGCGGTGATCGTAGGTGGCCATCATCGATGCGATCCGGTCGATCCAGTCGCTGGGTCGGAATTTTCTGCCGTCTTCGGTATAGCCCTCGATGATGTATTTGCACTGCACGGCAACAACCCTTCTCTGCAATAAGTTAAACAGCGGGATTTTAGCATAGCGCCGCCCTTGGGCACCACAGCAGATCCGGACAAAAAATGGCATAATACCGCCTTTGTTTTCACCCATCTGAACCGAGGATCTGCTGCAGCCATGACGCAATACCGCACCGACGATCTGCGCATTCGAGAAATCACCGAGGTAGTCCCGCCCAAGGCGCTGCACGAGCGCTTCCCACTGGACGAGACCGCAGCCCGGACGGTGTACGAAACCCGCCGGCAGATCCACGATATTCTCTATGGCGAAGACGACCGCCTGCTGGTGGTGATTGGCCCCTGCTCCATCCATGACCCGGACGCGGCGCGGGACTATGCACAGCGGCTGAAAAAGCAGATCGAGCGCTTCAGTGACGATCTGCTGATCGTCATGCGTGTCTATTTTGAAAAGCCACGCACCACCGTGGGCTGGAAAGGCCTGATCAACGATCCGGACCTGGACGAAAGCTTCAAGATCAACAAGGGACTGGGGCTTGCCCGCGAACTGCTGCTGGATGTCAACAAGCTGGGCGTACCGGCCGCCACCGAGTTCCTCGACCTGATTTCTCCGCAGTACATTGCCGATCTGGTCAGCTGGGGCGCCATCGGTGCCCGCACGACAGAAAGCCAGGGGCACCGCGAACTGGCCTCCGGTCTCTCCTGTCCCGTCGGCTTCAAGAACGGCACCGACGGCAGCGTCAAGATCGCGGTCGATGCCATCCGTGCCGCCATGCGCCCGCACATCTTCCTGTCGCTCACCAAGGACGGGCGCTCCGCCATCTTCTCTACCACCGGCAACGAGGATTGTCATGTCATCCTGCGCGGTGGCGCCAGTGGCCCCAACTATGATGAGGCGCACGTAATGGAAGCGGTGCGCCAGCTGCAGGCTGCAAACGTGCAGGACAAGCTGATGATCGACTGCTCCCACGCCAACAGCAGCAAGCAGCACGAGCGCCAGCTGATTGTCGCCGAAGACATCGCCCGTCAGCTCCGCGAAGGCGAAAGCGCTCCCTACATCATGGGCGCCATGGTGGAAAGTAATCTGAAAGCCGGGCGTCAGGACGTGGTGCCCGGCCAGCCGCTGGAATACGGGGTGAGCATTACCGATGCCTGCATCGGCTGGGACGACAGCGAAAGCGTGCTGGAAACCCTCGCTGAAGGCGTACGCGCCCGCCGCGCCCGCGGCGCCTGAAACTCTCCTGAAAGCAGGCTTCATATCGAGCGCCGGTTGCCCCGGTTATCGAGCTCTGTACCTGCGTTAAAAGTGCTGAAAACCGCCGCAGGTCAGCGCCAGTGGCTGACCCTCCCTGAGCACCTGCACCCCCTCCCCACGCTGTACCTCGCCAATGGCCATTGCCAGACCCACCTGCTCGATCTGCACGGCATCGGCTGGCGCCACGGTAAACAGCAGCTGATAATCTTCGCCCCCGGCCAGCGGGAGCGACCAGTCGCCATACTCTTCACACCATGCCGCTACCGCCGGGGGCACAGGCAGCCGCTCCAGATGAATGACCAGCTTCACCCCTGACGCCGTGGCGATATGGCCGGCGTCCTGCACCAGCCCATCGGAAATATCGATGGCGGCATGCACCGGATAGTCGGCCAGGGCATGCCAGGCTTTCAGCGGCAGCTGCGGTTTCAACTGCGCAGCCACCATTTCATCACGCTGTGGCGCTTCCCCCAGCAATTGCTTCAATCCCAACGCTGCGCCGCCCACCGGGCCGGTGAGCATCAGCACATCCCCCGGCTTAGCGCCTGCGCGCCGCCACGGCACACCGCGCAATTCACCCACGGCAGTGATGGTGATCGTGAGGGTCTCCCCACCCGTGGTATCCCCGCCCAGCAGGCAACAGCCAAATGCGCGCTGCGCCTTATCCAATCCACGGGCAAAATCCGCCAGCCAGGCTTCATCGACCCGGGGCAGGGTCAACGCAAGGGTGTAATGCCGCGGTGCGGCGTTTATGGCCAGCAGATCGCTCACATTGACTGCCAGCGCCTTCCATGCCACTGCGTACGCCGGCGCATCGGGCAGAAAGTGTCGTCCGGCCACAAGGGTATCGGTGCAGACCGCCACGTGCCCTGCACACTCAATCACGGCGGCATCGTCACCGATGGATACCGGCACATTGCGGCAGGCTAGCGGTGCGAAGAAGCGCTCGATCAGCTCAAACTCGTGCAATGAGGGGGGTCCCCGACTTTTTGAAAGGCCATTTTTTCAGCCGCCGTGCAGCGCGGCGAAAAGCGGCTGTGTCAGTGACTGGAAGCCGCTTTTTCCGCCTGGCGGACCTGTTCGGCCACCTTGTCCAGTACAGCGTTGATGTACTTGTAACTCTCCTCGGCACCGAAGTCCTTGGCCAGTTCCACCGCCTCGTCGATGACAGTGCGGTAAGGCACTTCAGGGGTCTGGGTCAGCTCCCAGGTGCCGAGGCGCAGAATGCTGCGCTCAATGGGGTCGATGAGAGAAAAAGCCCGGTCCAGATACGGCTTGTAAAGCGCATCCAGCTCATCACGGTGCGCAGTGATATAGCGTACCGCATTGCGATAGAGGTTCTGGTCGATCTTGTCGAACTCAGGCCGCTCCATGGCCTCGCGCTCCAGCTCGATCCACGGCGTGCCGGCAATCTCGTGCTGATAGAGCGACTGGATCGCCAGCTGGCGCGCCAGCGTGCGGTGGGACAGGTTGGGATTGACCTTCATAGCTGCTTGAGCACGTTGACGGTTTCAATGGCAGACAGCGCAGCCTCTTCACCCTTGTTGCCCGCCTTGGTGCCAGAACGCTCGATGGCCTGCTCGATGGAGTCCACGGTGAGCACGCCAAACGCTACCGGGATGCCGTGCTTGAGCATGACCTGCCCCAGCCCCTTGGCACACTCGCCGGCCACGTAATCGAAGTGGGGCGTGCCGCCGCGGATGACCGCACCCAGCGCGATCACGGCGTCGTACTTGCCGGAAGCCGCCATCTTTTCCGCCACCAGTGGAATCTCGAATGCACCGGGCACCTTGACCAGATCAATAGCGCTTTCATCGCCGCCGTGGCGCACGATGGTGTCAATAGCGCCCTCCACCAGCGTATCCACCACAAAGTGGTTAAAGCGGCCGGCCACCAGACCGAACTTGAGGCCACTGGCGACCAGGTTGCCTTCAATGGTTTTCATTGGCGTGTTCCTTTTCTACGTTGTCCACAATTTCCAGACCGAAGCCGCTCAGGGCGTTCAGACGGGTATAGCTGCCGATAATGCGTAGTTTTTTCAGGCCCAGATCGGCGAGAATCTGCGCCCCCAGCCCGAAGGTCTTCTGATCGTCGTTGGGCTCGGCTTCGGGCGGCTCGATGCCGCGATCCTTGAGCGCATAATGCTGAATTTTATCCAACAGCGCGGTATCCGATTCCTTTTTGCGCAGTACCACGATCACGCCGCTGCCCGCCTCGCTAATCTGGCGCATGGCTTCGCGCAGCGGCCAGCCGCACTCTTCGCGGGTGGCGTGAAACAGATCGCACAGCGTATCCTGCATGTGCACGCGCACCAGCGTGGGTGTTTCGGGATCGATGGGACCTTTCACCAGGGCAAAGTGCGCCTTGTGCTCCACAATATCCTCGTAGCCCACTAGGCGGAAGTCGCCATACTCGGTGGGCAGATTGCACTCGGCCACCCGCTCGATGGTCTTCTCGTGCTTGAGACGATACTGTATCAGGTCGGCGATGGTGCCCATCTTCAGGCCGTGTTCCTTGGCGAAGCGCTCCAGATCATCGCGCCGCGCCATGGTGCCGTCTTCGTTCATGATCTCCACGATCACCGACGCGGGCTGATGCCCGGCCAGTCGCGCCAGATCGCAGCCGGCTTCGGTGTGACCGGCGCGGGTGAGCACACCGCCCGCCCGCGCCATGAGTGGGAAGACGTGTCCCGGCGTGACGATATCGTCCGGCTTGGCGTCCGGCTTGACGGCAGTGCGGATGGTTACGGCACGGTCATGGGCAGAAATACCGGTGGTCACACCCTTGGCCGCCTCGATGGAAACGGTGAAATTGGTGCCATGCGGGTCGCGGTTGTCGCGCACCATCAGCGGCAGATGCAGCTGGCGGCACTTCTCTTCCGTCAGCGTCAGGCAGATCAGGCCACGGCCATACTTGGCCATGAAGTTGATATCCTCCGGCGTGACCGTATCTGCCGGCACCATCAGATCGCCTTCGTTTTCACGGTCCTCGTCATCCATCAGGATCACCATCTTGCCCTGACGGTAATCCTCGATAATCTCTTCAATGGGGCTGATCATACAAAGCCTCGTTCTGCCAGCAGGGTTTTCAGGCGGTCATCACTGCCGCCCTGTTCATCTTCCATGGGGCCAGTGAGCAGCCGTTCAAGATAGCGGGCGATCAGATCCACCTCCAGATTCACGCGATCGCCCACCTGCAGAAACTGCATGGTGGTTTCCTGGCGCGTATGCGGCACGATATTCACGTCAAACAGGGTGCCGTCCACATGATTGACGGTGAGGCTGATGCCATCCAGCGTAATCGATCCCTTGGCGGCAATGTAGCGCGCCAGCGCCACCGGCGCCTCGATCTGATAACGCCATGAGCGTGCTTCCGGCGTAACCGCCTTCACCACGCCGATACCGTCCACATGACCGCTGACCAGATGACCGCCGAGGCGATCCTGCAGGCGCAGCGCCTTTTCCAGATTGACCGGCGTGCCCACCGCCTTGTCCTTGAAGGTGGTCACGGCCAGGGTTTCGGCAGAAACGTCCGCCACATAATGGTCGCTGCCCAATTCGATGGCCGTGAGACAGACACCGGACGTGGCAATGCTGTCGCCAATGGCCACATCGCTCATGTCCAGCTTGCCAGTGGAGACAGTCAGGCGCCAGTCGCCATTGCGCGGCTCGATGCGCTCAATCCGCCCGACGGCTTCGATAATGCCAGTAAACATGTCAACGCACCTCCGGATGACGATAGATTTCATAGAGGTCGCCGCTCACCTGACGACAGTCCACGGGCGTCCAGCGGCGCACCTTCTCAATGGCATCGATGGGCGGCAGCGCGCAGGCCGGGCGGGCATCGCCGCCCAGCAGCTTGGCGGCGCGGAACCAGTGCAGTTCATCTACCCGATCTTCTTCCAGCATGGCGCCCGACAGCGTCGGCCCGGCTTCCACCAGCAGATCGCGCACCTGCCACTCCCGTGCCAAATGACGCAGAATCGCCTGCAGATCCAGACGCCCGGGCGCCACCTCGTCCACCAGAATAAATTCAACGCCCATGGCGTGCAGCACGGCCGCATTAATCTTTTCCTTCGCGCGCGCGGCATCGGTGGTGGCGATCAGCGTCTGGCCAGGCAGGTTGAGCATCTTCGCCGTCTGCGGAAAACGCAGCTGGCTGTCCAGCACCACCCGGATTGGATGACACAGCGCCTCATCAAGATGATAGCGCGCCTGCAGATGTTCGGGCAGACGCACGTTCAGGCTGGGATCATCGGCAAGCACCGTACCAATGCCGGTCATGATGGCGCCGTGACGGGCGCGCAGCAGGTGGCCGCGCTGACGGGCGGCCTCGTCGGTGATCCACTGGCTTTCGCCGCCGGCCGTGGCCGTGGCCCCGTCCAGTCCAGTGGCCGTCTTCAGGCGCACATAGGGTAGTCCTTCGGTCATGGCCTTGATAAAGCCGCGGTTCAGCGCCATGGCCGCTTCGGTCATCAGGCCGATTTCCACCTCGATGCCATAGCTGCGCAGCAGCATGACACCCTGACCGGAGACTTCGGGGTTGGGGTCGATCATGGCCACGACAACGCGGGCCACCTGCGCTTGAATCAGCGCGTGGGCACAGGGCGGTGTGCGTCCCTGATGACTGCAGGGTTCCAGCGTGACATAGACGGTACTGCCCTTCGCCGCCTCGCCAGCCTGCTCAAGCGCAATGCGCTCGGCGTGAGGCTCACCGGCGCGTACATGGTAGCCCTCGCCCACGATCTGGCCGTCCTTGACCACCACCGCACCCACGGCGGGGTTGGGGCGCGTGCTGTAGAGTCCTCTTTCGGCCAGGCGCAGGGCACGCGCCATGTAGCGATGATCGTCTGCGGTAAAGCCGCTCATTCGCGCTTTTCTCCCTGGGCTGCGGTCAGTTTCATCAACCGTTCGATCTCTTCCCGGAATGCGTTCACATCCTGAAAGCTGCGGTACACGGACGCAAAGCGCACATAGGCCACCTGGTCCAGGTCACGCAAGGCGTCCATGACCAGCTCGCCGATCTGGCTGGCCGGCACCTCGCGAGCGCCTTCGCTCATCAGTTTCTGCTGGATGTCGTGCACAATGCGCTCAATGGCTTCGGAGTCCACCGGACGCTTTTCCAGCGCCTTGATCAGGCCGCGGCGGATCTTGTCCGGGTCGAAGCGCTCGCGGTTGCCATCGCGCTTGATAACCCGCGGCAGCGAAAGCTCAGCCACTTCGTAAGTGGTGAAACGCTCTCCGCACGCCTGACACACGCGGCGGCGGCGCACCTGAGTGCCCTCCTGCGCCAGGCGGGAGTCGATCACTTTGGTATCGTCGGTATGACAAAAGGGGCAACGCATGAATCGGTTCCGTATTCAATAAAAACGCCCGCACAACGGCGGGCGTTTCATTTTAGCAGGTTATACGCCGCTTACTTGTACACTGGGAAACGGCTGCACAGGTCGAGCACCTTCTGCTTCACTTCGGCTTCCACTGCGTGATCCCAGGTTTCCGCTTCCTGATCGCAGGTGTCGATAATGTCGCACATCCAGTGGGCCAGCTCGGCACACTCGGCCTCCTTGAAGCCGCGGGTGGTGATCGCTGGCGTACCCACGCGGATACCGCTGGTGACAAACGGGCTCATGGGGTCGTTGGGCACGGCATTCTTGTTGACGGTGATATTGGCCGCACCCAGTGCCGCGTCCACCAGCTTGCCGGTCAGCCCCTGGTTGATGAAGCTGACCAGGAACAGGTGGTTTTCCGTGCCGCCGGACACCACATCGAAACCGCGCTCCACGAACACACTGGCCATGGCCTTGGCGTTGGCTTTCACCTGCTTGGCCCACGCCTTGAACTCGGGCTCCATCGCTTCCTTGAACGCCACCGCCTTGCCGGCAATCACATGCACCAGCGGCCCGCCCTGCGTGCCCGGGAACACCTTGGAGTTGATCTTCTTTTCCAGCTCGGGGTTGGACTTGGCCAGAATCAGACCGCCACGGGGACCACGCAGGGTCTTGTGCGTGGTGGTGGTGGTGACATCGGCGATCTGTACGGGCGAAGGATACTCCCCTGCCGCCACCAGACCGGCCACGTGGGCCATGTCCACCATCAGATAAGCGCCCACTTCATCCGCGATGTCGCGGAAGGCCTGCCAGTCCACCACCTGCGAATAGGCGGAGAAGCCACCCACGATCAGCTTGGGCTTGTGCTCCAGCGCCAGTCGGCGTACTTCGTCGTAATCGATGCGGCCGGTTTCGGTATCGATGCCATACTGTACGGAATTGAACACCTGACCGGAGAAGTTCACCTTGGCACCATGGGTCAGGTGACCACCGTGGGCCAGACTCATGCCCAGAATGGTGTCGCCAGGGTTGAGCAGCGCCAGATACACCGCCGCATTGGCCTGGGAACCGGAATGGGGCTGCACATTGGCAAAGTCGGCACCGAACAGCTCCTTGGCGCGGTCGATGGCGGCCTGTTCGACGATGTCGGCGTATTCACAGCCGCCGTAGTAGCGCTTGCCCGG
>CAYYIL010000017.1:0-30771 GCA_964471975.1 uncultured Piscirickettsiaceae bacterium | reverse complement strand
GGGTTGCGGCGGGATGGCAGTACCTTCTGTGTTGCACGTCTTGCCTTTGGCCCCACCAAAGGCTGCGCCACGTGCCATGAATCTGCCGCCATCGCGCCAGCAACGCGAGCGCACTCATAGGTTTTGGGAGGTGCCCAAAACCCTGAAAGACCGACTACTTGAGCCACTTCAGGCAGTCGTGCATGCCAAGGGAACGAGCCAGTTCTTCCGGTCGATAGCGCTGCCGGCCGATCTGAACGGGTATGCTTTTATCCGCACCGGCTTTCAGCAGGCGTGGCAGTAATTGACAGTGCCCGCCGGCAACAGCCAATGAAACCGTGGTCCAGCCGCGGCGGGTCTGCCCGGTGACCGGCACCTGCTGCGCCAGCAGCCAGTCCACCACCGCCATCTGGTCATTAAACAGCGCCATCTGCAGCGGCGTCCAGCCACTGCGATTGTGGCCATCCAGCGCAGCACCCTGCTCGGCCAGCCACTGCACCACCGCCAGCTGACCGGACCAGGCTGCCTGCATCAGCGGCGTCTGGTCCTGATCGTCCTGCACGCTTAACAACTTCGGCTCGAGCGCCTTAAGCCAGCCCAATCGGCCGTATTCTGCAGCCGGCCAAGCGATGGTGCGCCCATAGGGCCCCACCACGTCCACCGGCAGCAGTTTGCGCACTGCATCAAACGGCCAGTTGCGTTCAGCCGCCAGCGCCCACAGGGCATACTGGTCATCCGCATCCAGCAAACTGCGGTCCGCCTGCTGCAGCGCGGACAGCCCCTGCTGCTGGCACTGTGCGAGCAGTGCCTTGCCCTCCGGCGTCTGCCCCTGCGCAACCGAGCTCAGCAGGGCCACCAGCAACAGTCCAGTCCGTGCCAGCCACCTCATTGCATCAACCCCAGTGCTTCACACTCGTCGTGAGGGATCCAGCCGATGCAACTGCGCACCTTGAGCGACTGCACATTACGCACGATGGGCATGATGGTGAGGATGCCCCACACAATCTGCCATGGCTGCCAGCCGATGGCGGAGGGCTGAGCCACCCACCAGCGATTGTTGACCCCAAAATGACGCGTCTTGAAGGTCAGATGAATCAGCAGTTTCCAGTACTTGCGCGCATAACGCAGCTTCAGTGTCCAGGACGTCATTTGACCGGCTCCAGTAGCATGACAGGGGTATTTTCACGGTAAACGGTACTGCCTTCAGGCGCCAGTATCTGCTTGATCCGTGCCTTGAAGGGAGCGTGCACCTCATAGTAACGCCTCCACGCCAGATGGCCTTTCAGCGCCGCCTGCGCCGCCTGCAGCTGTGCTTTGGCGATGGCCACCTTGGTCTGTGTGCGCTGCAGGGCCCGCGTCGCCAGCACGGTGCGGTCATAAAGGTCCTGCTGCTCGGCCAGATCCCGCTGCGCGTCCTCCAGTTGCGCCTTGCGCAGCGCCACTTGCGCCGCCAGCTCGGCACGGCGCGCCTTCCACATGGCCATGTCCACACGAAACAGCAGCGCACCGCGCTTGACCACTTCCCCCGCCTTTACCGGCATGGCCTCGATCATGCCGGTGACCAGCGCACCGACCCTCACCGGCTCGGCGGCCAGCGTCATGGCGGCACTCAAAAGAAGTGCTGCACCCAACAGTCCGCGTTTCATGGCTGTTTGCCTCCTGTCAAATCATCCAGTTCCTGCCACAGCAGCGCATAGCGAAAACGCGCCTCCGCCATGCGATAGTCATAATTCGACTGCTCGATCATGGCGTTGCCCAGATCGGTGCGCTCCTCATTTTCATACAGACCCTGCTTAAGTGTGTAATTGAGGTCCACAAACTCGCTGTAGGCCTTGAGAAAATCCTTTTCCCGATTCAGGCTGGCGAGCTGGCGCCAGAGCTGCACCACCCGCTGCTGCACCGTGCGTTGCGCCTTCGCCAGCTGCGCCAGAAGCTGCAGCCGTTCCGCTGCCACCTGCGCCAGAGCGGCATCCGTGGCGCCGCCGTCATAAAAGGGCACATTCAGCTGCAGGGTAACATTCCAGCGATCCTTGTCAATTTCGTTTTCATAGTGGCGAATGCCAGCCTGGCCCATGGCCGTCACGGTGATGGGACTGGCCCGCCGCGCCCACTCTTTCTTCTGTTCCAGCGCCGCCAGCTCGGTGCGCAACGCCTGCAGTGCGGGAGCCTGCCGGGTCGCTTTCGCCATCAGTTTTTCCAGCGGCGGCAGGCTCCGCTTGAACGGTGACAGGCTGGGCGGTTTGACCGCATCGATGACGGCATCGGGCCGCCCCATGAGAATGGCGAGCAGCACGCGCGTTTCCCGCTGGCGCTTCTCGGCCTGATCACGTTTCAGGAGCAGCGCCTGGTAGTCCTTTTCCTGCCGGGCCAGCGCCACATCTGAAATAGCCCCCAGCTTGTGGCGGTCGCGCATGCGATCCAGGGTGACATACACCACCGCCATCTTTTCATTCAGGCGACGGTAGTCCAGATCGGCCAGAATGACATCAAAAAAGGCGCGCATCAGCTGACGCCGGTAGCGCTGGCGAGCTTCCACCTCGCGAATTTCCACCGCCTTGCACCGGGTTTCCAAGGCATTCTGCAGGGCAGCGCTGCGGTTCTGGTCATACAACTGCTTGGAGAGATTGAGATAGAGGGTGTGATAAGCGTGATCGTGATCCTGAAACTCGTGCCGGCCCACCGAACCGGACACTGCAGCGCGTGGTGCTGTCGCCGTTGCAGCCGCCTGCTGCTGCGCTGTCAGCATCGCAGCCTTGGCACGCAGCAGCAAAACCTCAGGCGGTGTGCTGTCCGCGTATTTAAGCACCGCCTCCAACGTAAGCGGATCGGGCAATGCATCCTTTTGCGGGTGCGCCGTCTCCGCTGCCACGACCACGCTGCCCAGAAGCCACAGTGTCAGGGTCAGCAGCGGCATCCGGATCATTTCAGGGCCCCCACCTTCTTCATCCGTTTGAAACGCGCAAATTTCATTTTCTTATACCAGCCGTCACGCACGTATTCAATCATCCACAGAAACTCGTCCTTAGTGCGAGTGGGCCCGGTATAGCGCAGCACCGGCTTGCCATTCAGGTCGAAAAAAATCATCACCGGCGTGGCACGCACGCGGTATTTTTTCTCGGCCAGGGACTTCATGGTGCCTTCGGTGCCATCAAAATCCACCACCTCCGTATCCCCCTCGATATCCCAGCGAAAGGCGAGGAAATCCCTTTTCATGGCTTCGATCACATCCGGCTGGTTGAAGATAGTGGTCTTCATGCGGTGGCAGAAGGGGCATTCATCCATTTCAAAAAAGACGAAGATGCCCTTTTTCCCCTCTTCCTGCGCCGTGGCAAGCTCCTCCTGAAAGTCACCGAAACTTTCGCTGAAAAAGTCGGCCGCCTGCGCCGGCAGGCTTACGGCCGCCATCAGTAGCCACACCGCCCAGTGTTTCAAAATCGCTTTCATTTGTCAGCCCCTCCCCCATGCAGGGCGCGATAGCGTGCCATAAAGGCTTCCAGCGTCTTCTGATCCAGTGCGCCAGTGTAACGGGCGACGACATTGCCCTGCGGATCTACCATAAAGGTGGTGGGCAGTCCTACAATGGGCCCAAAGGGCGTCGCGCCGCCGCGATACTGACGAGGCAGACGCACCACCGGATAGTCCATCATCTGATCCTCGGCAAAGGCGCGAATCTTTTCAAGCGGCAGATCGTCATCGTAATTGACACCGATCACCACCGCATCCCTGTCCTTGTGGGCAGCATAAAACATGACCAGATCGGGAATTTCCTGCAGACAGGGCGGGCACCAGGTCGCCCAGAAGTTCACCGCCACAAACTTGCCACGAAAATCGGACAGCTTCACCGGCTTGCCGTTCAGGTCGGTAAAGGTGACATCAACAGGCGCTGCCAGCGCCAGTACCGAGGCACTCCATAGCAACAGCCCTGCAAGAAAACGATGGCATCGGTTCATGTTCACTCCCTGGCACCGTGGCCCAGTACCCGCTTGACAAAAGGCAGGTCGATTTTATGTTTTTCTACCAGACTTGCCTCTTCGATAATCTTAAGCACCGCCAGCAGTTCCTGCAAATCACTGCCGTAGGCCTTTTGCAGATAGGTGATCACCGTCTTGGGGATTTTCAGACCACGGACACGGCCATGACGCTGGATCGCCAGCGACAGCGTCTGCGGATCACGCAGCGGTTCCAGCCCCACCGGAATCACATTGGCCAGCGCCAGAGTGAGCCGCTCGTTGCGAATCGGCCACAGACTCATGGGCTGCAACCCGGCCATGATGACCACATGCCCCAGAGTCTGCGCCTGCAGCAGCACATCGGCCAGCGCACCCTGCCAGTCTTCCCGTTCCAGCACGGCATCCACATTGTCGAGGCAGAGCACATCCACCTGCTCCATGCCCTTGAGCAGATCGGGATAATCGCGCACGTCCGAATCATTGAGCGGTACATAGGCACGGCGGCGCTCCCATGTGGCACTGAGACGACAGGCAGCCTGCAGCAGGTGGGTGCGTCCGGTACCACGTGGCCCGAAGAAATACCAGCTGCCGCCACGGTTGCGCACGATGGCCATCTGGATCTGATGCAAGGCGATGGCAACGGCTTCCTGCTCAGTCACATAGCTGTCGAAGCTGGCTTCGGGGCGCAGTTCAATATTGAGCGTCAACTGCTGCGCATGCATCATTGCCCCTCCCTGTGCGAAGGCGTGGCGGGCGGGTGATAGGGCTGCAGGACCAGCGTCACCACCTGACCCACGGCATCGTTCACCTCTACCTGCGCCGGCTGCAGTCGCTGCAGGGTACGCAACAGCGCCTCCCAGGACCCCTGATAGACCAGATCATAACGGGCCTCTCCCTTTCGCACCGTGGTCATCTGCGCTTGCGCCACAAAAGGTCTAGCCTGCTGTAGCCTGGCATCAAAGGCCAGCAGCGTGACAGCGTCCGGTGCCTTGACCCTGAGTGTGGCCCGTCCTTCCACATCAGCCACCGCTTCATAACGCTGCCGCCAGCGAGCCATCAGAGCAAGAAAGGCCTGACGCACACCATCCAGCGTATCCGGTGCAGTCAAATGTCCATTAAACTGATCGGGCCAGTCCGGCAGCAGACTTTCCCAATCGAGTGCCACCCGACCGGGGCCGTCGCGCAGACTGTCGCTGACATACAGCCGCACGACGCCGTCCATGCCAGGAGCCTGGCTTTTCACCAGTGCAGCACTGAGTACCGGACGATGAAACAGCGGGTTATCGGCCCGCGCAGGAACCCCATGAGGCAGCCCCAGCCGATAGAGCAGCGGCTCGATATTCAGATCGGGACGCACCTGCATCACATCTGCAGTCACAGGCAACGCCTGTCCTTGCGCCGACCAGATGAGCGCCACCATCACCCTGGGGCGCATGGCCAGCGGCCAGTATTCGAGCCCGACCTGTGCCAGGGCCTTGAGCAACGACGTGCGTGCAAAGTGCACTTCCAGCTGCTGGCCGAGCGTCACGCCATCCTGTTGCAGAGGCACATAGGCGGTACGCGCCACAAAGCGCTCGGGAGTCTGCAGCAATGTTCTGGCCTCATCCGGCAGCGTCTCGGCACCGCTGAGACGCACCAGTTCAATCGCCAGCGCCTGCTTGAGCAGGGCCTGCTGCTGCGCCGCCGGCGGCGCCGGAATACGCAGGGTAAACAGGTCCATGGCGGCCTGTGCCGGCAGGACAGCGAAGATGAAAATCAAGGTCAAAAGGGGTCGCAACACACTCATTCCTTCATTCGTTTGGGCTTGCGGCAGTTTTTGGCGTTAGCTTAAGGCGATCAGCTAAAATATGCTAAATTTTTTAGACGAGCCAGGACAACACCGCCCATGAGCCAGACATCCCTGACCTACAAGGATGCCGGTGTCGATATCGATGCCGGCAACGCCTTGGTTGATGCCATCAAGCCCATCGCCAAAGCCACCGCCCGCCCCGAAGTCATGGCTTCGCTGGGCGGGTTCGGTGCCCTGTTCCAGTTGCCCATCGAGCGCTACCGTCAGCCGGTGCTGGTTTCCGGCACGGATGGCGTAGGCACCAAGCTGCGTCTGGCCATCGACTATGACAAGCACGATCAGGTGGGCATCGATCTGGTGGCCATGTGCGTCAACGACCTGGTGGTTCAGGGGGCTGAACCCCTGTTCTTCCTCGACTACTATGCCACCGGCAAGCTGGATCTCTATGTGGCACAGAGCGTCATCAGCGGCATCGGCGAAGGCTGCAGACAGGCCGGCTGTGCCCTGATTGGTGGCGAAACGGCGGAAATGCCCGGGATGTACCCTGACGGGGATTACGATCTGGCCGGGTTCTGCGTTGGCATCGTGGAAAAGGACGAGATCATCGATGGCTCAAAGGTCAAGGCGGGCGATGTGATTCTCGGCCTTGCCTCCTCCGGCCCTCACTCCAATGGCTATTCACTCATTCGCAAGATCCTCGAGGTCAGCGGCGTGGATCCGCGCAGCGACTTCAACGGGGCGCCGCTGATCGATCAGCTGATGGCGCCCACGCGCATCTATGTCAAACCGCTGCTGCAGACGCTCAAGCAGGTGCCCATCCATGCCCTCTCCCACATTACCGGCGGCGGCCTGCTGGAAAACATTCCGCGCGTGCTGCCGGCGCACACGCAGGCCGTCATCGACGTGAAAAGCTGGCAGCGCCCGGTCATCTTCGACTGGCTGCAGCAGGCCGGCAACATTGATCCGGTGGAAATGCACCGCACCTTCAACTGCGGCATCGGCATGGCTGTCGTGGTCGCTGCCGATCATGCGGAAACAGCCAGCGTGGCGCTGGAAGCGGCAGGCGAAACCGTTTACACCATCGGTCATATTGCCGAGAGCGACGAAGCCACGCCGCACGTGGTGCTCGAAAACCTCGCATGAAGTGGGTCGTGAAGCGGGTCGCCGTTCTCATTTCCGGCAGTGGCAGCAATCTGCAGGCCATCCTGGACTGGCAGCAGGCCCGTGGCAGCGTCTGCAAGTATGAGATAGTGGGCGTTCTCTCCAATCGCCCCGACGCTTACGGCCTCACCCGCGCCGAAAAGGCCGGCGTGCCCACGGCCGTGCTGGATCACACCCGGTTTGACAGCCGCGAAGCCTTCGACACCGAACTGGTCAAGGCCGTGGATGCCTGGCAGCCCGATATCGTTGTGCTCGCCGGCTTCATGCGCATTCTCACGCCGATCTTTACCGACCACTATCTTGGCCGCGCCATCAATATTCACCCCTCGCTGCTGCCCAAGTATCGCGGGCTGCACACCCATCGCCGCGCGCTTGAAGCCGGCGACAGAGAACATGGCCTGAGCATTCACTTTGTGACTTCGGAACTGGACGGCGGGCCGCTGATCTATCAGCAGGCCATTCCAATCCATGCCGACGATAGCGAAGAACGCCTGCAGCAGCGCGTTCATGCCGAAGAGCACAAGGCCTATCCGCGGGTCACGGAAGCGCTGGCGCGGGAACTGATCACCTATGAAAACGGGACTGCCGTTTGCCATGCCGCGAACTGCCGGCTTCCCCTTGATCTGGAGCATCTCAATGCGCTGCTGGGTCTGGCTGAGTAGCCTGCTGTTCTCAGGTGTCATTCAGGCGGCTGCTCTGCCTGACTTCCGCGCCGAATATGACGTCCATGCGCTGGGCATGGCGCTGGGCACCAGCGCCCAGCAGTTTCACTGCGAATCCGATGGCACCTGCACCCTGACCGCCCGCACAGAACCGCAGGGACTGGCGCGTCTGTTTACCAGCGAACATTTTCTCGAACAGAGCATACTAAGACAGACGCCAGACAGCCTGCTGTGGCAGCGCTACCGCAAGCAGAAATTCGATGGTGACCGCCTGATCAAGACGGTTACTCTCCAGCACCAGCCCAATGGCAGCGTCCTTTTTGTGGAAACACGCCGCACCTATCCGGCCCGACCGCACCTGTTCGATATCCTCAGCCTGCCCCTCTATCTGAGCTGGCTGCACCTCAATGGCCAGCCTCTGCCGCAGGCCCTCTATCTGCAGGACAACAACTGGCAGGACCGCATTCAATGGCAGGCCCGCGCCGTGGCCGATACGGTGGTACTGGCAGAGAGCGACCGGGAAGTGCAGGCACTGCGCTACGAAGGGGACCTGCCGCACGCACGGCTGACGCTGTGGCTGCTGCCCGCGTTTCATTATCTGCCTGGCCGCGTCGAGGTCTATAACAAGGAAAAGCAGAAGACCATCGTCCTGCAACTACGCAAGGAACCGCGAACGCCATGAGACTGAGCGATACCGATATCCTCCGCTATCTGAAAGCCGGCAAGATTCAGGTGGATCCGCTGCCACTGCGGGAAAAAGTCAAGGGCGTCACGGTGGACCTGCGCCTGGACAACCGTTTCCGCGTCTTCAATGACCACAAGGCGCCTTACCTTGATCTGGGCGGGCCGCGGGATCAGCTGCAGCAACAGCTGGATGCCATCATGAGTCAGGAGATCGTCATTGAGGAAGGCGACTCCTTCTTTCTGCACCCGGGCGAACTGGCGCTGGCCTCCACCCTGGAAACCATCACCCTGCCCGATGATCTGGTAGGCTGGCTGGACGGCCGTTCCAGTCTGGCCCGGCTGGGACTGATGGTGCACGTCACCGCCCACCGCATCGATCCGGGCTGGCACGGCCAGATCGTGCTGGAAATCTTCAACAGCGGCAAGCTGCCGCTGGCGCTGCGGCCGGGCATGGATATCTGCGCCATCAACTTCGAAACCCTCTCCAGTCCGGTGCAGAAGCCCTACAACAAGCGCAAGGACGCCAAATACCGCAACCAGCGCGGGCCAGTCTCCAGCCGTATCGATACCGACCAGCTGGACCTCCTCGCAGACAGCAACAACTGACCCGGCTCAACCTGGGAATCCGAGACGCCAACCCAGTTGTTGAGCACTCAACGATACCCCCCAGAAGATGAGAAAGCCCAGGTATTGGTGGTGGGTATTGGCGACGCAATGTGCCCCATAACTATTCAGTCGCTTGAATACGGCTGAATACGGCGCTTAGGCGTAGTTTCGCTGCCGGAGGGTTTCATAGAGGGCAACCCCGGCAGCGACGGACACATTCAGGCTTTCCACGCTTCCGACCATGGGTAGGGCGCAAATAAAGTCACAGTGCTCACGGGTCAGTCGCCGCAAGCCCTTGCCCTCGGCCCCCATGACAAGTCCGACGGGGCCGGTCAGATCCTGCTGAAACAGCACGGTATCTGTCTCCCCAGCCAGCCCCACCAGCCACAGGCCCGCCTCCTTGGCCGTTTCCATGGCACGAGCGAGATTGTTGACAGCAATGACAGGAATGGTTTCCGCTGCACCGCTGGCTACCTTGCGCACCACCGGCGTTACCCCCACGGACTGATGTTTGGGAATAACCACCGCCTGTGCCCCCGTCGCATCGCAGGTGCGCAGGATGGCGCCCAGGTTGTGCGGATCCTGCACTTCATCCAGAAAAACGATCAACGGTTGGGAGGCGGAGGCGATCAGCTCAGGCAGGTCTGCTTCACTCAGGCGTGGCGTGGAAGTGGCAGCCAGCTCGGCAACCACCCCCTGATGGACACCGTCGAAACGCTCGAAAAAGCGACGGTCGGCAAGTTCGACGGTAATCCCCTGCTTCTGCGCCAGCTGCTGCAGTTTCTGCTGCCGAGCGTTCAAGCGTCCGCGCCCCATGACGAGGCGCCGCACGCCACCACCGCCCTGCTTCAGCAGTTTTTCAACAGCGTGCAGGCCGTAAACCCATTCGCTCATGCTTTTGCCCTGGGCTTGCGACTGCGCTTGCGGCGCGGCTTGCGCCTGGGCGCTTCGCTGTCCTTTTTCTCCACCTGACCTGCATCAGCCTGCGCCGCCGGCTTTTTACCGCCCCGACCGCGTCCGCCACGGCGGCGTGGCTTGCGCTTTTTCGCTGTGTCATCACCTGCAGCCTTGGCCGGGCTCTCACCCGCATCACCCGACTCATTGTCAACGCCCAGTTCGTCCGGTGCCTTGAGTAGACGCAGCTCCACCTTGCGCTCATCAAGGTTTACCTGCGCCACCTGCACACGCACCGGGTCACCGATGCGGAAGCGACGCTTGCTGCGCTCGCCCACGAGACAATGACGCGCCCGGTCATATACAAAGTAATCGTCGCCCAGCTCCGTGACGTGCACCAGCCCCTCCACATACAGGGGCTGCAGTTCAACAAAGATGCCAAAGTTGGTCACCGCCGAAATAATGCCGTCGTACTCTTCGCCCAGGCGATGGGAGAGGAATTCGCACTTGAGGAAGGTGACCGCATCACGGGTTGCTTCATCGGCACGGCGCTCGGTTTCGGAACAATGGGTGCCGATCTCTTCCATGCGCGGCAGATCGTAGGGGTAGAGTCCCTTTTCGAGCACATGGCGCAGGGCTCGGTGAATGATCAGGTCCGGATAGCGTCGAATCGGCGAAGTAAAGTGGGTGTAGCAGTCAAAGTTAAGACCGAAATGCCCCTTGTTTTCCGGCTGATAGACCGCCTGATTCATGCTGCGCAACATGACCGTCTGCACCAGATTGGCATAGGGCTTGCCTTCCACCTGCTTCAGCACGGCGGCAAAATCGGCGGCGGTCGGCTCATCCCCGCCCGGCAGGGTCAGACCGAAATCCGCAAGGAAAGTGCGCAGCTCTTCCAGCCGCTCCGGTTTGGGTGGCTCGTGCACACGATAGAGAATCGGGAAATCAAATTTCGACAGATACTTGGCGGTAGCCACATTGGCCATCAGCATGCACTCTTCGATGAGCTTGTGGGCATCGTTGCGGATAACCGGCACAATCTGCTTGATCTTGCGATTCTCGTCGAACTCAATACGAGTCTCTACCGTATCGAAATCCAGCGCCCCGCGCTGCTCCCGCTGTGCACGCAGCACCGTATAGAGTTCATACAGCTCTTTTACGTGCGGCAGGACCGTTTTCAGGTCTCCGGAACAGGTGTAGTTCTCATCGGTGAGCGCCTGATAGACCTCGTCATAGGTAAGCCGCGCATGGGAGTGCATCACGGCCGGATAGAACTGGCTGCGGCGCAGCTTGCCGTCTTCGGAAATCTCCATGTCCGCCACCATGCAGAGACGATCCACATGGGGGTTGAGCGAACACAGGCCGTTGGAGAGTTTCTCCGGCAGCATGGGCACGGTCAGCTGCGGGAAATAGACGCTGTTGCCACGACGGTAGGCTTCTTCATCCAGTGCACTGCCCGGCTTCACATAATGTGACACGTCGGCGATGGCCACCACCAGACGCCACCCATTCTTGCGCCGCTTGGCGAAGACAGCGTCATCGAAATCCTTGGAATCCACGCCATCGATGGTGACCAGCGGCAGATGCCGCAGGTCCTTGCGTCCCTTCTTTTCGTCTTCCTGCACCGTATCCGGGATCTCATCCAGCTCCGCCAGCGCGTCCGAGGACCACTCGTGTGGGATGTCATAGGCGTAGATGGCTGATTCGATCTCCAGCCCGGGATCCAGATAATCGCCCAGCACCTTGATAACGCGACCTACCGGCCCGGAGCGGCGTGTGGGCTGGCGTATGATTTCCGCCAGCACCACCTGGCCTTCCTTGGCACCGCCCAGGCCATCACTGGGAATGAAGACATCCTGAGTAATGCGGTGATTGCTGGGCTGCACCCACGCCAGCCCATATTCGTCCAGGTGCAGGCGCCCGAGAATCTTCTGTGTATGGCGGCGGATGACCTCGACGATCACGCCTTCCTTGCGGCCGCGCTTGTCCTCACCCACAACGGAGACGAGCACCTCGTCCCCGTGCAGCACCTTGTGCATTTCGTGCGCGGGAATATAGATATCCTCGGCGCTAACCTCCGGATCCTCCGGCACCAGAAAACCGTAGCCGTCAGGATGGCCGATGATGCGGCCCTTGACCAGATGCATGCGTTTGACAATGCCGTAGGCACCGCGGCGGTTGCGCAGCAGCTGACCATCGCGCACCATGGCCTTCAGGCGGCGGGAAAACCCTTCCAGCCGCTCTTCATCTTCCACACCGAGCCGGGCCGCAATGGCCTTGAAAGGCAGCGGCCTGCCCTCTTCCTCCAGCAGCTTGAGGATAAATTCCCGACTGGGGACAGGATTTTCGTATTTTTCCGCCTCGCGGGCAGCGTGCGGATCGTTCACCAGTGGCGTATCACCGGCAGGTTTTATGTCGTTCTTTTTCTTGTCGTTCGTATTGTCTTGATCGTGCATTGTGTTGCTTAACCTTGTTGTTGCAGGATGGTAAAGAGTCAGAATCACCCGACGCGTGCGCCATCGGCCACTTCAGGCCCGGCTGCACCGTTTGAACACACCCTCCAAAACCTGTGGCTTCCCTGCTTTTTCCTTGAAAAGACACAGGTTTTGCAGGGTGTGGCCGCGATTATACTTTATGCGCTTGGGACACCTCTTTGTTTCCGCCCACTCAGGCAACGTGTTAGACTGCCGAGGTGCCATTGCGACTTTGCGGAGGCATCTGAAACGGCGCATGACGAAGTTTGGCAGATGGGAATGGCTGGTTGCACTGATCCTGTCCGGGTGGATGGGCACATGTCTGGCGCAGCCTGACAATGATTCGGCTTCCTCCTTTAATGGGCGCCTGCTGGGTGCTTTTCAAGGGGACCTGCCTGAAATGCGCCAGCGACGCCTGATCCGCGTGCTGGTCAATCCCTCGCGCACCAATTTCTTTTTTGAAGGGGATCGCATTCGCGGCATCGAATACGAACTGCTGAGCCGCTATGAAAAATTCCTCAATCGTGGCCCCCGCAAACAACGCTACCGGGTTCACCTGATCTTTCTACCGACCCCATTCAGCGCTGTTCTGGATGGGGTCATCAACGGAAAGGGGGACATTGGTGCAGCCGGTCTGACCATCACGCCTGAACGCGCCAATCTCGTCGCCTTTACCAAACCCTACCTCAGGGACATCAACGAGGTGCTGGTGACCGCCACCGATGCGCCGCAGCCGCAGCAGCTGGAAGACCTCTCCGACAAGACGATAGTCGTCGTACGCCACAGCAGTTATGCCGCCCACCTGCAGCTGTTCAACCTGGCGCTTGGGCGCATCGGCCTGCAGCCCATGGAAATCGTGCAGGCAGACCCGACACTGGAAGCGGAAGATATTCTCGAACTGGTCAACGAGGGACTGGTGGACTATACCGTGGTGGACAGTCACATCGCCGGCCTGTGGCAGAAGGTGCTGCCCAATATCCGCGTGCGTGATGACTTCATTTTCCATTACGGCGGCAAAATCGCCTGGGCAGTGCGCAAGAAGAATCCCAGACTGCTCCACTCGCTCAATGACTTTATCGACCGCTATGCCAGACCGGGAAAACTGCTGAGCAACATTCTTTACAAGCGCTACTTTGAGAGCACACGCTGGCTCAATCAGGACTTCAAGCGCAAGGCGCTGCTGCGCTTCCAGTGCTACAAGCCATGGTTGATGACGCTCGCCGACTTTTTCGATTTCAACTGGCACCTGCTGGCCGCGGTCGCCTATACCGAATCACACCTGAATCCTCGCAAGAAGAGCCATGCTGGTGCCATCGGCCTGATGCAGATCAAGCCCGTCATCGCGCGGCAGTTCGGCATCCGTGATCTGTACGACCCTCATGACAATCTGCTGGCCGGCAGTGCCTATCTGGCCTGGCTGCGCGACATCTACTTTGACGAGCCCGACTATACGCCGGAGGCCCGCATCAACTTCGTCCTTGCCGCCTACAATGCCGGCCCTACCCGCATCCGACGGCTCCAGGAAGAAGCAAAAGCCCGTGGTCTCGACCCGCACAAGTGGTTTTACAATGTGGAAATTGTCGCCCGACAGCGCATCGGCCATGAGACGGTCAACTACGTCGCACGCGTACGCAAGACCGAAACCGCCCTGCGTCTGATGGACGCCCTGCAGCAACGCCAGCGGCGCGTCAAGCAGAACCTGATGGCGCAGCAGGGCGATACACCCGCACGTTTTCAAAGCCCTGCGTCAGCAGGTGCTGCCCATGCAACTGACTGAGCACGCCCTTGTCACAATAGAGCAGATAGCGCTTCTGCGGATCCAGTTCGGCAAACCGGCGACTCAACTGATGGAATGGAATGTGCAGGGTTGCTTCGGCCAGCGGCCGCGCCTGCGCCTGCTCCGGCATGCGGATATCCACGATTACATCGCCCGCCTCGGCGCGGGTGACCACCGGCACCGCTTCCTGCGCATTGATCTGCTCCACCAGTTCATCCACATTGAACACTTCGTGCCGCGCCACGGCATCCTCAAGCAAGGCAAAATCAAACCGCTTCTCCGCTTCTGCCAACTTTTTGAAAGACCCGTGCGTGACTGGGTTGCGTGAGATCACACCGCAATATTCCGGCATGGTTTCGGCAAATTCGCGGGTGCCAATTTGGTCGGCCAGACGGATGATGTCCGGCTTGTCCATCATGGCCAACGGGCGCAGCACCAGCTTTTCCGTGGCCTGATCGATCAGGGCCAGATTGCGCAGTGTCTGGCTGGAGACCTGCGCCACGCTTTCGCCGGTCACCAGCGCGTCCAGCCCCATCTCGTCAGCCACCTTTTCGGCTGCCATGAGCATCAGTCGCTTGAGCATCACGCCCATATAGCTGTCGGGCACCTGCGTGAGCAGCCCCTCCACCACACCTTCAAAGGGGACGGAAATGAACCTGACCCGATGGGAACTGCCAAAGCGCTGCCACAGGTAGTAGCTCACCTGCTTCACGCCAATATCATGCGCCACACCGCCCAGATTGAAAAAAAGGAAATGGGTTTTGATGCCCCGGCGCATGCTCAGATAGGACGCCACCGTGGAATCGAACCCGCCCGATACCAGCGACAGCGCTTCGCCCTGCGACCCAAGAGGGTAGCCACCCAATCCCTTCAGACGGGCATCGATCAGGCTCAGGGTATTGTTTTCCACTTCCAGCTCCACACGCACGTCGGGGTGGTGCAGATCAACCCCAGCCGTTTCCCCAGTCCGTAGAAGCGCCCCCCCCACATGGCGCTCGATTTCCTGTGAGGTAAAGGCATGCTGCCCCTTGCGCTTGACGCGCACCACAAAGGTCTTGCCACGCACCCGATCCGTGGCTTGCTCCACGACAATGCGGGCGATCTCCTCCAGCGATACCGGGTCCAGACGAAACTGCCTTACCCGCAGCACCTGCTCAATGCCCGGCGTCCGTGTCAGCAGTTCTTCGGCACGCTCTGCATATGCGTCATCCACCTCCACCTCGATCTTGTCGAGGAACCGCTTGACCCGAGGAGGCATCTCCCGCTGCACGAGCATACGTTTCAGATTGTCCGCCAGCTGGGCTGTCATTTTCTTTTTGACGCTGGCGCCCTTGATCATGATTTCCGGAAAGAGTTTGACGATGTAGCGCATGAATATCTCGAAGACTATTAAGGGATCGGTGTAGTTGCTTTCAGCGATCAGACCTCAACGAAGAGCTCGATCACCTTTTATTTTGCGGCTTTTTCGGCTATGCTTTGCGAGATCATTTTAGCTAAATCCAGGAGAAGTTCCCTATGTTGCGTGTCGACGAAATCCTGCGCCGTGATGGCGTATCCGATGAACTGCGTTCCGTCATCAACCACATTCTGGTGGGCTGCAAGGAAATTGCCCACAAGCTGAGCCAGGGTGAACTGGCTGGCATCCTCGGCTCAACCGAGAATGAAAACGTGCAGGGTGAAACCCAGAAGAAGCTGGACGTGATTTCCAACGACGTTCTCAAGCATGTACTCCAGCTTGACCCCAATGTACGTGGCATCGCGTCCGAAGAGGAAGACAACACCGTTGCGGCCAACGATGAGGGCAAATACCTGGTCACCTTCGATCCGCTGGACGGGTCGTCCAACATCGACGTGAACCTGTCCGTCGGCACCATCTTCTCCATTCTGGAAGCCCAAGGCGAAGGCTCCGGCGACAACATGGAGCTGTTCCTGCAGTCCGGTCGCAATCAGGTGGCTGCCGGTTACGTGCTCTATGGCCCTTCAACCATTCTGGTCCTGACCACTGGCAAGGGCGTGAACTTCTTCACGCTGGATCGCCACATCGGTGAATTCGTTCTGACCAAGGAAAAGGTGTGCATCCCCGAAGACACCAAGGAATTCGCCATCAACATGTCCAACCAGCGCTTCTGGGAAAAGCCCATGCAGGAATACATCAGCCACTGCCTGCAGGGTGAAGAAGGCCCGCTGGGCAAGCGCTACAACATGCGCTGGGTTGCCTCCATGGTGGCCGAAGTACACCGCATTCTGGTGCGTGGCGGCATCTTCATGTATCCGTGGGACAGCCGCGATCCCAGCAAGGCCGGCAAACTGCGCCTGATGTACGAAGGCAATCCCATGAGCTTTATCGTCGAGCAGGCCTGCGGCCGCTCCACAACCGGCCGTGAAGACATCATGGACATTCAGCCCACAGACATTCACCAGCGCGTGCCGGTGGTGCTGGGCTCGAAGAACGAAGTTGAAACGGTCATGCGCTACCACCAGGAGAGCTGAGCGCTCACTGTAATGCCAGGACATTCACACCCGCGAAAGCGGGTGTTTTCATTTTTTATCACACCATCAAGGAGGTTTAACCATGAGCTATGCCGACGTTCCCGCAGGCAAGAATATTCCTCACGAAATTAACGTGGTCATCGAAATCCCGGCGTTTGCCCCGCCAATCAAATATGAAGTGGACAAGGACACGCAGGTTGTCTGGGTCGATCGTCTGCAACCCACCACCATGAGCTACCCTGCCAACTATGGCTACATCAACCAGACCCTCGCCAACGACGGCGATCCGGTTGATGTGCTGGTGGTCACCCCGCATCCCCTGATGGTCGGCTGTGTCATTCCTGCGCGTCCCATCGGCATGCTGCGCATGACAGACGAAAGCGGCGAAGACAGCAAGATTATCGCCGTTCCCACCAGCAAGATGACCCCTATCTACGATCATGTGGAGAAAGTGGAAGACCTGCCGCTGATCAAGGAACAGACCGAGCACTTCTTCAGCCACTACAAGGAACTGGAAAAGGGCAAGTGGGTCAAGATCGAAGGCTGGGAAGATGTCAACATGGCCAAAAAAGAGATCCTCGAGGCCTACGAAAACTTCTGCAGCAAGAAATAATTTTCCTGCACGTTGCCCGCATCGGCCCCGCTCTGCGGGGCTTTTCATTTTCAGCAGTAGGAAGCCGCTCGCTTCTGCCGGTATAATGTTTCGGTTTTGAACTCAACAATGGGAGTTGGCATGGCCAGCGAAGAACTTCGAGATCAGCGACTGCGCGCGCGCGTCAAGCTTCTGGGCAATCTGCTGGGCGAAATCATCCGCAAGGAACACGGCGACGAGATCCTGAATGCCATCGAAAAACTGCGCAAAGGCTTCATTCAGCTGCGTCAACAGGATGATCCTGCTCTGCGTGAAGAGCTGATCCACTTTATCGAATCCCTCGACCCCGACTCCCTCATCCTCATCATTCGGGCCTTCAATATCTATTTCGGTCTGGTCAATCTGGCCGAGGAAGAACACCAGTTCCACGAACGTCAGACACAGGTCAAATCGGACGGTCCGCTGTGGATCGGTTCTGTCCTGCGCACCCTGAACGAATTCAAGAAGGAAGGCATCACCCGCGAAGAGCTTGAACTTCTCCTTAACCGGCTCAACTACATTCCAGTGTTTACCGCCCACCCCACCGAATCCAAGCGACGCGCCACCATGGAAAACCTGCGCCGCATTTTCGAGACCATCGGTGAGCTGAACGAGGCGGAGCTTTATCAGAACACCTACCTGCAGGAAGAGATCATCCACAAGCTGAAATATCAGATTCAGACGCTGTGGAAGACCGACGAAATCCGCCGCCACAAGCCCACCGTGGAAGACGAGATCCGCAACGGCATCTACTACTTCCGCCAGTCGCTGTTCAAGGCGATCCCCACGGTCTATCGCTATATGGAGCGTGCCGTGGCACGCAACTACGGCGAGAAAAGCTTCAATATCCCCAACTTCATGACTTTCGGCTCATGGATCGGTGGCGACCGCGACGGCAACCCCTATGTCACTCACGAAACCACCGAACACGCCCTCTACATGCATGCCCGGGCGGCCCTGTATGAATATCAGCGCCGCATCTTTCAGCTGGCTGGACAGCTGACCCACTCCCGCTACCTGTGCAACATCAAGCAGGAGGTACTCAACCGCGTCACCATCGTGGATGCCGACCTCATCGGCATGGTGTTCAAGAAGCGGGCCGACCGTTTCCGCGACGAGCCCTACCGCCGCTTCCTCTACCTGATTCACGGGCGCCTGCAGTGCAGCCTCAACTATGTGGAAGGCATGCTCAACGAGCAGCCGGTGCAGAAAAGCCGTTTTGCCTATCAGAACGAGGAGGAACTGCTGGACGATCTGCGCCTCATCTATGACTCCCTGTGCGAACACGGTGATGAGGATCTGGCCAATGCCGACCTGCGCGACCTGATCCGCCTGGTAGAAACCTTTGGCTTCTACCTCATGCGTCTGGACATCCGCCAGGAATCCACCGTGCACACCAAAGCCGTGGCCGACCTGCTCAAGAACGTCAACGTGGACTACATGAGCCTGAGTGAGGCGGAACGGCAGAAACTGCTGGCCGAGCATATCGCCTCGGCCACCATTATCGACACCCAGCACCTCGAGCTGGAGCCCATGACCCGGGAAGTGCTTGAGGTTTTCCATGTCATGCGCCTCATGCGTGAAGAGATCAGTCCCAAGGCGTTCAACAATTATGTCATCTCCATGACGCATCAGGCCAGCCACGTGCTGGAAGTGCTCTTCCTCGCCCACCAGGCTGGTCTCGCCGGCTATCACGGCAAGACGCCCTACTGCTTCGTTAACGTCAGTCCGCTGTTTGAAACCATCGAGGACTTGGAACACATTGTGCCGGTCACCGAAGCCCTGTTCCAAAACGAAACCTATATGGCCCTGCTCAAGGCCAGCGGCAATCAGCAGGAAATCATGCTGGGCTACTCCGACTCCGCCAAGGACGGCGGCAACCTGGCGTCGGCCTGGAGCCTGTATCAGGCGCAGAAGGAGATCATCGCCCTGGCCGACCGCTACAACGTGGACTGCCGCCTGTTCCACGGCCGTGGCGGCACCATCGGCCGCGGTGGCGGCCCGACACACCTGGCCATCATGTCCCAGCCCGCCGGAACTGTGCGTGGCGAGATCAAGTTCACCGAACAGGGTGAAGTACTCTCCTACAAGTACAGCAATGAAGAAACGGCAGCCTACGAGCTCTCCATGGGCGTTACGGGCCTGATGAAAGCCAGTCTGGGCCTGATCCGCCCCGTGCCGGAAGACGATCCAAAACATCTGGCCATGATGAAGAAACTGGCCAGGGATGGCGAGCATCATTACCGTGAGCTTACCGATCACACCCCCGGTTTCTTCGAGGTGTTTTACGAGATCACCCCAGTGAATGAAATTGGCCTGCTCAATATCGGCTCCCGCCCCTCACACCGCAAGAAAACGGTGCTGGGCAAGAGTTCCATCCGAGCCATTCCTTGGGTATTCGGCTGGGCGCAGGCACGCCTCACCTTCCCGGCGTGGTATGGCACCGGCTACGCGCTGCAGAAAAAGCACGAAGCCGATCTGGATGCGGAGTTGAAGGACATGTACGAGCGCTGGCCCTTCTTCCGCGCCATTATCAGCAATATCCAGATGGCACTGGCCAAGACGGACCTGAAGATCGGCAAGGAATACAGCAAGCTGGCGAAGGACCAGCAGACGGCGCAGAAAATCTACACCATGATTGCGGAAGAGCATACCCGCACGGTGGAGCGCGTACTGGACGTTTCCGGCAATCCTTACCTGATGGCCGATGTTCCCACCATTGCACTGTCGCTGCAGCGCCGCAACCCCTATCTGGATCCCCTCAACCATATCCAGGTGGTGCTGCTGCGCCGTTATCACGACGAAAGCCTGCCGGAAGAAGAGCGCGAAAAGTGGCTCACGCCGCTGCTGCGCTCCATCAACGCCATTGCCGCCGGCATGCGCAACACCGGCTGATAATTGCCACCCAAAATCCTGCCGCGACCCTTGGGTTCGCGGCAGACATCCCCATATTTGCTATAATTTTCTCATTCAACTTCAGTGACCAATCCCAATGTTTGTAACCCTGCTCAAGGCCAAACTGCATCGCGTCACCGCCACTCAGGTGGAACTGGACTACGAAGGTTCGTGCGCCATTGACGGGCACCTGCTCGATCAGGCCGGCATCCGCGAATACGAACAGATCCAGATCTACAACATCAGCAATGGCGAACGCTTCACGACCTATGCTATTCGCGCCGAAGCCCATAGCGGCACCATCAGCGTCAATGGCGCCGCCGCCCACAAGGCAAAGGTGGGTGATCTGCTGATTATTGCCAGCTACGCACAGATGGATGAAGCCGAAGCGGACGCTTTCCAGCCCACCCTGGTGTATGTGGATGAGCAGAATCGCATCACCGAGATCAAGAACAAGATCCCCGAACAAAAGCTCAAGGCCGTCTGATCTGGCGCGATTTGTGCTACCGTTTTCTCCATCACAACCGGACAATCTGCAGTCGAGGCAAATCACATGAGCCAGAATAAACGGGGTTTCTACCGTCTCAATGTCATGATCCCCCTGAGCTATCGCATCCTCTCCGAAGAGGAAGCCAAGGCGGAACCGCTCCCCAAGGACGAAGCCACCAGCGGCTATATTGAGCGGCACTTTCTGGACACACTGCAGAAAATCGAGCATGAACTGCACGAGGCCGTGGAAAAGATTGCGACCAAAAGTGATCTGCTGGCCAGTGCGCTGCATGCGCTCAACAGCAAGATCAATCTTGCCCTCCAGACCATTGACAAGCGACAGCTGGCCCATCTGATGCCGTTGCGGCGCGTCAATCTCAGTGGTGGCGGGCTCGCCTTTGTCACCGAAGAAGGCGTACAGCCCACGGACAAGATTGACCTGCTCATGCAGCCGCTTCCGGAGGAAGAGCCCATCCTGGTGCGTGGCCACATTGTCAATATTCAGCCCGCCCCGGAAAAAAGCCCGCAGGCAAAACGCGTCGCAGTGGAGTTCGAAAATCTCACCGAAAACGACCGCCGCAAGCTCATCTTCTTTATTCAGAAAAAGGAACTGGAGCAGGCACAGATCGAAAAGGCCAAGCAGCAAAAGTAAGGCCCCGCTACGAGGCCTTGGCCCTTTACTTGACCACAATCTCCGGAAAGAGCTGGCGATACTCTTTCTTCTTCTCGGCCAGGCGAATGCCCACCTTGATGGCGAGTTCGTGATAGCGCCTCGCCAACGTGCTGTCTGGCTCGGCGACCACGGTGGGCTTGCCCGCATCCATGTCGGCGCAGATGAGCTTGTCCAGCGGCAGCTTGCCCAGTAAGGGCACACCATTTTCCTGTGCCAGCATCTCGCCACCCGATTCGCCAAAAATTGCCTCTTCACAGCCACAGCACGAGCAGATATGCGTGCTCATGTTTTCAATGATACCCAGCGTGGTGATCTTCACCTTGTCGAACATGGCGATGGCCTTTTTGGCATCCAGCACGGCCACCTTCTGCGGCGTGGTCACCACAACGGCCCCGGAGACCGGGATCTGCTGTGCCAGCGTCAGCTGTACGTCGCCCGTGCCCGGCGGCAGGTCGATCACCAGATAGTCCAGCTCCCCCCAGCGGGTTTCGTTGAGCAGCTGCACCAGTGTTTGCGTGACCAGGGGGCCGCGCCAGATCATCGGCGTATCTTCTGCGATAAGAAAACCGATGGACATGGCCTTGATGCCCAGGGTCTCGATGGGCTGCATGTGCTGGCCGTCCTCCGATTGCGGACGCTCATGTACCCCCAGCATGGTAGGCAGACTGGGGCCATAGATGTCCGCATCCAGAATGCCCACCTGCGCCCCCTCCTGCGCCAGGGCGAGCCCCAGATTAACCGCCGTGGTGGACTTGCCCACGCCACCCTTGCCGGAACCAACGGCAATGATATTCTTTACCCCCTCCAGGGGCTTGACGCCAGCTTGGACTTCGCGAATTTCAATCTCGGTCTGCCACTGCACGTCCACCTGTTCAAAACCGGCATCACGCAGGACTGCTTCCAGCTGCTCGGTCAGTTGCGGCCACAGGCTGCGTGCCGGGAACGGCAGCGCCAGCGTCAACGTCAATGCTTCTTTTTTAAAACGCACATCCCGCAAGGCGTCCAATTCTGCAAGCGAGCGTACTGCATAGGGCACCACCACCCGTTGCAGGGCCTGCTCAATCGCCTGCTGTTGCGCTTCATTCACGCCATTGCCAAAGATTTTCTTGAACAGATTCATAGCCAGGGTTCCGTTTATAATATTCTGCTTATTTTAACGATCCTGCCGGAACCTCATGAGCCAGAAAACGCGCAAAATCCTTGTGACATCTGCCCTGCCCTATGCCAATGGCCCCATTCATCTCGGCCATCTGGTGGAATACATCCAGACCGATATCTGGGTACGCTTTCAGAAACTGCAGGGGCACGAATGCTATTACGTCTGCGCCGATGATGCCCACGGCACGCCCATCATGCTGCGGGCGCAGAACGAAGGGATTACACCGGAAGAACTGATTGCCCGCGTTCACAAGGAGCACAAGGCGGACTTCGACGACTTTCTCATTGGCTTTGACAATTACTACACCACCCATTCGCCGGAAAACCGTGCGCTGGCCAGCGACATCTTTCTGCGCCTCAAGGAAAAGGGCGCCATCTTCAAGAAAACCATCCGCCAGCTCTACGACCCGGAGCGGGACATGTTTCTGCCGGACCGCTTCATCAAGGGCACCTGCCCCAAGTGCAAGGCGGCGGATCAGTATGGAGACAACTGCGAAGTCTGCGGCGCCACCTACAGCCCCACCGAGCTGATCGATCCCTACTCGGCTGTCAGCGGCGCAAAACCGGTGGAAAGGGAAACCGAGCACTATTTCTTTGATCTTCCCCAGTTTGCCGACTTCCTGCAGGGGTGGATTCAGGCTGGTCATCTGCAGCCGGAGGTGGCCAACAAGCTGAAGGAGTGGTTTGAGGCCGGCCTGCAGCCATGGGATATCACCCGGGATGCGCCCTACTTTGGCTTCCAGATCCCCGGCGAAGAAGACAAGTATTTCTATGTGTGGCTCGACGCCCCCATCGGCTACATGGCCAGCTTCAAGAACCTGTGCGAACGCATCGGTCTGAATTTCGACGAATGGTGGCAGACCGACAGCAACACGGAACTGTACCACTTCATCGGTAAGGACATCATCTACTTCCACGCGCTGTTCTGGCCGGCCATGCTGCACGGCAGCGACCACCGCACACCCACATTCGTGAATGCACACGGCTTCCTCACCGTAGACGGACAGAAGATGTCCAAATCCCGCGGCACCTTTATCATGGCGCGTACCTACCTGGAACATCTCGATCCGGAATATCTGCGCTACTACTTCGCGGCCAAGCTCACCAGCCGCGTGGACGACATCGACCTGAACTTGGAAGACTTTGCCCAGCGCGTCAATGCGGATCTGGTCAACAAGGTGGTCAATCTGGCCAGTCGCAACGCCGGTTTTGTCAACAAGCGCTTTGGCGGCCAACTGGCTGATCGCTGGTCCGATGAGGGCCAGGCGTTGTATCAGCAGTTCGTGGACGCCCGTGAAGCCATTGCAGCCAAATACGAAGCGCGCGACTTCAACGCCGCCATGCGCGAGATCATGGCCTTGGCCGATCGTGCCAATGAATATGTGGACGCCAAGGCACCCTGGGTACTGGCAAAGGACAACAGCAGAACGGACGAATTGCACGAAGTGGTCTCTGTCAGCATCAACCTGTTCCGGGCGCTGATGACCTATCTGGCACCAGTGATCCCTGCCATGGCAGAGAAAGCCGCCGCTTTCCTTAATGTGGATGGCTGGCGCTGGGATGCCTTGGATACCCCACTTTTGGGTCACGGCATCAATAAGTTCAAACCCCTGATGACCCGTATTGACATGGAGGCCATCGAAAAAATGGTTGACGCATCCAAGGCTACCCTGCAGACGCAGGCCGCGAAGCAGAACACGGCACAAGCGGAACCGGCCAGCGACCATGGGCCCCTGGCTGAAGAAATCACCATCGACGACTTCATGAAGGTGGACCTGCGCGTCGCCCGCATCGTCAAGGCAGAAGCCGTGCCGGAGGCGAACAAGCTGCTGAAACTGACGCTGGACATTGGCTTTGAAACCCGCACCGTATTTGCCGGCATCAAGTCCGCCTACTCACCAGAAGAATTGGAGGGCCGCCTGACCGTGATGGTCGCCAACCTCAAGCCGCGCAAGATGCGCTTCGGCATCTCTGAAGGCATGGTGCTGGCAGCCGGTCCGGGTAGCAAAGAAATTTACCTCCTTTCACCCGATGAGGGCGCCAAACCCGGAGACCGTATCCACTGATCAGGCACAATTAAAAAGGCTTATCCCTCTTGGGGCTTTGCAGGCTACAATCTGCATGAATCGACACAGGACATCACCATGACCGAATACGCCCTGATACTGCTTAGCACCATTCTGGTCAATAACTTCGTGCTGGTGAAGTTCCTCGGCCTGTGTCCCTTCATGGGGGTGTCGAAAAAGACCGATGCGGCGCTGGGCATGGGGCTGGCCACCACTTTCGTGCTGACCTTGAGTTCCGTGCTCAGCTATCTGATTTACCAGTATCTTCTTGTTCCGTTCGACCTGGCCTACCTCAAGACCATCGCCTTTATCATCGCCATTGCCGCGGTGGTCGGCTTTACCGAAATGGCCATCCACAAGACCAGCCCGGCCCTCTATCAGGTCCTTGGCATCTATCTGCCGCTGATCACCACCAACTGCGCCGTGCTGGGCGTGGCCCTGCTGAATGTGGGCGAACAGAACAACTTTGTTGAATCCGCCTTTTACGGACTGGGCGCCTCCCTGGGCTTCACCCTCGTGCTGGTCGCCTTTGCCGCCATGCGCGAACGCATCGCCGTGGCCGACGTGCCGCGGCCGTTTCAGGGCGCTCCCATCGCGCTGATTACTGCCGGGCTGATGTCGCTGGCGTTCATGGGCTTCAGTGGACTGGTGAAGTAAGCCATGCTGTCGGCGATTCTCATCTTCCTCGCCCTCGCCCTGGTCATCGGTGCTCTGCTTGGCTATGCCGCCGTGCGCTTCAAGGTGGAAGAGCCGCCGATTGTGGAAGAGATCGACAGGATCCTGCCGCAGATTCAGTGCGGCCAGTGCGGCTACCCCGGCTGCCGCCCCTATGCCGAAGCCGTCGCCAGCGGGGAAGCAGACATTAACCAGTGCACACCGGGCGGCGAGCCCGTGATGCTCAAGATCGCCGAGATCATGCACGTGGATCCCAAGCCGGTAAAGGCGGCCGAAGAAGGTGAAGAGCCCGTGGGGCACAAGGTGGCCTTTATTCACGAAGAGGACTGCATCGGCTGCATGCACTGCATCAAGGCGTGCCCAGTCGATGCCATTGTCGGCACCACCAAGGCCGTGCACACCGTCATCCTCAAGGAATGCACCGGTTGCGAGCTGTGCGTCCCAGTCTGCCCGACCGACTGTATCGAAATGCGACCGGAGCCGGTCACGCCACGTGACTGGATCTGGCCCGATCCGGAAAAAATCGTCCCCACCGTCACCTCGCCGGTCACGGGAGCCCACCCATGAGCCTGAAAGAGACGCTGATCCGCGGCTTTGCCCATTTCTACCCCATGGCCAAGCGCTGGCTCAAGCGCTTTCCCGGCGGCGTGTATCCGCAATACAAAAAGGAACTGTCCGCCCGTCACCCCCTGCACGCCCCCATCCTGCCTGATGAACTGATTCTGCCACTGCAGCAGCATGTGGGCGTTCCGGCCATTCCCACCGTAAAAGTGGGCGAGCGTGTGCGCAAATACCAGCAGATCGCCAAACCGGCACCGGGACTGTCCGTACCCGTGCATGCGCCGACCTCAGGCACGGTCAAGGCCATTGAAAAGCGCCCACTGCCTCACCCCTCCGGCCTGCCGGACTGGTGTATCGTTATCGAGCCGGATGGTCAGGATGAAGCGGGCGACATGCCCGTTGCCATCGAAACGCCCACCTGCCCCGCCTCCCTCAAGGAGATGATTCTGCAGGCCGGCATCGTGGGCATGGGTGGCGCCGGCTTCCCCTCATGGCGCAAACTACCTACCCAAAAGGGACAAATCCATACCCTGCTGATCAATGGCGCCGAGTGCGAGCCCTACATCACCTGCGATGACCTGCTGATGCAGACGCGCCCCGATGAAATCATCCGGGGCGCGCTGAAGGTGGCCGAGTGCATCGGTGCGGAAAAAATCATTGTGGGCATCGAGGACAACAAACCCTCTGCCCTCAAGGCCATGCGTCAGGCGGCTGAAGGCACCGGCGTCGAGATTCAGGCCGTGCCCACCGTCTATCCCATGGGCGGACAGAAACAGCTTACCGAACAGCTTACCGGCATCGAAGTCCCCGCCAAGGCGCATGCCGTGGATGTGGGGCTGCTGATGTTCAACGTGGCCACCGCCGCTGCCATCCACCGCGCGGCCGAATATCACGAACCGCTTGTCAGCCGACTGGTCACGGTCAGCGGCGAGGGGCTGGCCGAGCCCATGAACATCGAAGCGCTGTTGGGCACCCCGTTTGAGGCCCTGGCCCAAGTAGCCAAGCCCAAGCAGCCGCTTGACTATCCCCTCGTCATGGGCGGCCCCATGATGGGACACGAGGTGGTCAGTACGAAGGTGCCGGTGATCAAGACCACCAATTGCATCCTTGCCAACCCGCCTCAACCGGTTACTCCGGCCATGCCGTGCATCCGCTGTGGGGAATGCATGGACGCCTGCCCGGTCAACCTGCTGCCGCAGCAGATGTACTGGCACGCCCATGCTCACGAATGGGACAAGGTGGAAAAGCTGCACCTGTTCGACTGCATCGAATGCGGCTGCTGCAGCTTTGTTTGTCCCAGCCATATTCCACTGGTGCAGTATTACCGTCACGCCAAGGGCGAGATTCGCAAGCTGCGCGAAGAGCAGGCATTCCAGGAACATGCGCGCCGCCGCCACGAAGCCCATCTGGCTCGACTGGAACGGGAAAAGGCCGAAAAGGAAGCGCGCCTTAAGGCGAAGAAAGAAGCCGTCCGGAAACAGGCTGCCCAGAGTACGCCTTCTGACAAGAACGAAGCCTCCGGTCTGTCCGCCCGCGAACGCGCCATTGCCGCGGCAAAAGCCAGGGCCGCAAAAGAGTCCAGCAACGCAACGACGGTTGATACCGCCGCCAAACGCAAGGCTGCCGCAGAGGCTGCACGCAAGCGCGCTGCCGCCAAACGAAAAGCGGACACATCGGACAAACCAGCCCAAAGCCCGGAAGACAAGCGCAAGGCCGCCATGGAAGCGGCAAAACGCCGTGCAGAAGCCCTGAAAGCCAAAAAAGCAGGCGCCGAAGCAGAGGGCGAAAAAACGTCTGCTGAAAAAGTCGGGGACCCCCTCTCCGCCGATGCCAAACGCAAGGCGGCCATGGAGGCCGCCCGCAAGCGTGCCGCGGCACTACGCGCTCAAAAACAGCAAGAGAACGCCGGTGCAGAGCCCGCTGCAACCTCTACCGAAGCCGCTGCCGAAACACCGGTCACACAGGAAGACCGTCGCAAGGCGGCCATGGACGCTGCAAAGCGACGGGCTGCTGCCCGGCGTGCAGAAAAAGCACGCACATCTGAAACTGAAAGCCCTGAAAACAGCACATCAACCCCTACAAGCCCCCCTGAGCCACTTCCAGTGGCCCCAGCAGCCGACACGGAAAGCGCGACCGAAAAACCGGCTGCCGAAAAAATCGGGGACCCCCTTTCTCCCGACGCCAAACGCAAGGCCGCCATGGAGGCCGCACGCAAACGGGCCGCTGCGCTGCGTGCCCGCAAGGCACAAACGACACAACAGGATGAGCCATGAACAAGCCGAATAATCTGTGGCCTCCGGCCGGCGCCCCTTTCACACATAATGACACATCCGTTAGCCGAGTCATGATGAAAGTGCAGATGGCCGGCTTTATTCCTCTGCTGGTGCATATTCATTATTTTGGGTGGGGGATTGCCGTGCAGTGGATGCTGGCCATGTTGACCGGGCTGGTCGTTGAATATGTCATGCTGCATCTGCGCGGCCGTCCCGTGCGCCCATTCCTGCTGGATGGCAGCGCAGTGATCACGGTCACAGCGCTGACTTTCTGTATTCCCCCTGAAAGCCCCTGGTGGATGATCGTCTCAGGTGTATTCTTCGCGCTTGTATTCGGTAAACATATATATGGCGGCCTTGGCTACAACCCTTTTAATCCGGCCATGCTTGCCTATGCCTTTCTACTGATTTCCTTTCCAGTAGAAATGACCCAGTGGACCCTGCCCAGTGCTGTCAGCGGCCATACGCTCAGCATCGTGGATTCCATGGTCAGGATCTTTACCGGCCAGCTGCCCCAGAGTCTAATCGACCAGGTCACCGGTGCCACACCACTGGATCATGTGAGAACCGGCCTACACAATGGGGAAACCGTGCAACAGGTCCTGCACAACAGCCAGAGCATCTGGCACGGCATTGCCGGCCACGGCTGGATACAGGTCAACCTGGCCTTCATGCTCGGCGGCCTCTACCTGCTGTGGACGCGCACCATTCGCTGGCAGTATCCTGTCGGTTTTCTCAGTACGCTGGGTCTGCTGGCGTGGATCTTCCACACCATCGATCCAGCTCACTACGCCCCACCCCTGTTCCATCTGCTTTCCGGTGGCACCATGCTGGCGGCCTTCTTTATCATTACCGACCCGGTGACGGCAGCGGCCACACCCAAGGGGCGGCTGATCTATGCCATGGGCATCGGTGCGCTGGTGTATGTCATTCGCACCTGGGGCGGCTATCCGGACGGCATCGCCTTTGCGGTGCTATTGATGAACATTTTCGTGCCGCTGATTGACCAGTACACCCAGCCACGCGTGAAGGGATACGCCAAATGAGCACACCTCGGGATGAACTTCTGCGCCATATTCGCCAGGCCACCTGGAAAATGGTGCTGTTTATTGGCCTAGCCATCATCGTGCTGGTGGCCGCGCGCGCCTGGCTGGAACCCAAAATTGAACAGGCTCGCGTGGAAACACTGAAAAGCCAACTCAATGAGATTATTCCGCAGACAGCCTACGACAACGATCTGCTGCACGACACCATTACGCTCAGCGCACCCGAGTATCTCGGCACCGACAAGCCCGTCACCCTCTACCGCGCCCGCAAGGACGGCAAACCGGTTGGCGTGCTGTTTGAAACCATTGCACCGGACGGCTACAGTGGCGACATTCACCTGCTCGTGGGCCTCTACGCCGATGGGCGCATCGCCGGTGTGCGCGTGCTGGAACACCGCGAAACGCCCGGACTGGGTGATAAAATCGAGTTGAAAAAGTCGCCGTGGATTCTCAGTTTTAATGGCAAGCGCCTCACGCCCGAAAATGAAGCCCAGTGGCACGTGAAGAAGGATGGTGGTATCTTTGATCAGTTTACCGGCGCCACGATCACCCCGCGCGCCGTGGTCAAGGCGGTGAAAAAGGCACTCAAGTTCTATCAACAGTATCGAGACAGGATCTGGCAGCCATGACCTTGGAACGCTTGCGTGAAATCGTTTATGAGGGACTGTGGAACAACAACCAGGCGCTGGTGGCCCTGCTGGGGCTCTGCCCCATGCTCGCGGTCACCAACAATGCCATCAACGGCCTCGGCCTCGGCATCGCCACGCTCGTGGTGCTGGTGGTATCCAATGTGCTGGTTTCGCTGATCCGTGCCCATGTGCCCCGTGAAGTACGCATTCCCATCTTCATTGGCATCATCGCCACAGCGGTGACCATCATCGACATGATTATGGATGCGTACATGCATGTGCTGCATGGCATTCTCGGCATCTTCATCCCCCTGATCGTCACCAACTGCGTTATTCTCGGCCGTGCCGAAGCCTTTGCTTCGCGCAATCCGGTGCTGGCGTCTGCCGTCGATGGCCTGGCCATGGGGCTGGGCTTCCTGCTGGTGCTGGTCGTCCTCGGCGGCATGCGCGAACTGCTCGCGCAGGGCACACTGCTGGATCAGGCTGAGCTGCTGTTCGGCTCGGCCGCCAAAAGCTGGACCCTGCACATCACTGACGCCCCGCATGGCGTGCTGCTGGCCGCACTGCCCCCCGGCGCCTTCCTCGGCCTCGGCATCCTCGTCGCCATCAAGCAGTGGATTGAACTACGCCGAGAAGAACGCCTGAACGCCCAACCTCAACCGGAAACCCTTGCGCCCCATGAACCAGAAGCAGCGTGAGGCGATTTTTGACCGCCTGGCGGAATGCATTCCCAACCCCACCACGGAACTCAACTACAGCAATCCATTTGAACTGCTGGTGGCGGTCATTCTTTCTGCACAGGCTACCGACAAGGGCGTCAACAAGGCGACGGAAAAGCTGTTCAAGGTGGCCAATACGCCCGAAAAGATGCTTGAGCTTGGCGAGGAAGGCCTGAAGGACTACATCAAGACCATCGGTCTGTATAACACCAAAGCAAAAAGCATCATCGAAACCAGCCGTATTCTTGTCGAACGCTACGGCGGGCAGATCCCGCACACGCGCAAGGAGCTTGAAGCCCTGCCGGGCGTAGGTCGCAAGACCGCCAATGTGGTGCTCAATACTGCATTTGGTGAACCCGTTATCGCGGTAGATACCCACATCTTTCGAGTCGCCAACCGCACCGGGCTAGCGCCCGGCAAGACGGTGCGCGAAGTGGAAGACAAGCTCATGAAAGTCACGCCAAAGCGCCACCTCAAGGATGCACACCAT